>CANQNF010000005.1 GCA_947625125.1 uncultured Clostridia bacterium
TGGTGGAGGCGACGGGAATCGAACCCGTGTCCGAAAACCCATCAGAAAAACTTTCTCCGAGTGCAGCTTATCCATAAAATTCCCTCCTGCGCCCGTCGGTAAGCAAACCGGCGCAGTCGGTAGCCCAAAATTCCTCGCTCAGCTCAGGGCAAAGCTAAACGATGTTCATCACTAACCGACGCCCAAGCCGGAGCCGTGATCCTCTCCGGGTGGACGAGCCGCTTAAGCAGCAGCTAATTCTAAACTATTGTTGTCGTTTAAAATTTAAGGTCGCGCCAATTTTAAGAGATTCGGCGCAGTCTCTACTCGCTTATTTTTCCCCCGGATCCCCGTCGAAACCTTGACGCCCCCGTGAAAATCCATCCCGATACATTATAACCGCTTTCTTTCAAAAAATCAATACTCTGCTTTAAATCGTTAAATTTTTTTGATATTTGGCTGCGCAGCCCGTAAAACCGCGGCTTAAAATATGCGGGACTTGACTTTGGGCAAAGTTAAGAATTTATGGCTGAATCCGACTCACTCCACCGTTTAACAAGCTTAAAGACGAGCGTCTGTGTTTTATTCATTCTTACCCACGAATCGGTATAATATTTCAATTTCTTGATTTCTGGTACCATCAGAACCTTTGACAGCTTCGTGTATAACTATCTTTTCAATCAGAGTATTAAGCATTAGAAGTCAGCTCCGTCAACTTAGAATAGACAAAAGCCATACCCGATTGCTCGGATATGGCTTTGTGTAAACTAATGAAATTAGTTTTGCACCCATGACGGCAGACCACCGCAATAAAATTTTTGTTTCGCTGTTTTATGCGGGACTGCCCGAGCCGCCTGCTTTTTCTTACATAAGTTTATGTTTTTACAGCTTTTTTACCGGTCTGACATATTTCCGGAATCGTTCGGGGCCGTGATAAAAATAGAACACTCTGCCGGGCGTTGTATCGAGGCAATAGCCGGACGCGGCATAATCGAAGCTTTTCATTGCGTCCTCGATTTTTTGCTCAACATTGCAATTCTGCGACTGATAGTCGAACGGGCCGTGTTCAAATACGATGTACTCTCCCTCCAGGACGTCCATAATCTGCATTTGCTTCGGAATTTCGCCGCAGTAATCCGCCGGAAGCCGAACGCCGTAGCTTTCCGCAAGCGGAATTCCCCAACTGCAAATTCTGCCCGTGGGTTTGTTAATATACGCCATTATCCGGCCGCTTCCGCCGTTGGCGTCTGTGCCGCTCATATCGTCAAGCTTTCCCTTGATACTGTCAAGCAGCCCGCAGATCGTCGCACAGTCCCGCCCCGGGATACGGCTCTGCTTTTCCCGGAAATCCCAGTAACCGTTGCTTTCGTAATTTCTGATGTGCAGATATTTGTGCGCGGGGATCGTTGCAAAATATACCTTTACATCACAGTAAAAGATTCGTCTTGATTTCGATTGCAAAAAATCGCATTTATGCCATCCAAACCGCTTTTGGTTTACACAGCCGCAAAGGGTTCGGCGGATTTTATCAGCTTTATATCGACGAGCGCGTCTACGGCTATGCCGTCGGGGGTATATTCCTCGGAATATATTTTTCCGTCGGCGCGTATCCTTGCCAAAAGCCCCGCCTCGGAAAACGGCAGAAGAAGCTTCATTCTTCTTGCGGTCTCGGGGAGAGCCGCTTGCAGGGCCTCTAAAAGCCTGTCAAGTCCCCTGCCCTCCTTTGCGGATATCAAAACCGTTCCCTCGGGAAGCATCCTATCGCTCCAGCCGGAAATGTCCGACTTGTTTAAAACCGTCACGACGGGTATTCCGTCGCAGCCGAGCTCCGACAAAAGCTCCCTCGTGACCTTGGTCTGAAGCTCGATGTCCTCGCTCGAGCTGTCGCAGACGTGGAGTATCACGTCGGCGTTTGCGGCCTCCTCAAGGGTGGATTTGAACGCTTCGACAAGATTATGGGGAAGTCTGCTGATAAGACCGACGGTATCGGTCAGGAGCACGCTTCGGCCGTCGGGAAGAATGATAGAGCGCGACGTCGTGTCAAGAGTGGCAAAGAGCTTGTTTTCACAGAGCACGCCCGCCTCGGTCAGAGCGTTCATCAGCGTGGACTTTCCGACGTTGGTGTAGCCGACGATGGCGGCGGTAAGAATACCGTCCTTTTTACGGCGTTTGCGCTGTATATCCCTGCGCGCTTCGATTTCCTTGAGTTCGCGCTCGAGAGTGCCGATTCGGGAACGGATATGCCGCCTGTCAAGCTCAAGCTTCGTCTCGCCCGGACCGCCTCTCATGCCGACGGCTCCGCCCGTTCTTGAAAGCTCCTTGCCCATTCCAGAAAGCCTCGGGAGAAGATATTTGTACTTCGCTATCTCGACCTGAAGCTTGCCCTCGCTCGAAACGGCTCTTTGGGCAAAAATGTCGAGTATCAGCATGGTGCGGTCTATCGCTTCGATGTCCAGAACATCCTCGATATTTCTTATCTGTGCGGCGGTGAGTTCCATATCAAAGACTGCGGCGTCGGCGTTGAAGTCCTCGGCGAGCTGCTTCATCTCCTCAAGTCTTCCCGAGCCGAGAGCCGTCGCAGAGTCGGGCGCGTCGCGCCTTTGCACCACCTCGCAGACGGTCTCGCCGCCTGCTGTTCTTATGAGTTCTTTGAGCTCCGCAAGCGAGCGCTCAACGTCATATTCGCCGGTATCTACGGCGGCAATTATGACCTTTGGCAGCCTTTCGCTTTCGGAGCCCTTGATAAATACGTTCTCAAAATTATTTTCAGCCATAAATAAGCCTCCTTTTCAGGTCTTTCCCGATCAAGGATACTTCTATGACCGACGGGATCACAGGTCACAGAAGTTCATCTGCGAATACGCATTTCTATAATTCTCCTTTTCTGTAAATTTGGGTCAATATATGCGTACGGGTCTCCCCGGCGGTGACTTTTAAATAACTCCCTTTGTTTCCTCAATGCCGAGCATGAGGTTCATGTTCTGTATGACTGCGCCCGCGCCTCCCTTTCCGAGATTGTCAAAGCGTGCGGCGGCAAGGCATATGTCGTTGTCGCCGAACACAAAGATCTGTACCTTGTTGGAGCCCGCCATGCCCCCGGAATCCAAGAATCCTCCGAGGGAATCTATGGACGTGTCGAAGTCCTTAACCTCTATAAGCGGCTCTTTTTCATAGAATCTCGCCATGGTCTCCCAGATCTGGCGGGAGTGCAGCCTTTTTTGCAGCGATCTTAAATGCATGGGAACGGTCACGAGTATGCCGTTGGGATAGTCGTCGATTATCGGGTTTATGCTCGGTCGGTAAGACACACCGCAGGCGTGCATGATCTCCTTTTGCTGCAAAATAGTCTGGTCGAGGGCGTACTGCCTCGCCGATGAATAGCTTCTCGGCCTGCCCGGGTCCTCGTACAGCGCTATCATGTTCGCCCCTCCCGAGGAGTAGCCGACTATGCTGTTAATATAAAGCGGAATATGGGGCGCCATTATCTTGCCCTTGATGAGCGGGTTTATTATCATCGCCGAACCGACGGCTATGGGCGCCGGGAGAGCGGTCCTTTTTGATTCGGAGATCTTACGGCGCTGGTCTATGCCGGTCTTTTGGTCCCTGCCGAGCTCGGGGAAGCCGTATACCCATGCCGATGAAAGACGGAACGCGTTTGAGGTGTCTATCACTTTTACATCGGGGTTGGTTATAAGGGGAACAGTGTTGACGGCAGTCTCGGCGGACTGGCAGAGTATCACTATATCTGCGGAATTCAAAAGGGCGACCCGCTGTTCGTGGGCTACCTGTTTTGTATTTTCAAGCCAGATTATCTCCAAGTCGTCCCGCTTTGAGATCATCTGCTTAAGATTTAGGTTGATGGTACCGTAGTGGCCGTCAACGAGAACCTTTTTAATGTCCATATAAACACACATCCGTTCGCGGGCACATATTCCCGCACATAAAGTTACATAATAATTGTCACATATTTTTTTACTTTTGTCAATACTTCAAATGTTAATATTGTATTAAGTTTTATCATTTTTCGGCAAATTTGCTTTACTTTTCCGCTTTGATGCTGTAATATATAGTATATAAAATAAAAATTTTAAATTTTTTTTAAAAGAAGTGCAATATTTTGCCTCGGAAATTCGTATTACATATGAAACGAGTCTGAGGGCGGAAAGGAGTTCCGGAAGCTGTGCCATACGATATAAACGTCTACATATCCAAGGTTGTCGAGCGGTATTCCGATATGATCTACCGTACGGCATATCACGCGCTTTGCGACAAGCACTATGCCGAGGATATTACTCAGGAGGTATTTCTTAAGCTGATGCGGGCGCTCCCCGATTTTGAATCGGACGAGCACGAAAAAGCATGGCTTATAAGAGTTACGCTGAATATGTGCGCCACCTATAACAGAAAACAGTATTCTCATCCCGAGACCGATATAGATGAAGCGAGGGCCGGGTATGAGGAAAAATTTGAGGAGCATCCGGTTCTGTCGGCGGTGATGAGACTGCCCGAAAAATACCGAACGGCGGTGTATCTCTACTACATAGAGGGCTACAGGATTGCCGAGATTTCTAAGATGACGGGTCAGAATCAGAACACGATAGGCTCGATTCTAAAGCGGGCAAGGGAACGCCTTAAAAATATTTTAAAGGAGGAGTTTGACTATGAAGAAAAATGAATATATCGAAGAAGTCGGCTCTCTCCGTCTTAGCGAGGAATTCAAGGAAGCTCTCAAGGCGAAAATGCTCGAAGAATATAATTCACGCGAGGAAAGCGAGCCGGAGATAACCGTGAGCGGGCCGGTGAGGTTTTCAAAGAAATATGCAAAATATGCGGCGGTCGCGGCTGCGTTTCTGGTAGTCGCGTCCACGGCCGGAATACTTGCCATAAAAAACATCCCGTCGAAATCCGACAACGCGACTGCCGAAGCAAGTCCGGAGACTGTGGAGGATGAGGTCGAGGTCGGCGATGCGCAAAGCAATCAGAACGCCGATCCCGCCGAGGCTCCCGCGTTATATATCGACGGCGGGGCCAGGGACGACTTATCGGAGGAGACGTACGACGTCCCGGATGAAGATTTGCCGGATGAAGAAGCGGATATCGAGGTTCCCGAGTCGGATGACGCCGAGTACGACCCGCAGCCTGCGGACACAGTCCCGGCGACGAATTATGACCCGGAGGAAAATACTAAATATTCCAAAAACGCAAGCGAAAATTACGACGGCGACTATAACGGCGACGACTATATAAACACCGATACAGGAAGTCCCGACGGGCTTAGTCCTACCACCGTGGAGAGCGTTTTATATGCGTTCAGGAGCGCTGTGCCATATGAAAATAATACGCCGGAAAACGCTCCCGCGGCTCAGAATATAGACGAGACAGAGGCGCCGGCACCGGGGCCGGGGGCTTTGGCTGAGAAAGAGTCGCCCTCCGCACAAGGGAACACCGAAAACGAAGCCGCTCCGACGACGGGCACAGGCGAAAACGAGCTGCACCTGCCGTCGCAGGGCTCCGAAAGCTCCGGCATCGGGCCGACCGAATCGCCCGAGACTCCCGTGGAGGCTCCCGTGGAAGCTCCCGAGATAGCCGAGGATGAGGATGTGGAAGAGGTCGACAATGTGGAAGAGGTCGAAGAGGCGATAAATTTCGACGAGGAGGTAGAGTTTTTAGAGGAAGCGTCGGATGAGCCCGAGACGGAAGTGATGGCGGTGGAGCCTGCAACGGAAAAGCCTGAGCCGTATGCCGACTACTACAGCTACAGGGATCTCTGCATAGGCGAAGGGTCCGAGATGGGGCTTATAAGATTTCGCATTGAAAAAGCATATGATGCAAGCGAGCTTACGAGTGCGGCGTCCGGGATAATGATGGACCAAAGCAGCGAAACTCTTTATAAAATAAAGATAAGCTACGACTATCTTAACTCGGAATCGGTAAGCGAGACAAGGCTTATGCTCGGCCTCGGGACGAACATGCGCGCCCTCGACGGCCAGCCGGTCTTAAGCGGCGAATATATCGCAAGAGTAACCGAAAACGGCGACGGAACTCTCACGGCGGACAACTGTCTTATCTATAAAATTTACAATGTCGGAGGGATAGACTTAGCATACCACGTCGTCTCGCCTCTTGGGAACAACATCGACCCCGGCGACACGAACATGGGTCTTGCACCCGAAGAATCAAGCGTTTATACAACCTCCTCGAATAATCCCGAAAAATATGCGCAGAAAGCCGCGGTGAACGAGCTGACGAGATACCTCAAGAGAAATCTTGCAAAAATCAACGTCAGGGCGATAGACCTCTCTCAGGGGCTCGACGCACCGAGGGAATCGGTCAGCGCTTCATATTCCGCGGGAAGTCTTAGGGCCGCAGTCGTCGGCTCGGAGATAACCTATCCCGACAGGGACGGCGGAGTCAAGGCGCTTTTGGAGGCGATGGGCGCAGAGATAGGCGAGAAAACGTGCAGCGTTATCACCAAAGACGGAAGCAAAGCCCACTTTAAGGACGGCGAGCTCACCGGCATCGATTCGGCATCTGGGGCGGCTCCTTTGGGGCTTAGCGTAAACGGGGTTTTCGTGGGTCTTGATAAAGAAGCGGCGCTTGAGCTGCTGAAAATTTCCGGGGTAAAGCTTGAGGACGACGCGGTCATCACTCTAAGGGCGGCCGAGGAAGACGGCGGCTGGACTGCGGAGATAAGCCTCTCGGGAGGGGTCGTCAGCAAAATCAAGGTCAGATAAATTCCGGCTTTCGGGGAGGAAAATGACATAAAAATAAAGCATATCGGTCCGATAACGGGCTGATATGCTTTTTTAGCATTTATTCGGCTTTCAGTGCCTCTCGTCCTCGTCTATAAAGCGTTCGCAGAATCTTGCGGCGAATGCGGGCTCCTCCCCTGCCGCATAGAGATGGGATATGTCCCCGAAGCTCTGGCACCTAAATATCGCTATCCCCTGCTCGCGCTCCTCGGTTATAAGGGTCGTCACCGACGTAGGAGCGGCGCAGAAATTCTGAGCCAGAATCACGGGAGAAATGCCGAGGATATGCCCTAAGATCTGACATTCTATGCCGAAATGACAGAAAAACACCACCGTGTCGCGGTTCGGGTCTATCGCCTCGTAATAGCGGCCGTTTCGCCTGTAGCCGTGCTTTTCCAAAAGCGCGTCGAGGCTGTCGGCGACGATTTTATAGAGTTCGGGGTAGTTTCCCTCGCGCATGAAATCAAGCTCCTTGAATTTCACGGGGTCGTACAGCTCGTCGACCTTGGTGTAAAAACTCGGCAGGAAATCCCAGCAGATCTCCGGCTCGTCCCGGCCGGGGACCTTGACCTTGCAATAGTAAAATTCTCTCAGCCAGTCGCATATCTCGGCCTCTCTGCCCATCTTCTCAAGCGTAGCCTTTGCGGTGTCCTTGGCGCGGCCGAGGGGCGAGCAGTAAAACGCCTTTACGTCGAGCTTTGATATTCTTTCGGACAAAAGCTCGGCCTCGCGCCAGCCCTTTTCGGTCAGGCTGTCGATGGAATAGTCGGGGTCGCCGTGGCGGATGATGATGAGTCGCATAGATGAATTCTCCTTTATGTTTGGGATGGGACAGCAGGCGAGGAGGCGGAGCGAAAGGGGTGGGAGGGTGGGGCGCAGTCGATTTTTGGTCAGAAGCAGGCAGCGGAGCCTCCGAGCCTGCACGCAGTCACTTCTTTTTATATCCGTTCAGTGCGAATTTGAGGTATTGCCCGGTGAAAGACTTCTCGTTTTTCGAGACTTCCTCGGGCGTGCCGGTGGCGATTATCGTTCCCCCGCGGACTCCCCCCTCGGGCCCGAGGTCGATTATATAATCCGCACACTTTATCACATCAAGGTTATGCTCTATTACAAGAACAGTGTTGCCCGCGTCGGCGAGCTGCTGGAGCATATCTATAAGCTTTGAAACGTCGTCGGCGTGAAGTCCGGTGGTGGGTTCGTCAAGCACATATATCGTCCTGCCGGTGGCGCGCCTTGACAGCTCGGTCGCAAGCTTCACTCTCTGGGCTTCGCCGCCTGAAAGGGTCGTGGAGGGCTGTCCGAGTTTGATATACCCGAGGCCAACGTCACGCATCGTCTTTATTTTGCGGTATATTTTCGGCATGTTCTCAAAGAAAGCGCATGCTTCTTCGACGGTCATGTCAAGAACCTCGGCGATATTCTTACCCTTGTAGCGGACTTCAAGGGTTTCACGGTTGTATCTCTTTCCTTTGCAGACCTCGCAGGGAACATAAACGTCCGGCAGGAAGTGCATTTCGATTTTTAAAATGCCGTCGCCTGAGCATGCCTCGCACCGGCCGCCTCTTGTGTTGAACGAAAAGCGCCCGGCGGAATATCCCCTCATTTTCGACTCCTGGGTCATCGCAAAGAGGTTTCTTATGTCGTCGAAAACGCCGGTGTAGGTGGCGGGATTCGACCTCGGAGTCCTGCCTATCGGCGACTGGTCGATATTTATTATCTTGTCGAGATTTTCAAGTCCCTCGATTTTTTTGAATTCGCCGGAGACGGTGTGGGCCCGGTTTAATTTGTTGGCAAGCTCTTTATAGATAATGTGATTAACTAATGAGGACTTGCCGGAACCCGAGACACCGGTCACGCAGGTAAATGTCCCAAGCGGAATGGAAACGTCGATATTTCTTAAATTATTCTCCTTGGCGCCGATGACTTTTAAGAATTTCCCGGTGCCCTTTCTTCTTTTTTCGGGGACGGGTATCGAGCGCTTGCCGCTGAGATACTGCCCGGTAATTGAATTTTCGCAGGCCATTATCTCCTCGGGGGTGCCTGCGCAGACTATCTCTCCGCCGTGGATACCTGCGCCGGGTCCTACGTCAACGATATAGTCCGCAGAAAGCATTGTTTCTTCGTCATGCTCGACGACAATAAGCGTATTTCCGAGGTCTCTTAAGCGCTTCAAAGCGTCGATGAGCTTTGCGTTGTCGCGCTGATGAAGTCCTATAGACGGCTCGTCGAGGATGTATAAAACGCCCATCAGCATCGAGCCTATCTGCGTAGCTAACCTTATTCTCTGGCTCTCGCCGCCCGAAAGAGTCGAGGACGAGCGCGCAAGGGTCAGGTAGTCGAGCCCGACGTTTTTAAGAAAACTCAGGCGTGACTTTATCTCCTTTAAAATTTGCGCGCCGATAAGCTTTTCACGCTCGGAAAGCTCTAAGCCGTCGACGAATTCGAGGGCTTCGGCTATCGACATTTTCGTGAAATCGGCGATGTTCTTGCCGCCGACAGTGACTGCAAGGCTCTCTTTTTTGAGCCTGTCGCCGTGGCAGGTGCGGCACTTGACGTCGGACATGTATTCTTCGATTTTTGCCTTGGTCACGTCGCTGTCGGAGGATTTGTAGCGGCGCTCAAGGTTGTTGATGACCCCCTCGAACGGGGTTATCCAGTATCCCCCGCCCCACTCGTCGGGACGCTTGAATTTGAGCTTTCGGTCGCCCGTGCCGTAAAGAAAAATATCTATGGCGTCGCGGTCAAGGTCCTTTACGGGAGTGTCGAGGGAAATGCCGAATTCTTTTGAAATTGCCTCGTAATACATCATCGTCATCGAGCCCGGCTCGACCGTGTTCCAGCCGTCCGCCCTTATCGCGCCCTCGCGAATGGTGAGGTCGTCGTTCGGAATGACAAGCCTCTCGTCGACTTTTCTGAATACTCCGAGGCCGGTGCAGTCGGGGCATGCCCCAAAAGGATTATTAAACGAAAACATTCTCGGCGCAAGCTCTTCGACCGAAACGCCGTGATCTGGGCAGGCGTAGTTCTGTGAGAATAAAAGCTCCTCGCCGTCTATGACGTCAACCCCGACAAGCCCGCCCGAAAGCCCGGTCACGGTCTCGACGCTGTCCGAAAGGCGGGAGCGTATATCCGGCTTGATGACAAGGCGGTCGACGACTATCTCGATGTTGTGCTTCTGGTTTTTGTTCATCGTGATTTTTTCCGAAAGATCGTACGTTATGCCGTCGACGCGTACCCTTGCATAGCCCGATTTACGGGCGTTTTCAAGTTCTTTCTGGTACTCCCCTTTTCGGCCTCTTACGATGGGAGCCATTAGCTGTATCTTAGTGCCCTCGGGGAGCGCTAAGATCTGGTCGACTATCTGGTCGACCGACTGGCGCTCTATGGGCCTGCCGCATATGGGACAGTGCGGAACGCCTATTCTTGCATATAAAAGTCTTAAATAGTCATAAATTTCGGTGACGGTGCCGACCGTTGAGCGCGGGTTGTTGGAGGTGGTTTTCTGGTCGATCGAGATGGCCGGGGAAAGGCCCTCTATAGAGTCTACGTCGGGCTTGTCCATCTGACCTAAAAACATTCTTGCATACGATGACAAACTCTCGATATAGCGGCGCTGGCCGTCGGCGAAGATGGTGTCGAACGCAAGGCTTGACTTTCCCGAGCCGGACAGCCCCGTAAAGACGATAAGCTTGTCTCGCGGGATGGTGAGGCTTATGTTCTTTAAATTGTGCTCTCTGGCGCCCTTTATGACAATTTCGTTTATCGGCATTTATATCACTCTCTACTTTCCGTTGATTTTGCGAATTTCGGCTATCTTGTCCCTGTAGTACGCAGCCTGCTCGAAGTTGAGCTGCTTGGCCGCCTCTTTCATCAGCTTCGTGTACTTGTCTATCATGTCGAGACGTTCTCGCTTGGTATACTTCTTGAGCTCCTTGTTCGAGCTCTCCTTGGTGGTTATTTCGATGACGTCGCGGATTCCCTTGATGATGGTTTTCGGGGTGATTCCGTGGTCGACGTTGTAGCGGTTCTGGATATCCCGCCGCCGCTCGGTTTCGGTTATCGCTCTCTCCATAGAACCGGTCACGCTGTCGGCGTACATTATAACCTTGCCGCCGGCGTTTCGTGCCGCACGGCCGACCGTCTGAATGAGCGAGCTTTCAGAGCGCAAAAAGCCCTCTTTATCGGCGTCTAAGATGGCGACTAAGGAGACCTCCGGCAGGTCCAGACCCTCTCTTAAGAGGTTTATGCCGACCAAAACGTCAAACTCGCCGAGCCTTAAATCTCTTATTATTTCCATGCGCTCGATGGTGTCGATGGAGTGGTGCATGTAGCGGACCTTTATGCCTAAATTCTGGAAATAATGCGTCAGGTCCTCCGCCATTTTTACGGTCAGGGTCGTGACGAGGACCCTCTCGTTTTTCTCGGCGCGCTGGTTTATCTCCAAGACAAGGTCGTCTATCTGGCCCTGCGTGGGGCGGACCTCGATGAGCGGGTCCAAAAGCCCGGTGGGTCGGATTATCTGCTCGACTATCGCTTCGGAGTGCTCCTTTTCAAACGGTCCGGGGGTCGCCGAAACAAAGACCGCCTGGTTGACGTGGGAGTAAAATTCATCAAACGTCAGCGGACGGTTGTCAAGAGCGGACGGAAGCCGGAAGCCGTACTCGACAAGCGTTTCTTTTCTCGCACGGTCGCCGGCGAACATGCCTCTGACCTGGGGGAGCGCCACATGGGACTCGTCGACGATAAGAAGAAAATCTTTCGGGAAGAAGTCAAGGAGAGTGAACGGGACTGCGCCCGGCTCGCGCCTTGCCAAGACCCGGGAATAATTCTCTATGCCGGAACAGAAGCCGACCTCCTCGAGCATCTCCATGTCGTATTTTACACGCTGTTCGATTCGCTGAGCCTCGATGAGCTTGTCCCGCGAACGGAAAAATTCGACCCTCTCCCGCATCTCGGCCTCGATGTCTTCGATTGCGGCATGGAGTTTGTCCTTGCCGGTGATGTAGTGCGAAGCCGGGAAGATGGGGACGTGTGCAAGGCTCGATATTACCTCACCGGTCACGACGTTTATCTCGTTTATCCTGTCGACCTCGTCGCCGAAAAACTCGACGCGGATTGCGGTGTCGTTGGAGCCTGTGGGAAATATCTCGACGACGTCTCCCCTGACCCGAAAACGGTTTCTTTGGAAATCGACGTCGTTGCGCTCGTACTGTATGGCGACAAGCTCCCTGAGCAGGTCGTCGCGGGATTTGGTCATCCCCTGCCGAATCGAAACTATCTGGTCCTTATATTCTTCGGGGTCTCCGAGGGAGTAGATGCAGCTTACCGAGGCCACGATTATCACGTCTCTGCGCTCGGAAAGGGCCGCCGTCGCGGAATGGCGAAGACGGTCTATTTCATCGTTTACATCGGAGTCTTTCTCGATATATACGTCGGTGGAGGGGATATACGCCTCCGGCTGGTAATAATCATAATATGACACAAAAAATTCCACGGCGCTGTCGGGGAAAAACTCTCGGAATTCCGAGCATATCTGCGCCGCAAGAGTCTTGTTAGGCTCTAAAATAAGCGTGGGACGGTTGACCCCGGCTATGACGTTCGCGATGGTAAAAGTCTTGCCCGAGCCGGTGACTCCCATAAGAGTCTGAGCGCGCTTGCCCTCGTTTATGCCCTTGATGAGCGCCGCTATCGCCTCGGGCTGGTCGCCTGTCGGCTTGAACGGGCTCTTCACTTCAAAGCGGTCCATAAAGCACTCCCAAAAAGAAACATTTGTTTTATTTTATCACACTGCCGCAAAAAAGTCAAGACAAACAGGGGCAAAAACCTGTTTGCCCCTATTATGCGCTGAATTTTGTTTTGTCAGAGCGCCTGCTTGAGCGCCTGTGCGAGCTGGTCGGGGCAGGATGTGTCCTTCATGCCGCATTTGGTGTTCTCTAACTTTTCGATGACGTCCTCGACTTTCATGCCCTTGACGAGTTTGGATATGCCCTTGAGGTTGCCGTTGCAGCCGCCGATGAATTCGACGTTCTGAACTATTCCGTCCTCGACGGTGATGTTAATCTGGCGGGAGCATGTGCCCCGGGTCTGATACTGAATGTCCATAGGGTGAGCCTCCTTTTTAGAATTCCTTGATATATTATAGTACGGGAAAAAAGGAAAGTCAAGAGGCGCCGGCAGAAAACAGAATAGAGAAATCTGATGTCGGAATTGCATGGAAATAAATGACGAAAAAAGATAACAATAATCTTGGACGATTCTTTAGCAGCCGCCGAAATCATATTGACAAATAAAAAAAATAGTAGTATAATAGCGGTTAGCAATCGGCAACTATAATGAACGGAAAAATTATGAAAAAGGTTTACATCTACACTGACGGCGCCTGCTCGGGAAATCCCGGCGCAGGAGGCTGGGGAGCGATATTAAAATACGGTCCCGCCGAAAAGGAGCTCTCGGGGTATGAACCCGAAACGACCAACAACCGCATGGAGCTCACCGCGGTCATATCCGCTTTATCGGCGCTTAAGGAGCCGTGCGAGGTGGAACTCACCACCGACTCTAAATACGTCTGCGACGGCATTGAAAAGGGCTGGGCACGCTCGTGGCGGGCTAAGGGCTGGAAAAAATCCGACGGAAAACCCGCCCTGAATCCCGACCTCTGGGAGAGGCTTCTTGAGCTTTTAGAGGTCCACCGCGTTAAATTCGTCTGGGTCAGGGGTCACGACGGACATCCCGAAAACGAACGCTGCGACAGGCTCGCCGTGGAAGAATATACAAAGCATAAAAGCTGACGAATAATTCCGGCAATCGAATGCAAAATGAAATTGCGCTATTTTAACCGAAAGGAAGTCATTCAATGGATAAAAGGTTCGTTTACGCCGACAACTCGGCGACAACCAAGATCACCGCTCCCGTCCTTGAAGCGATGATGCCCTATCTGACGGACGGCTACGGCAACGCTTCGAGCATCTATTCCATCGGCATGGACTCGGCGAGAGCTATCTTAAAGGCCCGCGAGACTGTGGCGAACGCTATCGGGGCAAAGACCAGCGAGATATATTTTACCTCCGGAGGCTCGGAGGCCGATAACTGGGCGATAAAGTGCGCGGCCGACGTTGCTGCGAAAAAAGGCAAAAAACACCTTATTACCACGGTTTTTGAGCATCACGCCGTCCTGCACACCTGCCAGTACCTTGAAAAGCACGGGTTTGACGTGACCTATATTCCCGTCGACGAGATGGGTCTTGTCCATCCCGAGGACGTCGAAAAGGCCATCCGCGACGACACGTTTTTGGTCTCGGTGATGTTTGCAAACAACGAAATAGGCACCATCCAGCCGATAGCCGAGATAGGAAAGATATGCCGAGAAAAAAAGGTATGGTTCCACACCGACGCAGTGCAGGCCGTGGGAAACGTCCCGATAAACGTCTCGGAAATGAATATTGACCTGCTCTCTCTTTCGGGGCATAAGATACACGCTCCCAAGGGAATCGGCGCGCTTTACATGAGGACCGGTATCAACCTGCCGAATCTTATACACGGCGGCGCTCAGGAGAGAAACAAGCGCGCAGGCACCGAAAACGTCGCCTCGATAGTGGGGCTTGCAAAGGCAATTGAACTTGCTACTGCCGATATTCCGGCAAAACAGGCAAGGCTCTCCAAGATGAGGGATAAAATAATAGCGGAGCTTTTGAAAATACCCGAATCAAGGCTCAACGGCGACCCGGTAAAGAGACTCGCAGGAAACGTGAACATCTCTTTCAGGGGCATAGAGGGCGAAAGCCTGCTGTTATCGCTTGACCTTGAGGGGATATGCGCTTCATCCGGCTCGGCATGCACCTCCGGTTCATTGGACCCGTCACATGTGCTTTTAGCGATAGGACTCCCCCACTCCACCGCTCACGGTTCTTTAAGAATATCCTTGGGCGACTTAAACACAGAAGAGGACGCCGATTATATCATTGAAAAAGTCCCGGCCATCGTCGGAAAGCTTCGGGCGATGAGTCCCCTATGGGAGAGAATATTAAGAGACGAAGATATCGACGCGGAATGATTATAAATTTAAGAAAGGAAGTTTTAAGATGATCTATTCTGAAAAGGTTATGGAGCACTTTGCCAACCCGAGAAATGTCGGCGAGATCGAGAATGCGGACGGCGTGGGCGAAGTAGGAAACGCCAAGTGCGGCGATATAATGAAGATGTATCTTAAGATAGACGACGGCATTATCACCGACGTCAAGTTCAAGACTTTCGGCTGCGGAGCCGCCGTCGCGACTTCTTCGATGGCGACAGAGCTTATAAAGGGCAAGCCCATAGAGGACGCCCTTAAGCTGACGAACAAGGCCGTCGTCGAGGCTTTGGACGGCCTGCCGACGGTAAAGCTTCACTGCTCGGTACTGGCGGAGCAGGCCATAAAAGCCGCGCTCGCCGACTACTATACCAGACAGGGAGTCGACCCCGAACCGTACGTCGGGAAGCTCTCGGACGAGGAGCCGTCCTGCGGGATATAAAAAACCGTTAATATGCATGAATTTATGGGAGCGGAGATGTGCCGCTCTCATTTTTTTCATTAAAATTTCATCCTCAGCGCTTGACATATCCGCTCAAAGTGATATAATGGTCTTTGTTCCACAAATGTGGCGATCTTAAACCTCAACCGGCATGACATACCGACGGCGCAAGGACGTGCTTTCGGTGGGTCTGCCTTTTATGTTAAGACAGGCGGTGATATTTTGTCAAAAAAGCAAAGAAATGTAAGCCTTGCCGTTTTCGGCGTTCTGATAGTTCTGATACTTGTCGGGATAGTTCTCTGCCCCGGTCAGGAAAAAGAGCCTATCAAGACCGCCATGCGCGACGGGGTCCTGCATGAGAGCGTCAGGGTCAGCCTGTTCGGGCTGTCGGTGAACCCGGGTCTTATCTCGGCGTTCACGGTCACGGGGCTGATAACGGTCTTTGCAGCCGCGGTCAGGATATTCGCAGTGCCGCGGTTCAAGGAAGTCCCCGGAAAATTCCAGCTCGCGCTTGAGACGGCGGTAAAGTATTTCTCGGGGCTTGCAAAGTCAAACAGCCCTCACAGAAACGGCTTTTTGGGAGCATATGTGTTCACGGCGGGAGTTTACATAGCGGTGAGCACGGTGTTCGAGCTTCTGGGACTACAGGTCGTCGCGGAAAACGGCGCCTCGGCAACGCTCCCGGCTCCCCTTGCGGATATAAACGGCGCTATCGCCATGGGATTTATGTCGTACGGGGTGATACTCGTGAGCGGGATAATCTACGGCAAAGCCCACGGCGCGATAAACGCCCTGAAAGATTTTTCGCTGCCGATTTCGATGAGCTTCAGGCTTTTCGGCGCGCTTCTTAGCGGAGCGCTTGTGACCGACCTTGTCTATCACTACCTGCCCCTGAGCTTCGTACTTCCGGCGGTCGTGGCGGTACTCTTTACGCTCCTGCACGCGATAATCCAGACCTACGTTCTTACAATGCTCGTTTCGGTATTCTACGGAGAGAGCACCGAACCCCATCGCAAAGAGAAAAAACCGAAAATAAAGAAAATAAAAAAATCTGAAAGGATCTGATGTTTATGAAAATTATGAAATCTGTTATGGCGGCGGTCGTCGCAATTATTCTTATCTTCACGATGACTGCGGCCGTTTTTGCAGAGGCTGCGCAGCCCGCGGCTGACGGCGCTTCCGAAAACACCGTAAGAGACTACAAGGCTATAGCTGCCGCGGCCATTATCGGTCTTGCAGCGGCGGCAGGAGCAATAGCCATGGCGATGACGATAATGAAAACCATCGAGGGCATCGCACGCCAGCCCGAGGCAGCTTCAAACATCCGCTCGGCTATGATGCTCGGTCTTGTCTTTATCGAGACCGCCATCATCTACGCCCTTATCGTTGCGATACTCGTCGTGTTCGTGCTTTAATAAAGGGGGCGCTCGTAATTGCCGCTTAATATTGATTTTCAGCAGATACTTTTGCATATGCTGAATTTTGTGATACTCTTTGCGGTGCTCTATTTTCTGCTCTATAAGCCTGTGAAGAAATTTATGGACGACCGCGAAGCCGAGTATAAAAAAGCCTCAGACGAGGCCGCAATGAAATTAAAAAAGGCCGAGGACGCCCTCGGCAGCCTTGATAACGAGCTTGCTGCCAAGGAAAAGGAAGCTGCCGAGAAGCGCTCGGCGATGCTGTCCGAGGCTCAGGACCAGTACAACAGGAAGATATCCGACGCCGAGAGAGCTGCCGCAAAAATTTTGGAGGACGCCGGCGTTCAGGCGGGGGCAATACGCAAAAAGGCGGTCGAACAGAGCGGAGAGGATATTTCTCAGCTCGTAATCGTCTCCGTTAAAAAAGCCGTTCTGAACAGCGAGGAGGCGTTCGACGCTTTCCTTGACGACGTTGAAAAGGACGCTGAAGATGAGTACTGAAAAAATTCTCAGGGCAAAGATATTCTCCTCGGAAAAGCCTGCCGAGGAGCAGTTTTCAAGGTTTGAAAAATTTATTAAAAAGCACTACGGGGATTCCGCCGTGCTCGAATGGGTGTACGACGAAACGCTCGAGGACGGGTTTCGGCTCGAAGCGGGCGACGACGTCTATGACTGGAGCCGCGAGGGCAGGTTAAGACAGCTCAGCGAGGTGCTCTCGTCGGTGGACACCGAGGACTCCGAGAGAGTCATACCCATGCTCAAGGACGCGGTCGGAAAATGGACTCCTAAGGCTCTCCCCGAGGAGATAGGAACAGTCCTCACCGTCGGCGACGGGGTCGCAACCGTAAGAGGGCTTTCAAAGTGCGAATACGGCGAGATACTTCTTTTCAGCGGCGGCGTGAGAGGGATGGTGCAGTCTATACAGGAGGGAGTTATAGGCTGCATGCTCTTTGACGACGACGGAGAGGTATCTTCCGGCAGCAAGGTCAGAAGAACGAAGATGTCGGCCGGGGTGCCTGTCGGCGAGGGATTTATCGGCAGAGTCACCGACGCGCTCGGCGTGCCGATAGACGGCAAGGGCGAAATAGAGCCCTCCGACCACCGTCCGATAGAAAGCCCAGCTCCCCCGATTGCCGCAAGACAGCCTGTCAACAAGCCCCTTAAGACCGGGCTTTTGGCGATAGACGCGATGTTTCCTATCGGCAGGGGCCAGAGAGAGCTTATCATCGGCGACCGCCAGACCGGAAAGACCGCCATCGCCGTGGACGCGATTTTGAATCAAAAAGGCGAGGACGTCATCTGCATATACGTCGCGATAGGCCAGAAAGCGAGCTCGGTAAGACGGCTCGTCAAGGTGCTTGAGGACGAGGGAGCGATGTCGTACACGACCGTTATACTTGCTTCGGCAAGCGATTCTGCGCCTATGCAGTATATCGCCCCATACGTCGGCTGCACCATGGGCGAATATTTCATGAAACAGGGTAAAGACGTTTTGATTATCTACGACGACCTGTCAAAGCACGCCGTCGCCTACCGCTCATTAAGCCTTGTTCTGGGCCGCAGCCCCGGGCGCGAGGCATACCCGGGAGACGTTTTCTATCTTCATTCGAGACTTTTGGAGCGCTCGGCTCACCTGTCCGCCGAAAAGGGCGGAGGAAGCATGACGGCGCTTCCGGTGGTCGAAACGCTTGCGGGAAACGTCTCGGCATACATTCCGACTAACATAATCTCAATAACCGACGGCCAGATTTTTTTGGACACATCCCTGTTCCGCTCGGGACAAAGGCCTGCCGTCAACGTCGGACTTTCGGTCTCGAGAGTCGGCGGCGACGCGATGACCCCATGTCTTAAATCAGCGGCGGGAAGCTTAAGGTTAGAGCTTGCGCAGTACCGAGAGATGAAAGTCTTTACGCAATTTTCCAACTACGTCGACGAGGAGATACAGAAAAATCTTCGGTTCGGCGAGGTGCTGATGAGCATATTAAAACAGGAGCAGTACCGGCCCTATGCCGAATGGGAGCAGGCCGTGATACTTACGGCGGCGATTTCCCACTCTCTTGACAGCCTGCCTGAGGAGCATTTCGAGGAGACCCTGCGGGCGATGTGCCGGGGGTTTGAGATGTCCCGGCCGGACGTCATAGAAAGAATAAAGACCGGCGCCAAGATGTCCGACGAGGACAAAGAGGCAATTGAGGCATACGCAAAGGCGGGAGAATATGTTGAGCGAGTATGAACTCCGCGAGAGGATAAACTCAATAAGCGAAACGCAGAAAATAACCGGCGCGATGTATCTTATCGCCTCGAGCGAGCTAAGGCGCGCCAAGGACGCGTTTGACAGGACGATGCCTTATTTCGAGCTTCTGAGAAAGGATATAAAAAGAATTTTTAGGAGCATAGGCGACGTCGATTCGAGGTATATGTATCCCGCCGACGGCAGCCATCTCACCGACGGAAGATACGGCATTTTGGTCATCACCGCCGACAAGGGGCTTGCCGGGGCGTATAACATGAACGCGATAAAGGCCGCAGAAAAGGCAATAAAGGAGCATCCCGATTCAAAGCTTTTCGTCATCGGCAGCTACGGCAGAAAGTATTTCAGCGCAAGAAATATCCCCTTTGAAGAAAATTTTGAATTTTCGGCACAGAGCCCTACCCTGCACCGTGCAAGGAGGATAACCGGGATACTTCTTACGGAATTTGCCTCGGGAAATATCGACAAGATCTTTGTGATATACTCACATTATAAAAACGACGCCGTCATCGACGTGGTGAACGAGAGGATACTGCCGTTTCACCGCGGACAGATCCTCGACGGCGACACAGGCTCCCCCGAGAGCTTCAGGTTCTTCCCGTCCGAAAAGGAGGTCCTTGAATCGGTCGCTCCGAGCTATGTCTGCGGGTACTTATACTCCGCCCTTACGGACAGCTTTTTAAGCGAGCAGCGCTCGAGGATGTCCGCCATGGAGACCGCCGACAGAAGCGCGCGGGATATGCTTGCGGAGCTTGATTTTGAATGCAACAAATTAAGACAAAGCGAAATAACGCGGGAGATAACCGAGATATCCGCTGCCGCGAGATATCAGAAAGAGAAAAAATCACGGAAAGGAGAGGCCGTATGACTGTCGGGAAGATAACAGCCGTGAACGGCTCGGTCGTTGACGTTGAATTCAAGGGAGAGCTGCCCGCCCTCAGAGAAGCGCTCACCGTTATCGTCGGGAAGCGCCCGAGGGTCATGGAGGTTGCCCAGCACACCGGACACAGCACTGTTAGGTGCATCATGCTCTCCCAGAGCGAGGGGCTGTCCCTCGGCATGGACGTTTACGCCAGCGGAAGCGGGATAAAGGTCCCCGTCGGAAAAGATGTCCTGGGGCGCGTTTTCAACGTCCTGGGGCACACCATCGACGGCGGCGAGCCCCTGCCGAAAGACGTCCAGAAAAGCCCTATCCACAGAAAGCCTCCGGCATATAACGATCTTGCGACGGAGATAAACCTCCTCGAAACGGGAATTAAGGTCATAGACCTTTTGGAGCCCTATCCGAGAGGCGGCAAGATAGGCCTGTTCGGGGGCGCAGGCGTGGGCAAGACCGTGCTTATCCAGGAGCTTATACATAACATTGCGATGGCACAGGGCGGGTACTCCGTCTTTGCCGGAGTCGGCGAGCGCTCAAGAGAGGGCTCGGACCTCTGGAACGAGATGAAAGAGTCGGGAGTGCTGTCAAGGACGGCGCTCGTTTACGGACAGATGAACGAGGCCCCCGGCGTTAGGATGAGGGTCGCGCTTTCGGGGCTGACGATGGCCGAACATTTCAGAGACGTAGACCATCGGGACGTGCTGTTCTTTATCGACAATATCTACAGATTCGTGCAGGCGGGCTCCGAGGTATCGGCGCTGCTCGGAAGAATGCCGTCGGCGGTCGGTTATCAGCCGATGCTCGCCGAGGAAATGGGCGCTTTGCAGGAGAGGATAGCCTCCACAAAATCCGGCTCGATAACGTCCATTCAGGCCGACTATGTGCCTGCGGACGACCTGACCGACCCTGCGCCCGCAACGACGTTTACGCACCTTGACGCCACGACCGTCCTCTCAAGAAAGGTCGCCGAACAGGGCATCTACCCCGCCGTTGACCCCTTGGAATCAAGCTCGCGGGTGCTCGATGTCAAAACCGTCGGCAGAGAGCATTACGAGATTGCAAGGGGCGTTCAGGAGATACTGCAAAAATACCGTGAGCTTCAGGATATAATCGCGATTTTGGGCATAGACGAGCTGTCCGACGAGAACCGCTCCGCCGTTTTAAGGGCAAGAAAGGTACAGAGATTTTTGTCTCAGCCGATGTTCGTCGCCGAAAAATTCACCGGCACGCCGGGCAAATACGTCCCCCTGAACGAGACGTTAAGGGGCTTTAAGGCGATAATCAGCGGGGAAGTCGACGACCTTCCGGAGGCGGCGTTCTTCAACGTCGGCACGCTCGACGATGTGTATGAAAAGGCGGCGAAGCTTAAATGAACACCTTTTCGCTTCAGATACTTGCCGCAGACAGGGTCTTTTATCAGGGCGAGTGCTCATCTCTTGTAATACCCACCGTCGACGGGATGTACGGGATAATGGCAAACCACGAAAACACCGTCATCGGCGTTACCATCGGGCTTGCGCAGTTTAACGACGGCGACGGGAACCGGGTCGAGGCAGTGCTGTCGACCGGGATATGCATGATAGAGGACAACGCGGTGACGGTGCTTATAGAGACGGCCGAGCGGCCCGAGGAGATAGACAGGCTCCACGCCGAGCGCGATGAAAAAGAGGCGATGGAGGCGCTTGAGCACCACGGGAACGTCATCGACGCAAGGCGCGCTCAGGCAAAGATGGCAAGGGCGATTTCCCGCCTCAAGGCCAAGGAAAAGACCGAGATAGACTAAAACCCTCCCGCCGGCGCAAACGCGCTTGCGGGGGGTTCTCTGTTACTGCATCGTCTTGACTTTCCTCTTTCATTGAGTATAATTAAAATAAAATTCCGGAAAAAGAGTGGTCGAATGGATAACACCGAGAAAATTCAGCTTTTTGAGCGCACGCCTATTCCCAAGGCGGTCATGACCCTGGCGATACCGACGATTTTAAGCTCGCTCGTCATGGTCCTTTACAACCTCGCCGACACCTACTTCGTCGCTCAGCTCAACGACTCCGTACAAAATTCCGCCGTGACCCTTGCGGCTCCGGTGCTTTTGGCGTTTAATGCAATTAACAATCTTTTCGGGGTCGGCGCTTCGAGCATGATGAGCCGTGCGCTCGGCAGAAAAGACTACGAGACCGTCTATCAGAGCTCGGCCCTCGGGTTCTACTGCGCGCTGTTTTCGGCAGCGGGTTTTCGGTTTTCTACACGGCTTTCCGCGTGCCGTTTTTGGGCATTTTAGGCGCTGACGCATTTACGTCGGCCGCAACGTCGGAATATTTAAAATGGACGGTCACCTGCGGGGCCGTGCCCTCGATTTTAAACGTCGTCATGGCATATCTCGTAAGAAGCGAGGGGTCGTCCTTGCACGCGAGCATAGGCACGATGAGCGGCTGCATTATGAACATAATCCTCGACCCGATTTTTATTCTGCCTTGGGGCCTCGGCATGGGCGCCGCGGGCGCGGGTCTCGCGACTTTTATCTCGAACTGCTTGGCCTGCGGCTACTTCTTCGTCCTGCTTTTTATCAAACGCGGCCGGACGTACGTATGCATAAACCCCAAAAAGCTTAAATTCAAAAAGTCCATTATTTTGGGCATTTGCGCCGTCGGCATACCTGCCTCGATACAGAATCTTCTCAACGTCACCGGCATGACCGTTTTAAACAATTTTACCGCAGACTTCGGCTCTGACGCCGTCGCGGCCATGGGAATATCCCAAAAGCTCAACATGATACCCGTTCAGATAGCGCTCGGTTTTTCTCAGGGCATCATGCCTCTTGTGGGCTATAATTACGCCTCCGGCGACGTCGGCAGGATGAAAAAAACGATACTCTTTGCGGGAAAAATAATCGCCGCGTTTATGGCTGCGGTCACGGTCGGCTATTACTTCGGTGCGGGCGCGCTATCCGGGCTGTTCATGGAGAACCCGACGGTCGTTGCGTACGGGACGAGATTTCTGCGAGGGCTGTGTCTTGCAATGCCGTTTTTGTGCATGGATTTTTTGGGGGTCGGCGTTTTTCAGTCCTGCGGGCTCGGGAAAAACGCGCTGCTGTTTGCGATACTGCGAAAGATCGTTTTGGAGATCCCGGCGCTGTTTGTGCTGAATAAACTGTTCCCGCTTTACGGGCTTGCGTATGCGCAGTTTACTGCTGAAATAGTCCTTGCAGCTGCGGCGATAGCGGTCATGCACGGGATAATAAAAAATCTTGAAAGGGAAAAAGGGAGAGGATAAAAAAGAGGAGCGAAGATGGTGAAAAGTATAGACAAAAAGCAGACCGGAAAACCGGTCTGATTTTTTGTTTTATAAATAAATTTAAAATTCACACTCCGTCCCCTGCTTTTTCTCGCTCCTCCCTCTGCTCGCGCCAGAGGTCTTTGGGGCCGAACGGGCATAGAAACCGGCCGCGGTCGTCGATGTAGGAGTACAGGTTCACCTCACTGCAATTGCTCCCGCCGAAGCCGTCCTCATCCTCAAAATATCTTCCGTCGGGCTGGAGGCACCACTCAAAGACCGCCCTGCCGTTAAAAAAGCCGCCGACGCTCGTCCGAAAAAGCGTTCTCTTCGCAAACGGGACCTCGGTCAGAAGCCCTCTCCACGGGCCCTCGACGACTCCCGGAAAATCGATAAAATACCCTTTTTCGTCGGTTATCGGCGCATGGATGCCAAGCTTCGGATTGTGAAGCGTCAGCGACGTCTCGGTATAGCCTCCGTAACCGTTATAGATATGGTCGTAGGTCAGCACGATACCGTCGCCGAGTTCTTCCCGGCCGCTTCCGTATTCTGACAGCCCGTTTTCTTCGGCGGGCTTTTTTCCGAACAGTTTTTTTAACATTTCAAGCATGCCTCGCTCGCTCCTTTTACTTCACGAATTTTTCGGGATAGTCTGCTATATCCTCCAAAAACGCCGGTTTCATTATTCCCGGGCAGGCGTTTGCCGTAAATTCGTCCTCTCCTCGGCGCATGCTGCTGACGCTGTAATCTGTCCTTAAGAATTCAAGTCCGCCGTCCGACGGTATGAGACTGAAATAATAATAATCTTCATTGCCGTAGAAGTCGCGCTTTGTCATGTTCAGGTTTATAAGGCCGTTGCCCCTGTATAAAATGCCCGAAACAAAACAGCCGTTTTCTTCGGCAAGCTCCAAAAAATGCCCGGCGTTTTCATAACTTAAAAATTCTTCCTCGGTTATTTCTATGCCGCCGTATTCTCGGAATTCTTCGCCGTTCCAGTAGAGGTAATAGGTCTTCCATGTGTGGCCGCTGGTGGCGTGTTCGTCGGCAAAATAGCCCATGTCGTAGTCGCTTCCGTTGACGATGGTGAAGTCGTCGGAGAGCCCCACTCTCTCAAGGTCCTGGCCGCGCTGTGAGATGTCCTGTTCATACCATTTTCCGTCTTTCACGCCGTAGACGTATGCGCTCTCCCCGGTGGTAAAGACGTGCCAGACCCGGTAAAACTTTCTATCTCCCATGTCAAAAACCGGGTACCGGTCGGGCGCCAAATAATATGTTTCATCGTTTATTTTCTCTGCGCCGTTTTCTGTCACAAAATATATGTCGCCAGCGGATTCATAGCCCGTAAACCTGCCCAAAACGGCAAACGCCTCGTATTTTCCGTCGAGGTCGAAGTCGTCGGCGACAAAGTCGTAGAGCTTTTTTTCGGGGTCGGCGGCGTCCCTGAGCAGGATTTCGGCAAGCGGTCGGGCATTCTCGTCGATGTTATACATGTATACAAAGTCCTCGTCGTCGAGGTCGGACGGCTCGGAAAACGGGTACCCCGGGTCGGAGTATTCCTGCCCGGTCGACTCTTCGTCCGACGTCTCGGCCGGAGCGGCCGTGGTCAAAACAGTGGTCGAGGCAGATGTTGACGTAGATGTAGATGCAGACGTCGAGGTCAGGGTCTCGGCAGCAGTGGCCGGGGAGGTCTCAGAAGCGGTCGTTTCGGCCGGGGAGATCTCGCCGGGAGCCCTGGCCGCGCATCCCGAAAGCAAAAGACAAATTAAAAGGGTAAAAATTATGGGTCTCATATTATCACGCTCGTTTCGTGGGCGACGCGTCGCCGGTATGGGGGTATAGAATTTGTGCTATAATTAGCCATCTTTTGCGGTTTCCGACGAAGCCGGGGAGCAAAAGGGCGACTTAAAATAATTTATAATAATCGCTTGCGATTATTATAGCACATATTTAGTCCAAAAAAAAGACCTTATTTTAAATTTGGGGAAATTTTTTTACCGCATGCCCTTAAACAGATAATTTTTTTCTCTCACCACTGGACATTTCCGCCGTTTGGGTGTATAATAAATATATCTGTTATCTTTAAAAGGAGATATGATATGAAGCTTTTGCCGAATAAAAAATACAACGTCATCCTAAAATACGTTGTAGTCGCGATAATAATAGCGCTGCTTTTGGTCCTCATGATGTTTCGGTGGGAGACGGTAAAGAGCGTTACTTCCTATATTCTGGAAATTTTCGAGCCGGTCATCTGGGGAGCGGTCTGCGCGTTTATCATGAATCCGATAATGACCTCGACGGAAAAATTCCTGCAAAGATTTATCTTCCGCAAAAAGCCGAGGCCGAAGCTCTGCCGGGCGATAGGCGTAGTCGTGGCGACGCTTGTGTTCATCGCCGTCATCGCCATGATAATCCTCTCGGTAATCCCGGAAATAATCTCAGCGTTCCCGGGGATATACGAGGGCATAAGATACGAGCTGCTGCCGGGGATAGGAAGATGGGCGGACAAGGTCCTCGCCGACAATCCCTCGGTGCAGGAGATAGTCAACGAACAGCTGTCAGACTTCGGGTCTACGCTGCAAAAGCTTCTTTCAAACGTCGTTCCGCAGCTGCAAAACTTCCTTACGAGCCTGTTCGATTTTGCAAATTCAGTCAAGAATTTCGTATTCGGAATAATTATCGCCATATACTTCTTATTGAGCAAAGAAAGTTTACAGGTACAGGCCAAGAAGCTTATCGTCGCAAACTTCAAGGAGGACACCTACAGAAATATTTTCAAGGTCACGTCAAACACCAACGACAAGCTTTTGAGCTTTATCTACGGTAAAGTCATAGACTCCGTAATAATCGGCATACTCTGCGGGATAGGGATGACGATTTTAAGGATGCCGTATGTGATGATAATATCTATAATTGTCGGCATCACGAATATCATCCCCATCTTCGGGCCGTTCATAGGCGCCGTACCGGGGACGGTGCTCGTTTTGATCGCCGAACCGAAAAAGGCGATATGGTTTATAGTGTTCATAATCGTTTTGCAGCAGCTTGACGGAAACATCATAGGGCCGAAGATACTCGGGTCGAAGATAGGACTGTCGCCGTTTTGGATGCTGTTTTCAATTATCATATTCGGCTCGATGTTCGGCATAGTCGGAATGATAGTCGGGGTGCCGCTGTTCGCGGTGGCGTACGACCTCCTCACATCCTATGTCGACGCAAGACTCAAAGAAAAGAATATGCCGACGGACGACGAATACTACAGCATGGACAGCACCAAGATAGGAAAGGTGCTCACCGAAACGGAGTCCGAGTCGCCGCCGATAGAACTGGAGGATAGTAAAAATGACTGACAGCCTTATAAGAAAGATAGTTATAGCTCTTCTTACCGTCGTGATAGTCTTGGCGCTGTTCTCGGCGGGAGCTATGATTTACATTTTCCCGCAGCTTGACGGGCTTTTCGCAAGACGGGATAAGCCGCAGTATTTCCTCGGGCTCGACTATGAGGAATACAGAATGACCTACCCGAGAGAGGAATTTACGCTTGAATCATCAAAGAGCGAGATACAGTGCTACAGATACGGCGCGGGAAAGCCGGACGGGCTCGTTGTCATGGCCCCCGGCATAGGCCAGGGCGGAGATTCCATGATACCCGAGATGATGAGATTCGTAAACGCCGGCTATCAGGTGGTGACGTTCGACCCGACCGGCGTGTGGGGTTCGGAGGGAGATTCTCAGATAGGTCTTACTCAGGAATATCTCGACCTCGACGCGGTGCTTGACTGGGTGGAATCGAGGGAGGAATTCGAGGATCTATCGGTTTATCTGTACGGATTTGCAAGCGGAGGATATGCGGCCGCAGCAATGCTCGGGAGCGAGCACTACATAACAGCGGCAGTAGCCGTTTCGGCGTTTGACAATCCTACCGATATTATCGACGAATGGACACAGACCTCGCTCGGGATTCTTGCCGGAAGAATGGCGAGGCCCTATATCACGCTCTATAATTTCTTTAAGTTCGGGACAAAGGGGAACATCTCGGCGACGGATTCCATAAATTCCTGCAACACTCCGATACTTATTTTCCACGGAAACGACGACGGCACCGTAAGCTACGGCTCGTCCTCCATCATCTCGCATCAGGGGGAGATAACTAACCCGTTCGCGCAGTTCGTGACCTGCTCGGAGATGGGTCAGAACGACCACGGGACGGTGTTCCTATCAAGGGGTTCCGTCGAGCAGAGGATGAAGTGCCAGCAGGCCTTAAGAGAGCTTTCTTCTCAGTACGGCGGGGTCGTCCCGCAGGACGCCGAGAAAGAATTCTACGACGGGCTCGACTATGAGCGCCTAAACAGGCTCGACGACACGTTCTTTGAGACCGTCATCAATTTCTTTGAAAACAATCAGCGCGAAGCCGACCTTATAAAACAGCTTCTCAAGGACTATGAGGCTTCGCAGGCCGAATAAGGCGAAAGTCAAAAACGACAGTATAATGGGAGCATGACGATGAAGAAAATTTTAAGATCATTGGCAGTCCTGCTGGCGGCGCTTACGCTGGTGTTTTCGCTGGCCGGCTGCGGGAATGCGTATGAGTCGCCGTATGAGGACTACGAGTATGACGGCGGGCATGCCGAGACCGTGGGCACTGCGCCCAAAGCCCGGACGGAAGCCGTGACCGAACCGGAAGAAACGGCCGGATCGGAGACGGAGACGTCTTACGAAACAACTGCCGCCGAAAAAACGGAAGCCGAGACCACCGCCCTGCCGGAGGCCGAACCGCAGGAAACAACTGCAAAAGAAAAATACGTTCCCGAGTACGGGGAGTATTATTATGACGTGGAAAACGTCGTCCTGTACCTTATAGAGTACGGGGAGCTGCCGCCCAACTACATCACAAAGGACGAGGCGAGAGACCTCGGCTGGGACGGGGGTTCCGTCGAGGATTACAAGGACGGGGCCGCGATAGGCGGCGACCGCTTCGGAAATTATGAGGGACAGCTGCCCGAGAAAAAGGGCGTGAAATACACCGAATGCGATATCGACACCGACGGCTACTATTCGAGGGGTTCGCGCAGGCTGGTCTACTCAAACGACGGGCATTTTTACTACACGGGCGACCACTATGAGACCTTTAAAGAGGTCTTTGTGGATGAAAACAACAACGTTACGATAGAGGGTTAAATATGGAAATTGTTCTTGACGCGCTAAAGCTTTTGAACCGCTCCGACGCGCACGATTATCTCAAGGAAGCGCTTAAGCTCCCGGAATATTACGGAAAAAATCTTGACGCGCTGCACGACTGCCTCACCGAAAAGCGTGGAAGCGTGACGTTTATCAACGCCGAATCGCTCAGGGAGAGCTATACCTATGGGGCGAGGGTGCTAAAGGTGTTTAACGATTCCGGGTGGGAGGTAAGGCTGAGGGAGGGGTGAGCGGTTTTATTCTTACTAAGGTAGTTGGGAAAATATTCAGAGAAAAAGCATATCGCTCCTGACGGAGGGGATATGCTTTTATTGTTCTCAATTTTCAGAATGCCTCCTCCTTTACCATATCCACCGCCCTTTAATATTAACTCTACTCCCCTCCCCCATCTTTTTCCTCTACCCCCCTTGCACTTTTATTCGCAATATGCTATAATACCAATGGCTATTAAATTTTAACAATAATTATTAACTTTTCAAGGAGTCGACATGAAAAAACGTGCTTCCCGCGACAACAGAATAGTCGCGTCCGCTGTCCTTATTATAATTATTGCGGCCCTGTTTATCTTTGCATATGTGAGCATAAGAGCGGTCACAAAGGAACGCTCTCTCGGCAGGATGGAGGAGGGCGTAAAGACCGTTATCGAAGAGGTCTCGAACAAATTCAAGCGGGACAGCGAGCTTCTTAACGCCACTGCTGCCGTAATTTCCACCGCCGACAATTTCGACGTCGAAGAGACAAGGCGTATCATCGAGCGCGTGTCGCCGCTTATGGACACCATGAGAATAAGGGTACTCCTGCCGGATAACCAGATTATCACCGCCACCGGCGAGCTCTACGACCAGGGCGAGGACAGCGCCATCGATTTTGCCAAGGAGGCAGCCCTTGGGGAGCACGTCTCGAACCGTGAGATAAGCACAAGCGGCAAATACGTTCTCAGGCACTATGTTCCCATTGTTCAGGACGGCGAGACTGCGGCCCTTTTGTACGGTATAACCATGCTCGACGAGCTTCCCGGGCTTTTGAACATCGACAATATCTACAACGCAAGCGCTAAAATTTACATAGTCGACACCCACAACGGCGATTTTTTGGTCGACACATGGCACAATACGCTCGGCAATCTGTCAGAATACAACAGCTCGAATCCCGGCAGAAGAACAAAGGGCATGAAGAACTGGGACGAATATGCCGAGGATATATTAAAGCTCGGCACGGGATATGTCATATACAGAACGCCGGACACCTCGGGCTGGCAGTATATGTACTATGCTCCGTCGGGAATAAACGAATGGTCCATCATCGTCGACGTGCCCGAAAGCGAGGCGTTCGCAAGCGTCTTTGCCGTAAGAAATATTTCTTTGGTGATAGGAATTATCCTTATAATTGCAATTGTGATTTATTATGTTGTCATCAGCCGCGAGTCAAAGCGCCTGACCGAGGACGCCGTAGAGAGGGCGGTCTTAGAGGAAAAGCTCAAGAAAGCGGAGGCAGCCGAGCGCGCAAAAACCACGTTTTTGTCGAACATGTCCCACGATATAAGAACGCCTATGAACGCTATCATAGGCTTCACGACCCTCGCCGAGGCCAACATCGACAACACCCCGAGGGTCCAGGAATATCTCACTAAAATTTTGTCGTCGTCAAACCATCTTCTCTCGCTCATCAACGACGTTTTGGATATGTCCCGCATCGAGTCGGGAAAACTGAACATCGACGAAAAGCCATGCACTATATCCGAGATCTTTAAGGATATGCGCAATATAATCCAGACTCAGATGGCCTCGAAGCAGCTCAATTTCTTCATGGACACTCTCGACGTAGTCGACGAGAGCATCTACTGCGACAAGCTGCATATAAATCAGGTGCTTTTGAATCTTTTGTCAAACGCCATAAAATTCACTCCCGCCGGCGGCTCTGTCTCTTTGATGATAAAGCAGAAACCCGGCGCGCCCAAGGGCTACGGCTCCTATGAGATTCGGGTCAAGGACACCGGCATCGGCATGTCCCAGGAATTTGCCAAGCACATCTTCGAGCCGTTTGAGCGCGAGAGAACATCCACCGTTTCCGGCGTTCAGGGCACCGGCCTCGGCATGGCGATAACTAAAAACATCGTTGACACCATGGGCGGAACGATAGACCTTGTCACCGAAAAGGACAAGGGCACCGAATTCATAATCAACTTCCAGTTCAGGCTTCAGGACGTCTCCAAGAAGCCGGAGACCGTGATAAAAGAGCTCTCCGGGGTCAGGGGCCTCGTCGTCGACGACAGCTTCCAGACCTGCGACAGCGTGACGAAGATGTTGACCCAGATCGGCATGAGGGCCGAGTGGACCATGCACGGCAAAGAAGCAGTTTTAAGGGCAAAGCAGGCCGTCGAGATGGGCGACGAATACTATGCATATATAATCGACTGGTCGCTTCCCGACTTAAGCGGCCTCGAGGTCGTCCGCCAGATACGCGCCCTCGTCGGCGAGCACATCCCGATAGTGATCGTCACGGCATACGACTGGACCGCCTTTGAGGAGGAGGCGAGACAGGCCGGAGTCACGGCGTTTGTCAACAAGCCGATATTCCTCTCCGACCTAAGAGAGACCCTTATAAGCGCCCTCGGAAAGACCGAGCTTCCGAACGCCGTCCGAAAAGAGGACGACCCGATAGAAAAGCTCAGGGGCAAGAGGCTTCTTTTGGTGGAGGACAACGAGCTCAACCGTGAGATAGCTCAGGAACTCCTTATCGAAAGCGGCTTCGAGGTCGATACCGCACAGGACGGCTCCGTCGCGGTGGATATGATGAAAAATTCGGCTCCCGGGTATTATTCCCTTATACTCATGGACGTGCAGATGCCCATAATGAACGGCTACGACGCGGCAAGGGCGATAAGGGCTCTTGACAACAAGGAGCTTGCGTCGGTGCCGATAATAGCGATGACGGCGAACGCCTTTGACGAGGACCGCAAAAACGCCCTCGACAGCGGAATGAACGACCACGTCGCAAAGCCCATCAACATAAACAAGCTTTTGCAGGTGCTTGTCGCCTACCTCGCTGACGACGCCGAAAACGGATAAGGGCCTCACGACCCGCGGCCGCGCCCGACCTCCTGCGGGGAGCCCCGACCCGGCCTGCGGCCGGGTCCGACGGCTTCGCCGTCGGGCTCGCATGCGCGAGCCGGGGCTCCGCCCCCGCCGCTTTCGGCAGCCCGCAAGCGCCCGCCATCCCGACCAGCCCCGTACGCGGCCCGCGGGTTTTGCCGTATTCATGCTGTTTTTCGAGCATTCAAATCTGTCGCGTAGGCGACTCCTTGAAATTCCGACATCTGATTTCTGACTTCTGATTTCTAAAAGAGCCCACTCCTTGAAAAAGAGCGGGCCTTTCTTTATTCCCCGACCGATTTCCGAAACTCCTTGAGCGCATCGGGAGCATGATCCCCGACCCTCTCAAACATCTCCTCCGGCGGGTTCGTTATCTTCGACGCCTCGTAATCGATCTCCATGCTGTTAAAAATCGGCTTGGATTTCCCGCCCTCGGTATAATACCCGACGGTAAAGAGCCTCGTCCTGCCGTCTTTGACGTCGGCATACGGCAGTATCAGATACGGCCCCGTCCCAGACAGTCCCGCGCCCTCCTTGCAGATGCCCTGACCCCAACTCATTAGCGCCTGATAGGCAAGCGACGGCGCTTTGGCAGGCCCGAAAACCGAATCGCATATCATCTCCGGGCTTGAAAGATACGCTCCACTGTCGCTGAGAAAAATGCCGCGGCTCGGGTCCCCGTCGATTATCACGGGCGGGGTGAACGTGAGGCTTATTTCGGGCAGGAAACTTTTTCGGAGTTCGCTCCCCAAAAACACCGTCAAAACGACAGCCGTGACTGCTATAGCGAAAATCGCCAGGGCCTTTAAAGCAGTTTTTTTACGACCCGCTTCCGCAATTCCCACGGCTCCCGCTATAGCTTCGTCAGCGGCGGCGGCGCTTAAGCTGTCACCTGTGAGCCTTTCCGATTTCATCAGCTCGACAATGCTTAAATCAAGCGCCTCCGCAAGCGGTTCGAGGGAGCTTATATCGGGAAATCCCGAGGCAGTCTCCCACCGTGAAACGGCCTTGTTCGTCACGCCGATTTTCTTGGCAAGCTGCTCCTGTGTAAGCCCGAGGGCTTTTCTTTGTTCGGAGATAAATGCTCCGAATTTTTTTGCGTCCATATTAAAAACACCTCCTGATCCCATGGTAGCCCCAAGCGTTCAAAAAGTCAACCCATGATTTGAAGAACCGTCTCCACGCAGCATGGAATTCACTCCGAAAGTCCGTTCTCAAGCCGGTTTATGCGCTCTATCGGGAAATTGTCTTCAATATCGATAATGTTAAACATACTCGGCTTAAGCTCGGAAAGCCCCGTTAAGGACATGAATTCCTCCACCGCCCTTGAGTCGATGTTTATGACGCCTCGTCCGGCCGGGTGGCGGTTCGACTCCGACTTTTTTATTCCGGATATCCAGTATTCCTCGCCGGTCTCAACATCATAAAAATTTGCGCCGTTACCCACGGATTTCCTGAAAGCTCGGCCGTTGAAATACACCGTCCTCATCGTCCTCGACGCTTTGACATACCCTATCCACGCCGGCCCGTCGTCGTTATAGCCCGTTTTCAGCTCGATATACATGATTTTTGAGATCATAAATCCTCCTTTCAAAGCGCCATTTTATGCTTTAAAAATCCCCGGCCTGTTTAAGACCGGGGATAGATCATGCTTGATTTTTTATCAGGCAAACGGGTTCTCGCCCTTGTAGAGCACGCCGGCGGGCTGGTTGTAAGCAATATCCTTTACGCCGAGGTACTTAAAGACCTCGAACATCGCCTTGCCGCAGTGAGCGAACGCGACGGCGCCGTGGTGAGGATATCTCTTCTTGATGAGGACGTGGCGGTAGAATCTGCCCATCTCGGGGATGGCGAAGATGCCGATGCCGCCGAACGAACGGGTCGGAACAGGAAGAACCTCGCCCTCGGCAATGTAGGAGCGAAGCTTGCCCTCGGAGTCGCATTGTAGCCTGTAGAACGTGATCTCGGAGGCGGCGATATCGCCCTCAAGAGTACCTCTGGTGAAGTCGGGCTCGGAACCGGCAGGCTCAAGAAGTCTGTGCTGGATGAGCTGATACTTAACGGCACGGGTGTCGCACATCTTGCATTCGGGGGTGTTGCCGCAGTGGAAGCCCATGAACGTATCGGTGAGTTTGTAATCGAACTTGCCCTTGATATCCTCGTCGTAGATGTATCTCGGAACGGAGTTGTTGATATCAAGAAGAGTTACGGCGTCGCCGGTTACGCATGCTCCGATATATTCGGAGAGAGCGCCGTAGATATCGACCTCGCAGGATACGGGAATTCCGCGGCTTGCAAGACGGGAGTTGACGTAGCAGGGCTCAAAGCCGAACTGCTCCGGGAACGCCGGCCAGCACTTGTCCGCAAAGGCGACATACTTTCTTGCGCCCTTGTGGGCCTCGGCCCAGTCAAGAAGAGTGAGCTCGAACTGAGCCATTCTCTCCAAAAGCTCGGGATAGTATCTTCCCTCGCCCATCTCCTTTGCCATATCCTCGCAGACCTCTTTTATCCTCGGGTCGCCGGCATGGGCTTTATAGGAGACGAGGAGATCGAGCTCCGAGTTTTCCTCGATCTCTACGCCAAGCTCGTAAAGGCCCTTGATGGGGGCGTTGCAGGCGAAGAAGTCCTGAGGACGGGGACCGAAAGTGATGATCTTAAGATTCTTGACGCCGATGACGGCTCTTGCGATAGGAACGAATTCCTTGATCATATCGGCGCATTCCTCGGCGGTGCCTACGGGATAATCGGGAATGTAGGCGTTGAGATGGCGCATGCCTAAGTTGTAGGAGCAGTTGAGCATACCGCAATATGCGTCGCCTCTGCCGTTGATCATATCGCCGTCGCCCTCAGCGGCAGCGACGTACATGACAGGGCCGTCAAAATGCTTGCAGATAAGGGTCTCGGGGGTCTCGGGACCGAAGTTTCCGAGGAATACGACGAGGGCATTCACGCCGGCGCTTCTGACCTCTTCGACAGCCTTTAAGGCGTCCTTTTCGTTTTCAACGGTTATTTTGCAGTTGTAGATGCCGTCGCCGTATGCTTTGACGATTGCCTCACGGCGGGCAGTTGAGAGAGCTATCGGGAAACAGTCTCTCGAGACGGCAATAATGCCGAGCTTTACTTCAGGGATGTTTACCATGTTATGTACCTCCGCTTATAGAAATTAGAGAATGGAAGATAGAGAAAAGTGCTCCAAGCTTCATTCCCTTATATTATACAATATTTATGACGGGATTTCAATAGGTTTTGTTAATTTTTCAGTAAAAAATTTATTTTCATCAAAAATCGGACCAAGCCGTGCAAGCCCGCCGCCCGCATGCCTGCGCGCCCGCCCCTGCGAAGCCCCGCCCGCCTCCTTTAGGAGGCGGCCCCCGGGAGCTTACGCTCCCGGGGCGTCCCCTCACGCTTCGCGTGAGGGGACCGGGGCTTCGCGGGTCGGCTTCGCAGGCATGCTAAAGTCACGTTATCGTTCCCGCCGGCATATTTTATCATATCCAAAGCTATATTATACCGTCTAAGAGGTGAGCATCTTGACATATACGCTGATTTCGGTTTCGTCGGTGACATACGCAATGAAATCAAAGACAGTCTTAAACAACCTCGGCCACTACTGCGAGATAGAGCGCCAGGAAAAAAACTCCCGCACGGGCTGCGGCTACCTTATAAGAATAAAGGACGACCCGTCGGTGATAGTGCCTATCCTTGAGCGAAACGGGATAAGGGTCAGAGAAAGAAAGACCGTTGAGAGGTGAGAATATGAAGCAGGTATATTTTGACAATGCAGCTACAACGTACCCGAAACCCCCGAGCGTTTCGGAGGCGGTGAAGTCGGCAGTCGTAAAATACGGCGGGAATCCGGGCAGGGGAGGCCACGCCTATTCGATGAACGCCGCCGAAATGGTCTATTCAGTCCGTGAAAAAGCTGCCGCATTTTTCGGCGCAGAGCCCGAGAACACGGCGTTTACCTTAAACTGCACCCACAGCCTCAACCTTGCTATAAAGGGCATAGTCCGTCCCGGCGAGAGAATGGTGATTTCGTCCATGGAGCATAACGCCGTGGCGCGTCCCTCCTATGCCCTGTCAAAGCAGGGCGTGAGGGTAGACGTCGCGAAAATCGGCCGCACCGACTCCGAGACCGTCTCGAATTTTAAGCAGCTCATCGGCCCCGACGTGAGTCTTGTGGTCTGCACGGCCGCCTCAAACGTCACCGGCCGCCTGAACCCGATACGGGAGATCGCGGACATCTGCCGAAAAAGCGGGGTATGCTTTATCGTCGATGGCGCGCAGGCCTGCGGAGTCGTCCCGCTTAAGCTCTCTGACGGCATGAATTTTATCTGCACCGCCGGTCACAAGGGCCTCTACGGCCCCACCGGAACGGGGCTTTTGGTCTCGGACGGAAAATACTCCTTAAGGACTATTATCGAGGGCGGCACGGGCGCCACATCGGCAGAGCTTGAACAGACGGGCTTCATGCCGGAAAGGCTTGAAAGCGGGACCTTAAACACCGTGGGCATAGCCGGCCTCGGAGCCGGAATAAGCTATGTAAATTCCGTCGGGATGGATTATATAAAGTCCCATGAGAACGAACTGTCAGGCATGTTTCTTGACGGCATATCGGGCCTCCCCGATATAAAAATCTACCGAGACGGCGAAAAATTCGTCCCGACGGTAGCGTTCAATTTGGCAGGTATTCCGTCCGAAAGGCTTGCCGGAGCTTTGTCCGAGGGCGGATTTGCATTAAGGGGCGGGCTTCAGTGCGCATATCTTGCACATCGTTCCCTCGGAACTCTGCCGGACGGGGCGGTGAGATTCTCCCCGTCGGTGTTCAGTTCGGCAAAGGACGTCCTGCTCCTAATAAATTATCTGAAAAAAATTTGCAAAACAGGGCTTTAGCCTATTGAAATTTTGCGCGGTTTCTGCTAAAATAAAATAGATTAAAAGCAGATTCGGAAGGAGAGATCGCGCAAGTGATGTATTTGGACAGAGCCCTTGAATATCTCGCAGATTTTTCGTCGAGAATTTTAAGCGTCGTCGCCACGATACAGATAACGGACATAATCGACATGGCGCTGATGGCGTATATACTTTACAAAGGCATAAAGATAATACGCGAGACCAAGGCCCAGCAGCTTATCGTCGGCATAATCATCATGCTCGCGGTCTACGGCCTTTCGGTCGTTCTTAAACTCAAGGTCATGACTTATCTCTTCGGCAACTTCTTCCAGGTCGGCTTGATAGCGATAGTCGTCGTATTCCAGCCAGAGCTGAGGCGAGTGCTCGAAAGGGTCGGACGAACGAACGTCAAAACGGTATTCAACCCCGGCACCCGCGACGAGGACCTTACCCAGAAGTGGGAAAGAACTATAGAAGTCATCGGCGAAGCGGCTAAGCAGCTCTCCGACACGGCGACCGGCGCCCTTATCGTCATTGAACAGACAAACAAGCTCGGCGAGCAGGTCGAGACGGGAACGGTCCTCGACTGCATACCCTCGGTCGCGACTCTCGGCACCATCTTCTTCCCCAAGACCCCCCTGCACGACGGAGCCGTTATAATCCGCGACGCGATGATACACGCCGCCGGATGCTTCCTGCCGACCCCTCAGAAAGAGGATAGGATAAATAAACAGCTCGGCTCCCGCCACCGTGCCGCAATAGGCATGAGCGAGACCTCCGACGCCATAATAATCGTCGTCTCGGAGGAGACGGGCACCATCTCGATAGCCGAGAACGGCGAACTAACGAGGGGCTATACCAAGGAAAGGCTTACAGATTATCTCAGACAGCGCATATTGCACGACGCCTCCCGCGAGGTAAACATCACGGGGATCCTGAAATACGGAAAGGAGCTCATAAATGGCAGGAAAAAGAGTGAAAAGTAAGCGCAGGGAAAATATCGTAATACTGATACTTTCCGTTATCATCGCGATGGTGTCCTGGCTTATACTTTCTATAACGGCGTTTTCGGACGTTTCGGTGACATTGAGAGACGTCCCGATAGATTTTTCCCTCGAGGGAACATACGCCGACCTATCCGGTCTTTCGGTCGTAGATAAGGACATCGAGACCGTGAACGTTTCGTTTGTGGGTCAGCGCGACAGCGTAGGCAACTACACAAACGACGACATACGCGTGAGTTTGGATTTAAATAACGTGAGAACATCGGGTACCTACGACATCCCGATAGTGGTCACGAGCCGAAACGGCGATACTCTTGACAACATCGAGATAGCTCCGCAGAGGACCGTCCACATCGAGTTCGACAGATACGCCTCAAAGACGCTTTCGACCGAGTCGGGCACGCTTGTATTCGACATGGACAACGTCTCGGCAGCCTCCGGCTACGTCATCGACCCCGAGGAGATAACCATAGCTCCGGCCGAGGTGACAATATCCGGCCCGCAGGACTATATCGATCAGGTCACGTCCTGCAAGGTGGCCTTTGACGGAAGGCTCCGCCTTGACGAATCGGTGAACAATTCCACCGGCAAGGTCACTCTTTTAAGCGGCGAGGCGGTGTTTGAAAATCCCAAGGTAACTCTTGACAATGATTTATTTAACGTCTACATCCCGGTCTACCGCACCAAGACCCTGCCCTTGTCAGTGACGGTACAGAGCTACAGCGACAAGGTCGACGCTTCGACGGTAAATTACACTCTTTCGGAGGACTCCATAACCGTCAGAAGCCAGAACGCCGACATCGACAAGATCTCCAACGTCAGCCTCGGAATAGTCGATATAAGAAACATCCGGCCGGGGTCTCTGTTCTTCGTCGGCATACCCCTGTCGAGCTACTATGAAAATATTTCGGGCATAGATTCTGTGCAGGTCATATTCGACCTCGAGGGCTATGCCACAAAGAACATCACCCTTAAAAACTCCCAGATACACGCGATAAACAGCTCAAGCGACTACGCCGTCACGATTCAGACCGACCGCCTTGTCGTAACGGTCGTAGGTCCGGAGGATGTTTTGGAGACCCTTGACGCGTCGAGCTTTGTCGCCGAAATAGATCTTATGGAGTATTCCATCTCCCCGGGACAGAGGTACTTCACGGCGACGGTCTATTCGCCGGGTCATTCCGACGTCTGGGCATACGGCGGCTACCAGGTCTATGCTCAGGTCGATCCCGTCGAGCAGGTCGACGCTCTCGAAAATGCTGAGGGTGCCGAAGAATAACGACTTCAATTCGGGCTCCCGACGGAGCCCGAAAATACTTTATGCCCGATTTTTCGGGAACGGAGGTAAAATGTCTTTAATCGTATCGGGAATAAAATGCCCGCCCGGGACAGGTTCTGAGGAAACGATCGGCCATGCCCTAAAGCTTCTCGGGATTTCAAAAAGCAGGGTTTCAGACTGCGGGATATACAAGGTCTCGGTGGACGCAAGAAAGAGGGATGATATAAAGCTTGTCTGCTCGGTCATTTTAAGCCTCAAAAGCCCTGCCGAGGAGCAGAGGCTGTCCCACAGAAAGGACTGCCGAATATTTACCGAGACGGAGCCCGAGATAAAAATATCCCCCAAAAAAGCCGACGGCAGGACTGTGGTCACGGGCTTCGGACCTGCGGGGATGTTTTGCGCGCTGCTTCTTGCCGAGAACGGGTACAGACCTATCGTCATCGAAAGAGGCGCCGACGTCGAGACGAGGACTGCGGCCGTCGGAAAATTCTGGAACGGCGGAGAGCTTGATGAAAATAGCAACGTTCAGTTCGGCGAGGGCGGAGCGGGCACGTTTTCGGACGGAAAGCTGACGACAAGAATAGGCGACCCGCTTTGCAGATACGTCCTGAAACGGCTTCGGGAATTCGGCGCGCCCGATGAAATATTATATCTGTCAAAGCCACACATCGGCACCGACAGGCTTCGTGAAACAGTAAAAAATATCCGCGAAAGAATAATCTCTCTCGGCGGCGAGGTGAGATTTCTTTGCAGGCTCGACGGCCTGAAAATTTCCGGCGGCAGGGTCATAGGCGCAATTACCGACCGGGGTGAAATTCCCGCCGCTTCTTTGGTCTTAGCCATCGGACACTCTGCCCGAGATACGTTTAAGAAGCTTCTTGAGACCGGCGTAAGTATGGAGCCGAAGCCGTTTTCAATAGGCGCGCGAATAGAGCATACCCAGCTCGAAGTCGACTACAGTCTTTACGGCGGGGGTTCCGAGGAGATGAAACTGCCGAAAGGCGAATATCAGCTATCCCACAGACGACCCGACGGCAGGGCTGCATATACGTTTTGCATGTGCCCGGGCGGAGAGGTGGTATGCGCGTCGAGCGAAGCGGGAGGAGTCGTCACCAACGGCATGAGCAGATACCTAAGAGACGGCCAAAACGCCAACGTCGCCGTCGCGGTATCTGTTTCAAAAGGGGATTTCCCGCCGGGAGTTTTGGGAGGAATGGAGCTGCAACGCCAAATAGAGCATAAGGCTTACGAAATGACCGGGTCATATCTTGCGCCCGCACAGACGGTAGGCGCTTTCCTTGACGGAAAACCCGCTTTAAGGAGCGTTATCCCGAGCTATCTTCCGGGCGTTAAGGAATGTGATTTGAACGATCTGTTCCCCGGCTTTATCTCGGAGATGATGAAAGAGGGCTTAAGAAAATTTTCGCACGAGATGAAGTGTTTCGGCAATATGGGAGCGGTGCTGACGGCTCCCGAGACGAGAACTTCCTCGCCGGTCAGGATGATAAGAAACGCCGCCGGGCTTGCCGACGGCTTTGAGAATCTTTATCCCTGCGGCGAGGGCGCGGGCTATGCGGGCGGGATAATGTCCGCCGCGGTCGACGGCCTGCGCACGGCCATGAGCATAATGTCCGAGTACGGCCCGGGGTAAGTGGGGAGCGTTCCCACCCTAGCTCGCGCTGACTTTTCCTTTGCTGCTCCTACCGAGGGGGGTATAAGGTATTCGCTTGGGTCGAATACATATGGTCCTGCACCATCGAATACCCCGCTTTAAATCGCTAAACCGTCATATATCCTCCCCCCCTCTGCCCCATTTCCCCGACACTCCTGCCTCCGTCCTCCGGCTTCCGCCCTGCACTTTTTCTTTTGCTAAAAAATTATTATAATTTGTGAAAAAGATATTGAAAATCTTATCAAATGATGTTATAATAGCGGTGAGCGAATTTTCGCAAATCACATATGAAAGGAAGCTTACTATGTCAAAGGTAAAAATAATCAACGGCACTACCCTGCCGAATATTCCCTGGCAGGACCGCCCCGCCGGCCATAATCTCCCCGTATGGCGCTACACCGAAAACCCCATCATCGACCGCAACCCGATCCCCGGCATTGCCAGGATCTTTAACTCCTCCGTCGTCCCCTACGGCGACGAATTTATCGGCGTTTTCAGAGCAGAGGCCACCGACGGCGTTCCGTTTTTGTATTTAGGCCATTCCAAAGACGGCATCCACTGGGAATATGAGGACGGCGTCATCCCGATGGTGAACGAAAAGGGCGAGAACGCCATCCCGTTCTATCAGTATGACCCGAGACTCATCAAAATCGAGGACGATTATTATATCGTCTGGTGTCAGGACGCCTACGGCGCCGCTCTCGGCATGGCAAAAACTCACGACTTCAAGCACTTCGAGCGCCTTGAGAACCCCTTTATCCCGTTCAACAGAAACGGCGTTCTGTTCCCGAGAAAAATAAACGGCATGTATAAACTCCTGAGCCGTCCGTCCGACTCGGGCCACACTCCTTTCGGCGATATCTTCATCTCCGAGAGCCCCGATATGGTATACTGGGGCAAGCATCGCCACGTCATGGGCCCGTCCGGCAACTGGTGGGAGGGCATGAAGATAGGCGGCGGCGCTAACCCGATAGAGACCTCCGAGGGCTGGCTGCTCATCTATCACGGCGTTTGCAACACCTGCAACGGCTACGTCTACACCATCGGCGGAGCTATCCTCGATATCGACGAACCGTCCAAGGTACTTTACCGCTCTAAGAGATACCTCCTGACCCCCGAACAGTGGTACGAGGAAAGAGGATTTGTTCCTAACGTAACATTCCCCTGCTCCACTCTTCAGGACGACGCCACCGGCAGGATAGCCCTTTACTACGGCTGCGCGGACAGCTATGTCGGACTTGCCTTTACAACCGTCGACACGCTCGTCGACTACATAAAGGAAAACGACGGCGCAGGCTGGAACGACCACGACCTCGGCAGAAGATAATATCACAAAATATTAAAGATCAGCCGTCCGAGAACCTTTTAAATCCCGGGCGGCTCAAAAATTTACTTGGAGAATCAAAATGTACGATAAGGAATTAGTCGCCCACAAACTCTTAAGATGGGAAAAGGCAGTCTCGGGATTCAAGCTCCCGAGCTGGGAGAATATCCCCGATATCGGGCTGTATATGGATCAGGTCATTGTGCTTTTGTCGCAGTATCTCGGGCTCATCACCTCCGCAGGCGATAAAGAGGAGGGCGAGGACGAGCAGGCCGGCGAGGGAAAGCTCTTTTCAGCCTCGTCCATAAACAACTATGTGCGCCTAAAAATAATGCCCGCGCCGGTAAAGAAAAAATATTACCGCATCCATATCGCCTATCTTATCATAATCCTGACCCTTAAGCAGGCCGTGTCCATAAACATCGTCAAGGAGATGCTCTCGAACGAACTTCCCGAGGAGGACGTGCAGGCGCTCTATTCCGACTATATCATCAAGCACCACACCGCCACAATCCTGTTCACCAAGATAGTCAGGGAGTGCGCGACGGACGTTTTGGACCCCGAAAAGACCGGCGACAACCTTGTTTCAAGCTTCGTCATTCAGGAAGCGCTGATAGCGGGATTCTCAAGAGTCCTGACCGAAAAGCTGGTCGCCCTTAAGGGCCGCTCAAAAGACGAGGTCATCTCCGGCGAGATACCGAGGTAGGGTGGGAAAAACTCCGAGAAAATCGTTTATGCATACCCGCATAAAACATCAAAAGCAGACGAATACCGTCTGCTTTTTCAGTACATGGAATTAAATTTTTACGGCATTAAATCGAAATCTATCCTGCGTAAATTTCTTCAAGCTCATTCAGATAGTCAAAGCACAGGCTTCCGTCGCACCGATAAAAGAACGGGTCGTCGCGAATGGTGTCCGGGCTGTTGATAATAAAGCTGTCAATCTCCTTTTCATTTTTGCCCATAAAGCGCATTCTGAAACCGTATCCGCTGTAGCCCGCGGAGATATTATCCCGCTTCATCCTGACTTTCTGAATGCTTCCTATTATCTGCTTTATTTCGCCGACGTCCTCAATAATAAATTCTTTGCCGGTATTGCCGTCAAATACGGATATCGACGTTACTTCGGACGCGTCTAATCTGTTCAAAAACGTCTTCGGAATAAAATACCATACTGCAAAAATCATCGCGGCAACAATTATAAACGCTGCAATCAATAACAATACCGTAGTCTTTCTTTTCGTCATACGGCTTTTCCCTCCGTCCCGTACGCGTCTTTGCAAGCGCCTTTTCGGGCGGCTTACTTTTTTCAGTTCTTTGAGCCGAGGTAGGTTTTTACCATCTCCTGCAAAAGCTCGTCGCGGTCGATGTGCCTGATAAGGCTGCGGGCGTTGTTATATGTCGTGATGTAGGTCGGGTCCTCGGAGAGGATGTAGCCGACTATCTGGTTCACCGGGTTGTAGCCCTTTTCATAGAGCGCCTCGTACACGGTGAGTAAAGTACTCTTTATCTCATCCCGCCTGTCGTCCTTTACGGAAAATGTCATTGTCTGGTCGTTTACCATACGTTCTGCGCTCCCTTCCATAGTCGTTTTTCGGTAATTCGCCCGATCGTCATGTGATATATTATATAACATTTTTTCCGAAATAACAATACCCTTTGTATAAATTTGTGAGATATAGATAAATTTAAACGTTTATATTTGGAGGTATGTATAACAAATCCGGCAGCCAAGGGAGTCCCGAAGCCGCCGGACGTTATCATATAAGAATTATCTTACCTCTGCTCCTATTTCGGAAAGGGCCTTTCTTACCCTCTTCATAGCGGCGTCGGCCTGGTCGTCGGTGAGCGTGCCGTCGTGGGAACGCATGACTATTGAGAACGCGACGGACTTTTTGTCGCCGGCGATCTGCTCGCCCTTGTAGACGTCGAACAGCTTTATCTTCTCCAGAACTCCTCCGACTGCCTTGGAAATCAGCTTTTCAAGGACTGCCACAGGCGTGTCGTCGTCGCAAATAAGGGACACGTCTCTTGTTGCGGCGGGGAATTTGGGCAGGGGCTTGTAGGTCTTTTCGGGGACGGATATGCCGAGAATTTCGGAGGCGTTTATCTTTGCGCAGTAGGCTCTCACGCCTATGCCGTAATTTTCCGAAACGCTCGGGTGCATTTCGCCCAAAATCGCTATCGGCTTGCCGTCAAAGCTTGCAACGGCTACTCTTCCCGGGTGGAACATGGAGTATTCGTCAAAGCCGCAGCCCGCGCTCGCAGCCTCGTATTCTACGCCGTCAAGACCGACTGCACGGAATATCTGCTCGACTATGCCCTTAAGGGAGAAGAAGTCGCAGCCGCCTCCGTAGATGCCGATGGAGAGGCGCTGAGGTTCTTCGGGGAGCTTGCCCTCCTCGGTCGGGATATACTCGCTTCCGAGCTCGAACAGCGCCGCCTCGGCATTTCTGTAGTTGTAGTTTCTTGCCAAAACCTCGCACATCGACGGCAGGACCGTGGTGCGCATGACGGAGGTGTCCTCGCCCAAAGGATTTAAGATAGTAACGCTGTTTCTCAGCTTGGAATCGACGGGCAGGTTGATTTTGTCATAGTATTTCGGGGAGATAAAGCTGAACGTCTCTATTTCATAAAGCCCCTGGGCAATGCATGCCGATTCGAGAGTTCTTGTAAGCTTCTGGGCAGGGGTGAGCCTTGCGTCGGCAACGCCCGTGAGATTGGCGCCGGGGATGTTGTTGTAGCCGTAGAACCTTGCGACCTCCTCGGCGACGTCCGCCTTGCTCTCGATGTCTACCCGATAATAGGGCACGGTTATCTCGCTGCCGTTGACCTCAAATCCTATCTTCTTGAGATACCCGGCCATCTGCTCGGCGGGAATGTCTATTCCGAGGAAGCGGTTTATCCAGTCGGGGGTGAATTCGACGGTCTTGGGTGCGGGCGGGTTCGGGAAGCGGTCGATTTTGGTATTCAATACCTCGCCGCATCCCAAAAGCTCGACAAGCTCAAACGCACGCATTATAGCGGGTTCGCAGAGATTCGGGTCAAGTCCCTTTTCAAATCTTGCAGAGCTGTCGGTGCGCATGCCGAGCTTCTTGGCGGTCCTTCTGACGGACGCGCCGTTAAATGAGGCAGACTCGAAGATAACGTCGACGGTGTCGTCCATGATCCCGGAATATTCGCCGCCCATGACGCCCGCGACTGCCACCGGCTTTTCGGTGTCGGCGATGACGAGCATTTCGGGGGAAAGCTCTCTTACGTTGCCGTCAAGGGTCGTGATGGTCTCGCCTGCTCTGGCGTTTCTGACATGTATCTCGTTTCCTTTAATGAATCTTGCGTCGAAAGCGTGCATCGGCTGGCCGTACTCCAACATGACGTAGTTTGTGATGTCGACAAGGTTGTTTATCGGTCTCAGGCCCGAAGCGCGCAGCCTCTCCCTCAGCCATCTCGGAGACGGGCCTATCTTTACGTTTTTGACATATCCTCCGATGTAACGGCGGCAGAGGTCGGTGTTTTCAATGACGACGTTTATTTTTTCGGTGATGTCGCCGTCAACGCCCTTGTACTTCGGCTCGGGTTCCGCAAAATCCATGCCGTAGGTCGCGGCGGCTTCTCTCGCAAGGCCGATGACCGAAAGACAGTCGGGACGGTTGGAGGTTATCTCAAACTCGACGGTCGTATCGTTGAGCCCGATGGCGGACCGTATGTCCTGACCTATCTCGCAGTCCTCCTGCATGATAAAAATGCCGTCCTCAATGGCGTATGGGAAGTCGTGGACCGTAAGGCCGAGTTCGCCCAAAGAGCAGAGCATGCCGTTTGATTCGACTCCTCTCAGCTTGCCCTTTTTGATGTGCTTGCCGCCGGGAAGATAAGAGTCGTCCAGGGCGACGGGCACGATGTCCCCGGCGTTTACGTTCGACGCGCCGGTGACGATTTGGATAGGCTCCCCTTTTCCGACGTCGACCTGACATACAACGAGGTGGTCGGAATTTTCATGCGGCACGACCGAGAGGATCTTACCGACGACGACGTTTTTTATCTCGTCGCCCTCGACGCCGTAACCCTCGACCTTAGAGCCGGTCATGGTCATATCGTAACAGAACTGCTTGGTCTCAAAGTCGCGGTCGACGTAGTCTCTGAGCCATTTCATAGATAAATCCATACTTATTCCCCCTTAATTAAAACTGGCCGAGGAACCTTAGATCGTTCTCGTAGAGAAGTCTGAGGTCGGTTATGCCGTATTTGCGCATTACAAGTCGCTCAAGACCCATGCCGAATGCAAATCCCGAATAGACCTCGGGGTCAATGCCGCAGTTTTTGAGCACCTTGGGATGGACCATGCCCGAGCCCCAAAGCTCAATATAGCCCTCGCCCTTGCACATAGAGCAGCCCTTGCCGCCGCAGTTGAAGCACTCCATGTCGACTTCGGCGGACGGCTCGGTGAACGGGAAGTGGTGTGGCCTTAAGCGTATCTTAAGATTCTCGCCGTAGAGCCTTTTTATGAACATTTCCGAGATGCCGACGAGATCTCCCATAGTGATACCCTTGTCAACGACAAGTCCCTCGATCTGGTGGAAAAGAGGGCTGTGGGTGGCGTCGACAGCGTCGGAGCGGTAGACGCGCCCGGGAGCGATTATGCGGATGGGCGGCTTTTTCTGCTCCATGACCCTAATCTGTACCGGGGATGTCTGGGTTCTTAAGAGAACGTTGTCGGAGATGTAAAACGTGTCCTGAGTGTCGCGGGCGGGATGGTCGGGAGGCAGATTCAATGCCTCAAAATTATAATAATCATACTCGACCTCGGGGCCGGAAGCCACGTCGAAGCCCATGCCGATAAAGATGTCCTCGATCTCGTGCATGACCGCGTCAAGGGGGTGAAGTCTGCCGAGCTCGCGGGATTTTCCGGGCAGGGTCACGTCGAGCTTTTCCTCCTTAAGCTTAAGCTCAAAAGCGGCCGCCTTTAACTCGTTCGCCTTTTTTTCGATGGCCTCCTCGATATCGGACCTGACCTTGTTGGCAATCTGACCGATGACGGGGCGCTCCTCCGCGGATAACGACGCCATGCCTTTCATGATGGCGGTGAGTTCGCCCTTTTTGCCGAGGAATTTTATCCTCAGAGCTTCGAGGTCCTTTGAATCCCTGATCGAATCAAGCTCGCTCTTGGCGCACTGCCCGATTCGCTCCAATGCCTGTTTCATTTGCCTATCATCCTTTCAAATTTTTTCGGATATTCCTGCCGGGAAAAAGCGGAAGCAGGGGCGTTTGCCGCAAAAAAATGCCCCGATTAAAACGGGACACAACTCAGTCATGCTTATAAACCACCCATTTTAAAGGAGCAGACACTCCCCTGCAAGGATAACGGTCCGCGGCCGTCTTCGCCTACAGCATAAGTTTCAGCGAAGCCGCTCGGGAGTGAACTTCGGCCGTTTTCGCCCGGGAACTCTCAGCAAACGTCCCCTCTCTTTAAGAGCTTATCGCGGCGTACTCTCTCCGTCACAGCGTTTTATTTTGAGATATTATAGCACAAAGCAAAGCTTTGTGCTATAATTAGCCATCTTTTGCGGTTCCCGGCGAAGCCGGGGAGCAAAAGGGCGACTTAAATAATTATAATAATCGTTTACGATTATTATAGCACAACGTTTGCGAAATGTCAAGGGGTTTCTTTGGCTGTTTCCTTTATTGGATAACATAAGAAAATACGAGGGTCGGACCGAGTCAACGCCTTTAGGCGCAGCCAGTAGAACATGGCATTGCCCGTCCGAGAAACCCCCGACTCGCCGGGGGACATTTTTATGCCAAAAAAATTTAATTTACCTATTGACAAATTGAATACTTCGTGATATGATGTATTACACGAGGGGAGGTATTGTATGGATATTCAGTTGAAACGCGGGCTTTTGGACGTGTGCGTGCTGGCGGCGATAAAGGACAAGGACTCCTACGGATACCGGATAATAAAGGATATGAAGCCGTATTTAGAGCTGTCGGAGTCGACTTTATATACCATCTTAAAGCGCCTTGAGACGGCGGGAATGCTTACCGTTCACACCGCCGAGCACGACGGCCGACTCAGAAAATATTACCATATCACCGACTCGGGTCTGAGGCGCATCGAGGAATTCAAGGAGGATTGGAAAGAGATGCTTTCCATCTACCGATTTGTGGTTAAGGAGGATGAAAATGAATAAACAGGAATTTTTGGCAGAGCTTCGCAGAGGTCTGCAAGGCCTGCCGCAGGCAGACATCGAAGAACGCGTCAATTTTTACAGCGAGATGATAGACGACCGAATGGAGGACGGGCTTACGGAATCGGAGGCGGTCGCCGAGATAGGTTCGGTCGGCGAGGTCGTGTCGCAGATACTTTCGGACATCCCGCTCACACGGCTTGTAAAGGAAAAAATCAAGCCGAAGCGCCCGGTCAGCCCGTGGGCGGTAGTGCTTTTAATACTCGGATTTCCGCTGTGGCTGCCGCTTGTGATCGCTTTTTCGGCGATAATTTTATCAATCTACATAGTCGTCTGGTCGGTGATAATTTCTCTCTGGGCAATTGAGGTCACGGTCATGGCAGGGATTCTTTGGGGGATATTCTGCGCGGTTTCATTCATATTGCAGGGAAACGCAATAGCCGGACTTATATCGTTTGCGGCGGGGCTGTGCTTTGCGGGACTCTCGATTTATTTGTTTTTCGGCTGCGCAGCTGTCTCCAAAGGAATACTATTCCTGACAAAAAAGGCCGCAGTGGGCGTTAAACATATGATAGTAGGAAAGGGGAACTGAAAATGAACAAAACAGTTAAAAATTGGCTTTTGGCCGCCACGGTAATGATAATAATTGGCATACTCATCATCGGCGGCATGCTTCTTTACACGTCGGCGATGGCTCTGAGCTTCTGGGATTACACGAAATTAGGGGTGAAATATTCCACGGAGGTCTATGGGGTCGCAGGAGATTTCAATAATATCTCAATAGATACGAATATTGCAGCGGTAGAACTTCGGCAGTCCGAGGACGGGAAATGCCGGGTCGAGTGCTATGAGGACGAAAAGGTCCGCCATATTATCGATGACCGTGACGACACGCTCACGATAACCACCGAGGACGACCGAAAATGGTATGACTTTATCTATATTTCCCTGAGCAGCCCCAAGATCACGGTGTATCTGCCGAAAAACGAGTACAAAATCCTGGACATAATCACCAGCACCGGCGCGGTTTACATTCCGAAAAGCTTTACATTTGAGAGCATAACTATCGAAGGCGACACGGGCGCGGTGAACTGTTCTGCGAACGTCAAGGAAAGCGTAGATATCGAGCTTGACACCGGCGCGCTGACCATAAAAGACGTCTCCGCCGGGAGCATGAGGCTGAAAACCGACACCGGAAGTATAAAGCTCGGCAGTGCCGACGTCGCCGGGAACATCGATGTAAAGGCGACTACCGGGTATATCAGCCTTGAGAATATCACCTGCAAAGATATGAAAGCCGAGGCCGACACCGGGCGCGTGGAGCTTGTGAACGTGACCTGCGCAGGTCTTCACAGCGAGACGGACACCGGGGACATCGCGCTCAAAAACGTCGTCGGCAGCGGAAAATTCGAGCTTATAAGCGACACCGGAGATATCTTCCTCGATGGCTGCGACGCGGCCGAGCTGTATATCGATACCGACACCGGAGACGTCACCGGCGAGCTTTTGACGGATAAGATTTTCTTCGCAGGTTCGGACACGGGGCATGTGAGCGTGCCGAAGTCCATGACCGGGGGAAGATGCGAGATAATAACCGACACCGGCAGCGTCGACATGGGGGTGAGGGGGGTAGAAAGCCATAGGCTGTCATGAGACGGCATGGTTTTTATGCCGCTCCCCTGCCGATAAAGCCTTGCTAAAAAAGCGGCGTTTAATTTGAAGATGTAAAAAGCAGGCGTGAGAACGTCTGCTTTTTTATATCAAAATATCAAAGTTTCATCTTTTCTCGGCGGCGGTACATGTCGAGGTAGGCCATGCGCTTCCAGATGTTGATGCTTTCGCTGAGCTGCTCTCTGCGGCCGGGTTTTTGCAAAAGTCCCGCAACAAAGGGCGCGTACCTCGTGCCCGAGCCGTCCTCCAAAATCTTGCATGCCTGCTCAAATGATATTGCGGGACGGTAGCGGCTTGCGGTCTCGTTCACGGTCGAGGCCAATAGGTCTGCGACAGCGACAAGACAAACCATCGCCCGTTCGGAATTGTCAGCCGGGGTGAAATCCATGGGATAGCCGCCCTTACCGTCGAAGTTGAAGTGGTGGCCTCTGGCGGCGGCCGCAAGCCTTTTTGTCGACTCGTGCTTCTCAAGAAGCTCGGCCCCGCAGACCGTGTGCAGATTTATAAGCGCCTCTTCATCCTCAAAAATTCCTCGGCAGGCCGTTGCCTCCATGTTTACAAAATGAACGGTGCCGACGTCGTAGAACGTCCCCGCCTTTAAAATAAAGGAAGCTATGCCGTCCTTGCTCTTGACGACTTCTTCCGCAGTCGTCGTACCCTCGAGCCCTGTCAGCTTTTCGGGACAGTCCTCGACAGCCCATTTCGCAAGCTGCTCGGCAGTCCTGCCCGCTATCCACATCCTTAAATAGCTCGGCGGGTGCCTTGCCGCAAAGACGTTTAACAGCACGTCCGAGAACCTGATCCCGTCCGGGACTTCGATGTAGGAGTATAAAAACTGCCTGGCAAAGAACATCGCCTTTTCATTGCTTGAATCGCTCGGCCCCGAGACCATCCAGTCAAAGAAGCCGTCGGCAAGGGTCTTGACGTTTCCGTAGTGCTTCTCGCGCTCGGCCTCGTCGGTTATATGCCCAAGATATGTCATATACAGCGCCGGCACGCTGAGATGGGTGAAAACGCCCGAGGCAGTCTCGTATTCGTCCTTGTACTGGGAAGCCATGCTGTAAAGATCTCCCAAAAAGTCCTCTATAGAAATCGCTCCGCAGTGGTATCTCGCCGCCAGATAGGCGTACTGCCATCTCGGCTGGAGGGGCTTCCCCTTTTCGCGAGCCTCGCGCTGTTGGCGTTCCTCTATAAACAGAGCTGACTCGAGCACCTGCGCGAACACGTCCGGGCCGGCGTTTCCCGACCTTAAAAAGCTCATCAGCGTGGTGCGCTCCTGGTGGCTCTTATAAAGGAATACGTCCCAGGGCAGCGACGGGGTCTTTTCCCTGACGGATGGGTCGGAGAGGATGCCGATGGAGCGCTTTAAGACCTCAAGCTTTGCCCTCGCGGTCTTTTCGTCCGAGATGTTCGGGTAGCTCAGGGCGATATTTCCCATGCTCCTGTGGATATATCCCCTCGTCTCGGGGTCGGTTATGTCGTCGTATTTCGTCTCGAAATAGGACGCGCTCTCGGAAAAGTAAAGCCTCATTCTTGCCGTGTAAAGGCGGATGTTATTCGGGCTGAGCATCGTTTCAAGGTTGTGGAGCGCCATGCCGCAGAGATAAAGCTCTTTGATAAGCATGTCCCGAAGCTTTTTCTGTCTTGCATAGCTTAAAAGCGCAAGGTGGATGCGGTAATACAGCCCGACGTCGCTCTGCTCGGTCATGCTCATAAGATTTCCCGCGAACTCCTCAAGCAGGTCGATGTCCTCGTCGGTGGCGGATAAAATATTGTCAAGAAGAGGAAACAGATTTCTCTTAAGCAGCGCGGTCCCCCGCTCTACGGCGAGCGCTGATTTTTTCGCACGGTCGTCGGCTTCCTCTATAAAAGTCATCGGGTCCTCGGGATATGCGGAGGGGTTTACGCTTTCGGACGCGCTCTTAAGGAGCCCGAGATATTCGGTCTGGTAGGCTAACATTCCCGTCCTCCTTAATTCTCGTCGGGGCTCATGAATCGCTTCATTGCTCCCGAAAGGTCGGCAAGGCTCACCGGCTTGGGAACGTGGGCGTTCATACCCGCCGCAAGACAGTTCTGGATATCCTCGACAAAGGCGTTGGCGCTCATCGCAACTATCGGCACCGTCATGGCGCCGTCAATGCCGCTGCTTCTTATCTGCCGCGTGGCCTCGTAGCCGTCCATCACCGGCATCTGGATGTCCATAAATATGAGATCGAAGTACCCCTCGGGCGAGGATGTGAATTTCTCGACCGCCTCTTTGCCGTTTTCGGCGCACTCTACCGTGACCTTGAGCATCTCAAGAAGCTCCGTTCCTATCTCGCGGTTGATGGCGTTGTCCTCGACAAGAAGTATTCTTCGGCCCGAGAAGCTGTCGACCATATCGTGCGAAGCCGAACCGGAAGAACGGCCCTCCTCGGTAAAGCTGCTCAAGACCTCGCCGAGACGGGATTTGAACACGGGCTTAGGCAGGAATGCCGATACTCCGAATTTTCTCATCTCGTCCCTCGACAGGGTCCATTCGTATGTTGACATTATTATTATCGGTATATCGTTTCCGAGCATCAGCCGAAGCTCGCGGCATATCTGAACGCCGTCGACGACGGGAAGTTTCCATGCCAAAAGGATCGCAAAATAGCTTTGTCCGTCAAGCTTTGCCTGTGCGGCAAGGTCCTTGACCTCGCTGCCGGTGGCGGCAACGTCGCATTCCATGCCGAATTCGTAAAGCTTATTCTTAATGCCGTCGGCGGAGCTTTTGTCTATATCGCAGACAAGGACCCTGCGGCCCTTGAGAGCCCTGTATTCCCGGCAGCCGTCCTTTTGCTGCTCAAGAGGCAGGCTGACCTTAAAGGTCGTGCCCTTGCCCTTTTCACTCTCGACGCTTATCTCGCCGTTCATCAGCTTGACAAGGTTGAGAGTTATCGCCATGCCGAGGCCGGTGCCCTCGATGTGATGGACGCTCTCGTCCCTCTCAAACGGCAGAAAGACCTTTTCAAGGAATTTTTTATCCATGCCTATGCCGGTGTCGGAGACGGTGAAATCGTAGTAGCAGTAGCCGCGCTTGGAGTTCCCGACCTTGTCCGTCTCCCGGACAGACAGCGATATTTCGCCGTCCTCGGGGGTGAATTTTACTGCGTTTGAAAGTATATTTACAAGCACCTGCTGTATTCTTACCTGGTCGCCCTTGACCCGCTCATGCTTGACTCCCGAGAAGTCGAGGACTATCCTCTGGCGCTTGGCTTCGGCCTGGGGGCGGAAAACCGCCATGAGAGAATGTAAAAAGTCCGCCATAGTGAATACTTCGAGGTTCACGGTCATCTTGCCGCTCTCTATCCTCGACATATCCAAAATATCGTTGATGATGGAGAGCAGGTGCCGGGAGGACAGGCCTATCTTTTCGAGGCAGTCCTTGACCCGGTCGGACTCATTAAGATGGGCGTTTGCGATGGTGGTCATGCCGATGATGGCGTTTAAGGGCGTGCGGATATCGTGGGACATGTTCGAGAGGAAGTCGGTCTTTGCTCGGTTTGCGGCGTTGGCGGCGTCGAGGGCGCTTTGCAGAGCTGCCTTTGCGGAGTCGACGGTGAGCTGCCTTATGCGGTTTTCCTCGGTCAGGTCCTTTAAAACGGCCAAAATGCCGAAATCGAGCCAGCATATATCCGCCGAGACCTCGGCGCCTCGGAGTTTAAAGGTAATTTTTTCCTGAGATGAATCGACAGCGCTTCGCAAAGCCCCCAAAACGGTTTTTTCGTCGGGACCGATGAGATTTTTTGCGGCCGAGTTTTTATAGGCCGCTTTTTTGAGGGAGCCTCCGTCATTTTCAAGTATCACGACGGGATAGGGCACGCCTCCGTAGTATTTTTCGTAAACCGCGAAACGCTCCATTTCCGGCATATATGCTCCTCCAGTTTTGAATGTAAGACCGAATCTTTTATACATATTTAATATTATAGCATGAGCGGCTGCCGCTGTCAACAAACATCGCGATTTTTTTAGGATATTTTGGGGAGAGGAAGAAATTACAGATTGACTTTGCCGCGATAATATGGTAGAATAATTTAGTATATGTTTTTAAACGCTTAATTCAGCGAGGTCATAAATATGGGGAAAAGAAAAAGAAGCATAGCCGGCGTTTTTACAGTCATTCTTGCCTGCGCGGTGATTATATCGGCGGGAATTATCGGCGCGGTATATTTCAGATATATATCTAAAAGCATCTACGAGGACAGCACCGTTCAGCTCGGCGAGGTCTACGGACAGGTCAACCGTGCGTTCGGGACGTTCGTGGAGAGAAACTGGGGTCTCCTTGAGTCCTGGAACGAATACTTCGAAATCGCCAATAAAGAGAAGACCGAGAAATTTCTAAGCGACGAAAAGGCCTACTGGGGCTATTCGCAGTTTTATTTCATAAACGCGGGAACATGCCGCACCCTCGACGGGAGTGAATTCAGCTTCGATATAGCGTCCGACTGGTCGCTGGATAAGCCGGTGCTCTACGGCTTAAGCCTAAGCGACGGGACCGAGATGACCTGCTTTGCCTCCCCTGCCGGGCCGAGGGAATACGACGGATTTGAATATAACGCCATCGCCATAACCTACAGCAGCGACGATATGGCGAACTCATTGAACGTCGACGCGTTCTCCGGCAAGGCGAAATGCTTCATTATAAGAAACGACGGCAGAGTCCTTCTTTCCACACAGTCGGGAGGAAGCGTATTCGGGAATTATCTTACATATCTTACGGCCGCTTCCGACCTTACCGAGGAGGAGACCGCCGCCATAAGGGCGGACTGGGAAAACGGCAGGAGCGGAGTTATGAGATGCCGGGTCGGAGACGAAAAAAGCTGCATACTCTATCAGCCGGTCGGGTACCAGGACTACCTGCTTTTGAGCGTGGTGCCGGAGAACGTGATGAGCGCGGGCTTTGTTTCGGTGCAGAAAACCACGACGAACGTGCTGATACTTATATTCGTCCTGATCAGCGCGACGGTCCTGGCGCTCACCGTCCTAAGATACCGCAAGCAGTCCAAAAAGACCCGCACGGAGCTCATGTACCGTGAGAGGATGTTCGACGTTTTATCTAACAGCGTTGACGATATTTTTATCATGCTCGACGCGGACAAATTCAGCGTGGAATATGTCAGTCCCAACATCAAGAGGCTTCTCGGCATCCCCGCAAGCGAAGCGAGAAAAAATATCAGGACTCTTGAGAAGTGCGCGGTCGACGGCGATATAACCATACCGAGGGAGGAGCTTTTAAGCATACCCCTGAACGAAAACCGCTACTGGGAGCGCGAATACATGCACCAGTCCACCGGCGAGCGCAGATGGTACCGCATGACCGTATATCACTTAAGTCTTCAGGGCACCGAAAAGTATATCAGCGTTATGTCCGACCGCACTCTTGAGCAGCAGATGAACCAAAAACTCACCGAAGCCCTCAACGCCGCAAGAAGCGCCAACGAGGCCAAGTCCAACTTCCTGTCCAACATGTCCCACGATATCCGCACGCCGATGAACGCCATCGTCGGGTTCTCGGTGCTCCTTGAAAAGGACGCCGACAAGCCCGAAAAGGTGAGGGAGTACACCAGAAAAATTTCCGCTTCGAGCCACCATCTCCTGAGCCTTATAAACGACGTGCTCGATATGTCGAAAATCGAAAGCGGAAAGACCTCTTTAAGCGTGGACGTATTCAGCCTGCCGCAGGTGCTTGAGGAGCTCAAGATAATCATGAACCCGCAGGCAAAGGCAAAGTCTCAGGAATTCCGCACACTTGTTCAGGGCAATCCTCCCGAAAATCTTTTGGGAGACAGATTAAGGCTCAACCAGATACTTCTCAATCTTTTGTCGAACGCCGTTAAATACACTCCCGAGGGCGGAAAGATAGACTTCACCGTCTCGGATATTTCGGACAACGGCGCGCAGTATGCCAAGTTAAGATTCACCGTCAAGGACAACGGCATAGGCATGAGCCCCGAATATTTAAAGACCATATTCCTGCCGTTCAGCCGAGAGATAAATTCCGTAACGAATAAGGTCCAGGGCACCGGCCTCGGCATGGCGATAACCAAAAACCTCGTAGACCTTATGGGCGGCATTATAAACGTCGAGAGCGAGCCCGGCAAGGGAAGCGTCTTTACGGTGGAGCTTACGTTTGCGCGTGCCGAAAAGACCGAGGAGACCCACTGGGCGGACGGAAAGATAACGAAAATGCTCGTTGCGGACGATGAAGAGGATATATGCATAAGCGTCAAGGAGCTGATGGAGGAAGCCGGCGTAAAGGCGGATTACTCTACGGACGGCGAGACTGCGGTGAAGATGGCGGTGAGCGCGCACGACAAGGGCGAGGGGTACAGCGTTATCCTGCTCGACTGGAAAATGCCGGGCCTTAACGGCGTTGAGACTGCCAAGCAAATAAGGCAGAAAATAGGCGACGATGTGCCGATACTCGTTCTGACGTCATACGATTGGAGCGATATTGAGGATGAGGCAAGAAGCGCCGGAATAAACGCGTTCATGCCCAAACCGTTCTTTACATCGACATTCTTCTCGACCCTGAAGCCGCTTTACGGAGAAAAACCCGAGGGCCCCGAAGATGAAAAGAGCGCCGACCCCGGGGTCATGAGCGGCTTAAGATTTCTTGTCGCGGAGGACAACGACCTCAATGCCGAGATACTGACAGAAATGCTTAAGCTCGAGGGGGCTGAGTGCGACCTTGCGGTAAACGGAAAAGAAGCGGTAAAGATGTTCACAAATTCCAAGCCCGGGTACTACGATATGATACTCATGGACGTGCAGATGCCGGTGATGAACGGCTACGAGGCCACCAAAGCGATAAGAGACAGCGGCCATCCCCTCGCGCTAAAGGTGCCGATAGCGGCGATGACGGCCAACACCTTTGCGGAGGACGTGCAAAACGCCCTCGAATCGGGCATGGACGGCCACATTGCAAAGCCTATTGACATGAACGCCGTGAGAGAGACCGTGGCAAGACTCATAAATAAAAAACGATAAAAATTCAAAGGAGAATTTCATATATGACTGTAAAATTCAAGAGCATTTTCCTTGCGGCAATACTCCTGATAAGCGCGTTTGCGGCTGCAGCCTGTGCAAAAGGCGGAGAGACCCTGTCGATAATGGGCAAAAAGAGCGATCTGGATAAGAGCTATATGCGCTCGATAATTGAGCAGTACGAATCCTCCAAAAACGTAAAGATAAAGGTGATAGCCGTCGAGGACAGCGAATTCGAGACCGAGGCCGCCAAAAGATATGAGGAGGGAAAGGATATCCCCGATATTTTGATGCATTTTCACAACTCCGACCTCGGGCGCTTCGACGTTGAAAAGGACTTTTACAGCTTAAACGGCGAGGCGTGGACGGATGAGCTGACGGACAGCGCGACGTCATACTGCACCGACGAAAACGGAAATCTTTTGGGACTTCCGTTCTGGGAGAGCTCTGTTTCGGGCTGCTACTACAATAAAACAATTCTCGACGGCTTGGGATTAAAGCCCGCCGCAAATCAGGCGGAATTCGACGTTTTGTGCCAGGCGCTCAAAGACGTGGGCTGCACGCCGATATGCTGGCCGGGGGACAACTGCGCGTGGATGGTGCAGTTCGGGCTTGACCCGATTTTTGCAGACCATCCGGAAAACCTTGAAAAAATAAATTCGGGAGAGGCTAGCTATTCCGACTTCCCCGAAATAAAAAATATGGTAGAATGGATAAAATCCGCCGCCGAAAAAGGTTGGTTCGGAGAGGATTACCTGAGCTGCGGCTGGGACGAGATAAGCGACGACATGGGCTCGGGAGACGCGGTCATGACCTTTATCTGGGACACATGGTTCTACACCGATTTTAAGCCGGGTCAGAAATACACGGTCGACGATTTTGCTCTCATGCCGGTATTTTTAAACACCGTGGACGGCGGAACGTACGAGGGCGGGAACCTCAACATGATGATGGTCTCAAGGGACGGGAAAAATTTTGAGGGCGCGCTCGATTTTCTCTCATTCTGCGCCGACCCCGAAAACTACAACGTCGCGTTCGACGGCATTTCGACGGTGAGCTGCTTTAAAAATCAGACGACGAACATCCAGTCAAAAATGGTGACGGAGGCCGCCGATTCGCTCGCCGAAAAGGAGAGGGTCTCCACCGCCGCGTCAAGGATCATCGGCTACAGCGGCGACGATATGGTAAGCGCGCTCGGGGAGATGTTTCGGGGAAAGACCGACGTGGACGGGTGCGTAAGGATGATGGACGAAATGAGGGAAAAGGAGATAGCGGCGGGGTATGCGGAGTGAGCGCTGCCCGGGCTGTCCGGTAAAATTATAAATTAAAATCCCCGCCCGGCGGCTGCCAAGCGGGGGTCTTTATTTTTTCAGGAAGCATCTGCCGTTTTTAAAGTGGCAGCAGTATTCGCAGAGGGTCTGGGTTATGCGGTTGAACTGCTCGCATTTATGATATTCCGAGCCCTGGGACGGCCCGCCGCACTTCACGCAGCTCCAGTCTGCGCAGCTCTCAAACAACGGGTCGTATATCTCGCGGCCCTTTTCCGCGGTCTTCCGGCTGCTGTCCGGCACCTTTTCTCCCTCCTGTCCTGAAATATTCCGAGATAAGTATATCATAAAATTCCGTTTTATGCGGGTCGTCTGCGACGGTTTTATGCATTATGCGGCAGATGACCTGCCAAAAATTATCCTGAAATACTCGGGACGCTCAGTCTTTCCATTTATTGTAGATCTCTCTGATTTGGGAAGTAAGCTTTGAATTATCTTTATTAGCGCGCCCGCGACGCTCCTTTGCAAGCCTTAAAAGCTTCTCGGCGGCCTCTACAAGTTCGTCGTAGATTCTGTCGGCACGGGAGGAACTCTTATAAGCTTTCTCGCGGTTTATGGCTACTCCCTCGGCGTAGGCTGTCATCTTCCCTGCCGCCAAATCGTACTCTGTACCGCTGTAGGGGGCGTCGGCGCGGTAGCCCTTTTCTATAAGAAGCTTTTTGAAGTCTTCGCAGGATTCGTCGTCGCCGTGATTCACAAATACAAGCGAGGGCTTTTCATTGAATCCCCCGAGCCATTCAAGAAGCCCGTCTCGGTCGGCATGGCCGCTTGTGCCGTGAAGCGAGCATATCTCGGCGTTCACGGTTATCTCCTCGCCGAAAAGCGAGACGTTTTTCTCGCCGTTCAAAAGCCGTCTTCCGAGGGAGTCCTCCGCCTGATACCCGACAAAAAGAATAGAGCTTTCCTTTCGCCAGAGGTTATGCTTTAAATGATGGCGAATTCTTCCCGCTTCGCACATCCCGCTCGCCGAGATTATTATTTTCGGCTCGGTATCGAAGTTTATCTGTTTGGATTCTTCCGAGGTCTGGGTGATGCGTATGCCGTCGAACCAAATCGGGTTTACGCCCTGTTTCACGAGGGCCGCGGTCTCGTCGTCGAAGCACACGGGATTGCACTGCATGAAAATAGAGGTCGCTTCGGCTGCAAGCGGGCTGTCGACATAGACGGGAAAACCGTCGTGGCCGGTTACCATGCCCTTTTGCTTTATCTCTCTTATCGCATAGAGCATTTCCTGAGTGCGACCAACTGCAAATGACGGGATCACGACGTTTCCGCCCCTGTCGAGGGTCTTTTGGATTATAGATGCAAGCTCCTCCTCGACATCTCCTCTGCTCTTTTCATGGAGCCGGTTGCCGTAGGTGGATTCGATGACGAGATAATCCGTCTCGGAAACGTTCTGAGGGTCGCGGATGATGCGCTGGTTTTTGTTTCCGACGTCGCCGCTGAAAACTATTTTTTTGGTGACATTTTTTTCGGTCAGCCACAGCTCGACGCATGCCGAACCGAGAAGATGACCTATATCGGTAAATCTTAGTTCGATCCCCTCGGCAGGGCATATCCTTTTGCCGTAGCTGCACCTGTAAAACAGGGAAAGCGCGCCCAAAGCGTCGTTTATGCCGTACACCGGCTCGACCGGGTCAAGGCCGGCTCGCTGGGCCTTTCGTGAGCGCCATTTGGCCTCGGATTCCTGGATGTTTGCGGAGTCTCTGAGCATTATCTCGCATAGGTCGCAGGTCACGTCGGTCGCGTAAATTTTGCCCTCAAAGCCGTCCTTGTAGAGCTTCGGCAGCATACCGGAGTGGTCGATATGGGCATGGGTCAGAAAGACCGCCTCTATTTTCGACGCCGGCACCGGCAGGGTTATGTTCTGAAAGACGTCGCGGCCCTGTTCCATTCCGCAATCGACGAGGTAGTATTTGCCGCAGACCTCTAAAAGCGTGCAGCTACCGGTGACCTCGTGAGTCGCGCCAATAAACTGAATTTTCATAAAAAAACCTCCGACGTGGATGAAAAATAATAATCGTTTGGGGATATTATAGCATAAATCCGCAGGATTTGTGCTATAATTAGCCATCTTTTGCGGTTCCCGACGAAGTCGGGGAGCAAAAGGGCGACTAAAATAAATTATAATAATCGCTTGCGATTATTATAGCATAAAGCGAAGCTTTGTGCTATAATCAGCCATCTTTTGCGGTTCCCGACGAAGTCGGGGAGCAAAAGGGCGACTTAAAATAATTTATAATAATCGTTTACGATTATTATAGCACAAAAAAAGACGTGGTGCAACATTTATCCGACAAAAAATAGTTTTACAGGCATGCCGTCTGTAAAACCCGGCAGGCCATCTCTTACAATTTCTAATGAATTTATTGCGCAATATTATTTTTTATCAATTTTGCCTTGAATTTTTGGACGGAATGTAATATAATTATTCCATCATACGCTTCTTTTTAACGACCAAGGAGAGAGCAATGAAATTTATTAAAAGGATAACTGCAATGGCTTTGACTTTCACGGTTTTATCGGCGTCCGGCTGCGGAGCGGCGGAGAGCCCCATCAGCCTCGACAGCCTTTCCTCCGCAGACGCAGTGGAATCTGCGGACCTCGGCTTCAGCGTGGGCGAAAATCTCACCAAGGCTTATAAGGGCATGGAGGAGAACAACCCCGTTTCCTCCGACGTATTCTTTGCCGACCCGACCTCCGTCGAATACGACGGCAGGCTCTATATCTACGGCACAAACGATTCCCAGGAATTTGACGCAAAAGGCGGATTCGGCTCAAACGGCTACGGCTCAATAGGCTCGCTCATATGCTACTCGACTGAGGATATGTCAAATTTCCGCTACGAGGGCAAGATAGAAGTGACAAAAATCGCGACCTGGGCGGGATGCTCCTGGGCTCCGTCGATAGTCTCGCGGGAGGAGTCCGACGGCAAGACCCACTTCTATCTCTATTTTGCGAATTCCGGCGCTAACGTCGGCGTTTTGACATCCACATCCCCGACGGGCCCGTGGAAAGACCCGGTTGGCGGGCCGCTTGTCTATAATGACATGAAACAGCTTAAAGACGACCCGGTGTCGTGGTGCTTCGACCCCGGAGTCTGCATCGACGACAACGGCGTGGGCTGGATAGCCATAGGCGGCGGAGACCCTGCGCACTCCGACGAGACCGGCATGAGGACCGGCAACTGCCGCTTGGCAAAGCTCGGCAAGGACATGGTCTCCATCGACGGGGACTTCTGCAAGGTCCCGACGTATTTCCACTTTGAGGCGAACGAGCTCAACTATATCGGCGGGAAATATGTTCTGACATACTGCTCGAATTATGCCGACAGGAGCATGTTCCCGATAGAGCTCGGCAAAGAGCCGCAGACCTGCTCTATGTGCTACATGACCTCCGACGACCCGCTTGACCCCGACAGCTGGAAGTGGGGCGGAGAATATCTCACGAACCCGAACCAGCACGGCTATCCGTTCTCTAACAACCACTCCCACCTCCAGAAATTCGGCGACAAATATTATCTTTTGTATCAGAACGTCTCGCTGCTTGAGAATATGAACAAGCTTGCCTCGGCTGACGGCTTCCGTTCCATCGGCATAGATTATTGCGAGGTCGACGAGAAGAACGCCGTTATCTCGCCGTCCAAGATGAGCGACGAGGGCGTTGAGCAGATAAAGGACCTCGACCCGTTTGCTCTTCAGGAGGCCGAGACCGCGCATGTTGCGGCGGGCGTGACCTACTATTTCAATGAGGAAATCGGCTCGGTCATTCTTACCGGCATCGGCGACGGCGACTGGCTCGGTCTCACAAATGCCGATTTTAAGGGCGGCGCGAACACTTTTGCGGCGAGAGTCCGCGGCAAGGGCATTATCGAGATAAGGCTCGACAGTCCCGACGGAAAGCCTGTCGGAAACATCCAGTTCGACACCGGCGACGTGTTTGAGGTCGTCACCGGAAGTATCGGAAAGATCTCCGGCACGCACGATCTGTACCTTGTCTTCGGCGGCAATTTCGCGTTCGACAAGTGGCAGTTCGGCTACACGCAGGGGGAGTAAAAAGCCTGCAAATGCATATGACAAAGCCGTCGGCTGTGAACCGGCGGCTTTTTATATTATGTCATCAGTACACCACTATAAGCTGCTCGTCGTAGCCGAGGGAGACGAGCTCGGGGATGAGGGCTTCGTCGGTCACGGCGGGGATTATGGTTTTGCCGCTGCCGGATAACTCGTCCGAAACGCTTCTCATCACGACCCTGAGCTTATCTTCTTCGCTCAGGCCCGAGTAGCTTATCTCGGTCTCGTCGGTCTTTACGACGCGAAGTCCGACCGCTGCCGAATCGTATTTTACATACACCGTGCCGGCTTTTAACCCGTCGGGGGCCTTTAGAACCTCGGCCCTGCCGGAGATGACGTCCTGTGCGTCGACCTCGACGGCATATGCTTTATCTGTCCCGAAAGCGCCCTGCATGGCGTTGGAGAAATCCTGTAAACCCTTATAGCGGTCGGCGCTCTTGACCGATGAGCCGACGTAATTCAAATCCGAATTTCTGAACGGCGGGAATTCGAGCTCGCCCGAAATAATGCCCTCAAAACCGGCGTCGGAGATCTCCTTGACGATGGAGCATATATAATCCCTCGCGGGCTGTGAAAACGTCGACATCCATGGCTTTCCGCCCATGTTCATGGCGTTGTCGAGCCATGTGGACGTGGAATTTTCAAACAGGTAGCATATCGATTTATCCCAGCTGACTATGTGGTCGGTAAGGGCCGAGACCCTCGCGTACGGCACGAGCCCCGCTTCCGAGATTATATCCGCGCAGGCCTTTAAATCGGGTATGGCGCCCGCCGAAACGGCGTTTGCAGATACCGCAAGTTCGTTTGCCGTCTGGTATTTAACAGACCCGCCGACTGCCAAAAGCTCCACCGAAACGCCGTAGTAGCCGTTGACCTTTGCATATTCGGCGCGGGAGCGTATGTACTCCTCATTCCCGGCTCCCGTCGGGATCGTCATCGTGAGTATTCTTTTGCCGGGTTCCGGCTCAGGCTCGGGAGGCTCGGTGACTTCCGGCTCGGTCTCCTCGGGAGCTTTGGTCACCGCTTCGGTGACGACCGGCTCCTTTTCGGGGAGATTTTCTTCGGGCAGGACTTCCGTCTCATCCTTTTCGACCTGTCTGCCGCCTAAAAATTCGACTATGGGCTTGCCGACGCTGTATCCCAAAAAAGCGATAGCGCCCAAAAGCAGCACCACAAGTATCACGCTCATCACCGTCTTGGCGGGCGAACGCTTCCTCTTGAACATCGGTTTTGATCTTTTCTGATAGAGCTTTCTTTTCTGCAATCAAACCACTTCCTTAAATTCTCATTCCGTAAAGGACCATAGCTATAAAGCCTATATAAAGTATCGAAGCCGGAAATCCCCGAAACGAAGCCGGGACGTCCTCGCTCGAAAGCTTTTTGTAATTTATTGCCAGAATATAGGTCGCCAGAATGAACCCGAGACCTATTTCGGCTGCGTACAGCACCCTCTCGCCAAGGGGGTCTCCCGAGATTCCGTTATTAAACAGACACCCCAAAACCGCACAGTTGAATGCCGAGAGATGGACGTATTTTTTCAGTCCTTTGAATTTTTTCTTCGCTAAGAACCATATGAACAAAAGCGTCAGAACATAGACCGCTCCGAGACAGACGACGTATACGCTCGGCAGAAAAAGCCTCGCCGTTTCCGTCTTTAAAAGCCCCTCGGCAAAGTATGCCAAAACGCTTGAAAGGACCGAAAATTCAGTGATGAAAAATCCGAATGACAGTAAATGCTTAGGCTCCCTCGCGCACTCAATTAAAGTCGAAGTGCCGACGGCAGTCGTGAATATGCAGTTTTCGAGCGTGACTGCGGCGAGCGCCGCAAGCAGTATCTCAGTGAATGTCGACATATCTTGACCTCTTTATTATACCTCCCCGGGCGCGCTGAAAAGCTCAGTTTTCGGCGGCTTCGGGATCTTTTTTATAGACGCCGTTCGCGATTTGCAATATCCATCTGAACAGCGCGCTCATCACGGCAAGGAGTATGAACCCGCCGTAAGTCGTCGCCAAAAGCGGCAGTGAAAACGGCAGGACCTTTGAGCCGAATATCTCGCCGGTGGTGAGAATGCCGCGGATGGATGAAAAAATTATCATCGCAAGATCGTAGCCTATGACGTAAAAGCCTGCGGTCCGAATGACATACGGCTTTGCGAGCCTGTAAAACTTGGTCTCGGAACGAAGCGTTATCAGCGAATTCGTTATAAGAAGCGGCGCGTAAATTCCGACTGCCGAATACATCTCGTTCAGGGACGGGTTGGACGTGAAATAAATGTGGACCGGTACATACACCAGCGAAGCCACAAGGGTATATAATGTAATGCGAAGCGTATAAACTATCTTTCTGGGGACAAATCTGCAAAGAGCTATGGTAATAAGCGTCACTATAGTGAAAACGGAGGCGAGTATCAGGCCGCTGTAGAAGTTCACGCCTGCCGCAACAGCGGGCGCGATTATTACGCCGCTTGTGAAAAGCGGGTTTCTTGTGAGTATCCCCTCTCGCTCGGTGGCATATAAAAAGGACTTATCGCTCATCTTCCGCCTCCGTGCTCATATCATCCTCCGAGGTCTCCTCGGCGGCATTTTCTTCGTCTATTATCTTTATCTCCCGAACGGTGACAGAAGCCTGACCGTCTTGGTTCTCCGGCTCTTTTTCGCGGGTCTCTCCCCTTGCGGCCATTATCCTCTCCTCGCGCTTTTTGGAGGATTCCACAAGCTTTCTTGCGATGTATGAGGATATGCGGTCGATGAGAGCGCCGGTCTGTCGTACGAAGCCGGCGGCTCCGATTTTAAGCCACTTCCAGATAAATCTCAAAAGCCTCTCGAGGGCGTCGGTCAGCCTGTCAAACTCGTCCTTGAGCATGCAAAGAAGCGGGAGCGCAAATATCGCGGCGTTTTCAATTACCGTGTACTTTCTTATATAGTATGAGCCGAGTGCGAACAGAACGCCGTAGAGAAGCTGAGAAAACATCCTCTTCGGGACGTATCTTAAATCGCATGCCATAAAAACCAGAACAAAGAGGAACGAGCCGGCGACCTGTGAATTCAGGACCGCGTACCAGCCCGGCTCGCCCACCGGGAAAACCACGTTTATAAGGACGTTTGCGCCGAAACCTGCGAAAAATGCGGCAGGGGGAAGATCTCCGAAAAGGTAGAGGGAAATGCCCGCGATGAGGATTATCACCGAGGCCGAAGCGCCCATCGGGCCGGCAAGCTTGCCCCAGATTATGTCCAAAAGACTGAATGCCGAGGCCGCGCCGTTGTCAAGGGCGTTCGTGTAGGAATACCCGAGGCTCTCCGTTACGATATTGCTCATCGGGAGCTTTCCGAACGGCACCGGCGTAGGGTATCTCAGAACATAGGACGGAAAGCAGAAAGTCGTGAAGATATAGGATATGCAGACGGGGCAGAAGATGAGGTTCTTGTTGCCGCCGAATGCGTTCTTGCAGACTAAGGACATGAATACCGAGGCAAAAGCCATGACGGTGTAAGGGACCGCAGCAGGCATTAAAAGCGCAAGCAAAAGCCCCGACATTACCGGCGAGAGGTCGGTCCAGTCGTATTTTATCCTCCTTGCGCAGGAGGCGATATAGTCGGAAAATATGCTTGCAAAGCAGGAGACTCCGGCGACCGCGACTGCCCTGAGACCGTAATAATAAAACGCCATGAATACGATCGTGAGGAGGAGCGCCGTGGTCTTTCCGAACCGAAGCTTTTCCGATTTTTCTGTTCTTTGAATAGAAGCCGTAAAAATTCTCCTAACTACAAAAATGGGGGGTATAGCTCTTTGAAAAGACTCAGAGCCGAGCCTGTTAAGATACAAGTGCTTTGTTTTCCGGATGAAAATTCGTCGGGGAATCTTGAAAGAGCGCTTTTACGCCGTGGGATAACTCCCACGCCAAAAGGAAGCGCGGTCTATGCCGCAATGAGCAGGACAGTTCTTAAGAAAGCCCTGCCGGAGCTCTGCGAACACTCCGAGAGGGTCTGCATAGGCAACTACTACCCGGAACTGTTCCGCGAGCATGAAAAATAGCTTTTAAAAATCCCGCTTGAGGGCGTCCACGGCGGCTTTCATGTCCTCAGACTTAAACAGATACGAGCCCGAAACAAGGACGTTCGCGCCCGCCGCCCTGACTTTAGGAGAGGTGTTGAAGCCTATCCCGCCGTCGACCTCGACGTCCACGGAAAGCCCGCGGCGAGTTATCTCGGCGCGCAATGCGGAAATTTTTTCAAGAGTCTCGGGGATAAAGCCCTGTCCCCCGAAGCCGGGCTCGACCGTCATGACAAGAACCATCGAGAGCCTGTCCAGATAGGGAAATACCCGCTCTATCGGGGTTTTGGGCCTGACGGAAAGACCTGCCGTGAGGCCGAGGGAATGAATTTTTGAGATCACGGCGTCCTTGCCGCCGGAAATTTCCTCGTGGAAAGTGATGTGGTTGGCGCCTGCGTCTGCAAACGGCTCGATATACATTAGCGGGTCGGTTATCATAAGATGAACGTCAAACGGCAGGCGGCAGTATTTCCTGATGGATTTTAAGACCGGCACGCCGTAGCTGAGATTCGGTACGAAGTGGCCGTCCATGACGTCAAAATGTATCATGTCGCAGCCCGCTTCCTCAGAGCGCCTGAGTTCATATTCAAGCCGGCCGAAGTCGGCGCTGAGTATCGACGCGGAAACTTTAGTGTTCATAAACATCTCCGAAAATTTATCCTGCACATATCAGTGCACAAAAATACAGTATAATTATACTATATAATTTCGGAAAAGTCAAACCGAAATAGTAAAAATATCGGTGCAAATTTTTGTGGGTTTTATCAACTCGCCGCCGGCAGGCCAAAGCCCTGACTCCGGCGGCGTATAATAAACGGCGATACCCGCCGACGGTTTATTCTATGCGGGGAGGAGGAGATGCGTGCGAAGCGGCCGAATCGTAAAACAGATATCGGAATGGGCACGGCTTGAATTTCGGCATTTAATTATGATATAATTGCAGCAAAGTTTTATGAGATGAACTCAAAATATAATAAAGGCGGATGGGATGCCATGGATGTGACAGTCTTTGTCATCTCCGGCCGACGCCCGGAATTTATTCTCAGATTCCGCCTTGAAATCTGACTTCTGATTTCTCAAATCTGTTTTCTGCCAGCGCCCTTGACATCTCCCCCTACTTATGCTAAAATTAACAAAAGCTTTCAACCACGACCGCTGAAAGGAGCGTAAAAAATGACTGACGTAAAAGGAAAATGGGCGTTTATAACCGGCGCCGCACGCGGAATAGGCTATCTCACTGCGCTGTTTATGGCTCAAAAGGGCTGCAACCTGATTCTCCATTCCCGTTCAAAGGCCCACACCGTCAAAGTCGCGGAGGAGGTCAGGGCTCTCGGCGTTTCGGTCTATACCGTCGAAGCAGAGCTTTCCGACCTTGATTCCGTCGCAAAAATGCTCGAGGAAATCGACAGCTTCGGCGTTCGTGTCGACTTCGTTTTGAATAACGCAGGCATGCAGATCGCCTACCGCGTCGACTACTTCAAGACCCCGGCGTCCGACTACACCGAGAGCTTCAAGATGAACACCGTCGCGCCCGCCATGATAATGTATCACTTCCTGCCGAAGATGATAGAAAACGGCTTCGGGCGGATTTTAAACACCACAAGCGGCATCCGTCTCAAGCCCCAGCAAGCCGGATATTCGGCGAGCAAGGCAGCCCTTGACAAAATCACCATCGACCTCGGGTCGACCGTCAACGGCACCGACGTGTTGATAAATCTCACCGACCCGGGCTGGTGCAGGACCGACCTCGGCGGGCCTCATGCGCCTAACGCTCCCGAGAGCGCCATCCCCGGAATCGTCGTGGGGGTATTTGTGGACGACAAAAAGTCCGGCAGATACCTCGGCGCCCAGAACTTTGCCGGGATGACCCTTGAAGAGGCTGTGACAAAGGCCGAGCGCGAGTTTGATTCTCCGTATTAAAATTAAAAAAGCCGGTACTTTTTGAGTATCGGCTTTATTTTTTTCAGAATTTCGGCAGCTCGTCTCTTGTGATGATGACCTCGCTGTCATATACTTTTTTCATCATATCGATGTCGGTATACGCTCCCGAGAGCTCGGTCGTGCCGTTTTTGACGAGGTAGTCCCAGTTCCAGACCGCGAACCAGAGCCAGTAGGCGTTGTCCCGAACAATTAAATCGGGGTCGGGCATCGTCGCGCATTCGCTCATCGTCACCATCTTCTCGCCGTCGGTCCATTCCGTCATATCCTCAAACAGCGCCGAGGAGACCCCGTAGTCGTGTGCGGCGCTGTAGATGTCGGTGGCGGCAATGTCGCAGTATTCGTCTCCCGGGTACCAGTCCTCGCCCTGGGCGTTCCAGACCCAGATCAGGTTGTCGAGCTTGTGATAATCGGTCATTCTCTCGTACATCAGCCTCCAAAGCCACTTGTACGCGTCCGCACCCGAAGCTCCCCACCAGAACCATCCGCCCGAAGCCTCGTGCAGAGGTCTCCACAGGACTGTCACGCCGTTGTCCTCAAGCTTCTGAAGATGCTTGGAAATGGCGTCGATGTCGCTGACTATGCTGTACGCCTCCTTGGTTATCTTTCCGCTGTTGTAGAGCTTTCGTATGTCCCCGAGGCTCATGTGCGCCAGATCCTCCTTAGTGACGGCCTTTGAAAGCTTAAACGACGTATTTTCGGTATAGAATTCCGGCTCATTGCACGGCGCATACCAGTGCCAGTCGTAAACCACAAGCCCTCCGTCCTTGCTCCACTTTATCGCCAGATCGTAGTCGTGGGCGGGTCTGCCTATGGGGTAGGGGTAACTCGGGCTGTCGAAAATAAAATCAAACGTCCTTATCGCGGGGTATTTGCCGAGGCCCTTATACAGCGCGTCGGTCTCGGTATTGTTTCCGTAGTCGGTGCATTGCCCGGCGAGAGTGCGTTTGCCGTAGATTGCCCTTAAATACTGATAAATATTCTGGGTCTTTAAATTCGCATACTCGTTGGAAAGCGTCTCGGAAGCGCCCTTGTAAACGCTGTCGGAGACGGAGGAGCCGTTCTGTATCTCGATATAGTCCACCGAGAACCAGCTCCATCCCGAACCGAGCGTTATGCTGACAATGCCCTTTTCAAGATATATGCCGTCAAACGACGTCTCGACCCAATCGCCCGCCTCGGATATTACCGTGAAGCCCTTTTTGCCGTTGAACATGAAGTCGTTTTCCTTGTGGCTGCCGGCAGTGTGGCGGACCGTCACCTTGTAAAACTGGCTTGCGGGCACTCTTATCTTGATTTTAAAGCCGCCGTTGTCGGTCACGTCGACGTAGCCCTTGCCGGAATATCCCGACGTAGAAGTCTTAGCGCTCACGCCGTTTGAGTGGAATTTTCCCTTTTCGGCCTCGACTCTGACATGAAATTTCGTGCTCTTGGAAACTTTCGACTCGATTTTTTCGATGTCATAGCTCTCCGCCATGATTATATCGTCGGGGTCGACCTTAGTCCTTTTAACGCTCTTTGCACCCATGCCGGTAAACGTCACGGCGGCCGCCAAAACAAGCGCCGTCAATCTTTCAAGCTTCATATCCGTCCTCCTCAGTGATTTTTAATATACTCTTTTATTACTTTGGCAGCCTCCTCGCCCATGGCCTTATGGCCGGCGGCGCTCGGATGGAGTCCGTCGCCCGAATCGTTTACGGACGTCAACTTTTCGGGGTCGTCGGGGTCGCACACCGCCGATGCAAAGTCGATATACCCGTCAAATCCGCTTTCCACGCTCATCATCCAGGCGTTTATCTTACTGCGGATATTTTCGTGCAGCTCCGAGGCCCACCACTCGTTATTTCCGAACGGCGTGACTGTGCCGGCAAAAATTTTGATGCCCTTTTCGTGGCAGGCGTTTATCATCGCCCGGTATTCCTTTATCATGTCCTCCGAGGTGTCGGTCTGAGCGCCCGGGATGTCGTTCGTTCCGATGAGGATGATGACATATCTTGCGCCGGAAATGTCGACCGCGTCGCGCTTGAATCTGTCCTTTGCGGCGATTCCCGAGCCTCCCCAAATGGCGTTGCCGCCTATGCCGGTGTTCACGACCGAGATATTAGCGGTGCTCGGGTCGGAGGCAAGCTCCTTTCCGAGGATGTCCGGCCATGCGTCAAAGCCGTTGAACGTCGAGATGGAGCCGTCGGTTATGGAGTCCCCGAAGCAGACTACGGTCTCGCTGCCCTCGCTGTAGCCGTCCGCCCTGCAAAGGGAGAAATAGCTCCACATCCACTCGGTCGGGTTGAAGTTCTCCGAAACGTGGTTGCCGTCGGCGACCCAGCTTCCGCAGTCGCCCTCCTGATGGACCGACGGGAAAGCCGGAACGGAGCCGAATTTTACCGAGACTGCTATAAAATCAAGCGCCGAATATTCAAAATCCACCTCGTCTGAGGTCAAGGTCTCGCCCGAAGGTATGCTTGCGCTCTCCGACCCGCCGAAAGTTATGACAGCGTCGGTCGAGGCGTCGATGTTCGGCTCGCCGGGTTTTAAAAGCTTCGCTACATGCACCGACTCAATTTCAAGCTTCTCTCCGGGAGCGTCGAGGGAAGAGGAGTGCTCGTTTGAAAATGTCAGGCGAATTTTGCTGCCCGAAGTCGAGGTCTGAAACTGCTGGCGGCAGGTCGAGCCCGAAAGATGCGGGTTTTTGGGCATCATGTCGATGTTCGAGGGCTGCATTGCCGCCGCAAATATACAGCTCCAACCGTCCGAGGGCTCGGGATCCGCAAGCTTTGCGACCTCCTCGTCGGGAGCTTTCCCGCAGGAACAGCAGCCGAGACAAAGCGAAAATCCCACGGCGAGAGATAAAATCTTTCTGAAAATCATAATACCTGCCTCCTTAATATTCTGATTAAATGTTATCATCATGTTAATTTTATGTCAATGTTAAAAATTGAACATCGCAAAGCTCTTTCGGTATTCAAGCGGCGTTATTCCCTCGTGCTTTTTAAAGACCGAGCAGAAATATGCCGACTCGGAAAAACCGACCTCTTTGGAGATCGCGGCTATGGTCTCGTCGGTCTCGGTCAGCAGTCTTTTGGCCTCGCGTATCCTGAGACGGTTTATGTATTCCTTTGGCCGGGCGTTCATGTTCTCCCGAAAAATTCGGCAGAAATGCTGGTGAGACACACCCGCCATTTCGGACAGCGCAGTAAGGGGGAAGTCCTCCCTAAAATGCTCCTCAATATAATTTAAGACCCGTGTCATCAGTTCGGAGCGCTCAAGTCTGCTCTGGCTCTTAGGGATGTCGGTCCGGCGGTAGAATTCGAGGAGGTACTGGTACACCAGCCCCGAGCACATCACGCCGCCGTAAACGCGGTCGTTGGCCGCATAGCGGTACATTCTGCCGAAAAGAGCGGTGAACGGTTTTACGTCGTCGAGGGCTATTACGGCGGGCTTCGTGAGGCCGAGCAGGCTTAAAATGTGTATCACAGCGTAGCCGTCGAACGTGACGAATTTGACCCGCCATTTTCCCGAGACGGCACGGTATTCGTGGGGGTAGTTGGCGGGCAGAAACAGGCATTCCGACGCTCCGACCCGTACGGTCAGGTTGTCAAAGCTGACGGTGCCCTCGCCGGCCTCGGACAGGATTATCTGGTGCCAGTGATAGCCGGTCGGTCGCGAGATGGGCTGCTGCCAGTCGGTCCCGCCGATGCCGGTAAGGTGGATGGGAAGTTTCCGGGCTTCGAGGTTGTATGGGTAAATAACAGAGTCAAGATCCATTTTTTAGCGCTCCTTTCGGTTTAATTATAGAGCAGCAGAGCGAAAAAGTCAACAAAAATATTAAAAAACCCGCAAAAATAATGTTCATAAAGTTATATTTTTATAAAAAGTTGATATAAAAAACCCGCCTCGGCATTTCTGTCGGGGCGGCTTTTTAAGTACAGATTTAATTCGACGTGTAGATGACGACTGTTTTCCCAAAGCTTAAATCAGGGGTCAAATTAAGCGCGATTTCAAGCGGTTCGTCGTTGGGAATCTCATATTCCTTGCGAATTTCATCGTCGGTCTTTGACATTTTGAATATTACGCCCCAACCGCCCGCGGGTATATCCGGCACACCTACCGCGTCGCTGTTATCATAATTACCGTCAATCTGTTTGCAGTTAAAATTATAACTGTCGTCAACCCTTTTGCCGTTGAGCATGACGTCGACCGAGCCAGCCATTGTGCCATACTTTTCGCCGTTGTCGGCTGCAACTAAGCTTATGACAATTCCGTCGTCGGTTTGTTTTTTGTAAACATCAACGTCGGGAAACATTTCGATTTCTTCCATCGTGACAGTTTGAATCTTCTCACCAAGATACTTCGTAAAATCGCCGTCTTTATACTCGGAGGTCTTAAGAGTGGCGCTCCTGAGCTCGTACTCGGAATCGCTGCCGACCTGTATCTGATATTTTATCGTGATAGTTTCGATTGGGAAATCCGCGACGTCAACGTCCAAAAGATTTGCCACGTTTATGTAATTTTTGATTAAATTATCAACACCGGATAACCTGATCGCAGCCGGGCTTTCACTGCCGGCCTCTACGGTGCAGTAGTCCCCTGAGCCGTAGGCGGGATCATGTTCAAATCCGGCATAGATAGGGTAATCTCTGTCGTTCACAAAAACAGAGTCAACAGACTCAATATAAAAGTTAAGCTTCTTGTTATCGGGATTCTGATTCGATACATCAAACCAGAGCACCGGTTCTTCTTCGGAACGGCACCATGTTTCTACGCGGTCTGCGTCAAAACCGCTGCAAGTTACGGTCACGCCGTTTTCGTTATAAATCGTGCCGTCCTCGAAGCTTAAAGAGAGCAGACGTTCTTTAAACATTTCTTCGGGAGTCGGCGGTTCTGTTTCTTCAGGTTCTGTCTCGGCAGGCTCGGTCTCTTCCGGCTCGGTAACTTCCGGTTCGGTCTCTGCCGGCTCGGTCGCTTCGGGTTCTGTATGAGCCAAATCAGCGGTTTGCTTGTCGGTCTGCCCGTTCTGTTCCACGGACTCGGTCGTTTGTCCGCCGATTGCAGGCTGCTCGGGTTCGTTCTTTTCGCCGTTGCCGCAGGCGGTCAACGAAAAAATCATAGCCGCGCAAAGAATTATGCTTAAAGCGCGCATTTTCATGGTTGTTTTCCTCCCTTATTGCCGCCTTTGCGGCTTAAATTCTCAACGGACGGCCGCCGTCCTTTACTCGTATTATTACTTCTTATTACTGCTTATTGTTCCGCCGGGATTTGGCTCGTGACGACTTCGATAGCCCGGTGGAGCGCGTTGTCGGTCGTCTCGTCAAGAAGCGCTAACTGCTCGTCGGTGTCGCCGTTCGTGACCGTCGCCTCATAGTCCGGCTTGACTCCTACGCCCTCTATTTCAATAGTCTGAGTCCTCAGCGTCGATATCGGGAGCACTATCGCCGTGCCGTCGTATAAAGAATAACTCTCGAAAAAGTCCCCCTCGCCGGCCGTCGTCATCCCGACTATCGGGCTCTTAAGTCCGTCCTTTAAGGAAGCTGCAAACAGCTCGGCAGGCCCTTTTGTGCGCTCGTTTACGATGGTGCAGACAGGTACCGACGGGGTCCTGTCGCCGTTTCCGGTCTCATAGACCGACTGTGTGCCGTCGCGGCCGATGTTTATCGCCACGGACGAATCCAAGGGCAGCAATGCCGCCAAAATATTCACGGCAGGGTCGTAGATATCGCCGCCGTTGTTTCTCAGATCTATTATAAGCCCCTTTACGCCCTGGGATTGGAGCGACGAATACGCCGCCATGAACTGCTGGAAAGTTTTTTCATTAAACGTTCTGATTTTTATGTATCCGAGATCGCCGTACGTCCTCGCCTGAACGGTGGCGACAGTCATCTGGGTGGTGGATACGACGACCGTCCGCTCTGCTCCCGAAGATGTCAGAGTCACCTCGAGTTGGGTGCCCGAAGCGCTTCTTAAAAGCTCGCAGGACTCCTGATAACCGATGTCGAGACAGGACTGCCCGTTAATCTCGACTATCGTGTCGCCCACGCTTATGCCCGAAGCCGACGCAGGACTGTTCGCAAGCACCTCCGTCACGGTGGGATATCCGCCGTCCTCACGGGTATATACGCCGATACCTAAGTGGGTGCCGCTCTGGCGCTCCTTATAGACTGCGTATTCCTGTGCGGTCATATAATCGGCCTCGGCGTCCTCGATGATGGAAATATAACCCTCGGCAAGCGCCTCTATAAGCTTATCCTCGTCGATGGTGCCGTCGTAGTACGCCCTGACGTAGGAGTCTATCTGCTCAAGCTTCTGGTACATCTCAGCTCTTTGCTGGACGTCGGCGACGAGGTTGTTATAAATGTTCATCGAGTAGCTTGTCGAGATTATAAACGTGATAGCGGCGGCTATTGCCATTAAAGCAATAGCCAGCCCAAGTGATATTTTACGGTTCATAGATCTTCCTTAGTATTTTACAAGATTGAAGCTCTCCGGGTCTTTTCTTTCGCCGTCCACTCTGACTTCAAAGTGGAGGTGGAAACCGGTCGACCAGCCGGTAGAACCGACATGTCCTATGACCTGTCCCGTAGTGACGGTCTGGCCCTCCTTGACGGTTATCTCGGTGGCATGCCCGTAGAGGGTGGCATATCCTCCGCCGTGGTCAATAATGCAGTAGTTTCCGAAGCCTCCGCCGCATCCGCAGGAGCCGTCCTTGCCGTAGTTGTGGGAGCAGCCGTTATATACCTCTATGACTATGCCGGAGTTCGCGGCCGTGATGTCGTCGCCCTTGTGAGCGCCGATATCTATGCCCTTATGGTTGTTTATGCTCCTCGGGCCGTAGTGGGAGGTTATCGTGTAATTGCCGGGAGCAGGCCAGAGGAACGTCCCCGCCTCAAGATCTCCCATATATTCCTTGCGGGCTTTCTGGCGGATTATCTCCTCAAGCTTGTCGTTATATTCTTCCTGCTGCTTTTTGAGCTCGTCAAGGTCGTCCTCAAGGTCGTCCTTTTGCTTTTCAAGCTCTCTCTGGGCCTTTTTGGACTGCTTCATTAAATCTTCAAGGTCGGCAAGTTTCCCGTCCCATTCGTCCTTTTTGGCCTCCACGTCGGCCTTTTTCTGCTCGGTTATCTCTTTTGTCTCGTCAAGAGCCGCTTCCTCGTTTTCAAGCTCAAGCTCCGCCGCCTCAAGCTCCCCTATTTTTTCATGGAGAGTCTCGATAAGCCCGTCGTTGTAGCTTGCGATGCGCTTTACGAACTCCATCCTCATGAGCATGTCGAAGAAATCCTCGGAGCCTAAGATTATAGACGCAACGGAGTCGTTGCCGTTTAAATACATCGCCCGAAGCGACTGTCCGTATTTATAGGAGATGTCCTCGACCTCGTCCTCGTTGTCGGAAATCCTCTGCTCTTGGATGGCTATCTCGGCCTCTAAGACGGCTATCTCGTCCTCCAAGGATTCGATCTGATCGCCGTAGTCGCGTATCTGCTCGGAAAGCTTCGCAAGGTAGTCGCTGACCTCGTCGATCTGCTCGTCTATGGCCTCCTGGTTCTCCTTTTCCTTGGAGATGTCCCCTCGGGTCTCCTTAATTTTTTTGTCAAGCTCGGCCTGCTTCTTTTTGGAGGCTTCTATCTGAGCCTCAAGGTCGTCCTGCTCGTCGGCGGATACTATCCCCGATGATGAATAGGAAAACGCTGTGAACGCGACTGCGCAGGCAAGCGCCACGGCAGCGATTTTTTTGCGAATGTCTCTTAGCTTCAAAGCAATTCTCCTTTCACTGAGCTTAAACCTTGAGATGCTTTCTTGCGGCGATGACCGTTCCCAGAGAGCTTAACAAAACTCCCACGACGAGATATGCGACCGCTGTTTTTACGGCGATCTCGTCAAACGGTATCAGCGCCTTGAAGCCGAATATGGACAGCATGGACACATCGGTCGAGAACATTGAGAATACCTCGTGGTACGCAAACCATGTTATGCCGAATGAAATAGCTGCCGAAAGTATGCCGATTATTAAGCCCTCGACGAAGAAAGGTATCTCGATAAAGGGCTTTGAAGCGCCGACGTAGCGCATTATGTTTATCTCGCGTCTTCTTGCGTACACCGAAGTCTTTGTGGTGTTCGAGATGATTATGAAGCATACCACAAGCAGCGCGATTATCACCGCCGTGAACAAAAGGGTGGTGACGTTTCTTATTCCGACCAAAATCGACGCAAAGTCATCCGGCGACTGTACGGAATCCACCGCCTCGAGCGTGCTTATCTGCGAGACGGTCTTTGAGAGCTCGTCGATGTCCTTGACGCGGATGCGGTAGCAGTCGGGAAGCGGGTTCTCGGTGATGTAGCGGAAATCCTGAAGCTCTTCTTCGCTGAATGTAGAGAGAAGATCCTGCCATGCCTCGTCGCGGGAATGGAAATTAACTTCCGAGACGTTAGGGTTCTTAGCAAGCTCCTCCCCCAAAAGATTTACATTGTTTTCGGGGGCGTTGTCGGAAATTACGACTATGACCTCGTTTCTTGACTCGATGGAGCCTATCATGCGGTTTATGTTCATCGACAAAAGGACGGAAATTCCCACCATCATCAGCGAAATCGTCACGACGCAAAGAGAGGCAAAGGAATTTATCCTGTTGTACCAAAGTCCCGCAAAGCCCTGCTTTACGAGATATTTAAAGCTGCTGACTCTCATCTGCGCCTCCTATTACCTCGTCAAAAGCGATGGTGCCGCTGTTTATGTTTATGATGCGGCCGCCGAAGTATTTCACGAGCTCGTGCTGGTGCGTTACCATCATGACCGTGGTGCCGCAGGCGTTTATGGCCTTAAGCAGATCGACGATCTCGAAGCTCCTTGCAGGGTCGACGTTTCCGGTGGGCTCGTCGGCGATTATGAGCTGAGGGTCGTTTACAAGAGCGCGCGCTAACGCCACTCTCTGCTGTTCGCCGCCCGAGAGGTCGTTAGGATATGACTTTGCTTTGTTTGTGAGCCCTACAAGGGATATGACGTAGGGCACGCGGGTCCTTATGTATCTTGTCGGCGCGTCTATGACCCTGAGGGCAAACGCGACGTTATCGTAAACTGTAAGATTCGGGATCAGCCGAAAGTCCTGGAAAACCACTCCTATGGTGCGCCTGAGCTTCGGGATCTTTCTCTGCTTGATCTTCGAGAGGTCGAAGCCGTTGACTATCACGTCTCCCTCGGTGGCGGTTATCTCCCTTAAAATGAGCTTTATGAGCGTAGACTTGCCGGCGCCGTTAGCTCCGACGACAAAGGCGAACTCGCCGTCGTCTATCTTTAAATTAACGCGGTTGAGGGCGTGCTGACCCGTCGGATATGTATAAGATACTCCTTTGAATTCGACCATTTATACTCCTTTCGGGATTTGGCCTCAATACTTGGTGGGTTCGGAAGAAAGATATTTCTTGACCATGAGGGCTATCTTGAAGATGATGGCGTGGTCGAACTCCCTGAGGTCGAGGCCGGTTAGCTTTTTGATTTTTTCAAGACGGTAGACAAGCGTGTTTCTGTGCACGAACAGCTTGCGGGAGGTCTCCGACACATTCAGATTGTTCTCGAAGAACTTCTGGATGGTGAAAAGCGTCTCCTGATCGAGCGACTCGATGGAACCTTTCTTGAACACTTCTTTTAAGAACGTATCGCAAAGCGTTGTGGGAAGATGGTATATAAGCCTTGCGATGCCTAAATTCTCATAGCTGATTATTGTCTTGTCGGTGTCGAACACCTTTCCGACCTCAAGCGCTATCTGAGCTTCCTTGAACGATACCGCGAGCGCTCTTACGTTGTCGACGACTGTGCCGATGCCGACGTTCACGCGGGTGTAGAACTCGCTCGAAAGGGTGTCGGCGATGGAGAACGCGAGCTTTTCAAGGTCTGCAAGGTCGATGTTCTGTCTTACCTCCTTGATGAGGACGATGTCCGTCTCGGAGGTGGTAAAGACGAAGTCCTTGTTCTTGTCGGGGAAGAGGTTTTGTATGACGTCAAAGGCGGAGACGTCGTTTGAGGACACTATGCGTATCAGCAAAACGACACGGTGAGCTTCGTTGTTGAAGTGAAGCTCTCTCGCCTTGACCATTATATCCCCCGGCAGGATGTTGTCCAAAACGACGTTCTTGACGAAGTTGGTGCGGTCGTACTTCTCGTCGTAGAACTGCTGAAGATTCGCAAGCGATACGCAGAGAATAGACGCGGTCTTATAGGCGGCCTCGTCGGTTCCCTCGACAAACACCGCAAACTCGTGCTTGCTGCCGAAAGGCTTATAGGTGTAGCCGTCGCGGACAAAATAGTCGAAAGTCTCGTTTAGATCAAGCGAGACAAATTCGTTTGACGCTCCGACCTTGGAAGGGTCGCTGCACGCTATCACCACCGCCGTCTCGTCGACGACTCCGATCTCACAGCCGACCGTTTCGCTCATCTGGTGCACAATACCTTGGAAAAATCTGTTAGGCATATTTCTATCTCCCTGCAAAAAAATTTTTCTGATACCTTCTGAAGCTGTCCGGCTGGGGCCGGTACGCCTTTCGGACAAAAACGCCGCTAAATAACGATGATATTTGTTCTTTAGAATTATATCATTATTTTTTGCGGGATGTGTTAATAAAGTGTGAATTCGTCTAAAAAAATTACTCTTTTTTTATACAAGATTACCAAGACGGAAATTTTAGCTTTTTTTCGGGCCGAAATTTGGTCAAAAATAGCCAATAATTTGAGCGCGCAGGGGGATGATAAAAAAATACCGCCGGAGAAACCCCCGACGGATTTTCGGTTATTTATCTCTTAATTACTTCGCTTCCTCGCTGAACTCGCTGTCAACAAGGTTTACAAGGCTCGAAACAGCGGTTTCCTCGTCGGCTCCGTCGGCGATGATGCGAATTCCGGTGCCGCCTATGATACCGAGAGAGAGGACGCCGAGAAGGCTCTTGCCGTTGACTCTGCGCTCTTCCTTTTCGACCCAGATGGACGACTTGAACTCGTTAGCTTTCTGGATAAAGAAAGTCGCCGGACGTGCGTGAAGACCGATCTGATTCTTGACTACTACATCTTTTACGAACATAACATACTCTCCGTTTCAAAAATTGTACCCACACTTTTTCCCGGCCGTATACCGGGAAACGGCAGTTACTGTCAGGCCGGAAGCCCTCTCGGGAGTCATTCCCGAAAAGGCCGTTTGACCCGATTGCCTATGCTTAGTATATCGGGATTTTGCGCTTTAGTCAACGGACAAATGCGGCGAAATTTGAGTTTTGGGCAAAATTTCTGCTTATTGATTAGTGCCGCACAAATTTATCACTTTAGTTTTGTTAAATTTGCACGATTATTTTTAGCGTTTAGAAGCATAATGACGAAAACCCGGTTTCACTGAAAATCCAAAAAAACTGGCATATCCTCATATTTCGCCTTTATCTCGGATAAATATGCTCTGTCCGCGTCGCTCAGAGGAGCGGTCTCCAAAAGCTCGGGTCTTTTAAGATATGTCTCCTCCAAAGACTTTTCGCGGCGCCATTTTAAGATGTTCGCATGGTGTCCCGAGGTAAGTATTTCCGGCACCTCCATGCCCTCCCAGACCTGCGGTTTGGTGTATTGCGGGTACTCCAGCAGCCCGCTGTAGTGGCTCTCGTCGATGAAGCAGTCGGCCTGGGAAAGAGTGCCGTCAAGAAGCCTCACGACCCCGTCGGCAAGTATCATCGCCGGTAGCTCTCCCCCGGTCAGGACAAAATCGCCGATTGATATTTCCTCAGCTTCCATTTTTTCGAGGACTCTCTGGTCGACGCCCTCGTAATGCCCGCAGAGAATAAAGAGGTCCTCCCCTTTTTCGGCAAATTCCTTGAGTATCTGCTGGTTGAGGACTCTCCCCCTCGGCGACATGTAGACGACCCTCGGCCTGCGGCCATCGGTGACCGCTTTAAAGCACTGCCAGATGGGCTCCGCCATCAAAAGCATCCCCTGGCGCTCGGAATAGGGCGTGTCGTCGACGCGATGGTGCTTGTCGAAGGCATAGTCGCGTATCTGGTGGCAGTAAAGCTCGAAAACGCCCTTGTTTCGGGCTCTGCCGACGATAGACTGCCCAAGATACGTTTCGCATATCTCCGGGAAAAGAGTAGCTATGTCAATCCTCATCAAAAAGCCCCTCCATCTTATAGATCTCCATTTTTCCGCCCTCGACGTCGGTCTTAAGTATCACCGACGGGACCGCCGGAACGTAGAAATTTTTGTCATTTTTTGATATTTCATACACATCGTTCGCGCCCGTGGGCAGAACGTCGGTAAGCCTGCCGAGGGGCTCCCCGGTCTCGGAAAAGCACTCAAGCCCGATGAGGTCCTGTATGAAATAGCTGCCCTCCGGAAGCTTTAAATCGTTTCTGTCTGCGCAAAGTATCAGATTGCGAAGCTTTTGGGCGGCCTCGGGGGTATCGGCGCCCTTAAGCTTTATAGTCACCATGCTCTCGCCTTTCGGGCGGGCATGCTCAAGCTCGTATTTTTTTGAACCGTCCCGCGAATAGAGCGTGCCGAGGCCGCATATATCGGACGGAGAATCGCACCACGCCTGGGCGTTGACCTCGCCCTTTATGCCGTGGACGGATACTATCTTTAATATTTCAAGGTATTTTTTCATGGCGCTCCTAAATCATAAAAAACGCGGCTCCCGTTCGCACAGAAGCCGCAGCCTTCAGGCTTTAACAAACCCGGTTAGCAAGTTATTCAGTCGATCTCGACCATGATGTCCTGGCCGGCCTTGGCGGCGGCGGAGCGCATCAGCGTTCTGATGGCCTTGGCTATCCTGCCCTGCTTGCCGATAACTCTGCCCATATCGTCGGGAGCAACATGGAGGTGATAAACTATAACTCCCTCCTCGTTGGGTTCGTCAACGGCTACCTCGACGGCGTTCTTGTCGTCGACAAGTCCCGCCGCAATGTTTCTTAAAAGCTCTGTCATTTTTTCTTACCTGTTCCCCGTCTCGGGGAAATCCTTTCCATAATGTGTGAATGTGCGGATCAAAGCACGCCGTTTTTCTTTAATAAAGCTTTAACGGTCTCGGTCGGCTGAGCGCCTGTGGATATCCATTTACGGACCTTTTCGGCGTCGACCTTGAAAGAAGCGGGCTCAACGGTGGGGTCATAGTAGCCTATTTCCTCGATGAAGCGGCCGTCTCTCGGATAACGGGAATCAGCGACGACTATCCTGTAAAACGGGTCCTTCTTGGCGCCTATTCTCCTGAGTCTTATCTTTACCATGCAAATTCACCTCCAGTCGCATTTCAAAGCGCCTGCGGTCAAAGCCCCGCGGTACGCTGTAATTGTCGAATTATGTTTATGGGTCATGCCCGTAAAACCTTACTTCATATTTTCGAGCTCTTTCATGAAGTCTTTCGGCATCCCCGGGATAAATCTGCGGCGTTTGCCCTTGCCGTTTCTGCCGGAGCCGGTTATGCCCATCTGCTTCATCATCTTCTGCATCTGCTCGAACTGCCTAAGCAGCCTGTTCACGTCCTCCACCCTCGTGCCGCTTCCGGCCGCTATCCTGCGCTTTCTTGAGGGGTTTATAAGGGAGGGCTTTGCGCGCTCGGCCGGGGTCATTGAAAGTATCATGGCCTCCGTCCTCGGCAGCTGCTTCTCATCTATCTGGCTTTCGTCTATCTTATTCGCGCCCGGCATCATTGCAAGGATAGACCTTACCGAGCCCATCTTTTTTATCTGCTTCATCTGGTCTAAAAGATCGTTCAAATCGAACCCGCCGCTCTCAAGCTTTTTCGCCATCTTCTCGGCGTCGCGCTCGTCAAGCGTGTTCTGGGCCTTTTCGATGAGGGAGAGCACGTCGCCCATTCCCAAGATCCTCGAAGCCATCCTCTCGGGATGGAACGGCTCGAAGTCGTCAAGTTTTTCGCCGGTGCCGACGAATTTTATCGGCTTGCCGGTCGCCGCCAAAACCGAGAGCGCCGCTCCGCCTCTTGTGTCGGAGTCAAGCTTTGTGAGGATGACGCTGTCGATGCCTATCTCGTTGTCGAAAGTCGTCGCAACGTTCACGGCCTCCTGGCCGGTCATGGCGTCCACGACGAGGATTATCTCGGACGGCTCGGTCAGCTCTTTTAAATCCTTGAGCTCCGCCATCAGCTCCTCGTCGATCTGCAAACGTCCGGCGGTATCGATTATGACGATGTCGTTGCCGTGGTCCTTGGCATGCTTAAGTCCCTCTTTTGCAATCGTGCGGGGGTCTATCTGACCCATCTCAAAAACAGGGACCTCGGCCTTTTCGCCGACTATCTTCAGCTGATCTATAGCCGCAGGACGGTAAACGTCGCAGCCTATGAGCAGCGGACGGCGGTCCATGCCCTTAAAATACTTGGCGAGCTTGGCCGCATGAGTGGTCTTACCGCTTCCCTGCAAGCCGCACATCATGATGACGCAAGGCGGTTTGGAGGGGAAATTTATCTTGGTGTTCGATTCGCCCATCAGGCTGACGAGTTCCTCGTTTACTATCTTGATGACCTGCTGGGCAGGGGTAAGGCTCTCCAAGACCTCTGAGCCTACGCAGCGCTCGGTGAGCTTTGCGACAAAGTCCTTGACGACCTTGTAGCTTACGTCCGCCTCCAAAAGCGCCATCCGCACCTCTCTCATGCAGGACTTGACGTCGGCTTCGGAAAGCTTGCCGCGGTTCTTGAGCCTTTTAAATACGCCTGAGAGTTTCTCGGAAAGTCCCTCAAAAGCCAAGTTTACTCACTCCTCCCGTATCTAAAACGGCTCAGCCCCGGCCGTTTTCTATTGCGGATTTTATCCGCTCGAGCTTTTCAATAACGCTCTTTGTGGTAGTATAGGAGCGGCAGTCCCGGATTATTCCGTCGCAGCCCTCCTTGACGATGTCAAGAAGCCTGTCGTATTTTTCGATGAGCTTGCTCACGCCTATCTTTTCATCGAGCTCCGTCAGGGTCTCTTCTCCGCGCTTGATGGCGTCTCTCACGCCCTGGCGGGAGATCTCGGCCTCCTCGGCGATCTCGGAGAGGGATAAATCCTCGTTGTAATACAGCTCGAGCATATCCCGCTGTTTATCGGTAAGAACGCCGCCGTAAATGTCGAGCAGCGAGGAGAATTTAAGATCCTTTGCCACAATATCACCCTCCCGAACTATCGGCGCACCACAAAATGTCGTGCCAAATGTAAAGTCAATTTGCTTTACAGGGTATATTATATACCATTTGCCGCAACTTGTCAAGGGGTTGAAGAAAATTTTTTGAAAAATATACTTTTTGTAATATTTTGGGGAGGGAGAAGCGCAAAAAAGCGCCGGCGTGGAAAAAGCTCGGCGCTTTGATTTTTGGGGCTCTTACTCCCCTTTTACAATCTTAATATGCAGCTCCTCCAGCTGCTTTTCGTCGACCGGGGAGGGGCAGCCGCTCATAAGCTCGCTCGCGTTCTGTACCTTCGGAAACGCCACTACGTCCCTGAGATTGTCCGCGTCGCACAAAAGCATCGAAATCCTGTCCAGACCGAGACCCATTCCGCCATGCGGGGGCGCGCCGTACTTATACGCGTCGACTAAGAACCCGAACTTAGCCTCTATTTCCTCGTCCGTCATGCCGAGCGCCTCGAACATCCTGTTCTGAAGCTCGGGGTCGGTTATTCTCATCGAGCCCGAGCAGAGCTCTGTCCCGTTCATAACGAGGTCGAAAGCCGTCGCCCTTACCTTTTCGGGGTCGGTGTCGAGGTAGTCGAGGCACTCCTCAAGCGGCATGGTGAACGGATGGTGAGCCGCTTCCCACTCGCCGGTGTCCTCGTTGAACTCGAAGAACGGCATCTCGACTATCCACACAAGATTGAACTTGTCGGCGGGGATAATGTCAAGTTTTTTGGCGCATATCTGCCTTAAAGCCCCGAGGACCGTGCAGACGGTCTTTTTGCGGTCTGCGCAGATAAGTACCACGTCGCCTTTTTCTGCACCGACGTTTTTAAGAAGCTCGGAGAGCTCGCCGTCCTTTAAAAATTTTGCAAAGGAACAATTCGGCTCGTCCTCTATCCACCTTACATACGCAAGGCCCTTGGCGCCTATTCCCTTGGCGTGCTCAGTCAGCTTGTCGATTTCTTTTCTTGTGTAGACCGTCGCGCCGTTTTTGACGACGATGGCTCTGACTGTGCCGCCTGACGATACCGCGTCCTTAAAGACGGAAAAATCGGTCTTTGCTGCAAAGTCGGAGATATCCTGTATCTCCATGCCGTAGCGGGTGTCGGGCTTGTCGGTGCCGTAACGGTTCATTGAATCCGCAAACGTCAGCCTCGGAAGCGGGGTCTCGATATCTACGCCTTTTATCTCCTTAAACAGCCTTTTTACCCAGCCCTCCGCCATTTTTCGGATATCCTCCTCGTTGACAAAGGACATTTCGAGGTCGATTTGGGTAAATTCGGGCTGGCGGTCGGCTCTTAAGTCCTCGTCGCGGAAGCAGCGGGCAAGCTGGATATATCTGTCAAATCCTGCGACCATCAAAAGCTGCTTATAGATTTGGGGAGACTGCGGCAGGGCATAGAATTTTCCGTCGTGAATCCTTGACGGCACCAAATAGTCCCTCGCGCCCTCTGGGGTCGACTTCATCATCATCGGGGTCTCGATTTCGATGAATCCGTTTTCATAGAAATACTGCCGTGTGACCTGAGCTATTTTGTGGCGGGTCAGGATGTTTTTGGTCAGCTTCTGGCTCCTCAAATCAAGGTAGCGGTATTTTAACTTCAGTTCGTCGTTCACTTTGTCGGAATTTGACACCTCAAACGGCGTGGTCTGGGCCTTGGAGAGGATCTTCAGCTCCGTCACCTTGATCTCCACCGTGCCGGTCGGGATGTCCTTGTTTATGCTCTCCCTCGGGGAGACGTCGCCCCTCGCCATCAGCACATACTCGTTTCTTACCGTCGCAGCCTTTTCAAAGAGCTCCCGGTCGGTATAATCCCCGAAAGCGAGCTGGACGATGCCGGTGCGGTCTCTTAAATCGATGAAAATAAGATTTCCGAGGTTTCTTATCTTCTGGACGAATCCGCAGACCACCACCTCGCAGGGGGTAAGCGGAATTTCGGCGCAGTAGTGCGTTCTTCTTAAATTTCCCATTGTATCCATGATTTTTCTGCTCCTTTATATATTAAATATCTGTCATTCTTCGCCGCCGAGACTTTCGGTGACGGCGTCCGCGATCTCGTCGCCGAGGCCGTTCTCAAAGACCTCGTTTATAAGCGCCGATGAAAATACGGTCAGGAAGTCCTCGAGCACGACCGGGGTCTCGGCGCCCGTGCGCATATTCTTGAGCTTTGCCTCACCGGAGTCGAGCTCGTTGTCCCCCAAAACTACGACGAATTTAGCGCCTATTTTGTCGGCATATCTCATCTGCGGCTTGAGTCCGCGGCCGATGATGTCAAACTCCGCCGCATACCCCGCCCGTCTCACAGCGTCGCACAAAAGCGCGGATTTTTCCTGAGCTCTTTCGCCCATCGGAGCGATGTAAAGGTCGGGTGTCTTAGGCTCTTCAAACTCACAGCCTGCGGCTTCCATGGTAAGGATAAGCCTTTCAAGACCCATTCCGAAGCCGAGAGCCGGGGCGCTCTGTCCGCCGAGTTCTCCTATAAGACCGTCGTAACGTCCGCCGCCGCAAACCGTGCCTTGGGCGCCGATGTCATTGGAAATAAATTCAAAAACAGTCCTCGTGTAATAGTCGAGGCCCCTGACTATCTTCGGGTCGAGGGCGTATTTTATCTCGTAACCGTCAAGGATTTTTTGCAGCTTTTCAAAGTGCTCCCGGCAGTCGTCGCAGAGATAGTCGGTGATGATCGGGGCGTCCTTGGCGATATTTTTGCATATCGGCGATTTGCAGTCCAAAAGCCTCATCGGGTTCTTGTCGAGTCTTTCGTTGCAGGTCTGGCAAAGCTCGCTCCTATGGGGTTCAAAGTACCTTTTCAGGGCGTCCCGGTAGTTGCTCCTGCATTCGGGGCAGCCGATGGAATTTAAGTGCAGCTCGACGTTATCCAGCCCGCAGCCGTCGAGGACAGAAGCTGCCAAAAGAATTATCTCGGCGTCGGCGTAAGGAGAGGCCGAGCCGACCATCTCGACCCCGAACTGCCGAAATTCGCGGTAGCGGCCGGCCTGGGGCTTTTCATGGCGGTAGCAGGGAATGACATAATAAACCTTTTGCGGGAAGCCTTCGTTCATAATGCCGTTTTCGAGCATGGCGCGAATGACCCCGGCCGTTCCCTCGGGTCTTAGGGTGAACGAGTCGTCGCCCTTTGACGAGACGGTGTACATCTCCTTGGTCACGACGTCGGACGTGTCGCCGACAGACCTGACATATAAAGACGTGTCCTCAAAAACGGGCGTGCGTATCTCCTTGAAACCGAACTGCTCGGCGGTCTGTGACACGATCCCCTCGACGGTTTTCCACTTGTGGATCTGAGAGGGTATCAGGTCCTGGGTGCCTTTTGGTCTTTTGATAAGCATAAATTTCCTCCGATACAAAATGATTCAAATAAAAATAAAAAACGCCGTCCCATATCAAAAGGACGACGTTTGCCGTGTTGCCACCTTTTTTACCGCGCCTTTCGGGCACGGTCGCTCATCCCCCTTAACGCGGGGTCGATTCGCCCGGGGTTTTGACCTCGGGGGCTCCCGGTCGTCGTTCGCCGCAGCCGTCGCAGGCGTTCTCAGCATTCCGCCCTCTCTTTGCCGCCGTGATACGGTTACTCTTCCGTTCAAAGCCTTTAAGTTGTTAAATTTTGAACATGATCTGATTCAGTGCCTCGTTGCGGTCTTTCAGCCAGTCGAGATCGCCTCGGTTGAGCGCGAAGATAAGCGCCTCCGCAGTCGCAAAGTTAGTGGCGACCGGGATGTTGTGAACGTCGCAGAGCCTAAGGATATCCTGTTCGTTCGGTTCGGACGTCTTGCGGTTCAGGGGATCGCGGAAGAATATGAGCAGATCTATCTCGTTGCAGGAGATCTTGGCGCCGATCTGCTCGATACCGCCCTGAGAGCCGATGAGATACTGCTGGATGGCAAGACCGGTGGCCTCCGCCACCTGTTTGCCGGTGGTGCCTGTCGCGCACAGTTGATGTTGGCTCAGGATCCCGCTGTAAGCTGTGCAGAACTGGATCATCAGTTCTTTTCTGGAGTCATGCGCAATAAGGGCAATGTGCATATAAAACCCTCCTGTGTTATTGTGTTATCATGTTATTGTGTTACCGTCGCGGGGATAAATGCTTTTTATGGTAGATGACTATATAATAGCACAAAATAAACGATATGTCAAAGCTTTTTTAAAAAATTCACAAATTACACAAAAATTTCAGATTACTTTAGCGCATTATGACAATCAAGGAATAAATTTCTGTCGGTTTTTGGGGTGTGCGCGGTTTCAAAGAGTTAAGTTTTTGTCAAAAAGGTATCTTTTGGCTGCGAGGGCGGGGGTAAGTGGGGGGAGGGGGTGCGGGGCAGAGGGGGCCTCATGCTGCCGCTGCCTTGGGGCGAAGCCCGGCCCGGCGAAGCCGGGCCCCGGCGGCTTGGCCGCCGGGCTGCTCGGCCGCATAGCGGCCGAGCGGGCTTCGCCCCCCCGGGCGCCGGCGGCATGATACCCAAAAAAAATCAAGGCGCCTACATGGCGCCCCGACTGTATTTTTCCGGGTTATTTTACCCAAGCGCTATCTCTACGCCGTCGACCCGCACCGATTCGATCTCGTCGACGTCAACAAGCGTCGCAAAATCGAAACGTATCCTGTCCTCGCCCACGGCTCCGCCGCTTATCAGGCGCTGCTTGCCGGGAGTGAAGTCGGCGCGCATGTCGGAAAGGACCGTGCCGTCCTTGAGCGTCAGCTCCAGCCTGCTCGTGTTGAATATGTCCATCAGCTCGTCAAGTTCATGGTTCTCGTCGGCCGTGAGTATAAGAGAACTCGGGCAAAGCTCTACGGAAAAACTGATTTCCCTTATCGTCGCATTTTCCGTAGAATATCTCGATTCCATCGGCGGGAATTCGTCGGCGTTAAGCTCGATTTCCCTGCCGATATTTGCCACGACCTCGCGGTCCTTGCTGAACTCGCCGTCCTCGTTTTCGGTATATTTTATGAACCATATATCCCCGAAAGTTATCACGCAGCCGCCGCTTGCAGCTTCCGCAAGGCCCGTGCTGTTGGCGGCAAAGGTCATTATATTCCCGTCGCGAGCCATATTTTTACAGTCAAATATCGCGACCACCTTTCTCTCGCCATCATCGCCGAGAAGATACAAAAACGCGTCGATATAGTAGCTTCCGTCCTTATTGCCTTCCGGCATTCCGTCGGGTATGCCGAGGCCTTCGGTGTTCAGCTCCATAGTAAAGTCGAAGCTGTGATTTGTCGCGACGACGCTTGTGAGCCGAACCTCCCCGGGTCCGAATTCATCTTCATTGACCGGGACGGGTTCATGTTCATCTTCTGTGAAATCGTCCGAATTTTTTGCATATTCATCTGCGGCGGGGGATGTTATCTCAACGCCGTTTTTCTCAATATCTGCCCTCGGCAGTTCATCCGGAACATTCAGCTCCGTTTCCAATTCATTATAGCGCTCCCTCATGGACGCCAGACCGCCCACGGTAAGCGCGGCCGCGCTGCATGCAAGCGCCGTAATAACAGCGGCCGCCGCAAGACCCGTTAAAAATTTTTTGCCTTTCATGGTACTCCTTTCCCGACCGCCGTCGGAGCATGCCGCCTTGGTCGACGCGGCCTCGGAGATGAACCTTTCCTCTGTTTTTCCGAACAGCTTCATCGCTTCAAAAGCCGCTCTTTCTTTATCGTTCATAAACCATGCTCCTTTCCGGTCAGATAGCTTCTAAGCTTTTTTCTTGTTCTGAACAGCATTGATTTTACCTTGCTTTCGGACATTTTCATATCCTCTGCGATTTCCGCGACCGGGTCAAAGAAAAAGTATCTGCGCAAAAATACCTTTCTTTGCTCGGGCGCAAGCTTCTCAAGAAAACCGTTCAGCGTCGCCTCAAACTCGACGCGCCTCAGCGCTTCTTCGGTGAATCCGTCCGGCAGGATTTCCTCAAATTCTCCTATCGGGACCTCGCACTGCCTTGCTCTTTTCTGTGCCGTGAGATAGTCAAGACGGGTCATCGCGATATTTCTCTCGACCCGGCAGACGTACGCCTTTAAGTCGGACGGGCGTTCGGGAGGTATGGCGTTCCAGAGCGCCATGAGCGTATCCGAAAAACATTCTTCGGCGTCGCTTAAACTGTTCAGGATGTTTTTGGCGATCCCGAGGCAGAGTCCGCGGTACTTTTTCTCGGTCTCGCAAAGAGCCTGTTCGTCTCTTTCAAAAAACATTCCGACTATCTTTTCGTCTTCCAAAAAACCACTTCCTTGTCGGATGATAGGGCAGTGCGCGCGATGTTCAGCGGCTTTCATAAATTAAGTGGGGATCCGTGGGCAAAAGGTTGCGCGGGAGAAATTTTTTGCAGAGGAGCAGCCTCCTGCGGGCGAAGCCCGGCCCTGCGAAGCGGAGCCCCGGCGGCGGAGCCGCCGGGGAGTCGGCCGCTTCGCGGCCGACCCGGGCTTCGCGCAAAGGCGGCTGCGGGAGGGCGGTAAACTGACGCGCAGACGGCCCGCTACCCGTTTTTAGCACTCCCCCAAGGTTACAAACCGGTAACACTTCGGCCCAAAAAATTACAGAGCGGTTACAATTTGGTTAATGTTTGGTAAAGCCCTTGACATCGGGCTTTTTCGGTGCTACGATAACGCTGTGGACAGTTTAATTTATCCGCTTGGGAGGGTCGTATGAAAAGGTTTTTAGCACTTATATTAGCGGCGGCAGTTCTGGCGGCGATGTGCGCGTGCGCCGAGAAAATTCGCGAGCTGACCCCGAAAGAGGCGGCCGAGCTCCTTAATTCCGATTTAAGGATCACCGCGTTTTTGGACGGCGGCCATAATATTTCCGGCGCCGAACTGATAACCGAAAACGGAATAGAGTACGCCCAAGCCGACGATGCTTCGCTTTTAGGTTGGGACAGCTTTATCAGCCTGCTCAACGATACATATACCAAAGAGGCGGCGGATAAGATACTCGCTTCCGGCGACTGCCTCGAAAAAGACGGCATGACCTATATCCGCTACCTTGGTCCGGCTGAAAGCGGCGGTTACTCATTCTCGGTGACAAGCTTCGGCAACGTAACGATTGACCCCGAAAGCGACAGCCAAAACGCGACCGCCGTGCACGAGCTCGAATACGGTCCCGACAGCAAAGAATCCCTGAGCGTAAGCTATGAAAACACCTCGGACGGCTGGAGGATAGCCGGGATAAATTAGCCGACAGCTCTTTCTTACCGCACTTGCTGTAAGAAATGGTTTATACATATAGGAGATCGGACTCCGCACAAAAAAGCAGACGAGCGCGTCTGCTTTTTTCATGCATAGAAATAATTTATCATGCGAATAAACGGGAATTTACAATATAAAATTCGGGATCATTACGACCAGAAAAAACGCCAAAGCGAAAATATCAAAACCAAATCTGTAGTTTTTAAGCACTGTATCGTCCTCCCGTAAACCCCGCTTTACTAATGCGCCATATCAAATATGCATATACCATATCGTCATCAGCGCGAGGTCCGCAAACATATGGACTGCCCAGGACGGATAGATATTTCCGCTTTTTTCATCGACAAAATCAAATACCATCCCTCCGACCCACAGGCCCAATAAGGACAGGCACATCATCTGCCAAGGAAAAGACGAGCCGACCATCGCCACATGATAAAGGGCGAACATGACCGAGCTGAACATATACGCCGCTTTTCGGGACAGATAGGAGGACAGCCCGATAAATGCCGCATAGCGGAATAAATATTCCTCCAAAAAAGAGTTGCAGACGGAAATATACAGAGCGACCGGGATAAAGCTGCGGCCGTCAACCTTTTGGTCCTCGGACAAGGACGCTATAAGGGATGAATAGTCGAAAATATTGCGGGTCAAAAAATATGACGCCATGACGATAAGATAGATGACAATGCCCAAAACAAGCAGGCCGACAATATTTTTCACGTTCGGCCTGAAAGAGCCTGAAAAAGAGCCGATCTTACATATTTTTATGACCGACCGCGGCAATAACAAAAAAGTGAAGATCTTGATAACGGATTTCACTATGTAAGTCGGCTCTATCACTGTCTCGACCGCCGCCATCACCACGCAGCTTATGGCGACGACGGCGACGATGACCGCTATTTTTTTGTTCTTCAAAACTGCCGCCTTATTTGCAGTAGTTTTCAATATAACCGTCGAGCGCGGCCTTGATTATTTCCTTAGCCTTTTCGGGGCCGTCGACCTCTTTGACGGCGGTCTCCTTGCCCTCAAGCTCCTTATAGACCCTGAAGAAGTGGCTCATCTCGTCGTAAATGTGCTTCGGGAGCTGCGATATGTCGGTGTAGCAGTTGTATGTAGGGTCGTTAAAAGGTATGGCGACGATTTTTTCGTCATTCCTGCCGTTGTCGACCATCGAAATAACGCCGATGGGGTAGCACTTGACAAGGGTCATCGGCCTTATCGATTCGGTGCAGATGACCAAGACGTCAAGCGGGTCGCGGTCGTCGGCGTATGTGCGGGGAATGAAGCCGTAGTTGGCGGGGTAATGCGTGGACGTATAGAGAATCCTGTCGAGCTTTAAAACGCCGGTCTCCTTGTCGAGCTCGTATTTGCACTTTTCGCCCTTGGCTATTTCGATGACCGCCTCGAAGCTGTCGACCGTTATTCTTTTCGGATTTATGTCATGCCAGATGTTCATAAAACTGCCTCCCAAAAGGTTATTTTTTCATCAGTATTGTAGCACACCCCCGCCAAAAATTCAAGCTTTTTTCATAATATTTATCAAAATTATTGAAATTCATGTGGGGGTATGCTATAATATTTGCAGAAAAGTACACGTTGCATTTTCTGCAAAAGGAGGACGGCATGATAAAAATAGGTTCCATCGGCTACAACTGCGCGCATCCCGAGGGCTTCGAGGTCAATTGGCCCGACGGCCCGGGAGCATATATCCTGCTGCTTGTCAAGACAGCCGCAGAATTTCATCTCGGCAGCTCCCGCTTCGACGTAAAGCCCGGCACCGTCGTCATAATCTCGCCGGAAACCCCCGCCTATTACAAGCCGACCGGCCGGGAATACATCGACGACTGGTTCTACATGGACGTCGACGCCGACGGAAAAAAGGCGCTCTCCGACCTCGGCATACCAATCGACTCTCCGGCGTTCGTCGGCGCTTCCGATATTTTCTCATCGCTCATCTACGAGATGACCGTCGAATTTTACAGTTCGGAGTTATATCATGCCGAAATAACCGAGCTTTACACCGATATTTTCTTCAAAAGACTCGGGCGAGTGCTGACCTCGAGACTGAGCTATAAGCCGGGCCTGCCGGACGACAAGCGTGCCGAGCTTGCTGAGCTCAGAACAAGGATCTACCGCGAGCCTGCGGCAGTGCCGACGGTGGCGGAGCTCGCCGAGGAAATGAAAATATCGGTCTCTGGGCTGGAGCATCTTTACAAAAAAGCTTTCGGAACGTCGGTCATCTCGGACATCGTAAACGCGAGGCTGAGCTGCGCTAAAAAGCTTCTGATGAGCACCAAGCTTCAGATTTCCGAGGTCGCGGAAAAAAGCGGGTATAACTCCTGCTACAGTTTCATGCGGCAGTTCAAGCTCAAGGTCGGAGTGACGCCTACCGTTTTTCGCAAGTTTGCAAACTACGGAAAATGGAACATTGAATAGAGGATAGAGTGTAGATGATCAGAGGATAGAAGCAGGTGAACGACAGCCGCGGACGGAAAACCCGAGCTTAGTGTGGGGCGGAGCCCCGGCGAGCGAAGCTCGCCCGACGGCGAAGCCGTCGGACCCGGCCTGCGGCCGGGTCGGGGCTCCGCCTACGCAGAAGGTGTGGTTTTCCGTCCGCCGTGTCACGCCCACACATAAACCCGCAGGATACGGCTTCCCGCCATATCCTGCGATTTTCACAATTCAACCCATCCTATCGTTTTTTCAAACCACGCTATCGTCGCGGCGGCGATGATTGCTGCGACTACAATCACAACTGCCGCAAAAATCAGCGCTTTAAGGACCTTTGCCGCTTTTCCTCCCGAGGAGATATACCCGCACAAAATCTCCTCCGTTCGCGCCCGCTCTTCGTGCTTAAGGCGGCTGCCGCCGACGTTTTGGTACCCGCTTCTGAGCCAGCCGCTTATCCCGGCCTTTTTTATCATGAACCGATAGGCGGCGCTCCTGCCCCTGATGAACGGGCAGACATCCGCATAGCTTTTCAAAAGCTCCGTGAGCCTATCGAGCGCCTCCTGCCTGCTCACGGCTCCGTCTCCCAAAAGTTGGGAAAACAGCGCGCTGCCGCCGTAGTCCAAAAACTCCCCTGCCCTCTTTATTTTTTCGGCATTTTTCATATCGCCGCCCTCACGTCGGCCATCGTCGCTCCGAACTTTTGGTAGATGGAAAGCGCGAGGCTCTCCCCGGACGGCGGCTGCGGGATGATCCTGTAAAGCCGCTTTTCACCGTCTCCGACCGTCGATACAAGACTGCCGAATTTCGTCGGATAGTCCTTTTCATTCAACTCCGAAAGCTTTTCATAAAGCCCGGTCAGGTGGGTCACATACAGCCCTCTCACGCCCGCCGCCCCCAAAAGGTCAAGGTGTATCCCGGCGATGGCAAGGCATTCCTCGGGCGTGGTGCTCTGCAAAGATTCGTTGAGGATGACCATGCTGAACCTTGTAGAGCTTTTCACTATCTCGCGAAGCTCTTTTATTTCGACGGTGAACCGGCTGACGTCTATGCCGGTTTTTTCTTCACGCGGGAAGTGGGTCAGGATGTTGTCGCAGAGAGAAATTTCGGCGCTTTCGGCAGGAACGTACATACCCGCCTGGGCGAGGACCTGACAGAGACCGACTGCCCGTGCAAAGGTCGTTTTTCCGCCGTTGTTCGCGCCCGTGACCATGTAAAAGCCTGCGCATTGGTCAAGTTTAACATCATTTAAGACTATTCTGCCCGAGAGATTTGCAAGAGGGTCCTCGGCGACGAGCTGTCTGTAAAAATTCAAATCGTATAAACCGCTTACATTCATTGTCCGCTTTTCTTTCGGCAGGAGTCTCGGCCTGCACATCGGCATGCCCCTTGAGCGGACGCTTTTAATAAAATCAGCCGCGTTCGAGTAGTAGTCGAGCTGTTTTTCAAGCTCCGACAGGTCGGGAAAAATTCCCGAACGGCAGCTTTTCAGGGCCTCGGATATCTTCGCCGCATACTCCCTTGTATACTCGGACAGCTCCCTGAAAAGGGCTGTGTCGATGTCTGCGGGAGCATGGCGGGTGACGGAATTAAGATGCTCCTCGCCCGAAAAGCTGTCCTTATTAAGAGGCGTGCCCCGGGTTATCCTCTCGATGACGTTTCCCTTGGGGTATATCCTTTCGTGCGACACTTCTATTATACCGGCCGAATCGGGGACCATGCCGGAGGTGAAGTTTATCCCCACTCTGACGCTCTTTATCGTCTTTGAGAATATCTCGCCGAGCTCTCCCAAATTCTTTGAAATATTTATAAATTCGGGATTTTCTGTCAGGCTTTCAAAGAACCCGAAAAGGTTCTTTACCGCCTCTGATTTTATGCCGCCGCTTATTTTTCGGTGCAGCATGTTTATCCTGTCGACCGTTTTCAAAAGAAATCCGAGCCCGTCCATCTTCTCGGCGATGTCATAAAACGAATCCGTTTCGGCCTGCTCTTTGTCGTCCGAGGGGCGCTGTCCGGAAAGCTCGGAAATCATCCTCCGAAAAACCTCGGAAAGCTCCGGGATGTTCAAAAAGTCGTCCAGGCAGTCGAGGCGGTACTCTATCACCGAAATATCGTCGGAAAATTCCTCGGCAAGCGCCATGAATCTCTCCGAACCGCCGAGAGATATGAGCCGCTTTATGCCGTCCAGCCGCAGATCTTCGGCAAATGCCGAGCCGGTATCGCTTATTATTTTTCTTCTTTCCGAAGCCCTCGCCTTTGACTCAGGGTCGGGGTAAAACAAATCGACGCTGTCGGTAATTCTCATCGTTATCCTCCGTCAGAATTTTTCTCTTATGCTGCGGCCGAATGTCAGAATGACAAGCGACGCAAGCTCTGCCACGGCAATGATAAGGTAAAGCCTGCAGCTCATCCCCGAAAAATCGGGAGCGCCCGACCATAGCAGAGCCTCAAGCCCGGACTTTCCGCCCAAGACCGCTGCCGAGCGGACAAATGCTATAAAATTAGCCAAAAAGCCCACGCCCGTCAGGACCTGATACATCGCAAGATAGTCGGCCCGGAACTTTCGGGATATGAGCATCGCCGCACCCAAAAGAAAGATCCCGGGAAGCGTCGTCATTGCGGCGAGCGTCCCTATCAGCGCCGAATATGTTATAAATATCTCGCCCACTTTTAATAGCATTTCCTTGTGGGAACGGCGGGTAAAGCCGGCGTCCGCGCCGTCGTCGAACGGCTCGTTCTCGAATTTCGAAAAATCGGGGGAGGCGGGGTCGGGCTTCAATGCGCCCGAAAGCGTCGGCATCAGCTCCTCGAGGCTCGATATCCTCCCGTAATCGACCGCCGAGAGCGAGGAATATATCCTCGTCTTGGCCTCAAGCTCCTCGGAAAGCGACCTTATATACCCGCTCATGACCCCGCCTATCCTGCCGCCGTCCTCTTTCATAAGCCGGATGTCCTCGGTCGAAAAGCCGAGCTTTCTCATGACGGCGACGTCCTTAAGTTCGCTTACATTCTGCTCCGAAAAATTCAGGTATGTCCTGTCCCGGGACTCGTATTCCTGGGGCGAGCAGAGCCCGTTTTCGACGTAATATCTGACGGCCTTTTCGGTGAGGCCGGTGCTTCTGCAAACTTCCTTTATCTTCATTTTGCTCCTCCGTAAGGCAGTTCTCTGCGCTTTTCTGCCTTGATTGTACCCTCTTACCTCGGGGAAGTGTCAATAGGTTTAACGAATTTTCGTAGGAATATACAAATGGGGGAGAGGATTTTAGGTGAAATTGACGGGGCTCCATGAGGCATGAAAAACTTGACCTGTGAGAGCCCCGGGAAAGGCATGCTCCCCGGGAGTTTCTGATTTGTCCGCATTATTCACTATTTTAAAATTGTCGCCATAGACGGCACCTTGAAATTCTGATTTCTGACTTCTGTATTCTTAATGTGGCCGATTAGGACGCATCTTGCTCCCCTGCCCTTGCATTTCTTGACAGTATGTGATATAATCATCCCGAAATATTTTATCAAGGAGCCGCACATGAAACCTGCCGAAAAAACTAACGTTATGCGCGTTTTGGAACAGCGCGGAATAGATTACAAAAGCTTTCACTACGAAAATACCGGCGCTGTAAGCGGCAGCGATGTCGCAAAAGCCCTCGGGGAAGACCCCGAACAGGTCTTTAAAACCCTCGTTACGCGTGCGTCCTCAGGCGGATATTACGTCTTTATGGTGCCGGTCGAGAGCGAACTGAACCTGAAAAAGGCCGCCAAGGCCGCAGGCGAAAAGAGCATTGAAATGATAAAATCAAAGGAGCTCCTGCCCCTGACCGGGTACATCCACGGCGGCTGCTCCCCCATCGGGATGAAAAAACTTTTCCCGACCTTTATCGACGAGACCGCCCAGCTCTTTGACAAAATTATTTTCAGCGCGGGAAAAATCGGCGCGCAGGTGATGATCTCGCCCGAGGACCTGCGAAGCGTGGTGCCGGTCGAGTACGCGGACCTGTGCGATTGAAAAAAGAAAGGCAGACGTTTTCGCCTGCCTTTTAACCGTTCAATTATAATTCATATCCCGCCCCTATTACTACGGTGAATCCGCTGTCTTCCGACGGCAGAATGCCGTACCCGAGGCCGTCCGCAAGCTTTTTTATATCCGAAGCGGAATAGGGATGAAACGTCATCCCGCTCCATTTTCCCGATGTGAACAGATAATCGCCGTCGACGCTTGTCACATGCGGCTCAGACTCATATTCGCCGTCGGTCTTATCAAGCGTCAGAATCACTCTCCCGCCCGGCTTTACAATGCGCAAAAGCTCCCTTACAGCCTTGACGCCCTGTTTTATCGGCATATGGTCTATGACGTCCCGCGAGACAACGGCGTCGAAGCTTTCGGAGGGATACCCTGTCGAAAGAACGTCGGCCCGCTTAAAATCTGCCCCAGGATAACCGTTCTCGGAAAGAAGATTTTTAGTCAGAAGCGCCGCGTTTTCCGAGATGTCAAAGCCGGAAACGGTAAAACCGAACCGCGCCAGTTTGAGCGAATAGAGGCCGCATCCGCACCCGGCGTCGCAGACGGTTTTTGCATTTTGTCCCTTTAAAAAAGCGATGATTTCGTCCTCGGACATGTCAAAGCCCGCGGCATAGGAAGATATGCGCTCGGGGCTTATCGTTTTCCATGAGCGCTCCCAAAATGTGTTGTCCATAATTTTACCCTAACAAAGTGCAACTTTAGCTCAAAAATTTTCACCGTATATCAAAATGTTTTTTTATCCTGTCGGAGCATAACACCTTGCCCTTGACGGCGACGCTTTCAACGTTTTCGATAACAATATCGTCAAGCTCGCCGTCTATGCAGAGCAGTCCGTAGCCCTTGATTTTTATCTTTTTCTTTTTTTCTTTTGCTTTCAGCAGGTCCTCCCTTTCAAGGCCCATGACCCCGATAAACCACCAGAAATCAAGGTCTTTTTGCTGTTTGCTCGTCTCTTCGATTACCGATTTTTTCTCATTGAGCGCCTGCCTCACGGATTGATTTATAAAATCGCTTCGGTTGGAATAATAACCCTTATCCACCAGCAGGTCGATTTGAGACAGTGTTGCGATGTTCATGTTGACGGACACCTTTTCGCTTGTTTCCATGATATGCCTCCGAATTAAAAATATGCTCCAATCGGAGCATATATAGAATATCATATATTTTCGATTTTGTCAAGAGGCAGGAAAAATTTTTTTAATCAGAAGCTTTGCATGGCCGGGAGCTATCTTTCGCCACACCGCCACGTCTATGGCCGTGTAAAGAAGCATGACCCCGAACCAAGCGGCGACCCACAAAACGCCCTCGCCGACAGATATGCCTTTGTTCATTTTATGCCCACTAAATCATCCTGCCGTTTTCTACCCGCACGGCGACCTGCCATTCGTCCTCGTAGATGATTGTCCCGACGTGATTCGTATAGACCGCGTCGTAGGGCTGACCGTATTTTTCGAGCAGGCGCGTCATCGGCTCGGTTTTTTTGAGCATTTCCGCGGCGGTCGTCTTGAAAAACGTTATGACCTGCTCCTGTTTTTTGCAGGGCTCCGGCTCCGGCAGATTCTCAACGAACCACTTATCAACAGCCTTGAATTCCTCGGCGTCGGCCTCGCTCATCTTTCCGTCAAGCAAAAGCCTCCAGCACATCCCGAAGATTCCTTTGGGATATTTTGTCATATAGGCGTTCTCCCGCCCCTGAAGTCTTACATATTTAAAGTCCATATTTACCTCACAAAACCGCGAAGCCTAAGATAAGTATGATCGACAGGGCGATGCGGATGACGTGGTGCAGGATGTGAAAATTCTTACTTTTTATTCCGTTCATTATCGCTGCCGCGCATATCGGTACGCAGCCTAAAACCGCAGCTGCGGCGTCAATTTTCTGCCCGAAAATATTAAGCAATACCGCCGCCAAAAGCACAAGAGAGCCCGCGGCCATCATCCGCCCCGACGGCGACTTCTTTTCGCCTTTTAACTGAGCAGCCGCCGCTAAAAGCGACAGCCCGCCGAAAAGAACGCTTATAATGCAAAGAATTATTTTCATATTTTACCTCCATTTTTAATTTAGGTCACGGCATGCGGATTTGCTGCCGAAAAATTTATCAGACGTAGATGACGATAAGCCCCACTATCATGCCGATAAGTATTGCGAACGCGGGCTTTTTCGAGCGCCACATGAGTATCGCCTCGGGTATCAGCTCGCCGAAAACTACATAGATCATTGCCCCTGCCGCAAACGACAGCGCAAGACAGAGCGCCGCAGGCCCGAGTTCTCCCAAAGCATACCCTATGAGCGCGCCCAAAATCGTCGGAGCGCCGCTCAAGGCCGTTACCAGAATAGCGCGAAGCCTCGGCATTCCTCCCGAAATAAGAGGCACAGACACCGCCATTCCCTCGGGGATGTTGTGAAGCCCTATGACTATCGCCATGACAAGACCGGAGCGCGCTAAAATATTTTCGGCGCCGGCATAGGACACGCCTATGACCATGCCCTCGGGAAGATTGTGCAGAGCTATGGCGCAGGCCATGATTATACCCGCAACAAACATCTCCCGCCAGTTTCCGGTCTCACGGTGGTGGGAATAGTGGTCGCTGTGTATAAGCTCATTGAGGTCGTCCGCAGTCTCGGGATGAGACTCGTCGATATGCTTTACCTCGTGATTGGTGTTTTGATCTATCAGTTTATTAAGAGCATAGACCGTGAGATACCCGACGATAAGTCCCGCGATGGTAAAAAAGAGGTATCCGGTATTGCCGTCGCCTGCGGGGTCTACCGCATCCACGATAAGGTCAAGACAGACTATCGCAAGCATGACTCCTCCGGCAAAGCTCAGAAAAAGGCTGACGGTCTTAGAGGAGTCTCTTTTCACAACGCTCCCTATAAGCCCGCCGAGACCCGTTCCTATCACTCCCGAAATAAAGGTGACTACGATTATCCAACAAAAAACCGGCATTTATATATCTCCTAACAGGGTTTTCGACTATTATAGCACTATCCCGCGGGATAATCAATGTGCAATACAAACCAAAATCCGACGGCATTGGGCAAAATGTTGTGAGATTCGACTATTTAAAATGGGGCATGTGGCGGGGGATTTTTCACAATTCTCCAAAAACAGTTGCAAATTCTATCTTAATATGGTAAAATATAATCACCATTTACCTGGAGGGTTTACTATGAAATTTTATGCAAAAATAATATCCGTTTTTTTGGCGGCAGCCATGCTTCTCACGGCATGCGGCGAGACTGGACCCGTTAGAGACGACGAGCTCTTTGTCCCCGACGTTTCGGGGGCTGAACAGTCCGCGGAGGTCGTCATTGACCCGTCGGAGATCCATCAGGAAATAAAGGGCTTCGGCGGCATAAACTATCCGAACTGGATAGAGGACCTTTCCCAAGAGCAGCGCGAAACGGCCTTTTTGAACGGCGACGGCCAGCTCGGCTTTACGATACTTCGCATTTCGGTCGACCCCGATCCCAACAACTGGGAAAAGGAGCTTGAAACTGCCAAGTATGCCCAGAAACAGGGCGTGCTGATATTTGCGTCTCCCTGGAACCCGCCAGCAGATATGTGCGAAAGATTTGACAAACAGGGCGACCCCGACGCCAAGAGACTTCGGCATGACAAATACGCCGACTACGCCAGGCATTTGAACGATTTTGTGACATTCATGCGCGACAACGGGGTCGAGCTTTACGCCATATCAATACAGAACGAGCCGGACTATGCCGCCGAGTGGACGTGGTGGACGACCGACGAGATAATGGATTTCATCAAAAACTACTCCGACCAAATAGACTGCAAGGTGATGTCGCCCGAGGCGTTCCAGTACAGAAAGGACTTCTACAACGCGATTTTAAACGACGAGGACGCGCTTTCTAAGGTAGATATTTTCGGCACGCACTTCTACGGCACCCAAAAGCGGGATATGAGTTACCCTTTGTTCGAGGAAAAGGGCGAGGGTAAGGAGCTTTGGATGACCGAGGTGTATGTGCCGAACTCCGACTCCGACGCCGACACCTATCCCGAGGCTATTGAAGTCGCAGTCAACATGCATGACGGCCTTGTCACGGGAAATATGCAGGCTTACGTCTGGTGGTATATAAGAAGATTTTACGGCCCGATGAAAGAGGACGGCAGCGTCTCCAAGCGCGGGTATATGATGGCGCACTACTCAAAATACGTCCGTCCCGGGTATGTCAGAATAGGCGCTACCGAGACCCCGACCCCCGGAGTAATGGTCTCGGCATATAAGGGCGAGGACCGGGTCACGGCAGTCATTATAAATCACACATTCGGTAAAATCGCCCAGCCGATAAGCCTAAAGGATCTCGGCATAGAGTATATCGAAACATACGTCACCGACGCTGACAAAAACCTTGAGCGCACGGGAAATATCTCCCACGACGGCGGAGATTTCACCGTAGTCCTGCCGCCGGAAAGCGTAACGACGGTCGTCATAGATCTTGAAAATACCGATAATAAATAATCAAGGAGGATAATTATGAAAAACTATTCGGGCTTAAGAAACGAAAGCGATATAAGGGGCATTGCGATTGCCGGCGTACCGGGGCAGGACGTAAACCTGACCGAGGAGGCCTGCCGCGACATTGCGAGGGGCTTTGCGCTCTGGCTTACGGGTTGCACGGGTAAAAAGGAACTTCGAGTGGCGGTCGGCCGCGATTCAAGGCTCTCGGGCGAGACTCTTCTCGGCTGGATGTGCGACACTCTTGCAAAAGAGGGAATCGAAGTCACGGATATGGGCATGGCCTCCACTCCCGCTATGTTCATGACCACAAAGACCGAGGGGTATATGTTCGACGGTTCAGTCATGGTCACGGCTTCGCACCTGCCGTATAACCGTAACGGCTACAAATTCTTCACCCCCGACGGCGGCGTTGAGGCTTCGGATATAAAGGAGATGGTCGCGCTTGCCGAGAGCGATAGGCACACGGGTCTGCCCGAAAAGGAGATAAAAAAGGACAGCTTCATGGACGTCTATTCAAAGCGTTTGGCGGACATGATACGCAGGGCGGCAAGCTCCGAAAGGCCTCTTGAGGGTCTTAGGATAGTCGTCGACGCGGGCAACGGAGCAGGCGGATTCTATGCAGAAAAAGTGCTGAAGCCTTTGGGCGCAAACACCGACGGCTCAAGGTATCTTGACCCCGACGGGCGTTTTCCTAATCACATCCCGAACCCCGAAAACAAGGAGGCCATGGAGTCTATAACCGAGGCTGTCAGAGAGACTAAAGCCGATTTGGGAATAATTTTTGACACCGACGTAGACCGTGCGGGAGCGGTTTTATCCGACGGGTCGGAGCTGAACAGAAACCGCCTTATCGCGATACTTTCGGCGATGCTTTTAAGAGACCACCCCGGCACTGCTATCGTCACCGACTCGGTCACGTCCTCCGGGCTTGCGGAATTTATCAAGGAAAAAGGCGGCGTGCACCACCGCTTCAAGAGGGGCTACCGCAACGTCATCAACGAATCGATCCGCTTAAATAACGAGGGCGTCGATTCTCAGCTCGCCATCGAGACATCCGGCCACGGCGCATTCAAGGAAAACTATTTCCTTGACGACGGCGCATACATCGTCACAAAGCTTATTATCGAGCTTTCGCGCTCCAAAAAGCTTGGCTACAACCTCCACTCGCTCATCGAGACCTTAAGAGAGCCTGCCGAGGGAAAAGAGTTCAGAATGAATCTTTTGCTCTCCGATTTCAAGCCCTATGGGCAGGGAATTATCGACGATCTGACAGAGTATGCTAAAACCGTCCCGGGCTGGACCTTAGCCCCCGACAACCACGAGGGCGTGAGGATAAACGCCGACAAAGAGCACGGCAACGGCTGGCTTTTGCTTAGGCTTTCTCTGCATGAGCCTTTGATGCCCCTGAACATCGAATCGGACGATATAGGCGGCGTTAAGATAATCGCTAAAGAGCTTTCAGAATTTATTGAAAAATACGATAAACTGGACAGCTCGGCGCTTCGGGATTATGCCGAAAAATAAGGGAGAAAATCTAAATGAAGATATGCAAAAACTGCGGAAGCGTTTATGAAAACGGAGCGCTCTGTCCCGAGTGCGGCAGCGTTTTGCGGGATATGAGCGCCGACGAGGAAAAGGCCTATTCAAAGCGCCTCGGCAGGACCGTTTCCGAGCAGTCGTCCCGCTCTTACGGGCTTTACTCCACCTTATCGGACAGGGTTTTAGGCTCGGTCAGCCTGTTTTGCATGGCTCTGCACGGGCTTTGCCTGCTCTTTGCGGCGAAAGCTCCGCACTCCGAAAACGTTTCGGCGTATTCCGCAGCGGGCATAGTCCTCTGCTTTATTGCGGCAGTCGTCTTTTTGGCGCCTAAGCTTCTCTGGGCGGTCTCGTCGATTCGTTTAAGGCTCATGACCGACGAGCCCGACCCACAGCCGTCGGCGCTCTGGGTGACTGTAAAAAATTTCATGAAATACGGACTTTTCGCGCTCGGCATGATGTTTTTGCTGCTGTCGCTGATTGAAATACTGTAGGTGATAAAATGAAAAAAATTGCAAGCTTTACCGTAAACCACGATACGCTGACCCCGGGAATCTACCTCTCCCGGGTCGACGGCGACTGCGTGACATATGATATAAGAATGAAAACGCCGAACAAGGGCGACTATCTTTCGACCGGCGAGGCCCACACTATCGAGCATCTTTTTGCGACATATGCCCGAAATTCCGAGCTTACGGAAAGCGTCGTATACGTCGGTCCGATGGGTTGTCGGACGGGATTTTACATGATACTTAGGGACAGCGTGCCCAAAGAACGGGCGATTGAACTCTGCCGGGAAGTGTTTAATTATATTAAAGATTTTGAGGGGGAGATCCCTGGAGCAAAACGGCGGGAGTGCGGAAACTACCTCGACCACGATCTTGATGGCGCAAAAAGGACGGCCGCCGCGTTTTCCGACGTCATAAAAAACTGGACGCCCGCCATGACGGCGTATAGGGAATGAAAGATTTTAATCGTTAAGTGAGATAATAAAAAGGTAGGCTTTATTGCATCCGCATTTAAAAATAAATTGAGATAATATAAAGCACCGCCCGGGTCAATTTCCGGACGGTGTTTTTCAATGATTTTTTCTCAGCCCCAGGCTGTTTTTATTTTAACGTAAAAAAATTTATGTTTATCGTTAAAAAAGTATTGACAAACATAAAAACCTGTGCTATAATCATGTCACAAAATAAATTAGGAGGAAACAATATGGAAAAACTTACTAAAACGGCGCGGGTCGTCGACGTCTTTGCAAAAATTCTCTTTATTTTCTGCATCGTCGCGATTTGCATGCTTATCGTCGCAAACATTTTTTTGGCCGTGGCAATATCTCTGCCGATCGAGGACCTGCCCAAGGGCCTGTCGATGGTTTTTAATTTCGACGACAACGATTTCGTGGTCTTTGAAAACGGGCAGCTTATGATAACAGAACGGCAGTTTGCGATTTACGTCATATCGGCAAGCGTCACCGAGATAATCTGGGTCGCGATATTGATGATAGGCATAAAGCTTGTCCGAAGGATGATGGTCCCGATGAAAGAGGGGCGGCCGTTTGAGGACGGTATATCGAAAATCATCAAAAAATTCGGGCACTTTGTTTTGGCTGCTACGGTTTTCGGCACGTTCATTCGTTTTCTGCTCGACACCGTGTTCATCGCCATAGGAGCAGAGCCCGAGCCGCTGCCGATAAGCATTTCGCTCGACGGAATTTTCGCGGCGATAGTTATTTATCTCATCAGCTACATTTTCCGCTACGGCGAGGAGCTCCAGAAGCAGGCCGACGAGACGTTGTGAGGTGCGATATGCCGATAATTTTAAGACTCGACCGGGTCATGGCCGACCGAAAAATGTCCCTTAACGAGCTTTCCGAAAAGGTCGGGATAGCGAACGTAAACATGTCAAAAATCAAGACCGGAAAGGTCTCGGCGATAAGGTTTTCTACCCTCGAAGCGATATGCCGGGCGCTCGACTGCCAACCGGGGGATATACTTGAGTACAGAGAGGAATAGGGCATGCCGAGGCCCCGGCTGTTCCCATCTTTGAACCGGGGGTTTTAAATTTTTAACATTTTACAAAATTCAATTGACAAACCTCCGCACGCCTGTTATAATACTTGCGAGAACACTAAAGGAGGACAAAATCATGCCGAAAAATTTAGCTTTGACACCCCCGATGGGCTGGAATTCCTGGAACACTTTCAGCTGGAACATCGATGAAAACTTGATCAAGGGAGCCGCCGACGCCATGGTATCGACCGGCCTCAAGGACGCCGGCTACGAGTACGTCGTTATCGACGACTGCTGGAGCCTCAAGGAGCGCGACGAGAACGGCTGCCTCGTTCCCGACCTCGAAAAATTCCCGAACGGTATAAAGGCCGTCGCCGACTATGTCCACTCAAAGGGCCTTAAATTCGGTATTTATTCCTGCTCCGGCACCCACACCTGCGCCAACTATCCCGGCTCTTTTGAGCATGAATTCCAGGACGCCAAGACGTTTGCCGAATGGGGCGTGGACTTCCTGAAATACGACTATTGCTTCAAGCCCAAGGGAATCCCCGGCGAGATTTTATATCGCAGAATGTCGATGGCGCTCCGCAACTGCGGAAGAGATATTTTATTCTCGGCATGCAACTGGGGCAACGACGGCGTTCACGACTGGATAAGAAACACCGGCGCGCAGATGTTCAGGTCTACCGGCGATATTCAGGACAGCTGGAATTCCATCAAAAACCTCGCGCTTTCTCAGCTCAACATGCGTCAGAGCCAGTCGGGAGTTTACTGCTGGAACGATATAGATATGCTTGTCGTCGGAATGAGCGGCAAGTCCGACAACAGCTGGATCGCCGAGGGCGGTTTCGGCTGCACGACCGAGGAATATAAGACTCACTTCTCGCTCTGGGCTATGATGAATTCTCCGCTGATGATCGGCTGCGATATAAGAAACATGACCCCCGAGACCAAGGAGATTTTGACAAATAAGGACGTCATCGCCATCAACCAGGACCCCGAGGGCAGAGGCCCCATCGAGATCGACCACTGGTGCAACGAAAGCTGCAAGGGCCTTGTAAAGCCGCTTGAGAACGGCGATTACGCGATACTTATGGTCAACTTCGGCGACGGCGAGCATCCCCAGCAGTTCAGCTTCAATTTCTGGGACATGGGCCTGCCGTATGCTTCGGGCTATGCGCTTGAGTTCTACGACGTCTGGAAGCATGAAGTCGTCGGCACTTTCCGCGAGCGCTACTGCACCGACCTTAAGCCGCACGCCTGCGAGATGTTCAGGGTCAGACTTGTGAAGATCTGAGACAGTGAGCAAAGCCGCGGGAGGTATGATATATGTCAAACTTTTCCACCTGTAAAAAATGCGGCGGAAAGCTCGGCCAGGACGATATAGCGATATATCGGAAGATGGTTTTAAGGACTGCGGACGAGTTTTTGTGCATAGACTGTCTTGCCGAATATTTCGGCGTTTCCCGAGAGGCGATAGAGGCAAAGATCCGCTATTTTCGCGAGAGCGGGGTCTGCGCGCTGTTTCGGTGAGAGGATAAATAAAGTAAAGTACCCCGTCCCGGGAGCGATAAACCGCCCGGGACGGGGTTTAATGTAATACGCACTTGACTTGAGGCGGCAAAAACTAAAAAGTTCGCCAGCCTTTCAAGGCTGCGGGGGTCTCGGGGGCGGAGCCACCGAGTCGCAGCCCGCAGGCTGCGAAATCCTGCCGCGAACAGGGATGACGCAAGTCATCGCTGTCCGCGGCTTAATTCACAAAAAGATCAGGAGGGTAGCCCAAACAGTCCGGTGGACGGGCTATTATATCTTGGGTTCGGCGAAGACGAAGTCTCCGCAAAGCGACACTATCTAAGGGAAAAGTTTTGCAGAATGTAAAGAGTGTCGCTTGGGACCACTATCAAGGGGTCCCCTACCCGACGGCAGCCACTGCCGTCGGGCTTCGCGAAAGGGGTTTTCCCCGAAAGCTGCCGGACAGCAGAAAGCCCCGAGCGAGCGAACGCAGCAGCGTTCGCGAGCGAGGGGGAGAGGCGCACATCAGTTCCCGCAAGCGTTCGCGAGCGAGGGTTAAGAGCCCCCGTTTAACAAACTTAAAGACGTGCGTATGTGTTTTAATCAATTTTACCTACGAATCGGTAAAATATTTCGATTTTTTGAGTTCTGGTGCCGTCGGAATCTTTGACAGCTTCGTGTACGACTATTTTCTCAATGAGCGTATTGAGCATTTCAGCGGTCAGTTCCGTGGGTTCGGAATACTGCTTGATTAAAGCAATCCACTTTTCAGCGTCGGCAGTGGTCTGCTTTTCAGTCGTAAGCTCTGACTTGAGCTTGTCAATTTTTTCAACTAACTCTTGTTGCTCTGCCTGATATTTCTGCGACAACATCTTGAAGTTATACTCACTAATACGCCCAGATGTCCAGTCTTCATAGAGCTTGACGAAAAGACGGTCTACTTCTATCTTGCGTTTTTCAGCTTTGGCGAGTTCAGCAGATTGCTTTTTATGAATTTTTGCAGATTCCTTGTCGCTTGTCTTTAGCAGCCTGTTCAGAAGCTCTTTCTCGTCTGCATGTGCCTGATAAATCCAATCTTGCAATCTCGCAAGAACATAGGCATAAAGCGTATCATACCTGATGTAATGCGCTGTGCATTGTCCGCCTGCCTTTCCAAGTTGTCGGAACTTTGAACAGTTAAAGTACATCGTTGAGCCGTTCCTGTTTTTCTTACCGTAGCAACTCATCGACCAACCGCAATCGGCGCATTTCACAAGTCCTGCAAAAATCTGCGTTTTGCCTGATTTCACAGGTCTCCTGCGGCTTGCAATCTGTTTCTGAACTTGGTCAAAAACATCTTTTGAAATGATCGATTCATGCGTATTTTCAACGCGAAACCATTCACTTTCTGGGCGGCGAATGTTCTTCTTGTTCTTGTAAGATACGTTTGTCTGCTTGCCGTGAACAGAATTGCCTATGTATGTTTCATCAGATAGAATTCCTCTGACGGTGCTAATCGTCCAAGTGTACGATTTTTCAGCAGATGCATTGTCATAGAATTTTGAGAACAGTCCATATTTCTTGTAGTTGAAATATCCCGGGGTAGGGATTTTTTCAGATGTGAGTGTACGGGTTATTTTGCCTGCGCCTGCACCGTGAGCAGCGAAGTCGAAAATCTTCTCAATTATCCAAGACGTGTCGGGGTCAATCGCCAGCTTATTATGCTCCTCGGGGTGTCGCATATAACCAAACGGAGCTATTGAAAAAGTACGCTCACCTGCTGCGAATTTCGCATGCAGTGCCGCCTTAACCTTGCGACTGGTATCTTTTGCCATAAATTCGTTAAATAAATTCTTGAACGGAACAAAGTCGGACAACCCCTTGTCGGTATCTTCATTGTCGTTGACGGCAATATAACGGACATTCATCTCGGGGAAAACGAATTCGAGATAATAGTCCATTGTGACGTGTTCACGCCCGAAACGGGAGAGGTCTTTCGTGACCACACAGTTCACTTTGCCGGATTCTATGTCCTCCATCATTCTTTGAAATGCAGGACGTTCAAAGTTCGTGCCGCTCCAACCGTCATCGACGTACTCGTCGTACACAAATAGTCCATTTTCCTGCGCGAATTTGTGTAAGACTATTCGCTGCGTTTCTATCGAAACGCTGTCGCCAAAGTTTTCGTCATCTCTGGAAAGACGCATGTAAAGAGCAGTGCTATATTTTGCATTGTTAGGTGATTTCATTTATAACCTCCTTTGTGAATCACCCACGCTTACAATACAATAAAATTATATCATAAGCGCAGGACGATTTCAAGCTTTAAAGCGATGATTTTGCGGAATATTTTATTACATCTTCAAGCAAATCTTCTAACCGCTTGCCGTCTTTATTAAAATGTTCCGAAACCTTAATGCGGGTACTGCCGATGTAAAAGAACATTTCGCCGTCGGGTTCGGTGCCGTAATATGGCTCACGCTTTGGCTCATTTTCCAATTTCCATTCTCTCAAAATCTCCTTAGATGGGAAGTCTAACGGTTCATAGCACTCGCGAAGGTCGATTGATTCATAGTTTTTCATTATTATCCTCCTTAAATTTCGTGATTCTGGTCTCTAATTTTGTTTGATTCTTCATGCAAAGTTCGGTTTATATTATCCGTGATTATTTGTAGTCGCTTGACTTCATCACGTTTTTCGTGAAGCTCTTCATACAGTTCATTCTGCTGCGACGTCAATTTCTCAATCTCAGCTTGCAAAGTCTTATAGCTCGAAATTTTTGTTATACCGTGTTCATTGAAATATCTCTGGGCAGACTCCATAATGATAAATTCTCTTTCGTGCATCTTATGGTATTTCGCCTTTGCCTTGTCAGACTTTAACGAACGGTACTTAAGTTTTGCAAAATCACAAGACGAGTGAAATGCCAGAAACTGCAGCACTGAATACTATTGACTTATTCTCCATCATCAGCCATAATTCATTTATAATGTAAATAAAAATTTGTTGAGAAAAAAGTTTTTTATATTATTCAAAAATGCAGTTTAAGTTGTCTAAAATGATCAAAAAATACAGCGGGAGATTTAACATGTGAAAACTATCGTAATCTACAACTCGCAAACAGGCTTTGCAAAGCGTTATGCCGAATGGATAGCGGAAGCGGCCGGAGCAGATTGCCTTGAATTATCAGCTGCAAAAAAGGCAGATTTGTTCCCATATGAAGCGATTGTTTTCGGCGGTTGGGCGTGTGCAGGCAGCATAAGTAAAATTAAATGGTTTAAGGAAAATCTGGATAAATGGGCAGGCAAAAAGCTGATTGCATTTTGCGTGGGAGCAAGTCCTATTGAAAACCCAGAAATTGACATAGCGCTCAAGCGGGTTTTTAACGAATCCGAGCAGGAAAAAGTAACGGTCTTTTACTGTCCGGGAGGCTTCAATTATGAAAAAATGTCCGCGGCCTCTAAACTGATGATGAAAATGTTTATCAAGGCGCTTGAGGCCAAAAAGGATAAGACCGAGGACGATGAAATAACGATAAAAACGCTTTCATCGTCTTATGACATTTCGGACAAAAAGTACATCGATCCGATTTTGGAATGTCCGAAAGAATAGCTGTCGACTGTTATGGTGTGATATATGAAATCCTCGCGCTCTGCCTTGATGATAGAGCGCGAGGATTTTAATATAACTTCTTAGGGTTTGGGGAAGGCTACTCCCCAACAAGATTCAGCACAGCCAAAATTGAGCATAATGCAAGCCGGTTTTGCTGCTCACACTTCGCGGTCATAAACGCCCATAAGACAAGCTGATTTTGCAGCCAATCAACCGTCCGCAGGACGCTCTCTTGGGCAAAACCCCGCGTGTCTCGCCTTGTGCTTACATACAAAACCCCGCGCGCATACGCGAAATTTGCTCCCGCGGGAGAATCTTGCTCTATAAAATCTGCTTTTCCCCCGGCCTCATTTCCCTTTACCCCCAATACCGCTGAAAGATTCAGAATTTTCGGGATCTCGCGTTTTTTCCATTTAACATGGTCGCATTGCAATCAAAAAGCAGCAAATCTTTTTTAGACTTGCTGCTTCAAAGTGCCTAATTTTGATGCCGATCAATTCTCAAATGCTGATTTATTCAATCGCATCAGTCCTATAAACAAACTTCACCTGACCGTCCGTATCTTCGCTTGCGCCTGCAAAATTCTTATAGCGCAGCGACACGTCCTTAGTCGCGCGGAATCTGCTCATAAGCCCGTCGAGATTGCCGCCAACAGCGTCCACGAGTTTTTGAATTCCCTGCTCATTGAATTCATTCAGCCCGTCGGAAAGCTGCATCGAGCCGTCTCGGAGTTGGCTGATGCCGTCCGCCAGAGCCGGCGTTGCATTTTTCAGGCCGAGTATACCTTTGCTCAGCTCCGAAGCTCCTGCGGAAAGCTGAGAAGCGCCTGATTTCAGGTTATCCGTTCCCGCCTTTAAAGCATTTGCACCTGCTGCCGCGTCGGCAACGCCTGACGTATAGCTTTGCAGACCGAGATAAAAAGTGTTGTAACTGTCAAGGGAGGATTTAAGCGCGACAATCGGCTTTGCTGCTTCCGAGGTACTCCCGCCTGATTTTGCGATAACGCCGTCAAGAATCTGCCCATAGTTTTCAGCCGTCAGGGTCGGGACTTCAAGTCCTGCGGCGGCAAGTTGAGAGTTTGCCGACGCTAAAAGCGTGTCAAATACCTGTTTCGCGCCGCCGTTTAATACGTCGTTACTTGCGGTCAGGGTATTCAGTCCCTCGCTCAGCTGCTCAGCGCCTGCCTGAAGCTCTCCGGCGCCGGAATCAAGGCTTTCGGCGCCGCTTTTAAGATTATCCGACCCGTCAGCAAGCTGATCTATACCCGCCGCCAGATCGCCTGATTTTTCAAGCAATTCGTTGAGTCCGTCATAAAGCTGCGAAGAGCCGTCCAAAAGCTGAGCCATAGCGCTCGGCAGCTGTTTCATTGAATCGCTCAACTTGGTTATTGAACCGAATTTGTCCGTATCAAGACTGTTGAAAAGCTCGTTTGTAGCAACGGTCACGGTATTGCCGAGTTTAAAGCCCTTTGCGTCTGCGGATATTTCGACATAATCGGGAATTTTCAGCTTATCTTCGGATATTGCAAGATTTTCCTTAAGTCCCGGGAAAGCCGTTCCGATAACGACGGTGCGCCCGCCGTCGTTTATGAGTTTGCCGTTAGTAACAGTTACATTTGCGAACACATCGTCGTCTAAGATAACGCAGCTCAGCATCGCAAACGGGACATAGATTTTTTCCTGCTTGCCGTCGATCTCCACGGTTTCATACTGCTTGTTTTTATAGTCAAAGCGAATCGTAACCCTGCCGCTCTTTCCGGCCAGATCGTTTGCCGAGATCGGCACTCCGTCGAGCGTATATGTAACGTTCATGTCAACCGGGAGAGCTTTTTCGGTGCTGCCCTGATAGTAAATATCGCCGCCCTCGGCGTTCCAGATCATCTCGCCGCCGTTTACGGAATACGACTCATCGCCCTTGACATTTTCTATATCCGTAAGCTCCGATTTATCGCTCAGCGTATCGCTGCCGAGGGAGTTTCTGAGCCAATCGCTGACAATGATTTTTTTAGCCGAGCCGTCGGCGCCAGCAAGAACATAAACGGTCTCGTCTTTGGATATGTCGGCGCTCGCTTCATCTTCGGCGACGACAGTTTCGGCTGCGGTTTCTTTATTTTCGGCTTCATCTCCGTCGGAATTCATGGCGAAAGCAGTCGCCGTTATGCCGCTCGCCGCCAAAATCACACAAAGGCAGAGCGCGATGATTTTCATAGAAATTTTTTTCATTTCAAAACTACCTCCTGTTCGGTATTGTTTTTCTTTTTCATTCCGAGCGTGGTCGCGCAAATGACCCTGTCAAGCAGCATAAGAAGCGCGGGAAGGATCAAAATCACGCAGAGCATACTGACTAACGCGCCGCGGGCAAGAAGCATGCAAATCGAGCTTATCATGTCGATTTTTGAGTAGAGCGCAACGCCGAATGTGGCGGCGAACAGTCCCATGCCCGAAACGATTATGGAGGGAATCGACGACGCGAGCGCGGTCGTTACCGCTTCTTTCTTATCCGCTCCGCGTGAGCGTTCCGACTTGTACCTTGTAGTCATCAAAATAGCGTAGTCCACGGTCGCGCCAAGCTGGATAGTGCTTATACATATCGGCGCGATAAACGGCAGGCTTTGCCCGAGGTAATGCGGAAGCCCGAGGTTAATGAAAATCGCGAGTTCAATAACGGAAATCAGAATAAACGGCAGAGAAACGCTGCGTTCCACCAAGGCGATGATGAGAAAAATCGCGACGATTGAAATCGCGTTGACGACCTCAAAATCGTGTGAGGTGACGTCTATCATATCCTTCATGCAGGGCGCTTCTCCGATGAGCATTCCCGTCGGGTCGTATTTTTTCAGAATGACGTTTAAAGATTCAATTTGCGCGCCGACTTCGTCGCTTGCCACGGGATATTCGGAGTTAAGAAGCCAAAGCTCCCATTTGTCGCTCTTCAAAAGACCGGTAACCGATTCGGGCAGTATCTCCTCCGGAACACGCGGGCCGATAACCGATTCAAGTCCCAGCACATATTTTACGCCGTCCACCTGCTCCATTTCGTCCGTCATTTCCCGAACGGATTTGGGCGAAAGATTTTTGTCGATAAGGAGCATGTGCGTCGAGGCAATGTCAAAATCCTCCGACAGCTTGCTGTTTGCAATCACATATTCCATATCGTCGGGCAGGGACTTTGCCAGATTGTAATATGTTTCGTCGTTGGTTTTGTTATATCCGTAAAGCGCGGGCGGAATAAGCAGAACAAACAGACAGAGAAAAATCGGGAAAACCTTTACCGTACCGCCTGCAAACCGGCGCATATTCGGAATGAGCGAGCGGTGTTTTGCCTTCTGAAGCGGTTTATCCAGTATAAGTATCATAGCCGGCAAAACGGTCACGCAGCCAAGTACCCCCAAAATAACGCCTTTCGCCATCACGATTCCGAGGTCGCGGCCGAGGGTGAAGGACATAAAGCAAAGGGCGATAAATCCCGCGACGGTAGTTACTGAGCTTCCGACGATGGAAGTCAGCGTTTTTTGAATCGCGCTCGCCATAGCTTCCCTGCGGTCGGTTTGTTTGGTAAGCTGTTCATTGTAGCTGTGCCATAAAAAGATGGAATAATCCATAGTTACGGCAAGCTGCAAAACGGCGGAAAGCGCCTTTGTGATATATGAAATCTCTCCAAGGAAATAATTGCTGCCGAGATTTATTAAGATCATCATGCCGATGCTCAGAAGAAATACAAACGGCGTAAGCCAGTTGTCCAAAAGAAGCAGCATGACTAAAAGCGCGAGCGCGACTGCAATTCCAACATAGATAGGCTCTTCCCGCTCACAAAGGTCTTTTAAATCCACCACCATTGCGGTAAGCCCCGACAGGAAACACTGTTTTCCCGCGATTTCGCGAATCTGACGCACCGCGTCCATGGTGACGTCGGAGGATGTGGAGCCGTCAAAGAACAGAGCCATCATGGTGGCATTTTCCGTATTGAATTCTTTATAGATCTTGTCGGGCAGCAGCTCCATCGGCACGGAAATATCTGCAAAAGAGTCGTACCACAGGACGGTATCCACATGATCGACCTCAGAGATTTGCTCTTTCAGAGCCGCGACGTCCTTTTCCGGCATATCTTCCACAATTAAAAACGCGAAAGCGCCCTTGTCAAAGTCCTCTAAGAGCTCGTTTTGCCCGATGACGGTTTCCATATCCTCGGGCAGATATGTAAGCATATCATAGTTGATCCGCGTTCCCATAATCCCCAAAACCGAGGGGATCATGAGTAAAAGTGCCAAAATCAGAATCGGTATTCTGAATTTTACGACCGCTTTTGAAAATTTCATGCTTTCACCTTTCCTTTCCGTCAAAGTCAATGTCAATGATGTCCGTTTCAATAACGTCGGGCGCCTGATTTTTGACAATTAAAACGGTGCTGATAACCGTAGACAGGTTCAGAACGCCCTCCGAAAGAAGCGTGAGCCCGAGTATAACGGTCATCAGCTCGGAGCCTGTCGCCGAATCAAAAATCAGGAATACTCCGATCACGCCTGTCACTATCGCAAGAGCTAAAATCAGCCACCAGCTTTTTATGCCGAACTGTTTTGAATCGAGAGCTATCCGAATTTTGAACAGTCCGTCAAGCAGAATGGAAATGCCGATGGCGACGCAGATAAACGCCATCAGGTTCTCGGGATTAAACAGGACTATCACCCCAAGAATCATCATCAGTATTCCGAATTCCAGATCAAACTGAAACGCCAATCGGTACAGGTCCTTTGAAAAATATCCGATCAGTCTGACAATGCCGAAGAGGATCATCGAGATACCGATACAAATGCCGATAATTTTCGTCGAAATTTCGGGTATAGCGATAAACAAAACGCCTGCCAAGCAAAACAGGACGGACATAACGATGTATCCGATCTTAGCAATTCTCATCGGCGTTACCGAGCGCATCTTCATACAAAAGCCTCCTTTGCTCGTTTGTTTATATTATATCCCCCGCGTTTTGATTTGCATACGGACAAAATCAAAACCACCACTGAAGTGGTGGTTTGCATTACCCCTAAAAGGGGTTATTACTGGCTCGCCCCCGTAAGGGGG
>CANQNF010000006.1 GCA_947625125.1 uncultured Clostridia bacterium
TGGTTCCCGGCCGCCGTGCGCCCACCGACCTCGCGCGTGGGCGAAGCCCCGCCGCACGCTTCGCGTGCGGCTCCCCCCGGCTCCGCCGGGGGGTCCCGCCCCCAAAGGGGGGCGGGACGGGGCTTCGCCTTGCAGAAGGCTGCGGGGGCGCACGGCCCCGTCTTTAGCTTTACTATGTGTATTTTATCCGCAGATATTACGCACTGTATAATACCGCCATCAGCGCTTTCACGCACTCGCCTGCGGCCTGCTCCACCGATTTTTCCGCCTCCTCGGCGCCCCCGAAGAGGCTGTCCGAGACGGATTTTATCATCAGCACCGGCACGCCCGCCCTGTCTGCGGTGAGAAGGATCCCCGCCGCCTCCATCTCGCAGATGTCCGCGCCGAATTTCTCGTGCAGCTCCCGCTTTTTTTCGGGGTCGGCAACGAACTTGTCCCCGGAGGCGCAGACTACCCTCTTAAGCCCCGGGACGGCTCCGCACGCCCGCTCCAAAAGGGCCTTATCGGTTTCCAAAAAGACCGATGGATAGGAAATATATCTTGCCGGCTCGCAGCCGTCAATAGCCGAGGTGTCGAAGTCGTAATGGACGACCTTTTCAACGACGGCGGTCCTGCAAAGGCTCATCTCCTCGGTGAGGCCGCCGACGATGCCGTAATTTATTATGGCCTGAACGCCGTATTTTGTTATCAGCGTCTGCGCGGCACCTGCGGCATAGATTTCCCCTGCGCCCGAGCGAGTGAGATAAACTTCGTGCTCCCCGATCTTATAGACAGATACGTCTATTCCGGTCACGGTCTCCCGCCGCACAGGCGCGCCGAAAGCCGCCATCGCAGACTCTATCTCCCGCTCCATCGCAACTATCATTCCTATTTTCATGTGAGCCCTCCGAAATTCTTTTTTACTATTTTATCACGTTGCTGCGGTTTTTTCAACAGATATTCCGAAAATAGGCGGGAAAATTCCTGAAAAATTCATAAAACAGTCACAAATGCCGGAAAGAAATGTTATATAATAGATAAAAAGCCACGGCACATGCGGCCGCAAACGTTAAATTTAAGGGAGAGAAAATTTATGGCACGGATTCTTATGGTCGACGACGAGGCTAAGATACGCGAGGTCGTCAAGGAGTATGCCAACTTCGAGGGCATCGAGGTCGTCGAGGCTGCCGACGGGATGGAGGCTGTCGAAAAGGTCAGAGACGACCAGAACTTCGACTGCGTGGTCATGGACGTGATGATGCCGAAATTGGACGGCTATTCGGCATGCAAAGAGATCAAAAAAATAAAGAACATCCCCGTCATCATGCTCTCGGCAAGGGGCGAGGAGTACGACAAGCTCTTCGGCTTCGAGGTCGGGATAGACGACTACGTCGTAAAGCCGTTCTCCCCGAAAGAGCTTATGGCGAGAATAAAGGTCGTCATCAAAAGAAGCTCCCGGGAGCCACGCGAGGACGTCATCAAATACAAGGGCCTCGTTATAGACTTTGCCGCCCGCGACGTCATAATCGACGGCAAGAGAGCCCAGATGACCCCGAAAGAATACGATATTCTCTTCTTCCTCGCAAAGAACATGAACATCGCCATGAGCCGCGAAAAGCTTCTTGAGGAGGTCTGGGGATTCGACTTCTACGGCGACGACCGCACCGTCGACACCCACATAAAAATGCTGAGAAACAGCCTTGGCCCGTACCGCGACCTTATCGTCACGCTCCGAGGAATGGGGTATAAATTTGACAACATCAAATGATAAAAAGAAAAAGACGCTGACCGTCCGCGCCACCATCTGGGTCTATTTTGCGGTATTCACGGCTGCAATCTTAATAATCGTCTGGTTCTTCCAGGTCTTTACGCTGAACCGATATTACGAGATGTCGACCCGCTCAAAGCTCTACAAGATTTCGGCGGCCATCTCGTCCCAGTTCGACGAGGACTACCCCCTGTCGATAAGGGACGTTCTTGAGGATCTGGCATACAACAACACCGCCGCCATCGTCGTCACCGACAAAAGCGGCAACCCGATAATAAGCGCCGACTTCATGGGCGGGTTCTCGGTCCTCACCGCAAACAACGGCTTTCGGCTTTACGAGTACCGGCAATACGTCTTAAGCAGCGCCAACGGCAGGTTCATGTCCCAGACCGTAAACGAGCGCTTCGGCACCACCGAATACCTCTACGGCGAGGTCCTGCACGACGATTATATCATCTTCATAAACACCTCCACCGAGCCCATCGGCCCCACCGTCGAGATAATAAAAGAGCAGCTGATTTTTATTTCTCTTATGACATTCTTCTTGGCGCTCTTTATCACGCTTATGCTCTCGAACCGCCTGTCAAGGCCGTTTAAACAGATAACGCGCTCGGCGGAAGTCCTTGCCTCGGGCGACTATACCGTTCATTTCGAGGGCGGGGGATATGCCGAAATAAACGAACTGTCGGACGCCCTTAACTATGCCGCCTCCGAGATCTCAAAGGTCGACAGTTTAAGAAACGACCTTATCGCCAACGTTTCCCACGACCTGCGCACGCCTTTGACGATGATAAAAGCGTATGCCGAAATGATAAGGGATCTCTCGGGCGACAACCCCGAAAAGCGGGCCGAGCACCTCTCGGTCATCATCGACGAATCCGACCGCCTCACAGAGCTTGTAAACAGCCTTTTGGAGCTTTCACGTCTCCAAAACGGCGCCATAGAGCTTGAACGCCACCAGTTCTCGGTGCAGGAGTTTATCTCATCGGCGCTGACAAGATACGAGGTGCTGTCCGAGCGGGAGGGGTACTCGTTTGAGTTTGAGGCGGACGAGGACGTCATCTGCTACGGCGACGAATCAAGGCTCGCGCAGGTGCTCTATAACTTTATAAACAACGCCGTAAACTACTCGGGCGATTCAAGAAGAATCATCATCCGCCAGAAAAATCTTGAGGACACCGTGCGAATAGAAGTCGTCGACTTCGGGGTAGGCATAGCTAAGGAGCGCCTGCCGCAGATTTTCGACAGATACTATCGCGACGAGCGCACCAAGCGGGACGTGGTCGGCTCGGGCCTCGGGCTGTCCATAGTCAAGGAGATAATGAGACTCCACGGCTTAAGATTCGGCGTTCAGAGCGAGCTCGGAAAAGGCTCGACGTTCTGGTTCGAGATGAAAAAAGCGGAGGAGCAATAATAATAAAAAACAGCTGCACGGATACTGCCATGCAGCTGATTTATTTAACCTGATTTTTTTCGCCTGTCCGAGCGAACGAGCGCGTATATAAGCCATCCCGCCGCTATCCCGGCGCAGAAGCTCAGGGGAAAGACCGTCAGCGCCAGCGCCCCGACTCCGAGTAATAAAAGCCCGAGGCTGTCCCAGCCGTCGGCAACAAGTACCGCGGCAATAATAAGGCCGACTCCGGCAAAATTCATCACCGTAATTATAAGCTTGCATATTATCGCGGGAATAAGCTGCACGCCCTTAGAGCCCGAAAAGAAGCAGAAAAGAGTCTGTATCCCGGCGCCCAAAACCAGCACCCCGCTTAAACACATGCTCCAAATCATTTGCTGCGCAAAATCGCTTTCAAAAACCTCCATCTGTTCCCTCCTTAAGATATCCGCCCGAGAGGACCCGGGCGGTATTTTTTAATCTTCGCCCAGCTTCAGGGCCTTGTTGATGTTGATTTGCTTGATAAGTCTTGCGATGACGATGAAGCCGACAATGAGCATCACCAAAACTATCGCGTAGAGCTTATAATAGTCGCTCCTCTGAGACACTACCCTGAACGGCGGGACCTGGTCGGTGACGTTGTAGAGCACCTGGAACAGCGGCACGAAGATGTCCGAAGCTATGCCGCCTATGATTATTGACAGGAATATCGACACGCCCGAGACAAGCAGCTGCTCGTAAACTATCATAGCGATTATTTCCCTGAAGCTCATGCCCATGGCGCGCAGAATGCCGAATTGCAGGGTCCTGCCCTTGATGGAGAGTATCCAGTAAATTAAGAACCCGATAAAGCACATCGCCATGATGGTTATGAATCCGAGGGTCAGAGCGCCGTTCACGCCCTGTAAGACCGCGTCGGTCTTTGAGCCGATTATAAGCTGAGAGGCCACGTCGAGCCGTGTGGCGACGATGTCCCTGTCGACTACTGCCTGATAGAGCGCCGAGATGTCCGCGTCGTCCGCAAGGTCGAGCCAGACCTCGTAAGGCTCGGTTATCGTCATGATGTTCATGTAGTCGTAATTTAAGATGACGAAGTCGCGGTACTCGCCCGCAGAGTTTTTGTCATAGGGATTGAGCGACGGCCAGTAGTCCACGACCGCGACGACGACCGTCTCGAACCAGTCGTTTCTCGCCCACTTGACCTCGACGACGTCTCCCGGCTCCACTCCCTTTTTATCGGCATAGGACTTTGAGATGATTATTCCGTCCTGACATTCGTTCAGGGCGTTTATGTAGTTGTTGATATGTGTCGGCAGGAGGTCGGAGCGGAACCATGCCACCTTGGCGAACTGGCTCGGCACTATGGCCATGGCGTGCACGTCGGCGGTGGTGGATTCATCAAAGCGAAGCTGAACGGCGTCGCGCTGGAACACCGGCGTTGCAAGCTCGACTCCGGGCAATGTAGAATAGCGCTCGAACTCCGGCTCGGTGTACTGAGTAGCGGAGCTCTCCTCGCCGGTCTCGGGGTCTGTGACCCTGACTCGGCTGGTCTTCCATGCCTCGGAAATGACCGCGTCGGCTCCGAGGTTATATCGAATCCTCTCCTCGGTATTTCGGTTGATGGCCCTTGCGGTATTTGCCGAGAAGATGCCGAGCGCGACGGTGAGAATTAAGAATATCATGATAAACTTTTCTCTTCCCGTTGACGAGCGGCCGATGTTATTTAGGGAGATATAAGCCGCCGGGGACCAGTGCTTGCGGCCTATCATGTAAACAAGCCTTATGAAATACGGGTAAACCCTCACGCACAGAAGCGCAGCGCCCAGGATAAAGACGGTAGAAGCTGCGAACATCAGCGGGTTCATCGTCGAGGAGGTGTCGACAATGCCCTGTGCGACAAGATTGTCGTTTAATCTGTTGTACCACCAGAGCCACACAAGCGGCAGCACTACGCAGAAAACGTCAAGGAAAGAGCGCTGCCAGAACGGCTTTTTCTGCGCATGGGCTTTTGACTGCTTGTGCATGACTATAGATACCCTTGAGGCGGGTATTATCGGCAGCAGGGTCGTGACAAAGAATACTCCCACCGCGGCCAAAGCGTAGCCGAACGCCGTCAGGGATAGTTTTGCGTGCAGAGCCGGCCTGTTCACGAATTCAAGGAAGCCGTTTGATACGCCTAAGATATTGCAGAGCCCGAGCCCCACAAACGGGCCTATGAGCGCGGATATTGCGCCCAGAATGAGCGTTTCGTAGGCGTAGATGCGAAGTATCTGCCATGACGAAGCGCCGCGGGATTTTAGCATCGCTATCTCGTTTCGCTCGCTCTCGATGTTGAGCTGGGACACCATGAACAAATAGAATATCAGCATCAGGATTACCGGGATGTCGAGCATGAGAAGTATGTACTTTAGGGACGCGGCCTTTGCGGCATAGTCCTCAAGGACCGCCTGCGCCGGGACGTTGAACGTCGCGTTGTCGTCGGCGTACTTCTCGGCCTGGACCTTGAACTGGTTCCTGACGTGCTTGATGACGTTCATGTCGAGGTGCTGGTAGTCGATGATTATGCGGCAGTCGACCTGGTTGACGTTTACGACCCCTGTCATTATCACGTCGTCGATAAGCGTGTTAAAGTCGCAGAATACCGTGTTGTCGTACTCCGAAAGGCCCTCCGACCAGTAGGTGTCGTTTTGGTCCGAAAGCTCAAAGACTCCGACTATTTTGATTTTTACCGTGTCGCCGGGGGTGAGGATGTTAGTTACCTCATACACCGTGTCGGGGACTACCTGAGCGACCTGTAAAGCCTTTTCGGTGCAGATGACCTCGTAGACGTCGCCGTCCTGCTTGCCGGGCTCGAACATCCTGCCCGAAACAAGGTTTATATGGTCGCCGATGTCGGTCATGCCCCCGAGTTTTACCAAGGAGCGCTGGCCGTTTTCGCTTTCGACGTTCGCGATGTAAAGATACGCGTCGGACGTGTAGCATTTATGGGTCAGAAACGGGACGTAGAGATCGTTGAAGCGGCTTACCGCCTTTGAGTATACGTCCCTTACGATGTCCCTCTGCCGAACGGCGTTCGAGCCGGAAACAATCGTCTTTGAAACGGCGTAAACGCCGGGATACTCGCCGGTATCCTCCTGGTACGCCTGCATATCCTTTATAAGCATCCTTTGCAGGGACGCATGCATGTAAATAGGTATCGTGCTCGTCATGGCGGTCGCCATTATGAAGCCGATCAAAAGGCAGATCACCATCCATTTGGTGTTCCGCATTTTGCGAATTAGAAGAGTCAGCATCCTAAGACCTCCGTGTAGCTTTCCTTACCTGATGATAACCTCGTCTCCCTCTTCGAGCCCGGAGGTTATCTCGACCAGCGAGCCGCTCTGTAAACCGAGGGTGACGTTGACCTGGACTCTCTGATTGTCCTTGAAAACATATACGCACTTCACTCCGTCGACCGTCTTTACAAGGTTTGCGGAGATGACTATTACGTTCTCTCTGCTGTCGAGAACAAGAAGCGTGTCCGCGATATTTCCGACGGCCGTGCTGTCCGGGATGAGGTCGTTGAACCTGACTGTTACAGAATCGGATATATCTCCTAAGACGTCCTCGCCGTTTTCGTCCTTAAGGGCGGACTTGTTGGCCTCGTCCCACTGTCTGCCGCTCATGTTGGCGACTATCGTGCCGTCGTAGTATTCTCCCTCATATCTTATTTGTATGGGACGGCCGATCATAAATTCTCCTACGTCGTCGTCCGGGTCGATCTTTATATAAAGGTCTGTAACGTCGATGACCGTAACGACGTCGACTCCGGGATTGACCCAGTCGCCCGGCGAGCATGTCAGAACATAGGAAACCGTTCCCGACACTCCCGAATAGAGCTTGGCGGCCTCTTTTTCCTCATAGAGCTTGTCGAGGTCGTTCTGCATAAGCTCGACGTCGAGCATTTCTTTGGCCTTGACGGTCTCGGATTCATGCTTCTCGACTGCTATGTCATATTCAAGCTGTTCGCGGTATAATTCCTTTTCGGTCCTTGCGATGGTGTTGTCGAGCTCATACGTCTCGAACTCGGCAAGAAGCTGACCCTCGGTCACGCTGTCCCCAGCCGAAACATATATGGCCTTGATATTTCCGCCGCTGTTCTGGAATCTCGCCTTATACTCGGTGCCCGAGGCGATGGTTCCCGGGGTAAGTATCTGCTTGACGATATCCCTTTTTGTGGCGGTGGTGGTAGTATAAGAGACCTCGTTTTCCCTTACGACGGGCGCTTCGAGAAGCTCCTCCTCCTCGGGAAGAAAGTAGCAGCCGCTCATCGAGAAAAGAACGGCTGCGGCGGCAGCCGAGGCGAGTAAAATACGTTTCAGCATCATGATATCCTCCTAAAGTGCGAAAACAGCTTATTTTACATTTATAGTAATATTCTATCAGATTTCTGTACAAAAATCAAGGGGAAACGAAAAAAAGATTTGGCGAAAAGGGGAATGCCAACCGGGCACAATAAAAAAGCCATCTCAGCTCTTTGAGATGACTTTCCCCCTACTCCCCCGAAGCCTCCACGTCTTTCTTTATCTTTTCAAATATCGGCAGGATCTCCTCGACGTTTTTCCTCATCGTCTCCTCCGAGGTCGACAGCAGTTTTGCAGGCTCTCTTATTCCGAGATAGACCCCCTCCGGCATGGCCTCCCACTTGAGCTTTTCCCGCGTATATTCGCAGTTTATCAAAAGCCCCAGTTCCGTTATCCTGTCGTCGCCGGGATATTTTTCCCGCATGTCCCAAAGTATAAAATCCGTCGGCTGGTCGGACAGCACTAAAACGTTCTCGCCGGTCTGGAGCTGGCTCATCAGCTGCGCCTGGGAAGCCGTCGCGGTGTTCGGGTCGGAATAGTCGAGGCTGATGTTATATGCCATGACGTTGACTTTCCCGTCGCCGTTTTTGTCGTCCGCATAGCTCTCGAAAAATTCCTCTATTTCCTGGGTACGGTAATAGAATCCCGGGTCTGAGGACACGACGAGAACGTTGTAGTCGACCTTTTCGGCAGTCACCATGTCAAATGTTATATAACCCACAATAATTATCATCGCCGCGACGAACAAAATAAGCCATTTCGAGCGGTACCATGCGCCGGAAATTTTCTGCCCCAAAGACAGCTTCGGCTTTTCCTCGTGGACTTCTTTTATCACGTCCGAACTCTCGATAACGCCCTGTTTAAGCTTCATCAGCTCGATTTTTCGGTCCTGAAGATTTTTTTCATACTCTGCCCGCTCGCGCTCTTCGGTTTCCTTTTTTTCCTGAATCAGACGCTCGCGCTCGGCTTCCTCCTCGAGCTCCTGCCGCCTCAGCTCTTTTTCAAATTCTATGTCTTCTTTCGGGATGAACCCGTCGCGCTTTTCCATACGCATGCCTCCGGAGAATATTTGATTATATTGTAGCACAAAAGAGATGAAAATACAATAGTAGTCAGAGAATAGTTATTAGTAGTTAGTTTCAGGGCGTCGCCTGCGGCGACGATTGAAAGGTGCGGAAAATCCTGAAAGTGCATGAACATGAATAATAAACATAATACGCATTATTGGAGCAAAAATGCTTAAAATGCGTATTATCCACAAAAGTGCAATATAAATTTTTCGGCAGCAATTCCGAGAATTATTTATTGATTTAAACTACTAAAGTGATTTTTGCATTTATATCTCTGTGAATTTTAAGCATTTTAAGCACTATAGGGTCTAAAATGCTTAAAATGCGTATTATCCACAAAAGTGCAATATAAATTTTTCGGCAGCAATGCCGAGAATTCTTTATTGATTTAAACTACTAAAGTGATTTTTGTATTTATATCTTTGTGAATTTTAAGCATTTTAAGCACGATAGGGTCTAAAATGCTTAAAATGCGTATTATCCATAAAACTCCGGAAGAGAGCTTCTACCCTCTATCCTCTATTCATCTATCTTCTAAAAAGTAAAAAGCAACAAAAAATCCCCCGGAAACCGAGGGATGTGGAGCGGATTACGAGGCTCGAACTCGCTACCTCCACCTTGGCAAGGTGGCGCTCTACCGGATGAGCTAAATCCGCGGATAGTAGTTAGAGAATAGTTGTTAGTAGTTAGTATTTTTAAAAACATCTAACAACTAACAGCTAACAACTAAACAACTAAAAACTATTTGGTGCCTCCGATCGGAATTGAACCAATGACACGGGGATTTTCAGTCCCCTGCTCTACCAACTGAGCTACAGAGGCAAGCAGAAGTTAGATGTCAGATGATTAGAAGATAGAAAATCTATCCTCTAACCCTCTAATATCTATCATCTGAATGGCGACCCGGATCGGGCTCGAACCGACGACCTCTAGCGTGACAGGCTAGCGTTCTAACCAACTGAACTACCGGGCCATTTATGGTGGAAACAATAGGGCTCGAACCTATGACCCCTTGCTTGTAAGGCAAGTGCTCTCCCAGCTGAGCTATGCTTCCTTATCGCGCTCATAACCGAGGCGACTTGCATATTATAACCCATAATCGCGGAATTGTCAAGGGGTTTTTCAAAAATTTTTTGAAAATTTGTTTTCCTGCGCATTATTCGGATTTATTGCCGAGATACTTTAAATTTCATTTGACTTTTTTCTCCCGATATGCTATTATATATTTAACTGTAAAATCGAGGCAGTATATTCTTATTCTCAGAAAGGACTTTCAAGAATGGGTTTATTGGATAAAATTTTCGGCACATACAGCGAAAGAGAGCTTAAAAAAATCGAGCCGATAAAGGAAAAAGTCTTGGCCTTGGAGGAAAAATACAGGGCCATGCCCGAGCGGGAACTCCAGTCTCAGACCGAGCTGTTCCGTGAGCGATTAAAGGCAGGCGAGACCCTTGACGACATAATGCCGGAGGCGCTCGCTGTCTGCCGTGAGGCCGCCGACAGGGTCTTAGGGAAAAGGCCTTTCCCGGTACAGATTATCGGCGCCATAGTTTTGCATCAGGGCAGGATAGCCGAAATGAAGACCGGCGAGGGCAAAACGCTCGTCGCCTGTCTGGCGGCATACCTCAACGCGCTTTCCGGCGAGGGCGTTCACGTCGTCACGGTAAACGACTACCTTGCCAAATTCCAGGCCGAGGAGATGGGCAGGGTATACCGCTACTTGGGCCTCACCATCGGCGTGGTTTTATCGATGAAGTCGGGCGAGCTTTATGATGTCGCGCAGAGAAAGGCCGCCTACGCCTGCGACATAACATACGGCACCAACAACGAATTCGGCTTTGACTATCTTAGGGACAATATGGCGAAAAGAAAGTCCCAGAGAGTCCAGCGCGGCCACGCCTTTGCCATCGTCGACGAGGTCGACTCGATTTTGATCGATGAGTCGAGGACTCCTTTGGTCATTTCGAGCAAGGCGGACGACGCTTCCGAGATATACAAAAAAGCGGACAGCTTTGCTAAAACTCTCCGCAAATTCGTGGTCGTCGAGACCGAGACAAAGACCGACACCGACTCCGCTTACGACGGCGACTACATTGTCGACGAAAAGGCCAAAACAGCCACGCTTACCCGTTCGGGCGTTGAAAAGGCGGAGCGCTGGTTCGGGGTGGAGAACCTGTCCGACCCCGAGAACGTCACGCTTTTGCATCATATAAACATCGCCATCAAGGCCAACGGGGTCATGACGAAAGACGTCGACTATGTCAAAAAAGACGGCGAAATCATCATCGTCGACGAATTCACCGGCCGTCTCATGTTCGGCAGACGGTTCCGCGACGGCCTCCACCAGGCGATAGAAGCCAAAGAGGGAGTCACGGTGCAGCACGAGTCCAAGACCGTCGCGACGATAACTTTCCAGAATTACTTCAGGCTCTATAAGAAGCTCTCCGGCATGACCGGCACCGCCGCCACCGAGGAAAACGAGTTCCGCGAGATATACAAGCTCGACGTCGTGGTAGTGCCGACGAACAGGCCGATGATAAGAATAGACCACGACGACGTGGTTTATAAGCATGAAGCCGCAAAGTACAACGCCGTCGTAGAGCAGATAATCAAGTGCCACGAAAAGGGCCAGCCGGTCCTTGTCGGCACGGTGTCGATAGACAAATCCGAGAGGCTGTCAAAGCTTCTTGACCGCAGAGGCATAAAGCACGAGGTCTTAAACGCCAAATACCACGAAAAAGAGGCTCAGATAGTCGCCCAGGCAGGTCAGCTGGGAGCAGTCACCATCGCCACCAACATGGCGGGACGCGGCACCGACATCATGCTCGGAGGAAACGCGGAGTTCCTTGCGAAAGAAGACCTTATAAAGAACGGCTATACCGAAGAGCAGATATACGACATCACCGGCTTCACCGAGACCGACGACGAGGAGATAAAAGCCGCCCGCGAGGAATATGCGAAGCTTTTGGCGAAATATTCCGCCGAGATAAGCGAAAAGGCAAAGGCCGTCAAGGCTGCCGGCGGGTTGTTCATCATCGGCACCGAGCGCCATGAATCAAGGCGTATCGACAACCAGCTGAGAGGACGTTCCGGCCGTCAGGGCGACGAGGGCGAATCGAGGTTCTATCTCTCGCTCGACGACGACCTGATGAGACTTTTCGGCGGGGATAGGATAACCGGCCTCATGGAGACGATGAACGTGCCGGACGATATGCCCATCCAGGCGAAAATGATAACTTCGGTCATAGAGTCCTCCCAGAAAAGGGTCGAGGCCCGCAACTTCGGCATAAGAAAGAGCCTGCTTGATTACGACGACGTAATGAACGCACAGCGTGAAATCATCTACTCTCAGCGCTCCAAGGTCTTAGAGGGCGAGGACATCTCCGAGTATATCCAGAAGATGATAAAGGACTTCATTTCGGACAGCGTGAACACCTACCTTGTCGGCGACGAGCCCGAACACTGGAACATGGCGGGCTTAAGAGAGCATCTTGCGGGGCTGTTTGACGACGGCAGAGACTTTAAGTACAGCTTAAGAGAGCTCGACGAACTGACTAAAGACGACCTCATCGCCGCCGTCTCAAAGGACGCAGAGGAGAAGTATAAGCTGAAAGAGGCCGAGATAACTCCCGCCATCATGAGAGAGGTCGAGCGCCAGTCGCTTCTTAAGATGGTGGACGACAAGTGGGTCCAGCACCTTGACGACATGGACGAGCTCAAGCGGGGCATGGGACTTCGCTCCTACGGCCAGCACGACCCGATAGTCGCGTACAGGACCGAGGGCTTTGACATGTTCGACGAGATGATAGCGTCGATTTGCGAGGACACGGTGAGGATGCTCTATCATGTCAAGCTTATAGTCAGAGAGGGCGAAGCGCCCGCTACGAATCAGCCCGCTCAGGACTCCGGGAAGCCTGCAAATTTAAGCTATAACAAAGAGGACGCGGGAACCGTCGGACAAAGAAACGCCTCCAAAAAGACCGGTAGGGGAGCCGTCGACGGCGGGAGCACCAGGACCGCAAACGAGCCTTACCGCAACCCGAACAAGGTCGGCAGGAACGACCCCTGTCCCTGCGGGTCGGGCTTAAAGTACAAGAAGTGCTGCGGAAGAAACGACAATCAGCAATAATTTTTAATAAACGGGGTGAAATATATATGGCAAACGTTTTCAGCGCCGCTGACATACTCCTGCCGAAAACGGCGGAGATAGAGAAGTGGTCGGTCGTGGCATGCGACCAGTATACCTCGCAGCCCGAGTACTGGGAAAGAGTCAGCAACACGGTCGGGAGCGCGCCCTCGGCTTTAAGGCTCATCCTGCCGGAGATATATCTCGGGCAGCCCGAGACCGAGGCACGAATTCAAAAGGTGAACGAAAATATCAGGGAGTATCTTTCCGAGGGTATTTTTGAGGAATACAAAGACGCGCTCGTCTATATCGAGAGGATACAGTCGGACGGAAAGCTCAGGGCGGGCGTCGTCGGAAAGATAGACCTTGAGTGCTATGACTTTACGCCCGGCTCGAAGTCAAAAGTCAGGGCTACCGAGGCGACCGTCGTCGAGAGGATACCGCCGAGGCTTGAAATAAGAAAGAACGCCGAAATCGAGCTTCCGCATATAATGATCTTAATTGACGATATGAGCAGGGGCGTTATAGAGCCTCTTGCGGCGCTTAAGCCCCAGATGAAGCGGCTTTACGACTTTGATCTGATGTTCGGCGGGGGTCATATTTCGGGGTATCTCATGCCCGCCGAGATACAAAAAGAATTCCTGAACGCGCTTGATAAATATTCCGACGGCCGGGAGATGCCTTTTGCGATGGGGGACGGAAACCACTCCCTCGCGACCGCCAAGGCCCACTATGAGGCCCTCAAGGCCGCAAACCCCGGGAAAGATATGTCCTCGCATCCCGCAAGATACGCGCTTTGCGAGCTGACGAACTTACATTCCCCGGCGCTTGAATTCGAGGCCATACACCGCATCGTCAAGGTCTCCGACCCCTATAAATTCATCCTCGAAATGTCGATGGAATTGGGTCTGAGCGGCCTCGAAGCCGAACAGCGTGTAAAGATACACCGCAACTACGGCGTGAGGGATTTATACATAAGAAACCCTCTGCACAGGCTGGCGGTAGGCTCGGTACAAATCTTTATAGACCGCTATATCAAGGAAAACGGCGGTCAGGTCGACTATATCCACGGTTCCGACGTTTTAAGGCGGCTTTCGATGGAGGACGGGGTCATCGGGTTCGAGCTTGAGCCGATGAAAAAGGAGGAGCTTTTCCCGACGGTCATCGCCGAGGGCTCTCTGCCCAGAAAGACGTTCTCTATGGGCGCCGCCCAGGACAAGAGGTACTATCTTGAAGCAAGAAGGATAAGCGGCTGATGAAAAAAATATACGTTATCTTTTCGGCGACGGACTTAAAAATCGGCCAGATGATAAGATTCGTCACACGAAATCGCTACAACCACTGCTCGATATGCCTAAGCGAAGATTTAAAAAGATTTTACTCATTTTCAAGAGTTTACCGCTCAAACCCGCTTATCGGCGGCTTTGTCGTCGAATCGCCGCTTCGCTACACCTTAAGCTCCAGGACCGGGCTTAAAATAGTCGAGGTCGAGGTGACGGACGAGGCATACCGCAGGGTAAAGGAACTCATCGGCTACATGGGCGAGCACGGCGACGAGTATGTTTATAATTATTTCTCGGCGCTTACATATCCTTTGGGAATGAAATTTCCGAGCCGGAACGCCTTTACCTGCGCCGAATTCACACGCGAGATACTAAAGGCCGCGGGCATAGCAGTCCCGAAAAAGGCGAACATCTACGAGATGGAGAGGCGCCTCGAGGGCCTGCCGACGACCGAGGGCCTTGCGGTTGATATTTTGGGGCCGACGGTCTGGGGCGAGGACAGGTATCTTGAGCACATCGGCAAAAAGAAGCAGGCCGTTCAGATCGCGAAGCGCTTCGGACGTCTCGTAGCGGGCGCGCGCTTAAGCCCGCCGTAGAAAAATATTGCCCCTCACGGTTTTCGTAAGGGGTATTTTTATGTCATTTTTTAGGGTCATGCTTCTCCTGTCAGAAAATTGCATAAATCCTCCGCCGTCTCAAAGACTCCGATGGCGCCTGCTTGTAAAAGCTCGTCGCGGGAGCCGTAGCCGTACAAAACGCCGAGGCATTCAAGCCCGTTTTCCTTAGCGCCGATAACGTCGTAATCGCGGTCGCCGACCATCACCGCCTCGCTTAAGTTTTCGGGGGACAGCGCGTGCAGAGCCGCCGAAACGACCTCGGACTTCGTCATATCCTCGCCGTCAAGAGGGATGCCCTTTACAACGTCGAAAAATTTCAGCAGGGAAAAATGCTCCAGGATTTTGAGGCAGAACGGCTCGGGCTTCGACGTCGCCACCGCGAGCGCAAACCCCTTATCCTTAAGCCTTTGGAGGCATTCCCGCACGCCCGGGTAGACGGAATTTTCAAACATCCCCTTTTCCCGGAAATATTCCCTGTAAACGTCGACCGCCTCCCGCGCACGGCTCTCGGAAAAGCCCGCGAATTTCATGAACGACTCAATGAGCGGCGGCCCGACAAACCGCGAAAGCTCGGCCTCGTCGTAGTTTTCTATGCCGTAATGGCGGTAGGTGTATTTAATCGAGTTGATTATTCCCGGTGCGCTCTCGGTGAGCGTTCCGTCAAGGTCAAAGAGTATATATTTATACATTTTTGTTTCTCCCTGTTTTTTGTCATCCTTTTGCGTCGTACCAGCTCTTGCCCGAGCCGACTTCGGCCGTGAGAGGCACCGCCATCTTTACGGCCTGCTGCATCTCCTCCGAAAGCGCCTTTGCGGCAGCTTCCTTGCATTCCTCCGAGGTCTCGACTATGAGTTCGTCATGCACCTGCAAAATAAGCTTCGCGTCAAGATTTTCCTCTTTCAGGCGGCGGTAGACCCGTATCATCGCGATTTTTATGATGTCTGCGGCGGTGCCCTGGATGGGTGCGTTCATGGCGGCGCGCCTGCCGAAAGCCTTTAAGTTTCGGTTCGAGGCCTTAAGCTCGGGGATGTACCGCCGTCGGCCGAAGAGGGTCGTCACATAGCCGGTCTTTTCGGCGCTCTCAACGGTTTTCTTCATAAATTCATCTATCATCGGGTAGGTGCCGAGGTAATTTTTTATATATCTGTCCGCGTCGGCGACCGAACAGTTTATGTCTTTTGAGAGGCTGAAAGCGCCGATACCGTAGATTATTCCGAAGTTGACGGCCTTGGCGGCGCGCCTCATGTCCGAATCTACGAATTCCTCCGGCAGCCCGAACACCTGCGAAGCGGTCCTTGTGTGAATATCCGCGCCGGATAAAAACGCCTCCTGCATATTTTTATCGCCGCTCATCGACGCAAGTACCCGAAGCTCAATTTGGCTGTAGTCGGCGTCGAGCAGGGTCTTGCCCTCGGCGGCGATGAAAAATTTCCGCATATTCCTGCCGAGTTCCTTGCGGACCGGGATGTTTTGCATGTTCGGGTTCGAGGAGGATATGCGGCCGGTCCTTGTTTCGGTCTGTTTGAATTCCGAGCGCACTCTGCCGTCGGGGCAGACCTCCGCCAAAAGCCCGTCGACGTAAGTCGAGAGAAGCTTTGTCAGGGTCCGGTAGTCGAGGATGTCCTGAATTATCGGGTGTATGGGCAGAAGCTCCTCCAAAACCTCGGCGCTCGTCGAATAACCCCGGTGGTTCTTTTTTCCTTTCGGCAGCCCGAGCTCGTCAAATAAGACCTCGCCGAGCTGTTTCGGGGAGCTGATGTTGAATTCGCGGCCGGCCTGAAGATAAATCCTTTCCTCAAGTTCGGATATATCCGCCTTTAAGCCGTCGCCGAAAGAGCGTATGCCGTCGGAATCGACCCGCACGCCCAAGACCTCCATCGAGGCCAGGACCTCGCAGAGCGGCTGCTCAATATCGTATAAGAGCGAGGCCATTCCCGCGTCCTCGACCCCTTTTTTCAGGACGTCCCGAAGCTTCGGCAGGGCATGAGCGCCCGGGTGCGGGGAGTCCTCATTATACGCTACGGAATTTGCAGCGCATAAATTACTAATAGTATAATCTGACGCCTGAGAATTCAGCAAATACCCCGCCAAATCGCAGATAAATTTAAGCCCGCCCAGCTCCCTGCCGTTTTCAAAGCATAGCTTATAAGCGCCCTTTGCCGAAAAAGCGGTCTTTGGGCAGCCGTCCGAGAGGTAGTCTAAAATCAGTTCTTTGTCGGATGATGTGTAAATAAAGTCCCCCGAGACGATCTCTATATCATCATCCAAAATAAAGCAGCTTTCCGACTTGGCGATTTCTTTTAAGTCGTCCCGGCCGAGTTCCCTGACCGAAAGTTCCTTCCGGGGTTCCGAGGATTTCTCCGCCCCTACATTGGCCGACCGTTTCAGCCCAAGGCGGTCGATAAGCTTGAAGCACTCAAGTTCCGTAAGAAGTTTCGAGGCGGCCTGCTCGTCCCTCTGCCCGGGAAGATAGTCCTCGATTTTTTCGGGTATCGGCGCGTCGCGCACGATAGTCGCGAGCCACTTCGACTCAAAAGCCGAATCGCGGCCGTTTATAAGCTTGCTCTTAACGCCCGCCGAGAGATCGGCATGCTCCAAATTTTCATATAGATTTTCAACGCTGCCGAATTTTTTTATCAGCGTGAGCGCCGTTTTTTCGCCTATTCCGGCCACGCCGGGGATGTTGTCCGAAGAATCCCCCATGAGCGCCTTTACGTCGATAAGCTGCAAAGGCTCGACGCCGTATGCCTCAAAAAATTTGTCCCGGTCATAGCTTAAAGTCTCACGCATCGACGAGAATCTCACCGTGACCCTGTCCGAGATAAGCTGGAACGAGTCGCGGTCGCCGGTAAGGACGTAGGCTTCGTTCCCCGAATCGGAAAAGAGCTTTGATACCGAGCCCAAGACGTCGTCGGCCTCGTAACCCGAAAGCTCGACGATTTTAATGCCGAGGTTTGAAAGCAGTTCCTTGACCTTTGGCAGCTGCATGGCGAGTTCATCGGGCATGCCGTGGCGGTTCGCCTTGTAGTAGTCGCATTTAAGATGACGAAACGTCTTTTCGGGGAGGTCGAACGCGACCGCGGTGCAGTCCGGCGCGAGGAGCTCCTGCTCTTTAAGAAAAATATTCATAAAGCCGGTGACGGCGTTTGTCGGGAAGCCCTTTGAGGAGTTCAGGACTTTGATGCCGTAAAACGCCCGGTTTAAAATCGAGTTGCCGTCGACGATGAGAATACGCATAAGCGCGCCCCTTTCGCAGGTTTTTTAATAGTATAGCACAAATTTTCGGATTTGAAAAGGGGTAAAGGGATTAAATTTAAGCGGAGGTAATGGAAAGTGTGATATAGGTAGGGGCGGGATAAAAATGGGGCTGCGGGGAGGGGGACAAGGTATTCGCGCTTCGCGCTCATGCTATTTAAAAGTCCCCCTCCCCTAACCGGGCTTTCAGAAAACCTACGGCGAGCGCAGCCCCCTCCCCTCAGGGGAGGGGGTCAGGGGGAGGGGGATACTTCAAATAGCATGAGCCACGAAGTGGCGAATACCTTTTGAGCATGGGCGGCGCAGGAGGGATCGTCAAAAAGTCACTTCACAATCCTTTAGGATTTGAAGTGACTTTTTCGCACTATGTTTTGGCGACAGCCCCCTCCTTGAGGAGGGGGTTGGGGGAGGTGAGCTAAAATAGTATGAGCGCGAAGCGCGAATACCTTTTCTCCATGGGTAGTGGCAGGAAGCTCGTAAAAATCCATCTCAATAACTTTAGTTTTGAGATGGATTTTCCGCACAAACTCATTGCAACGTTCTTCTGACTTCCGACAATCTGTCATCTGTCCTCTGACTGCTCCTCCCCCAAGGGGAGGGGCGCTTCTGTCCCCCCGCTTCCTCCTCCTCCGCTGACCTCTTGTTCCCCCCTGGGAGTGCCCATTCCGCCCACATTATAAAAATTATTTGCAGGATGACTTGCCGTTACTAAACGCTTTTCACTTCTCCCTTTTCATTTAAATGCGGCCGCTTCGGCCCCTCCCCCTCTTTGTATTGACAACCGCCGAAAAAAGTTATATACTCATACTGTCACTCTTTATAATACACTGGAGGAATAGTATGTCCGACATCATTTCCGAAACTTTCGGCAGCGCGGTCTTTAACGACAGGGTCATGCGCGAACGGCTTCCCGTCGACGCCTACGAGGCCCTCAAAAAGACCATCGAATCCGGCAGGCCCCTTGATTCGTCCGTCGCCTCTAAGGTCGCCTCAGCCATGCGCGACTGGGCGATAGAGCATGGCGCTACCCACTTCACACACTGGTTCCAGCCCCTGACCGGCATAACCGCCGAGAAGCACGACAGCTTTTTATCCGGCATAAAAGACGGCACGCCGATCATGGAATTCAAGGGCAAAGAACTCATCAAGGGCGAGACCGACGGTTCAAGCTTCCCGTCAGGCGGGCTCAGGGCGACGTTTGAAGCCCGCGGCTATACTGCATGGGACCCGACCTCGTACGCTTTTATCAAGGAAAATACCCTCTGCATTCCTACCGCTTTTTGCTCATACAGCGGCGAAGCTCTCGACAACAAGACCCCGCTTTTGCGCTCGATGGAGGCGCTTAATCGCTCTGCAAAGAGAATTCTGTCGCTTTTCGGCGTTGAAACAAAGGGCGTAATTTCGACGTGCGGGCCCGAGCAGGAATATTTTTTGATCGACAGGGACATGTACGCCCGCCGAAAAGACCTTATCTTCACCGGCCGAACCCTTTTCGGCGCAAAGCCCCCGAAAGGGCAGGAGCTTGAGGACCACTACTACGGCATGCTCAAAATGAAAGTCAAATCGTTCATGAGAGATTTGGACGAGGAGCTTTGGAAGCTCGGGGTCATGGCTAAGACCGAACACAACGAGGTCGCCCCGTCTCAGCATGAGCTCGCGCCCATCTACTCTACCGCAAATATCGCCTCAGACCACAACCAGCTGACGATGGAGCTTCTCAGGAAAGTCGCACACCGTCACGGTTTCAAATGCATACTCCACGAAAAGCCGTTCGAGGGTATCAACGGCTCGGGCAAGCACGACAACTGGTCGGTACAGACCTCCGAGGGCGTAAACCTGTTCGAGCCGGGCAAAACTCCCCGCGAGAACGCACAGTTTCTCATGTTCTTATGCGCAGTCATCAAGGGCGTGAACGAGTACCAGGACCTTTTGAGGATATCCGTGGCCTCCGCCGGAAACGACCACCGTCTCGGCGCAAACGAGGCTCCCCCGGCGATAATCTCGATGTTTTTGGGGGATGAGCTGACCGAAATACTTGAATCCATCGTCGCGGGCAGCAAATACGAGGGCAAAAAGAGGATAGATATGGAGATCGGCGTGGACGTCCTGCCCCACTTCAAACGCGACACAACGGACCGCAACCGCACGTCTCCGTTCGCCTTTACCGGCAATAAATTCGAGTTCAGAAGCCCCGGCTCGTCAAGCTCTATCGCCATTCCCACGACGGTTTTAAACGCCGTTTTGGCAGACGAGCTGGACGGATTCTACAACGAACTCAAGGACGCCGAGAATTTCAACGAAGCCCTTGAGGAGCTTATCCGCAGGACGATAAACGAGAACCGCGATATTCTTTTCAACGGCGACGGCTACAGTGAGGAATGGGTCAAAGAGGCCGAGCGCAGGGGTCTGCACAATCTCAGAACCACACCGGACGCCCTGCCGCATATACTTGATGAGAAAAACGTCTCGATGATGGAGCGCCAGGGGGTATTCTCGAAAATCGAGCTCGAGTCGAGGTACCACATCTACCTCGAAAATTACTGCAAGGTGATAAAGATAGAAGCCCTGACGATGATAGATATGTCAAAAAAGGATATTCTTCCGGCCGTTTCTACATATGTCAGAAAAATGGCGGAGGTCGTCTCGGGTCTTCGGGGCGTCGCCGAGGTCGAGTGCGGGTTCGAGATGGATATGATAAAGCGGCTGACATCGCTTTCGACCGAGATGTACGAGAGGATGCTGAGGCTCGAGGAGCTGAGCGATTCCCTCGGCCACATAAACGACCAGGCCACCGCGAACCGCCTAAGGGACGAGATACTCCCGGCGATGGCGGACTTAAGGGCAGTCGCGGACGAGATAGAGACGCTTGTCGGCGAGAAGTACTGGCCCTATCCGACGTACGGCAGGATGCTGTTCGCTGTGGAATAATAAAACCCCTGCAAGGCCGAGGGTCTTGCGGGGGTTTTCAACATGGGAGCATGGTTAAAAAATTAGATTTATCTATTTAAAGCGGCAAAGCGCACGGCTTTCCGTAAAAATAGGGTCATGACGGAGCCCCTCCCCTAAGGGGGAGGGGTCGGGGGGAGGGGGTATCTCAAATAGTATGAGCGAAGCGAATACCTTGTCACGTCAGCCATTGTAGGCCGCAAGCCCAGAGTCAAAGCTTTGAGGGGGGCGTGGGGAACGGTAGTCCCCCCACGCAGCTTCTTTTTTGATTCTTTTTTCTTCTCGGAAGAAAAAAGAAGAGCCCTCTCTCCCTCCGGGAGCTATCAGAGGACAGAGGACAGATTGTCAGAAGAGCGTTGCAATGAGTTTGCGCGGAAAATCCATCTCAAAACTAAAGTTTTCGAGATGGATTTTCACTCTATGTTCGGTCGAGCGTCTCCCTCGCCTACCCCATTTTAAAACCTAAACTCTACCTCCCATTCGCCTTGGAGCTCGGCGATGCTGCCGTCGGGGAGTTTGGCGGCTATTCCCTCGACGATGAGAGTGTAATTCCTCTCGGGCCTAAGATACCCCTTGTAGGGCTCTTTCTCAAGATAAAGCGCATAGTCCTTGACGTACTCCTTGACCTTGAAGCCCTTGCCGGCGTCGCTTGTGAATTCACCGCTGAGCTTGCCGTAGTTGCCGAAATATGGCGTTGTTGCCCCCGAGTAATAGCCCTTTAGCTCATAGGTGTAAATATAGGGGTCTGCGTAGCTTCCGTCGGTCGATTCCACCGTGAATTTTACGATATTCCGGCTGACTTTTTCGGCAGTTATGCTGACGCTTTCGTCATAGATATACACCGCGTTTTTCTGCTCAAAAATACCCACTCGCCTTGAATTGAAAAGTCCCGCCGCCCCGACAGGCAGGATAATTATTGCAGCGGTAAGAACTGCCGCCAAAATAACCGTAACAAGCTTCTTTTTTGAAACGGTTATCCGTTTTTCACCATAGTCGAGCGCCTCGTCAAGATAGCTGTCGCCGACGTTTTCTATCATTTTTTCGAGCATTTCATTTGTCATAATTTTCACTCCTTGCAATATATTCCCTTAATTTTTTCTTCAGCCGAAACAGCGCGGACTTGACTTTTTCCTCTTTCATGCCCATATCACGGGCTATCTCCGGCACGCTGTCAAAGAAAAAGTATCTCTTTAAAAACATCGCCCTCTGCTCGCGGCTGAGTCCCTTAAGAAACCCGTCGATAGTCATTCCGAGCTCGACCCTGCCGATTTCGTCGGCCGCCTTATCATCGCCCAAAGCATCTTCAAGCTCTGACAGCGGCAGGCTGTCAACCGACCTTTTTGCCGCAAGATCATGCCTGAGTTTTCTTACCGAAGCGTTTCTCACGGTGCGGCATATGTATGCCCGAAGATTATCAGGCGCCGCCGGCGGTATAGCGTTCCAAAGATTCAGCAGCGCGTCTGCGACAGCCTCCTCAGCGTCGCCGGGATCGGGAAGAATGTTCGACGAAATTCTTTTGAGAAGCCCGGCATATTTTGCCCGGATCTCTGAAAGCGCGTTCTCGTCGCGCGCATTCATAAGAGCGATTATCTCCCGGTCGTCCACGTTATCACTCCTTTCGGCTTCAACTATAAGATGCAGAAAAAACGGAAAAAGGTTTCGGGAAATTGAAAAAATTTTTTGATTGGATTTTAGAAAGGTTCGGGCAAAACGTCGCTCCTCCCCCCTTGGGGGAGGGGTCGGGGGAGGGGTATTAAAAATAGCATGAGCGAAGCGAATACCTTGTCATGTCAGCCATTGTTGGCCGCAAGCCCGAGTCAGAGCTTTGAGGGGGCGTGGGGGACGGTAGTCCCCCCCGCAGCTTCTTTTTTGATTCTTTTTTCTTCTCGGAAGAAAAAAGAAGAGCCCCCTCTCCCTTTGGGGGAGGGGGTTGGGGGTGGAGGGGCGGCCAGAGGCCAGATGACAGATTGTCAGAAATCAGAAAAGCACGGCAAAGAGTTTGTGCGAAAAATCCATCTCAAAACTAAAGTTATTGAGATGGATTTTTTACGAATCTCCTGCCACTACTCGGCGACAAGGTATTCGCGCTTCGCGCTCATGCTATCTTAAATTCCCCCTCCCCCATCCGGGCTTGCGAAAAAGTTGGGGATAGCATAGCCCCCTCCCCCAAGGGGAGGGGGTCAGGGGGTGGGGGTATCTCAAATAGCATGAGCGAAGCGAATACCTTATCCCCCGGGTCGGGCGCGGAGGGTATATTAAAGCCCGCATCAGTTTCCATTCGGAAACGGATGCGGGCTTCCCCAACTTAAGTGCGGTCGGGCTCCCCCCTCCTTGAGGAGGGGGTCAGGGGGAGGTGACTTAAAATAGCATTCGCCACGTCAGTGTCGAATACCTTTTTATCTCGGAAGGAGCAGGGGTACTCAGAAAATCCCCATCAGAATCCGCAAGGATTTTGATGGGGATTTTAAGCAAAGCTTGGCTGAAGCGCAGCTCCCCTCCCTTGGGGGGGAGGGGTCGGGGGAGGGGGATTTTAAATAGCATGAGCGAAGCGAATACCTTATCCCCCGGGTCGGGCGCGGAGGGTATATTAAAGCCCGCATCAGTTTCCATTCGGAAACGGATGCGGGCTTCCCCAACTTAAGTGCGGTCGGGCTACCCCCCTCCTCAAGGAGGGGGTCAGGGGGAGGTGACTTAAAATAGCATGAGCGCGAAGCGCGAATACCTTATCCTTTAGGATTTGAAGTGACTTTTACCTCCAAGCTTCGCTCGCCCATCACTCTCCTCAACCTCCCTCACCCTCCTATCATCCTCGCGGCCCAGTATATCAGCCCATACAGCACGCTCGCGGCCGTGCCGTAGAGGATGACCGGGCCGGCGATGGCGAAAATCTTCGTCCCGACGCCAAGTACCCACCCCTCGGTCCGAAATTCGATGGCCGGAGAAACTACCGCGTTCGCAAAGCCCGTTATAGGCACCAACGTCCCGGCGCCGCCGTGCTTGGCGGCCTTGGGATAGAGCCCGACCGCCGTCAGTATCGCCGAGAAGAGAACAAGCGTTATCGACGTGTATGCGGCCGCTGAGTCCTGCTCAATTCCGACGGCCTTGAACATGTTCAATATCCCCTGCCCGATAAGGCATATCGCGCCGCCTATTAAAAACGCTTTCGGGATGTTCAGATACGACCTTGAGGGCATGCTCGCCTCGTCGGCCATCTCTTTGTACTGCGTATTCGACATTTTCATAATACCGCTCCTCAAATGCTTTTTATGCTATTTTCTCCGAAAATCTGATTTATATTCGGTTTTGGGGCATTTTTTTGGGAGCATAGTTCTGCGGCTTACGCGACTGCATGTAAAAAATATACTAAATATTACTTTTTGTATATTATTTTTGACAGAAAAATCCCTCCCCGGGTCGGAGAGGGAATCTTTGCGTCTTAGTCCACAAGCTCGATTATCGCCATCTCAGCTGCGTCGCCGCGTCTGGGACCGGTCCTGATAATTCTTGTGTAGCCGCCCTTGCGGTCTGCGTACTTAGGGGCGATTTCATCAAAGAGCTTCTTAGCGACGCTCTCTTTGGTTACATAGGCGAAAACCTGACGCTTGGAGTGTAAGTCTCCCGTCTTTGCGAGAGTGACCATCTTCTCCGCCATCGCGGAGACTTCCTTGGCCCTTGTGACCGTCGTCTCGATTTTGCCGTTTTCAAACAGGTAGGTGACCATCGCACGGAGCATTGCTCTTCTGTGGTCGGTCGTCCTGCCAAGCTTTCTTGTGCCCGGCATGAAAATTCAACTCCTTTTATTGGAAGTCAGAGGTCAGAGGCAGGCTCTAATAACTGTCTGACCGCTGGGTTTTTGTATTGCGTTTTCAGCAGCTTTTTATACTGCGATTTTACTCGTCGGAGGAAGACATCTCGTAGCCCAAGGATCTTAACTTCTCCTTGACCTCGTCGAACGACTTCTTGCCGAGATTCCTGACCTTCATCATTTCCTCTTCGGACTTTTCGATCAGGTCGTTTACAGTGTTTATGCCCGCTCTCTTGAGACAGTTGAAAGATCTTACCGACAAGTCAAGTTCCTCAATGGTCATCTCAAGGACCTTTTCCTTGGACTTGTTATCCTTCTCAGCCAAAATCTTATCCACGCCTGTATCTTCGGACAGGTTGACAAACAGATTCAGATGCTCGTTGAGGAGTTTGGCTGCCATCGAGACGGCTTCTTTTGCGGAGATGACTCCGTCCGTCCAGACCTCAAGCGTAAGCTTGTCGTAATCGGTGATCTGACCTACACGGGTATTCTCGACCGTGTAGTTGACCTTTACAACCGGGGTATAAATGCTGTCCACGGCGATAAGCCCGATAGGAGCATTCTGCATATGCGCCTTGTTCTTCTCGGCGGAGACATATCCCCTGCCGCGGTCAAGAACAATTTCCATATAAAGCTTTGCGTCGGAATCAAGAGTTGCGATGTGCATGTTGGGGACTAAGATCTCGACCTCGGAGTCGGTCTTGATATCGCCCGCAGTCACCTCGCACTCGCCCTCCGCCTCAATATATACCGTCTTCGGACCGTCGCAGAAAAGCTTCGCGGTGAGTCCCTTAAGGTTGAGGACTATCTCGCTGACATCCTCGCGGACGCCGGGAACGGTTGAAAGTTCATGGTGTATGCCGTCGATCTTTATAGACGTAACGGCTACTCCAGGGAGAGATGAAAGCAATACGCGTCTAAGACTGTTGCCGATAGTAGTGCCGTAACCGCGCTCAAGCGGCTCCAGAACAAACTTGCCGTAGGTGCCGTTTGACTTGAGCTCAACCACTTCTATATTCGGCCTTTCGATTTTTTCAAGCATTTGCAAGCCTCCATTTCTTTAGTGGCAAACATATTTTTTCAGGATATATGACCAGAATAACATATGACCCGGGTCGCAATATCCCGAAAAAACTGCGCCCTCCCGTATATTTTGTCTTCGTTCAGGAATTACTTGGAGTAGAGCTCGACGATAAGGTGCTCCTCGACCTCGTAGTCAAGGTCCTCCTTTACGGGGAGCCTTACTATGCTCGCGGTGAGGTTATCGCGGTTCATATCGATCCACGTCGGGATGACTCTGCCGTTGGTTCCCTCTACGATCTCCTGGAACTTCACGCTCTTCTTGGAGCTCTCGCGCAGAGCGACCACGTCGCCGACCTTTACGCGGTAAGACGGAATGTCTACTCTGTGGCCGTTGACGTTGAAGTGGCCGTGAGTGACGAGCTGTCTTGCTTCGCGTCTTGTGAGGGCGAGGCCCATCCTGAAGACGACGTTATCGAGTCTTGACTCCAAAAGCGTCAGAAGATTGGCGCCGGCCTGACCCTCCATCTTTTCGGCTCTCTCGTAGATATGCCGAAACTGCTTCTCTCCGGGGCCGTAGATGAATTTCAGCTTCTGCTTCTCTTTAAGCTGCTGCTTATAATCGGACTCCATCTTCTTGAAACCGGAAGCGGAATGCCTCTTGGTCTCCTTGCCGACGCCCATGACCATAGGGCTGATACCTAAAGACTTGCATTTCTTTAAAATAGGTTCTCTGTTTACAGACATTGTAAAATATCCTCCGTTTTTTATAAGATTATCGGGTCTCAATTTAAACGCACCCGACGCTGAGTAAACTTAAACTCAGTTGTGGCAGAATCTGAAATTAAACTCTGCGGCGTTTGGGCGGACGGCAGCCGTTGTGAGGAATGGGGGTAACGTCCTTGATGAGTCTTACCTCAAGCTCCTCGGACTGGAGCGCTCTGATGGCGGCTTCACGTCCCTGGCCGGGGCCGTTTACATATACCTCAACGATCTTGAGGCCGTGCTCCTTGGCGGCTCTTGCGGCAGTCTCTGCTGCGGACTGAGCTGCAAAGGGAGTGGACTTCTTGGAACCGCGGAAACCTAAGCCTCCTGCGGAAGCCCACGAGATCGCGTTGCCCTGCATATCGGTGATGGTGACGATGGTGTTGTTGAACGAGGACTGGATATGAACCTGTCCCATTTCGATGTTCTTTCTTTCTCTGCGGCGTCTTACGACGGTCTTCTTACCGGATTTCTGCTGAGCCATGGTTATATCCCTCCTTACTTCTTCTTATTTGCGATGGTCTTTGCGGGACCTTTTCTTGTTCTCGCATTGGTCTTTGTTCTCTGACCTCTTACCGGCAGACCTCTTCTGTGACGGGTACCGCGGTAGCATCCTACCTCGATAAGGCGCTTGATATTGAGCTGTACTTCTCTTCTCTTGTCGCCCTCGACGATGAGATGGTGGTCGATATATTCGCGGAGCTTTGCTACGTCTTCCTCAGACATATCCTTGACTCTGACGTCGGGGTCGACGCCGGTCTCCTTGCAGATCTTGGTCGCGGTGGGCTGGCCGATACCGTAGATATAGGTCAGAGCGACTTCGATTCTCTTATCTCTGGGAAGGTCGATACTTGCTATACGAGCCATGCTTTAAATGCACCTCCATTAAGTGTTTTTAACCCTGACGCTGCTTGTGCTTGGGATTCTCGCAGATGACCATAACGCGGCCCTTGCGCTTGATTACCTTGCACTTTTCACACATCGGTTTAACTGAAGGTCTTACTTTCATTGAAATACCTCCTCGATTTTCTGTGAAGATTTTTCTCTAATATTTTACTTTGTTCTCCAGGTGATCCTGCCCTTGGTAAGATCGTACGGAGACATTTCGACCGTGACCTTGTCTCCGGGAACTATTCTTATATAGTTCTGTCTGAGCCTTCCGGAAATATGGGCGAGAATTTTGTGGCCGTTTGCAAGCTCCACCTCAAAAACCGCGTTGGGTCTTGCGTCGGTAACTGTGCCTTCAAGTTCGATTACATCTTCCTTTGACATTTTTATCTCTCCTTTCAGTCTCGGTCTTTTTCGCCTGCGCGCTCTGGGTCAGTGAACGCGCCGAGTGTTCTGCGCAATTTTTTATCCGTCAGGCCGGTTAGCTCTATTCTCCCGAGGGAGGGTGAAATGTGTCGGGGATTTTTCGGCTTAGGGTCCAAAAGCTTATGCCTTTTCCCGTCGGCCGCATATACCCGGCGGTCGGATATCCGGCAAGCAACGTATAGCCGGCCCCGATCCTTTCCCGCAAGAGATCTGACTACCGAACCGATAACGACTTCGTTTCGGTTCTCCATTATTCCTCCGGTGCAGTCATTACCCTGACCCCCGTAGAGGTCACGGCAAGAGTATGCTCGAAGTGTGCCGAGAGACTTCCGTCGACCGTTTTGACGGTCCAGCCGTCGGGGAGAACCCTGACCGCGGCCTTGCCCTCGTTTATCATCGGCTCGACGGCTATCACCATTCCGGGTATGAGCCTCGGACCGTGGCCCGCCTTGCCGTAGTTGGGGACCTCGGGGTCCTCGTGGAGATTCCTGCCGACGCCGTGGCCGACGAATTCTCTCACGACGGAGAACCCGCGCTCCTCGTTGAACTGCTGAATCAGCGCCGAAATATCGCCTATCCTCATTCCGGGCTGTATGGTCTTTATCGCTTCAAGAAGGCTTCCCTCGGTGGACTCCATCAGCGCCCTCGCCTTTTCGGAGATCTCCCCGACGGCAAAGGTCCTTGCGGAATCGCCGTGGTATCCGTCGATATATGCTCCGACGTCGACCGAGACGATATCTCCCTTTTTGAGCTTCTCGGTCTTGGACGGAATGCCGTGGATGACGGTATCGTTTACCGAGATGCAGGCCGAAGCCGGGAAGCCGTTATAATGCAGAAACGACGGCTTGGCTCCGTGGGAGACGATGTAGTCGTGGACTATCCTGTCAAGGTCGTAGGTGGACATGCCCTCGTGGATGGCCTTTCCCGCTGCGACTAAGGCGCCACCGGTGATGAGGCCGGCCTTGCGCATTTTCAGCAGCTCCTGAGTAGTTTTGACATTTATCATCTTTTAATCATTTATCGCCGCTAAGGTGAGGCGGGTCGTCTCGGCGACCTCCTCCTGTCCTATGACGGTCTTGAGCTTGCCTCTTGCCTCATAGAAATCCTTCAGGGGAGCGGTCTTTTCGTGGTAGACCTTTAAGCGCTCCAAAACGGTGGCGGGCTCGTCGTCCTTGCGGATGACGACTTTGCCGCCGCAGGCGTCGCATACGCCCTCGACCTTTGTCGGCTTGAACTGAACGTGATAGGAGTTGCCGCAGGATTCGCAGACGCGTCTGCCGCCTAAACGCTCGGCTATTTTCTCGTCGGGGACGTATATCTCGATGACCTTGTCGATATTGACGCCCATCTTCTCAAGAGCCTCCGCCTGGGGAACGGTTCTCGGGAAGCCGTCAAGGATGAAGCCGTCCTTGCAGTCGGGTTCGGATATCCTGTCCTTGAGGATGCCGATGACGACCTCGTCGGGAACGAGCTCTCCCGCGTCCATATACTTCTTGGCTTCAAGTCCGCTCTTGGTGCCGTTTTTAACGGCCTCTCTGAGGATGTTGCCGGTGGATATAGCCGGGATACCCTTTGCGGCGCAGATTACCTCCGCCTGAGTTCCTTTTCCGGCACCCGGTGCGCCCAATAAAATCAGATTCATGCTTGCGCTCCTTTCACTTTTTGATTTCTTTCGGGACTGCCGAATATATTATTCAAGGAATCCCTTATGGTGTCTCATCATGAGCTGGCTCTCAAGCTGTCTTACGGTCTCGAGCGCAACGGACACGACGATGAGGATTGAAGTACCGCCCAATGCAACGGCCTGTACTCTGGTGACCTGTGCGAAGATGATCGGGAAGAGCGCTACAATGCCCAAGAACAGAGCGCCGACAAGAATGAGTTTGGAAAGTATTCTTGTGATGTAGTCGGAGGTGGGCTTGCCGGGACGGATGCCCGGAACGCCGCCGTTGTTCTGTCTTAAGTTGTTGGCGATCTCGACCGGGTTGTACTGCATCGAGACGTAGAAGTAGGAGAATACGATTATCAGGATGAAGTAAAGGGTCGCGTAGATCGGGCTGGTCTGGCTGAATGCTCTCATGAAGCCGTACCAGAACGTGCCGACCTCGGGCTCGCCGGTGAACATCTCGATGGTCTGAGGGATGGAGAGGAACGACATCGCGAAGATTATCGGCAGAACGCCCGCCATGGCTATCTTTATAGGAAGATAGGTGGACTGGCCGCCGTAGATCTTGCGGCCGACGACTCTCTTGGCATACTGAACGGGAATTCTTCTTTCGGCGTTATCCATGAAGATAATGAACGCTATCATTAAAACGAAGAGGATGATCATTATCGGGATGAGGATAATGTACCAGAAGTTTCCGGTCTGGGCGAGGGTGGAGAACGTCTCTCCGAACTGGGGAGGGAGGTTCGCGATGATACCCGCAAAGAGGAGTATGGACACGCCGTTGCCGATGCCGAATTTATCTATCTGGGCTCCGAGCCAGATAACGAGCATTGCGCCCGCGGTGAAGCAGCAGATGATGACTATTTCGGCCATTGCCTTTGAGAATCCCTCGGTGTAGGTCAGAGAGCCGGAGTTTTTCAGGGTGAGGTAGTATGCCCACGACTGGAAAGCGGCTATCGCGAGGGTGGAATACTTGGTGATCTTATCGAGCTTCGCTCTGCCGCTCTCGCCCTCCTTGGCCATGCGCTCAAGGGCGGGGATAGCAAACGTAAGAAGCTGGATGATGATCTGCGCGTTAATGTAGGGCGAGATCGAGAGGCACATAAGAGTGGCTCTTGAGAATGTTCCGCCCGAGAAGAGGTTCAGGGTTGAAAATACGCTGTTGCCTCCGCTTATCATCTCAGCGACAGCGGTGGGGTCCAGAAACGGGACCGGGATAAAGCCGCCGAGACGGTAGATGATCACTATAAAGAGGGTAAAGAGGATCTTTTTACGGATGTCCTTGACCTTCCAAGCGTTTTTTATCGTCTCGAACACCTTATACCACCTCTGCCTCTCCGCCGGCCTTCTCTATCTTCTCCTTTGCCTGAGCCGAGAAAGCAGCGGCTTTAACGGTGAGCTTTTTGGTGAGCTCCCCGTCTCCTAAGATCTTGATACCGTCGAGCTCCTTTTTGACGACGCCGGCAGCCTTTAGAAGCTCGGCGTCTACAACAGTGCCGTCGACGAATTTCTCAAGGTCGGAGACGTTTACCGTCGCATAGTTGGTTGCGAATTCGTAGTTATTGAACCCTCTCTTAGGGATTCTTCTTGCAAGTCTTGTCTGGCCGCCTTCAAAGCCGGGTCTTACTCCGCCGCCGGAGCGGGCGTTCTGGCCCTTATGTCCCTTTGCGGCGGTCTTGCCCCAGCCTGAGCCGTGGCCTCTGCCGACTCTTTTAGCCTCGCGGGTCGAGCCCTCGGCGGGAGCCAAATCGTGCAGTTTCATTTGCTACACCTCCTTAATTTATTCTTCGGTAACTTTGATCAGGTGTACTATCTTCGTGATTTTACCTTTAGTTGCTTCATTGTCGGGCTGAACGGTAACGTCGCCGATCTTGCGAAGCCCTAAGGCGTTCGCGGTAGCGATCTGGTTCTTGAGTCTGCCGTTGAGGCTCTTTACAAGTTCGATTTTAAGCGACATCAGTTCTCCCCTCCTTTAGCAAAGATCTCCTTGACGGTCTTTCCCCTCTTGGCGGCGACTTCTTCGGCGCTCTTAAGGGAGCCGAGGCCGTTAAAGGTGGCGCGCACGACGTTGCAGGGATTGTTGGAGCGAAGAGACTTCGTTCTTATATCCTTGATGCCCGCAGCCTCGATGACCGCACGGACGGGGCCGCCGGCGATAACTCCGGTTCCCTCTGCGGCGGGTCTCAAGAGGACTCTGCCCGCGCCGTAAACTCCGACGATCTCGTGGGGGATGGTGGTGCCTTTCAAGGGGATAGTGATCAGATTTTTCTTGGCGTCTTCGATCCCTTTGCGGATAGCGTCGGGGACTTCGCTCGATTTGCCGATGCCGAAGCCTACGGTGCCGTTGCCGTCGCCGACTACCATCAATGCGGAGAATTTCATGATCCTGCCGCCCTTAACGGTCTTCGATACGCGGTTTATCGCAACGCGCTTTTCGATATCAAGCTGTAATTTGGACGCGTCTATAATAGCCAAAACGATTACCTCCTTCTTTAGAACTTCAGTCCGCCCTCACGCGCGCCGTCAGCCAAAGCTGCAACGCGGCCGTGATAGACATAGCCGCCTCTGTCGAAGACGACCTCTTCGATGCCCTTGTCGCGGCAAAGCTCGGCGATCATTGCGCCGACCTTTTTCGCGCCCTCGACGTTGCCGCCGTTGCCGTCAAAGCCCTTTGCCATGCTCGAAGCTGCGCAAAGAGTGACGCCGGTGACGTCGTCGATGACCTGGGCATAGATGTGCTTAGCGGAGCGGAAGACGCAAAGACGCGGGGTCTCGGCGGTGCCGCTTACCTTGGAACGGACTCTTAAGTGGCGGTGAGCTCTTGCCTTGGCTCTATCAATTGTTTTTACCATAGCTTAACTCTCCTTTAATTACTTCTTAGCGCCCTTGCCGGCCTTACCGGCCTTGCGGACGATGACCTCGCCGTCATAGCGGATGCCCTTGCCCTTATAGGGTTCCGGGGGACGTTTTGCTCTTATTTCGCAGGCAAACTGTCCGACCTCCTGCTTGTCGATGCCTTTTACAAGGATCTGGTTGGGCTGGGGGACCTCGAGCTTGATGGTGTCGGTCTCGGAGACTACGACCTGGTGAGAGTAGCCGAGGTTAAGGATGACGTCCTTGCCCTGTTTGGCGGCGCGGTAACCTGTACCCTCGATGACCAGAAGCTTCTCGTAGCCGTTGACTACGCCCTCGACCATATTGTGCACAAGGGTCCTCGTGAGGCCGTGGAGTGATTTTGAGAGCTGCTCGTCGTCGGGACGGGCAACCTTGATTTCGTTATTTTCAACCGCTATAGAAAGAGTCGGGTTGAAAGCCTTGGTTAAAGTTCCCTTGGGACCCTTGACGGTCACGACGTTGCCGTCTGCAACGCTGATTTCAACGCCCGCGGGGACAGTTATAGGCTTAAGTCCTATTCTTGACATAACTTCCTCCTTACCAGACGAACGCTAAAATCTCGCCGCCGACCCCGAGCTCTCTGGCCTTTTTGTCGGTCACGATGCCCTTGGAGGTCGAAACGATCGCTACGCCCAAGCCCTTCATTACCTTCGGCATATCCTCGCAGCTCGAGTATATCCTGAGTCCCGGTTTGGAGACTCTTCTGATGCCGGAGATAACGGAGGTCTTGTTCTCGTCATATTTCAGTGTGATTCTTATAATTCCCTGCTTGCCGTCGTCGACGACCTGATAAGCCTTGATGTAGCCCTCGTTCAAGAGGATCTCGGTTATCGCCTTTTTGACGTTTGACGCAGGAATATCGACAGTAGCGTGTCTTGCCGAGCTCGCGTTGCGAATTCTCGTCAGAAGATCCGCTATAGTATCAGTTATCTGCATTCCGTTTTCCTCCTTTAATTTACCAGCTTGCCTTCTTTACGCCCGGGATCTGACCGTCGTGCGCAAGTTCTCTGAAGCAGATACGGCAGATGCCGAACTTTCTCAAATAGCCGTGAGGTCTGCCGCAGATCTTGCAGCGGTTGTAAGCACGAGTCGAGTACTTAGGCTTCGCCTGCTGCTTTAAAATCATTGATTTCTTAGCCATTTCATATCCTCCTCATTACTTAGCGAACGGAGCGCCCAGCATAGAAAGCAGCTCCTTGGCTTCTTCGTCGGTCTTGGCGGTGGTGATGAAGTTGATGTCCATGCCGCGGACCTTGTCTACCTTGTCGAACTCGATCTCGGGGAAGATGAGCTGCTCCTTGATGCCGGTGGAGTAGTTGCCTCTGCCGTCAAAGGAGTTGGGGCTGATTCCCTTGAAGTCTCTTACTCGCGGGAAAGCGACGTTGAAGAGCCTGTCGATGAATTCGTACATCATGTCGGAGCGAAGCGTTACCTTGACGCCTATCGGCATGCCCTCTCTGAGCTTGAAGTTCGCGACGGACTTCTTTGCCTTGCAGACGATGGGCTTCTGGCCGGTGATGGCCGCGAGGTCGGAAACGACCGCGTCGACGACCTTAGAGTTTTCCTTTGCCTCGCCGCAGCCGACGTTAATGACGACCTTGTCGAGCTTGGGGATCTGCATGACGTTCTTATAGCCGAATTTCTTCATCAAAGCCGGAGCGATCTCGTTGACATATTGATCTTTAAGTCTTGCCATCTGCATATCCTCCTTACTTCAGCTCGGCGCCGCAGCGCTTGCAGACTCTTACCTTTTTGCCCTCGTCGTCGGTCTTGACGCCGTATCTGACGCCTCTTCCGCACTTGGAGCAGTAAAGCGCCACCTTGGAGGCGTACATAGCGGCCTCGGCCTTGACGATTCCGCCCTCCTCGCCCTGACGGCGGGGCTTGACGGACTTGGTGGCGATGTTTGCGCCCTCAACGATAAGCTTGCCCTCCTTGGGAGCTACGGCTAAGACCTTGCCTCTTTTGCCCTTGTCCTTACCGCTGAGAATAACTACGGAGTCGCCGGTCTTAACGTGTATCTTGTTCATATATCGGTTCCTCCTTAAAGTACCTCGGGGGCCAGAGACAGGATCTTTACGAAATCGTGGTCTCTTAATTCTCTGGCGACGAGGCCAAAGATACGGGTCCCTCTCGGTGTTTTGTCTTCCTTGATGATAACGGCGGCGTTCTCATCAAAACGGATATAGGTGCCGTCGTCGCGGCGAAGACCCTTGGCGGAACGGACGATGACCGCCTTAACGACGTCGCCCTTCTTTACCATGCCTCCCGGAGCCGCTTTCTTGACGGACGCCACTACGACGTCGCCGATATTGGCATACTTGCGGCGAGTGCCGCCCAAAACTCTTATGCACATAAGTTCCTTAGCGCCGGTGTTATCTGCAACCTTGAGTCTGGTCTGCATCTGTATCACAGCAAGTTCCTCCTTTCAAAATCTTAAAACTTTTGTTACTTGGAACGCTCGACGATTCTTACAATGCGCCATCTCTTGTCCTTGGAAAGGGGGCGCGTCTCCATGATCTCGACCTTGTCGCCGACGTGCGCGGAGTTTTCCTCGTCATGAGCCTTGAACTTTACGGTCCTCTTGATTATTTTCTTGTAAAGGGGGTGGGAGACGTTGTCGGCGATGGCGACTACTACCGTCTTGTCCATCTTGTCGGATACGACCGTGCCCACTCTTGTCTTTCTAAGCTTTCTTTCGCTCATTTATTTTCCTCCTCTCAATCACTCGGATTCCCGCTGACGGATAAAGGTCATCACTCTGGCGATATCCTTCTTGACGGCCTTGATTCTCATCGGGTTGTCGAGCTGGTTGACAGTGTGCTGGAAACGAAGGTTGAAAAGCTCTTCTCTCAAATCGGCGAGCTTAGTCTGCATCTCATTAAGAGACATTTCTTTGATTTCACTTGTTTTCATACTCACTCACCATCCGTTTCTGCGTCTTTCTTGACAAACTTGCACTTGATGGGCAGCTTGTGAGCCGCAAGACGCATAGCTTCTCTTGCGACCTCTTCGCTTACGCCGGCGATCTCGAACATGACCTTGCCGGGCTTTACGACCGCGACCCAGAACTCGGGCGTACCTTTACCGGAACCCATTCGGGTGCCGAGCGCCTTGGTAGTTACCGGCTTGTCGGGGAATATCTTTATCCATACCTGTCCGCCGCGCTTGATGTAACGGGTCATTGCGATACGGGCGGCCTCGATCTGCGCCGAGGTGATCCAGGACGGCTCCAAAGCCTGGAGGCCGTACTCTCCGTATGCTACGAAGTTGCCTCTTGTAGCCTGGCCTTTCATTCTTCCGCGGTGCTGCTTGCGGTGTTTAACTCTCTTTGGAAGTAGCATTATTTAGTACCTCCTTCTCTTCTTGACTCGCTTCTCTCGCCTCTCGGAGGACGGTTGTCGCTGCGGGGGCGGCGAGGCCTGTCGGACCTGTCGTCGTTGTTTCTCGGACGGCGGTTCTTCGGGCGTTCGGGTCTTTCTTCTCTTGCGGCGGCCTCTCCCTTAAGGACTTCGCCCTTGTATATCCAGACCTTGACGCCGATGCGGCCGTAGGTGGTGGCAGCCTCTGCGGTGCCGTAGTCGATGTCGGCACGGATGGTCTGAAGCGGGATGGTGCCCTCATGATAAGTTTCGCTTCTTGCGATCTCGGCGCCGCCCAAGCGTCCGGAGGCCTTGGTCTTGATGCCCTTGGCGCCAAGCTTCATGGCTCTTCCGATGGCGCCTTTCATAGCGCGTCTGAATGCAATACGATTTTCAAGGTCTAAAGCGATCTTTTCGGCGACGAGCTGTGCGTTGAGATCGGGGGATTTGACCTCGAAGATGTTTAAGGAGACGGTCTTGCCTATCTTCTTTTCGATGTCGGTCTTGAGCTTCTCGATGGCCTCTCCGCCTCTGCCGATAACATAACCGGGCTTGGCGCAGTGGATGTTGATCTTGACCTTATCGGCGAATCTTTCGATTTCGATCTTCGGTACTCCGGCGGAGTAGAGATTCTTCTTGATATAATTGCGGATGTTGTAGTCCTCAACAAGGGTGTCGCCGAAGGTGCTCTTATCAGCAAACCAGCGGGAATCCCAATCTTTAATGATTCCTACACGCAGTCCGTGCGGATTAACTTTTTGTCCCATAGTTTACCTCCTTCGGCTTATTCTTTCTCTTTGAGAACCAGTGTGACGTGGGAAGTTCTCTTTAAGATCCTTGCTCCGCTGCCCTTTGCTCTTGCCTGATATCTCTTTATCGTGGGGCCGGGGCATACGAAGCACTCTGAAACATAGAGGTTCGTCCTATCCATGTGGTGGTTGTTTTCCGCGTTGGCGGCTGCCGAGTTCAGGAGCTTAATGAGATATTCGCACGCCGACTTGGGGGTGTGCTTTAAGATTGCGAGCGCCGTTTCAATGTCCTTGCCTCTTATAAGATCGAGCACTATCTCGACCTTGCGGGGAGCGATACGGGCGCCGCGAAGTATTGCCTTAGCTTCCATTTACATTTTCCTCCTTTCGGCATTACTTGCCGTTGTTGGAAGTCTTCGACCCGGCATGACCCTTAAAGGTCCTTGTCGGTGCGAATTCTCCGAGGCGGTGGCCGACCATGTCCTCGGTCACATATACCGGGATATGCTTGCGGCCGTCGTGGACGGCAAATGTATGACCAACGAATTCAGGGAAGATGACGGAGGCTCTGCTCCATGTCTTGATCGCCTTTTTCTCTCCCGTTTCGTTCATAGCGACGACCTTTTTGTAGAGGGAATCCTGCACATATGGTCCTTTTTTAACACTTCTACCCATTTATTCATCTGCCTCCTTTCGGCTTACTTGGCGTTGCGGCGCTTCACGATATACTTATCGGAGCGGTTCTTCTTAGCTCTGGTCTTATAACCGAGAGCAGGCTTGCCCCAAGGAGTAACCGGTGAGGGATGACCGACAGGCGACTTTCCTTCGCCGCCGCCGTGGGGGTGGTCGCAGGGGTTCATGACCGAGCCTCTGACGGTAGGTCTTACGCCCATGTGACGCTTTCTTCCCGCTTTTCCGAGGTGGACGTTCTCGTGGTCGATGTTGCCGACCTGGCCGATAGTCGCCATGCAGTTGGCGGGGATATATCTCATTTCGCCGGAGGGAAGCCTTACTAAGACCTTGCCCTCTTCACGGCCCATCAGCTGAGCCATGTTGCCGGCGGAACGCACGAGCTGAGCGCCCTTGCCGGGGTAGAGCTCGATGTTGTGGATGAAAGTACCGACGGGGATGTTGATAAGAGGAAGCGCGTTGCCGGGCTTGATGTCGGCCGCTGCGCCTGCGCAGACGGTATCGCCGACCTTTAAGCCGTTGGGGGCGATGATATAGCGCTTCTCGCCGTCCTCATACTGCACGAGGGCGATATGAGCGGAACGGTTGGGGTCGTACTCAAGGGTGAGGACCTGCGCGTTCATGTCGAGCTTGTTTCTCTTGAAATCGATAACGCGGTATTTTCTTCTTTCGCCGCCGCCGTGATGGCGAACGGTGATTCTGCCGTAGCTGTTTCTGCCCGAGGTCTTCTTAAGAGGTTTTAAGAGGCTTCTCTCGGGCTCGACCTTGGAAAGAACGCTGTAGTCGGTAACTGTCATACCGCGGCGTCCGTTCGTGGTCGGCTTATAGCTCTTTATAGCCATTTGTATCTCTCCTTAAAGATTATAGGTTTATCGGGAGCCCATTCCCATACTTTTAGAAGTTAGAACGTCAGAGCGTTAGAAGATAGAAATTGTTTTTGAAGCTTTTTCACGAGCTTTTCCCTTGCGGCTTTTTCACGGCTTTCAAAGGCGTCCGGATCGCGGATGTTGCAAACTTCCGCAAGCCCTCCGAAAGCGTTCTATCTTCTATTCATCTATCCTCTATCTTCTAATCAGATCATTCCGTCGAAGAACGGGATAGTCTTGGAGCCCTTGGCGAGGGTGACGACCGCTTTCTTCCAGGAGGGAGTGGTTCCCTCGTATCTTCCCATTCTGCGGGTCTTTCCTCTGACGGAGACGGTGTTGACCTTGGCGACCTTGACGCCGAAAGCCTGCTCCACAGCGGACTTGATCTCATACTTGTTGGCGGTCTTAAGGACCCTGAAAGTGTATTTGCCGTGCCGAAGCGCGTCCATGGAGGCCTCGGTTACGACGGGTCTTATGATTATATCATGAGCGGTCTTTACCATTAGCAGTATACCTCCTCGATCTTGGCGACGGCGTCCGTCACGACGATGAATTTATCGTGGTTAAGGATGTCGTATACATTAAGGGTGTTCACAAGAGTCGTCTTTACGCCGGGGATGTTTCTTGCGCTCTTTACGAGCTTCTCATCGACGGCAGTGTTGACTATAAGGGCCTTTTTGTCAGCGCCGAGAGCCTTTAACATCTCTACGACGTTCTTGGTCTTTATCCCCTCGAAGTCGATGGCGTTGAGAACTATCACGTCGCCGTCGGCAAGCTTAGAGGAGAGCGCGGACTTCATTGCGAGCCTGCGGACCTTTTTGTTGATGGTGTAGCGGTAGCTTCTCGGCTTCGGTCCTAAGGCTACGCCGCCGTGGGTCCACTGAGGAGAGCGGGTCGAGCCCTGTCTTGCATGGCCGGTGCCCTTTTGTCTCCAGGGCTTGCGGCCGCCGCCGGAAACCTCGGTCCTTGTGAGAGTTGACTGTGTGCCCTGTCTCTGGTTTGCGAGATAGTTGACTACCATCGCGTGCATGACGGGGACGTTGGGCTCTACTCCCCATACAGCGTCGTTAAGCTCGGCTTCGGATACCTTATTGCCCTTAACGTCAAAAACAGAAATCTTAGACATATGTTATCCTCCTTCCGATTAAGCCTTCTTAACGCTGTCCCTGACGGTGACAATGCCGTTCTTCGGGCCGGGGATAGCTCCCTTTACAGCGATAAGGTTATTTTCAGCGTCTACCTTGACGACCTCAAGATTAAGGATAGTTACCTTTTCTGCGCCCAAATGGCCCGGCATACCCTTGCCCTTGAATATCCTCGACGGAGACGAGCAGGCGCCCATAGAGCCGGCGTGACGGTGAACGGGGCCGGTACCGTGGGTTTCCTTTAATCTGTGATTGTTCCAGCGCTTGATAGTGCCGGCGAAGCCTTTACCCTTGGAAGTGCCGCTGACGTCGACGATGTCGCCTACGGCGAAAGTATCCGCCTTGACAATGTCGCCGACGTTGATGTTCGAGATATCGTCAAGTCTGAATTCCTTGAGGTGCTTCTTAAGAGCGACGTCGGCCTTTTTGAAGTGGCCGGTGAGAGGCTTCTTGAGGCTCTTTGCGGTGGCGTCGCCAAAGCCAAGCTGTACGGCTTCGTAACCGTCGTTTTCGGCGGTCTTCTTCTGGACGACGACGCAGGGGCCTGCCTCGATTACGGAGACCGGTATCACTTTTCCGGCCTCAGTGAAGATCTGCGTCATGCCGATCTTCTTACCGATGATTCCTTTTTGCATTTTAATTTTCCTCCTATGCGGTTATTGGTCGGTTTCCCGACATGACCCTGGGCGTGTATTCGCTTGGAAACCTGAAATATCGGTTTCTTTGGGAGATTACTTGATCTCCATTACGATGTCAACGCCGGCGGGGAGTTCAAGATTCTGGAGCGCCGAAGTGGTTTCGGGCGTCGGGTGGAGAACGTCGATGAGTCTCTTGTGGGTCCTGAGCTCAAACTGCTCGCGGCTGTCCTTGTTTACAAAGACGGAGCGCAAGACGGTCACGATCTCCTTGTCGGTCGGGAGCGGTACGGGTCCGGAGACCTTGGCGCCGCTTCTTTTGGCTGCCTCGACTATCTTGGCGGCCGCCGCGTCGACGTTGGAATGTTCATAGCCCTTGATCTTGATCCTGATTTTTTCATTGACTGCCATTAAAACTGCCTCCTTAAAAATAGTTCTGGGGGCTCAAACCCGCCTGTGACGGGGGTTTATCTGCATATTAACACGCTCCCGTGCGTTTCTTTTTCCTCCCATAAAAAACGCCGAAAAACTCAACGCTTTTCGGAGGACCAAATACCGCACTTCTGAGTTTTAAGCCATAAAGCGCTGGCGGCTTAGCCGTCCGCAAGACGCGCCCCGAATAGGCTTATGTGTCAGTAATTACAGTCGCCCGGTTTAAAATCGGACATACTCGGCCGAAATTACCTGCAAATGCAGCAACCTTCGGCTTCATCGCATATCTGTCGCAGTCACGCAAGGTATAATATATCACTTTGACCGCCCTTAAGTCAATACTTGGGCAAAATTTTACCTGTAGAAATTTCTGCGAATTTTTACCGGGATTTTATGCAATTTATACAAAACCACAAGGTTTAGTTTTGAATGGCGGAAATATCCACAACATTTTCCACCTTTTCCACGGAGTTTATGTCCGAGATGTCTATAAAATATCGGTAGCTTACGGTCTCGTCGCCGTTTGTTATCTCTGCGTTTTCGTAGAACCGCACCAGCGCTCCGCCGCTTTCAAACAAATAATCGGCGGAAAAGGCCGTGAGCTGACCCTCGCCGGAATACTGCGAAGCGATTTTTGAAACGGCGTATTCATGGTGCACCTCGACGCCGTTCGGGCAGTCAAGAAGCGCAGCCGTCTCTATATAGGACTGATCGGGGATGACCCCCGCCTTATAAAAAAGTATGAGCCCCTCGTCGGCCATCGGGTATTTTATATCCCGGGAATATGCCGTAAAATCGCGGTCGGTGATGTCGAGCATGGTGATATTGCCGTTGTCGTCGGTGAACTGCTCGCGGCCGTTGTTGTACTGCGCAAGGCGGACACCGTCTGATTCGGCCTCGTAGGAATAGGTCATGATGTCCTTTTCGTCGTATTTAAAGACAAATTCCTGCTCAATATCGCCCGTTTCGGCATTCGTGACCGTAACCCGGGCAGAGTCCAGAGAAGCGTAGCTCTGCCGTGCGGCAAGTATCAGCTCCTCGCCGGGAAGCGGCTCGGCCGTGGCGCAGCCGGTCAGCAGAATTATTAACATCAACGCCGCGAAAACTGTCCTGCGCATAATACCTCCCGAAGCATAAAGCCCCCACACGGGAGCTTTATTATAATATGTATATATTTTCTGATTTCTGATTTCTGTCTTCTACTTGCGCCTGCCCCGTTTTTTGACGTCCATGTTCTTGAGGCCGGACATGCGGTCCTCGCTCGAGACCTTGAACCGGGAGAGCATATCCTCAAAGCCCGCGTCGGTCACGGTAGAGCGCGGTTCGTAGGCATACTCGTAGTCCTCGGGGGAGAATACCTCTTTCTTGACGGGCTTGGGCGGTTTTTTAGGAGCATGGTGCGCGGGCCTCTGGGCGTCGGCGTCCTTGTCCTTTGCGGGGACCGCCTCTTGCCTCGGCCTCGGCGGGCGCTGGGTTCTCGGGCGCTCCTCGGCCCGTTTCATCGAAAGGCTGATCTTTCCGTCGTCGGCTATACCGATGACCTTGACCTTGACCGTCTGCCCCTCGGAGACGTGCTCATGAATATCGCTGACATAGCTTTGCGCGACCTCGGAGATGTGGACCATCCCCGATTTGCCGCTGCCTAAATCCACAAACGCGCCGAACTTAAGCACGCCCGTGACTTTTCCCTCTAAGATCTGACCGACTTCCAACTGCATTTGCTGTGATTTCCTCTTCCCTGTGGTAGTGCCGAAAATTTGCTTTATTTGGTCTTGGCGTAAAATCTTCGCTCACGCGGATACGCATAGCCGAGCTTTTCTACCGCGACGGTGAACATATACTCTTCCTCGTCGGTGGTCTTGAGGATGCGCTGGTATTCATCGTTGGCCTGTCGGGTCTCGGTGATCTCCGACTCCAACTTTTCGATCTGCATCCTTTGTTCGGCTATATCCGCCTGGGTCTGGATTATGAGCGCCACGGCGTAGACAAGCACTATAGCGAAAAGACAGAGCTTGAGCAGATCCCCAAGGTGGGATTTGCGTTTTCTCGTTTTTTCCGCCATGATCCTTGCCTCCTTTTTTGCCGACGCCGCATAAAGCTTCGCGGATAAACTTGGCGAAATCTATGACAGAGCATACTTCGCCGAGATATATTATACATCATTCGGCCTCGGTTTGGCAAGGATTTTCTTTCATTTTCTTGGACTTTTTCATAAAAAACGGCATTACAAACAAAACAGCTGTTATTTTTTTGAGTATTCTGCCCAAATTTGTCAACAATTTTCTTACAAATTTAACCGCAAAAGCAACCCCGGCCGACACAGTTCTGCCAAGAGTGAGAATATATGCCAAAAAACCGGCAATCATGCCCATGAGGACGAAGCCCCGAAGCTCTCCTCGGCAGAGAGCGGTGCAAAACGTATAGAAACCGAGACCGAATGCCGAGGTAAAGGCCACATCTTCAAAGAACACCGCCAAGGACGGGTGGGGGACGCTCAGCCTCAGCGCACGGAAAATGTCATAAAGAGCGCCGAAAACTGTCCCCAAAACAAACGATAAAAGAAGGAGCCGGAGTTCGAGGGAGACGCCGAAGAAGTGGCTTGCCCAGACCTGTTCCTTAGTCATCTTGCAAGCTTACCGAAGAAGCCGGTTTTTTTCTTTTTTTCCTTGTCGCCGTAGACGATGGAGCGGATATCTCCGTCTATTTGCATGTCGCCGGTGTCGACGTTCATGGCGTTGACGTGGAGGGCTTTTCCGCGGACGACCATTTCGCCGAGTGTGGTATAGAGGGAGATTTCGTTTTCGTCGAAGCTGTCGACGTCGGTCACGCCGGAAAGCTCGAGGGTGGTGCGGTCGGTTAGTATAGCGCTGTGGTGTGCTGTCATTTCGGGCATAGAGAGGCCTCCTTTTTTAAAAGGATATGCGGGAGGGGGAGGAGATAGAAGTGGGGGAGGAGAGCTGGTGCTAACTTTCACCTTTGTGCCTCTCCCCCCCTCGCTCGCTCTGGCTTTCTGCTGGCCGCTACCTTTCGGGGACAACCCTTGCAGGGTTTGCCCGCAGTTGCGATGTTTTGTCTGTGAACACGAGCAATCAATCGTTTTCGATTGCGAAGTGTGAACAGGAACAAAACACGCTACTGCTACCCCTTTCCGGCGCCCGACGGCAGATACCTGCCGTCGGGTCGGGGAAACCCCCGGCGAGGGTTTCCCCGGCAAAAACTGTCCACCGGACTGTTTTTGCTCCCTTTCCTGCGCTTCGCTATCGCTTATCCCTCGAGAACGCTTGCCGGCGTTCTCTCGGGGGATTTCGCAGCCTGCGGGCTGCGACTCGGGGAGAACTTGCGCTTAAAACTCTGTTCCAAAGCTCCGGCGAAGCTTTGGAACTGCAAGTTTTTACGCAACTGTTCTACCGCCCCCCAAGACCCCTGCAGCCTTGAAAGGCTGGCGAACTTTTTAGTTTTTTCTCTCCCCCACCTTTTCCATCCCCACACAAAAAGCCCGCCTCGGGTGAGACGGGCTCGTTTCCTTTTTACCGATTTACTCAGCGACAAAGTTGTCGACTTCGGAGTTCAGCTCCTCAAGATAGTACGCGATCTGATCCTCGTGCTGCTCCTTTATCTGCGCCCATGTCTGAGCGTCCGACTGCATGCCGTTGCGCTCGATGTCCGTGCAGATCTTGCCCAGTGAAGAGCCCAGCGCGTTCTCGTCATACGCCAAAATTACGTTCTCGCCGTTCGCCAGCTCTACGCACTTGTCGTACATGTCGAGCATCTCGTCCGTCCAGAGGTACTTCTCGACTTTCTGCTTTCTGTCGACGCTCATGACGGTCGGGTCGATCGCCTTGAATCTGTCGCACATCGCCAAAAGCGCCACGCCCTCGGGGTTAGGTGCATTCTTTACGATGCAGTATCCCATCGGGTCGGACTCGACAAGCTGTTCGCCGTTTCCGTTGGGATCTCTCGGCATCGGTACGAACATAAGCTCGTTGGCCGTTACGTCGGCATACTCGGCAGAGATCTCGTCGACGGGGCCGGTAATGTGGTACGGTCCGCCGCAGCTGAACAGAAGATCTCCCTCTTTAAGTCCGTCGCCGAAGTCGGCAGCGCCGGAAGCTCCCTGGTTTCTGACTTTATAGCCCTTGGCATAGTAGGGATAAATGCACTCGTTCTTGTTAAGATCGTAAAGGAGGTTGCCGGCGCGCTCAAGGCCGACGTCGTCCATGTTGGAAACAAACTTGTCAAGCTCGACGTCATAAGATACGAGCGGCTTGCCGCAGGAGCGCTGGAGGGCTCTTGAATAGAACCAGCCGTCAAGGGCATAGCGGTCGTCGTCGGGGTCGGAGAAGTCCGTGCACATTTCATAGAACTCGTCCCATGTCCATTCATTATTATAGAACAGCTCGGCCGGGTCGTCGAAGCCCCACTCGTCGAAAACTCTTCTGTTGTAGGCGAGGATATTGCCGAAGTAGAGGTCGGTGCAGAGAAGATAAACGTCGTCGCCGATGGAGAAGTAGTTTCTCATGTAATCGGAAATGCCGTCCCAAAGCGGGTCGTCAAGGTCGATGTAGTCGTTTATCGGCTGGAATGTGTTATGTAACGCATAATAGGGGAAATTCTCGGTCTCGGCATTGTAGAAGTCGGGGGATGTGCCCGCGAGCATCAGGTTGGCGAGCTGAGAGAATCTCTCGTCCCATACGCACTCGACCCAGTCAATGTCGCAGCCGTATCTGTTTTTAAAGGTGAAGTAGCCGGTGTTGACGACCTCTCCCTCGGAGTAGTTGTGGAAATCGTCAAACCATGCGTACCAGGTGATACGAGCGCCGGCGGCAGGTGTAGCTTCCGCTTCGGGAAGATAGATGCCTGCGGCGTTAAGGATCGCTTCAGAGTCCTCGGTGGAAAGGGTGAGTTCGATGGGAACTCTCTTTTTTCCGCCGCAGCCGACAAGAGCAACGATCATGATCGCGGCGAGGAAAATCGCCAACAGCTTTTTTGTCATTTTACGAACCTCCAAGTAAATTTTTCTGCAAAAAGCCGTGATAAAAAAATCCGGCAAAAATATTTTAACATACGGCCGCGTCTATTTCAACTGTCAGAATAAACAAAAACTTGCACAAAATTTTTACATATCAAACAAAAAATTGCGAGCAGGATACTTTCATATCCTGCCCACGGGAAACTATTATAGAGGGATGGGAAAGGCTTTATCAGGCCGGCTGGTCGGCGGCGAGATCCTCGACGCTCACCTTTCCGCCGCTGGCTATGAACTCGCTGACCTGCTTGTTGAGCTCCTCGATGTAGTAATCTACGTTGTCGGAGTAGGTCTCCTTGAGCTGGGCCCATGTCTGAGCGGCGTCGCGGGAAGTGGCGTGGCCGGAGGCGCCGATAGCGCCCTCGTAGCCGACTATGCCGTCAAGCTCGATGCCGTAGCCGTCGTTGTAGTTGACTATCGGGCTGCCGGTGTTGGCAAGGTCGTAGCAGATCTGATCCATCTCGATCATCTCGTCGGTCCAGCCGTAGGTCTCTCTGAGCTGCTTTTCGTCTATAGCTCTTACGGTCGGGTCGATCTTCTTGAAGCGCTGGCAGGTGATGATAAGAGCAGCGCCGTCGCCGTTAGTAGCGCCGTTGATGATGCAGAAAGCTTCGGGGGTGGACTGGATGTAATATTTGCCGTCGCCCTGAGGGTCTCTCGGAAGCGGAACGAACATAAGCTCGGTAGAGGTGTCGCCCCAGGTGTTGGCATTCTCGGCGATAGGTGCGGTGAAGCCCCAAGGAGCAACTATCCAGAAGAGGCACTTGCCGTCCTTGACGCCTGCGCCGGTGGCGGAGTCGTCTCTGCACGCCCAGGTGTTCCACCAAGGATAAGTGCAGTCGTTCTTGTTAAGGTCATAGAGATAGCCGGCGGCTCTTTCAAAGCCGGGGTCGTCAAGGTTAGAGGAGAACGTGCCGCTGGCGGGATCCCACGGTACGAGCGCCTTGCCTACGGAGTTGTAGAACGAAGCGGAGAAGTACCAGCCGTCGAGGGCGTAACGGTCCTCATCGGCGTCGGAGAATTCCACGCACATCTCATAGAATTCGTCCCAGGTCCACTGGTCGTTGGCGTAAAGCTCGGCGGGATCGTCAAAGCCCCATTCGCTTATGACTCTGCGGTTATAAGGGACTACCTCGCCGTAATCGGCGCTGACGACCGCGGCATAGGTATTTCCGCCCATGCCGAAGTAGTTGTAGGCGTAGTCTTTCATTTCCGACCAAAGGGGAGAATCAAAGTCTATGTAGTCGTTGACGGGAGCAAACATGCCCTTCATTACATAGTAGGGGAAGATAGCGGCTTCGCCGGGGAACAGATCCGGGGGGGTGCCGGCAAGAAGATTTCTTGCGAGATCGTTCCAGCGCTCGGCCCATTCTACCTGTACCCATTCAAGGCTTCCGCCGTACTTCTCTTTAAAGGTATAGAAGCCGGTGTTTACTATCTCGTCCTCGGAATAGTTCTGGAACGGGTCGTAGTGAGCGCACCACTTGACGGTGGAGCCTGCTCCGGGAGCGGAATCGGCGTCGGGAAGAGTTATGCCCGCTGCGCGAAGAATGGCTTCGGAGTCCTCCGTGGAAAGCGTGAGCTCGACTACCTGACGTTTTTTGCTGCCGCATCCTACGAGCGCTACTATCATGAGCGCCGCAAGTGCCACGGCAATTATTCTTTTCAGTTTCATAGTTGACCTCCATTTTTATCTGCGCACTTTTGCGCAAAATCTTACATGAATATTATATCACCAATTGAAAAAATCTGCAATTATGAATTATTACAAGATTGCGCTGTTAGTTTTGTATATAATATCAAAAATTTTTAACTATACGTTAAAAAGGGATGTGCCCTTGGCGGGCGCATCCCTTTAGAAAACAGATGTCAGAAGTCAGAAATCAGAAGAGGTCAGACAGGCTTTTCATTCCTCCGGTTCGGCTGTTTCGGATAATTCGGAAGAATCGGGTTCGGCCGGAGGCTCGGTCTCGGCGGAGGCTCGGCTTCTTGACTGTCTTGCAAGATAGGCCGACATCTCGGGGTCTACCGCCACCGGCGGCCTCGTCTGGGCGGTGGTTGCTTCGGCGGTCTCCTCCTCGTCGAATGAGACAGCAGTGGTCTCGGCGGTGGTCTCCTCCTCGGTAGTCTCCTCCTCGGTCGTGACCTCAGGCTCGGTGGTCTCCTCGGTAGTGACGGCTTCGGCGGTGACGACGGTGCGGCGCTCGCTTAAGTTGTCCGCCCTGACGTACATGACCGTTCCGCCGTACCAAATCGAAGCCCAGCCGTCCTCGGAAATCTCAATAACCTCGACGCGCTCGTTGGTGTAGAAATACCCCATTATCATCGAGTCGTGGTCGGGCCGCAGGCGTATGTTCGCCGTGGTGTTTGCATACATCCTGAACGTCTCGGGGGGTTCCATATAGGTCGTCGTTTCGGCCTCGGGGACGACGGTCGCGGGGGCCGTGGTGGTCGGCGGCGCAGTCGTGGCCTCGGGCTCCTTTACCGTTGTGACGACAGGCTCGGCAGGAAGCTCCGCAGGCGGCTCCTCCGGCTCGGGTTCTGGCTCTTTCGGGACATAGTCGTAAAGCCCGAGGGCGCTGCCCAAGCTGCGCAGCCTCTCCCCCAAGGGGAGATATTCGCTGTAATAGCTTCGGACGCTTTCAAAATAGCTTCCGTCGGCAAGCTTTTCGGCGCGGATCTTCGGCAGGGACTCGGCATGAGACAAAAACGCGAAGCTTAGCGCCATGAGAATGATCGTAAGGCCCAAAACGGCAAAGCTCAAAAGGTCGGCCGTCATTTTCGAGGATTCGCGGGAGATGCCCAAAAACAGCTTCTCGGCCTTTTCGGACTCCCTGCGGGCGGCCTCGGTGTATTTTATATCGAACTCGTCGCCCTTTACGCCTATCTCAAACTTCGGGACTTCTCTTACAGGCTCCTGCTCCCGCACGGGCTGCGGGAGTTTTTTCTTTTTCTTTTTCGCCATCCTTACCCCTCCCCTACTGCGCCGCCGCAGCCGCCGACAGTATCAGCAGAAGCATGCAAACCGCCGTCTCGCATAATCTTGCAACAGCGTAGCGCTTCCCGCCCTTTTCGGCGAGCCTTTCAAAGCAGCGTGAAATAAGCCTTGTCAGCGGCGACGTGAATATAAGCCCCGCTATAAGCCAGAACGCCCTGTGGGTCAGCTCATAATATAAAATGTATGTTATGTCATATTCATAGCGCTCCGACCCGAAAAGCTTCACAAGCCCGTCGGGACCGCCTCCCGCCAGTAAGACTGCCGAGAAAGCGACGACAACAGCCGTGAAAACTCCGTCGGCGGCGGGTTTTTTCCCGTCGTAGCGGCCGCTTATCGCCATGCCGATGAGTATTATTATGAAGCATGCCGCGGCCGGGCGCTCAAGGATGTAAAGTCCTGCGGACAGCGCCGCCATCACAAAAAGCGATATATAAAATCCCGAAGCGCTCATACGGCAGACAGTCTCGTATACCGTCCTGTCAAGCCCCGGCAGAAGCTCTCCGACGTGGGCGCAAAGCCCCGTCCTCGGGACAAAAGCCGAGATCTTTCTTTCCTCGGGAAGCCCGTTTATAAGGGCTATGCCCCTTGACATTTCGGTGAGGCCGGATATTAAAACATAGGCTTCGGCGGCGGTGATGACAATAAGCCAGACGGCGTTTGCCCACGGGAACGCCTCGTATTCGGTGGCGGACAGCCTTACCCGCTCAAAGACAAGCCCGAAGAGGGAAGCGCGTGCGAAGCCGAATATAAAAATCGGCAGACCGTCGGCGGCCTTTTTAAGGGAGGCCCGCCTTGTATCTAAGTATTTCCTGCTCTGGGCGTAGCTCAAAACCGGAGCCGAGAGCATCCCCTCAAAGGATATTAAATAAACCGCCAATTTCAGCCAGTTGGTCTCGGGAGAAAGCCCTCCCGAAACCTCGCTCAAATATCTTAACGCTCTGAGCGCAAAGAGGATGAATCCCACCGAAATAAGGGAGGATACAAGCGCGCCGCCGTTCGGCAAAAGCGCCGTCATCACGGCCGCCGAAATAACGGCGATAAGAGAACCAAGCTGCTCAAAATATTTAAATTTGGGAATAAGCCTGCCGCAGAGATATACCGCGAATATCGGGAGCACAATAAGAGCATAATAAATGCTGCGGCCCCAAATCAAAAACAGAAGCGACCCTATAAGCGAGGCCGTGTTTTTAGACCAGTTCTCGCTCAGGCAGAAGACTGCTATGAAATATACCGGCAAAAACGCAAAGACAAATATAAGATCCGTGAATATCATGCGGTCTTCCTCCCATCGGAAAATTCTGTTACCCGCGCCGGAAAATCCTCCCGGCCGGCTACAGTTTATAATTATAACACATTATGAAAATTTAATCAAGTATTATCGGAGCTATTTCTTGGAAACATATAATTTAAGGCACAAGTAAATCGCCAAAAATTCCGCTTTCTTTCATACAGTTTTCACAGTGTTCGATATAATATTAGATAAAAGAAGCGGTACATAAATGATAAGCCGCCGAAAAAAGAAGCGGTCTTTGGGCCTGAGGGAGGTTTAAGGCATGAACGAATTTGACGCCATGGACAGAGGATCCGATATAAACTCCGAAGAAGCGTCCGAGAATGCGCAGGATGTTGAAAACGCCGCGCAGGAAGAAAAGAATGACGAAGAAAATGTCGATAAAGAGCTTAAAAATGAAGAAATGACGGCCGAGCCGGAGGAGGCCGTGCAGGAAGAACCTGCCGTCGCTTCCGAAGAACCCGTTCAGGCGGCCGCTCCCGAAGAACCGAAACCGGCCGAGGAGGCAGCGCCCGTTCAGCCCGAGCCTCAGCCTCAGGACTATTCCCGGGCGGGGAGCTATACTGAAACGCCGAATCAGTTCCGGCCTCAGCAGCAGCCCTACTACCACCAGCCCTATCCGTCTCAGGGGTACTACCGCCCCCAGACCAACGAGTACGTCTATGCGCCTCAGCCTCAGCCGCCGAAGAAAAAGAAAAACGTCGGCAAGGGTCTGCTCATAGCGCTCGGATGCGTACTTGCGGCGTTCGTCATCTCGCTCGCCTCCATCTCGGCGTTTCGGTACTTCACCTATGTGCCGGAGGATTCTCTACGCTCTAAGGTGCCGATCGAGGAGCACCAGTTCACAAACAAGTCCGACGACGAGACTGTCATAGACGATGACGACGACGATGATGATAATGATAAAATAACGGCGGAAAAGGACGACGATGACGAGGACCTGCCGGAAAACGTGAACGAGGAAATAGACAACGATATTTCCGAGGAAACGGAGGACGACTCTCACACTAAGCTCAGAGATTTTCCGTCCGTCGAACAGCTTGCCGCTCCCGACGACGCGATGAAGATACCCGATATTTATGACAAGGTCAGCCCGTCGGTGGTGGGAATTTCCGCTCCGGTACAGGGCGGGACCCAACTCGGCACGGGATTTATCATCAGCGATGACGGGTATATAGTCACCAACGCCCACGTCATCGAGGGGTATAATTCGACGGTAAAGGTCGTCGACAGGGACCTCAACGAATACGACGCCGAGGTCATAGGTTCCGATGAGCAGACCGATATAGCAGTCCTGAGGATCGACCCGTCCGACTTCGATATAACCCCCGTGGAACTCGGTATCTCAAGCGATTTAAGAATAGGAGAGCTTGCCATAGCCATCGGCAACCCCCTCGGGTTCGACCTGTACGGCACCATGACGACCGGAATTATTTCGGGACTCAACAGAACTGTCACAATAGAGGACAACTCGATGACCCTTATGCAGACGAGCGCCGCCATCAACAGCGGCAACTCCGGCGGCCCGCTTATCGACGCGTACGGCAGGGTCATAGGCATTACGTCCGCAAAAATCGACTCTATGTACGGCGAAAGCCTCGGATTCGCGATACCGATAGACGAAGCCATGCCGATAGTCAGAAACCTCATCGAATACGGCTACGTTTTAGGCAGACCGAGCCTCGGCATTACGGGAATGGATATTACGAGAATGATTTCGCTGTTCTATAACATTCCCGAGGGAATCCAGGTCACCTACGTCGACGAGGGTTCGGGGGCATATGACGCCGGTATCATCGCCGGAGATATCATCATCGGCATCGAGGGCGAGACCGTAGAGAGCATGTCGGAGCTGAACGAAGTCAAGAAGCGCTTCTCCGTCGGCGACACGGTAACGCTGACGATATACCGCCCCGAAAGAAGCGAATGGGGCAACTCTCAGGGCCGCAGCTTCGACGTCGAGGTAGTCCTTACCGAAGCGTCGCCCGCGCCCCAGGGATAATAAATTTGCCATCTTCATTGCTTTTTCATATTTTTCCCTTTCTTAGGCTCCCGGGGTCAAGCCGGCTCCGGGAGCGACAAACCCCTTTTTAAGGGGCTGAAACAGCCCTCTTCCAGCATTTTTTAGTGCGCTGTTTTCATTTTTTCCCTCTCGGAAGACAGCCGGTCGCAAGGCCGGCTGTTTTCCTGTCTTGGGGGAGGAGAAAAGGGGGTGGGGGCGGCAGAAGTCGCGAGCGAGGGGCGGGAGGGCCTCGTTTAATAAATTACACACGCGCTTTAAATCGCTAAACCCGTTCTCAATACCCTTATGCTCGATTCTATTTCGGCATAGCTGCGCTTTAAATCGCTAAATCAATCTTCTACAATTCGACTTCCCAACTTCTCATATGTACTCATGCACTTTAAAGTACTAAAGCCGCACTACCACCCGTGCCGTCCGAACCGGCTGCATTTCAGAATAAAACCGGAGCGGAAAGCAATGTAATGCCATATCATGCAAAAAATTCATAAAGTAAGCGATGGTCGCTTCCCTTGCACCACCTCAAAAAGTTTCCCGAGGCATGCCCTCCCCGCCCACAATTACGCAAAAAACGTAGGGGAAGCAGTTAGTGCTGCAAAACACCATGCAAAAAAATAATATAGGTAAATTTGTTTCCCTCACACCCTCAAAAAATTTTTCATCCCCTCTTGACAGCGCCTGAAAAATGTGCTATACTTCAATTAACACTTAAGTTAAATGTTAATTATCACGAAAAGAGGCGGTTCAATGTCGCTGCAATCGACTCTGCGGGCGCTCGCCGACCCGACGAGGCGGAAAATACTGGAAATTTTAAAGGGCGGTTCGATGTCGGCCGGGGAGATCTCGGAGCGCTTCGAGATGACGGCGGCGGCGGTCTCGCGCCACCTCTCGGTCCTCAAAGACGCGGGCCTGATACGCGACCGGCGGGACGGAAAGTTCATTTTTTACGAGCTCAACGCCTCGGTTCTGGAAGAAATTATGCTATGGATATCGAATTTAAAGGACCCCGGGGAGTAAATTTTTGGCAGAATTTGGCGGTTTCCGCCGGCTGTATAGTTTATTTTTGGCATTTTCTTCATGACCGGGCTGCCGTGAGGGTGGTAAAGAGGGCGCACGACCGGCTTTAAGAGAATCGCGGCAAGGAAAAATTAGGAGGTCTTGGGGAGAGCCCCGTGGCAAATTTGGCGATTTCCGCCGGTTGAATAGTTTATTTTGTGGCATTTTCTTCATGACCGGGCTGCCGCAAGGGGGCTAAAGAGGGCGCGCAGCTGACCTTAAGCGAATCGTGACAAGGAAAAATTAGGAAGTCTTGGGGAGAACCCCATGCAAATTTGGCGGTTTCCACCGGCTGAATTGTTTATTTTTGGCATTTTTTCACGACTGGGCTGCCGTGAGGGGGATAAAGAGGGCGCACGACTTGCCTTAAGCGAATTGCGGTAAGGAAAAATTAGGAAGTTTTAGGGAGAGCCCTGTGCAAATTTGGCGGGTTCCGGACGGTTGCATGGTTCCTTTTGGGGCATTTTGCCAGAATATGGCTGCCGATAGGGCAAAGAGGGCGCACGAATAGCCTGAAACGAATTGTGGCAAGGCAAAATTTTGGGGAGAGTCCCGTGACAAATTTGCGGTATTCGGACGGCTGTATGATTTATTTTTGGCATTTTCTTCATGACCGGGCTGCCATGAGGGGGGAAATAGGGTGCACGGATAGCCTTAAGAGAATTACGGTGAGGAAAAGTTTAGGAGATTTGAGGAGTAAGACCTACGAAAAATCTGAGGATTTCGTCCGGTTGTGCGGTTTATTTCTGGGGGCTTTCGTCATGGTCGGGGTATCATGCGGAGGAAAAAGGCCGCATCAATGGGCACGCGATTTGGTCTAATAATCATGGCGAGGTCAAGACTAATGGGCTTTGGGGTGTATGCATTCCGGAAAGTCTGCGGATTTCGTCCGGTTGTGCGGTTTATTTTTGGGGGATTTCGTCAAGGTCGGGGGTATCGTGCGGAGGGAAAGGGTCGCACCAATCGGAGCGCGCCTTGCCCTAAAAATCATGGCGAGGTCAAGACTAATGGGCTTCGGGGTGTAAGCATTACGAAAAACCTGCGGATTTCGTCCGGTTGTGCGGTTTATTTTGGGGCTCTTTCTCAGGGTCGGGGGGGTCGTGCGGAGGGAAAGGGGCGCACAAATGGGAGCGAGCTTTGCTCTAAAAAGTCATGGCGAGGTCAAGACTAATGGGCTTCGGGGTGTAAGCATTCCGGAAAACCTGCGGCGTTCGTCCGGTTGTGCGGTTTATTTTGGGGGATTTTGTCAGGGGCGGGGGTATCGTGCGGAGGGAAAAGGTCGTACAAATGGGAGCGAGCTTTAGCCTGAAAGAATCTGTAGGTTCAGAATTTCAGAGGGGTTCGGGGAGAAATGATGATACAAAATGTAAAAAAACATTTAATATTACAAATAGTATAGAAAAGAGGAGCGTTTATGTTCAAAAAATATCTGAAATTGATAATTATTACCGGATTGATCACACTTCTGCCAATGGTTTTCGGGCTAATCGTCTGGAATAAATTGCCTGAGCAGATGCCGTCGCACTTCGGAATGTCGGGCGAGGCGGACGGCTATTCGTCGCGCACGTTCATGGTTTTCGGGCTGCCGCTTCTGATGCTTTGCGCGCACGTCTTTTGCGTCGTCGTCACGCTCGTCGACCCGAAGCGCAAAAATATCGGCAAAAAGCCGCTGGCGCTGCTGTTTTGGATCATCCCGGCGGTCACGCTCATTACGTCGGCGATGGTCTACTGCCACGCTTTCGGCAGAAAGTTCAACGTTTCGGTGGTAATGTTTGTATTTTTAGGCATTTTATACATGCTTCTCGGCAACTGGCTGCCAAAGGTCGGGCACAACTACAGCTTCGGGATCAGGACCCCCTGGACCCTAAACGACGAGGAAAACTGGCATGCCACCCACCGTTTGGGCGGGAAAACCTTTACCGCGGCGGGACAGCTGATGATAATTTTAGCGCTTTTATGCATTAAATTCAGGACTGTGGCGCTCATCGCCATGATCGCCGTGACAGTCGTGAGCGTCTGCGTTCCGCTCGCGTATTCGTATGTTTATTATCTGAAGCATGGGAGGGAGTGAGGGGGAATGGCCGAAGCGGCCACATTAAGAAAACAGAGGTCAGAAATCAGACGTCAGAATTTCAAGGTATCGCCTATGGCGACGATTTTAAAAATAAAAATAACGCGAGCGATTTAGACGCTCCCTGATGGGGAGAGATTAAAAGGTATTCCTCTCCCCCCCCATTTTAAAACCCCCGAAAGGAGCCTACTATGTTCGGAATTCAAAGTATAGCCGCGATGGCGTTTATCGGAGCCGTCACGGCGGCAATGCCGGTGGCTGCGGCGATCATCTACAAAAAATTAAACAAGGACGCGCCGGTGCCGCCGGTCGTCGCAGGAGCGGTCGTTTTCGTGATTTTTGCGATGGGTCTTGAGCAGGCTCTGCACACTTTCATGCTGCCTCTTGTCACAAAAAACGATGTCATATATGTTTTGTACGGCGCTTTCGCAGCCGGAATTTTCGAGGAAACAGGCCGGTTTATCGCCTTTAAAACTGCCCTGAAAAAATATAAAAGCCCCAAAGCGGCGGTGATGTACGGTATCGGCCACGGCGGCTGCGAGGCGATCCTGATTTTAGGGGCGTCGATGATTTCGGGGATAGTTATCGCCGTGAGCGTCAACGCGATGGGGCTTGATAGGTTTGTGCAGATGTCCGTTCAGGGCAGGAGCGACCTCGAAAGCGCCGTTCGCGCGCAGATTTCCGCCTATGCTTCTATGACATTTTCAGGGGCAGCCGCACCGCTTTTCGAGCGCGCCGTTTCTATTATTTTCCACATCGCCATGTCCGTGCTCGTCTTCGAGTCGGCGCGGGTCGGCTCACGCTTGTGGCTCTTCCCGGCCTGCATTCTCGCTCACGCAGCCTTGGACATTCCCGCCGCGATGTACCAGCGCGGGCTCATCGGCCTCACCGCGGCCTACGCGGCAATGACGCTCCTGACCGTCGTGGCAGTTTTTGCGGCAGTCATGTCATACCGCAGGATGAGAAAGGCAGAGGAAGCAGGATGCTTTTAAGAAATGCCGAAAATAAAAGCAGGTCCCCGTTTTCGGTTTCCTGCTTTTTATTTTACCCTTGCGCTTCAAATGCGAAAATATCTTCCGGCGACCAAACGTGCGCCTTTTCGCAGATATAACCGCGTAGCCATAGCGTTCCGCCTACATTTCTGAGATACAGTCCCTTGGGAAAATTATCGTCCTCCTCCAAAAATTCCGATAATACCGTGACTGCGCCATCCGGGGCGCTATGCGTACCGCTCAGAACGCAGCTTTTGCTTTGTTCTTGGTCCGTATAGGCCAGCCGAAGAAACAGCCCGATATTCGGTTCGCACGGTCGAAGTCCTAACTTTTCTGCCCGAGAAAAAATATCTGAAAACACCGCTCCATATTCAAATCCCATCGAACGAAGCGAGCAAAGCTCCACAGTGACCTGCGTTCGCGTTACGTCTGTCCGAAATCGCGGATGCTCCATATAGACTTTTGCATATTCGTTGACGCTTATATGATCGGCATGTAAAATATCCGATACCCGATCTTTCGGGATAGGAAATATATTGCATTTTATTTCGGTCATAATTAAGCAGCCTACGCCTCTCTTTAGCTGTAGATACGAGCATTTTATCCGCCGCTCATTTATGCCGTAAAGCCCTCTGCCGAGCCGGTCTCGATATAGGTTTGCAAGGTGGCGTTCAGTTCCTCAAGATAGTAGTCTATCTGCTCCGAATACTTTTCTTTTATCTGCGCCCAGGAGTTCGCGCCGCCTGTGCGCTGGATGTCCCAGTTCAGGTGGTCGTACGCGTCCTGAAGATTCTGCGGCAGGTTTCCGGTGTAGAACATTCTTACATTTTCGGCGGCGAGCCTCTCGCAGGTGTCCCACATCGCGAGCATCTCGTCGGTCCAGAGATAGACCTCCTTAAGAAGCTTCCTGTCGATATCTACGACCGTCGGGTCGAGGACCTTGAATCTCATGCAGGAGGCTAAAAGCGCAGCGCCCGTCGGGTTCGGAGCGCCCGAGCAGAGCATGTAACCCGTCGGCTGAGAGTTGATATAGTAGTTGCCGTCGCCCTCCTCATATCTCGGAAACGGCACGAACATGCACTCCTCGGCGGTCATGTCTCCCCAAAGGGCTTTGATATTCTCGACCGGCTGCATATATGCGGCTTCAATGTTTATCGGGCAGAACAGGCAGAGCCCGTCGGTGACTCCGGTGCCGGAAGTGTCGCCTCTGCGAGCCCACCAGTCGGTGCCCTCGTGGTAGAAGCAGTCGTTCAATGAAAGATCGTAAATATACTGCATGGCGACCTCAACATACGGGTCGTCAAGGTTCGAGAAGTAGTTTCCGTTTTCATCTTTTTGTATCAGATAGCGCCCGCTCGATTCCTCTGCGAGGCCGTACACCACATACCACCCGTCAAGGGCATAGCGGTTCTGGTCGCCGTCGGAAAATTCAAGGCACATCTCATAGAATTTGTCCCATGTCCATTCATTGTCATAGAAAAGCTCGGCAGGGTCGTCGAAGCCCCATTCGTTTATAACTCTGCGGTTGTAGGGGATTACGTCCTTGAAAACGATGTCGTACACCATCGCAAAGTGCTTGTCGCCGAGGGCAAAGTACTCGGCCGCGTCCGCCATGCCCGACCAGAGCGGGTCGGTGTAGTCGATATAATCGTCTATCGGCTGATACATTCCCTTTAAGCAGTTGGACGGGAAAGTCGCGGTATTCGAGGTGCCCGCCAAGGTCATGTCGGGGGATGTTCCCGCCAAAACGAGATTGGCGAGCGTGTCGTTCATGTCCTCATATAAGACCTCGTGCCAGTCGAGCTTTCCGCCGTAGCGCTCGGTGAACGTGTAGTAGCCGGTGTTGACCATTTCGCCCTCGTCGTAGTTCTGGAACGGGTCCATCCAGCTGAGCCAGGACACCGTGCCGGCCTCGCCCACCTCAGCCGGGTCGGGAAGCCTTATGCCGGCCGCGTTAAGTATCGCCTCGGAGTCCTCGGTCGACAGGGTCAGTTCTATCGGCGTGCGCTTTCTTGCGCCGCATCCGACAAGCAAAAAGATCATGACGAGCGCAAGCGCAAGAGAAAGAATTTTTTTCATAGCATTACCTTCTTTTCAAATTCAAAAAAGTGTTTTCAAAGCAGCGTTTGACCTTTTGTCCGATTATTATAACATATCCTGCGAAAAAATGCAAGTATTTCGGAACACGAAATTGAGAATAGGGAATGGGGTTGAGGTTGTCGGCATGTGCGCGCCTGCACATTTTTAAATTGAGTCTTAATATTCCGAAATCCGATTTCCTCCCTCTGATTTCTTGAAAGGTCCGTTATGCCTCATCTTTTCTCCCTGCTGACCTTGACATATTCGGAAAAAACGTATATAATAGAAGTACTATGACCTTTTTCCGAGGCGGGATACCGCCGCGAAAAATATACCGACTACAATTTTTCAGGAGGCTCCAAAAAATGGCTATCAAATCTACCACAATGTCACGCGAGGGATTCAACAGGCTTCAGGAAGAGCTCGAAAAGCTCGTCACCGTCCGCAGAAAGGAAGTCGCCGAAAAGCTCAAAGAGGCGCGCTCCTACGGCGACCTCTCGGAGAACGCCGAGTACGACGAAGCAAAGAACGAGCAGGGAATGTTAGAGGCTCAGATCGCCGACCTTGAAATGACCATCGCGAACGCGGTCATCGTCGACGACGACTCTATAAACCTTGACGAGGTCGGCATCGGCTCGATGGTCAAGCTTAAAGACTTCGAGCTCGACGAAATTATCGAGTACCAGATCGTCGGCTCCACCGAATCCGACCCCGACAACGGCAAAATTTCCGACGAAAGCCCGATAGGCAAGGCATGCCTTAAAAAACACGTCGGCGAGGTGTTCGAGGTGGAATGCCCTGCCGGAACGCTCACTTTCGAGGTGCTGGATATCAACAGATGACCGCTTTTTAGCGTTAAGCTCACAGGTTAAGGAGAATTGAAATGACAGAGGAAATTTTAAACGAGGAAGTCGAGCTTTCGGGCGAGGAAATAAACGAGCTTAAGAAGATACGTCTTCAGAAGCTTGATGCGCTCAAGGCCGACGGCAAGGACCCTTTCAGGATAACAAGCTTTGACCGGAACACCACCAACACCGCCCTTAAAGCATACTACATCGCCGAGGAGGACAAGGCCAAGGCGGCCGCCGGCGACGATGAAGAAAAGCTTAAGACTCTCCTTGATGAGATAAAGGCGAACAAGTGGCGCATTGCCGGCCGTATCCTTTCTAAGCGCGATATGGGCAAGGCGAGCTTTATCGACGTCCAGGATTCCACCGAGCGCCTGCAGGTATATGTCCGCAAAAACGACGTCGGCGACGATTCCTATGCCGATTTTAAGAAGTTCGACATCGGCGATATAGTCGGCCTCGAGGGGTTTGTTTTCAGGACGATGAAAGGCGAAATTTCGCTTCATGCCACCGACGTGAAGCTGCTGTCGAAATCGCTCCTGCCTCTGCCGGAAAAGTGGCACGGCTTAAAGGACAGGGACCGGCGCTACCGCCAGAGATACGTCGACCTTATTGTCAATCCCGACGTGAGAAAGACGTTCATAAACCGCTCTAAAATCATAAGCTCCATCCGCCGCTACCTCGATTCTCAGGGCTTTATCGAGGTCGAGACCCCGATGCTCGTCCAGAACGCCGGCGGCGCTGCCGCAAGGCCGTTTGAAACGCATTTCAACGCCCTGAACGAGGATGTGCGCTTAAGAATATCCCTCGAATTATATTTAAAGAGGTTAATAGTCGGCGGCATCGATCGGGTATATGAGATAGGCAGGGTCTTTCGCAACGAGGGCCTCGACACCCGCCATAACCCCGAATTTACCATGATGGAGCTCTATCAGGCATACACCGATTACCACGGCATGATGGATTTGACCGAAAATCTTTATCGGCATGTCGCAAACGAGGTCCTGGGCACGCTTCAGATCCCCTGCGGCGACGTCGTTATAGATCTTGAAAAGCCGTTTGAGCGGATAACGATGGTCGACGCGGTCAAAAAGTATACCGGGGTCGACTGGAACGACGTAAAAACCGACGAAGAAGCGTTCAAAATCGCGGACGAGCGCCATCTTGAATATGACAAAAACCGGCATAAAAAGGGCGATATTTTAAATCTTATGTTTGAGGAATACGTCGAGGAGCATCTTGTGCAGCCGACGTTTATCATGGATCACCCGGTCGAGATAAGCCCGCTCACAAAGCGCAAGCCGGACGACCCCGACTATGTCGAGAGGTTTGAGATGTATATAAACTGCGGGGAGATGTGTAACGCCTACAGCGAGCTCAACGACCCGGTCGACCAGCGCGAGCGTTTCATGCGCCAGGAGGAGCTTCTGAAATTGGGCGACGAGGAAGCGAACTCGATAGACGAGGACTTCATGCGCGCGCTTGAAATCGGCATGCCCCCGACGGGAGGAATCGGCTTCGGAATCGACAGGATGATAATGCTATTAACAAATTCCCCGGCCATAAGGGACGTGCTGCTGTTCCCGACGATGAAATCCCTCGACAAGTAAAAGCGCGTAAAATCGGGCTTTAGCAGGCTTTTCAAAAGCGAAAAACCGCGATTTTATATCAATTTTATATCAAAATTCTGAAAAACCTCTTTGCTTTGTCGGCAAAGAGGTTTTGATTTTTGGCTTGAAGCGGGCGTTATTTTGCGGCGGGGCATTTGTCAATATCACTCTTTAGCGAGCGCAATCTTTTATCAACCAATGCTTGCAGATCATCATTGTTTAGCGATTCTTTTGCACTTTCGTAATTTTTCAAATGAATTATAAAGTGCGTGTTTAGGTATTCGTTTGAAGTGCTTGGGAAAAAGCTATTTTGATAAACAGGGAAGATAATAGCAGGATATTTGAATTCACGCTCTATATATTCGTTTGGCTCTATATCAGGTCCGTCATAATCTTGGGGTAATTCCGGCGGGGCAAACTCTTTAATAGTAACCTCGCCGAACGAAATACGCTCCGCCGAAAACCAATCTGCAAGGGTTTGGGCTATTCCGTAAGTAGATATATCCGTTTTGCCTATTCGTCCGCGCCCTAAAAGCTCATCAACAGAAACACCGAAAAATTCCGCAAGCTCCGTAATTTCGACCAAATCCGGCAAGGTAGATTCAGAATAGCTCAATATATTTGACAGTTTGCTTTGAGCGATTCCCGTTTTATTCACAATATCGGCCTGCTTGCAATTCTTTTCCCGCATAAGGCTTTCGACCTTTCCCAAAAATTGCTTTTTAATTTCGGCTTTTCTTTCGGCTTTAGGATTTTCTCCCGCTTTCCTGCCGCTTTTATCTTGATTCTGATTTTTTATCTTTTTCAATGATATGCCCCCTTTAAAATTATGTGATTTTCTGATTAAATAATCGAAAATTCTATTTTATATCAGAATTGATTATATTATATCAGACATGATACAATATGTCAAGACGGAAGCCGACAGGGGTCGACAGCCGTCTATAAAAAATAATGAAAGGAAGATTTTTCATGCGAAAAAGGGAAAAGTTTTCAAATCCGCTCGACGCAATCAAAACCGGCAGGATTGAGGACGCTTGCGCGCGGTATGGCTTAGGGCGCGGGTTAATGAGAAAGACAGCCGCCGACGCAGGAGCAATTATTCGGGTGGGCAGCTGCCTGCTCTACAACTTCACTTTACTTGACCAATATTTTGACGCGCTATCACAGGGAGGGCCAAACGCATGACGGACGAACTCAAGAAAGCGGCCCTGCTTTATGCTTCAATCGGTTGGCGCGTTTTCCCGCTCAAGCCCGGGGCGAAGATACCCGCGACCCGCGACGGCTTCAAGTCCGCGACAGCCGACCCCGCAAAGATTGAGGAGTGGTGGTCGGAAAATCCAAATTTTAACATCGGGTGCGCGACCGGAGACAACGGTCTCTTTGTGATCGATGTTGATAAACATGGCGCAATCGACGGTAATACCGCTTTCAATGCGTGGCAATCCGTTTTTGGCAACTTTCCGCCGACGGCTTACACCGCAACCCCGCGCGGGGGAAACCATTATTTTTACAGGGCAGATGGCGCGGCGGTTCGCACCCGCGCAGGCGTTTTTGACGGCGTCGATGTCAGAGGCTCGGGCGGCTATATCGTTTTACCGCCGAGCATTGTCAACGGTATTGTTTACAAATGGGTTGCTCACCCGCTCATCTGCGGCGTCGCTTTGGCGGGTTCAAACGTTTTGGATTTTGTTCGGCATAAGGCGAGCGGCAAGCAGGACACCGACGGAGAGGCGGCAAATCGCGTCGCTGACGCGCCCACGGCATTACCCGCGATACTTGACGCGGAAAGCGCCGACGCGCCTCTCAGCGTGATTCTGGCGGCTTTCGCGGAAAGTGGGATCACTCTCCCGCCGTGGGCGACCGCCGAAGTCCCCGAGGGCTGCCGAACCGATACCATGATCCGCCTGCTTGGATTCTTTCAGGCTCTTGGCGTCGCTGATTCCGACATCTTCACCGTCGCCCGCGCATATAATCGTGAGCGGTGCGTCCCGCCGCTTGACGATTCCGAGCTTGAGCGGGAAGTTTTCCCGTCGTTGTCGCGTTGGCTGAAAGGCTCATCGCCGCAGGCTAAGACGCTCGCCCTGCTTGCACGCTTACGCGAAATCAAGCCGGAAACGCGCTTCAAGTGGGCGGATTCTGGTAACGCTGAATTATTCGGCGAGCTTTCCGCTGACCGCTTTCGGTTTGTGCATACGGCCAAATCGTGGTACATATATCGCGGCAAATTCTGGGAGCGGGACACAACTAACCAGAGCTTGGCCGCCGATCAGGTGCGGACAATCGGCGCGGCTCTTAGCAGCTACACAGCGGGCCTTGCCGACGAAAAGACCCGCGCCGATTATGGGAAATTCGTTGCGCGGTGGGGAAGCCTAAAAACCCGCGAAAACATTCTGCGCGACGCCGCTACCCTCCCGCGGCTTTGCGTCGGCACTGAAGCTTTCGACCGCGATCCGTATTTGTTCAACTGCTTAAACGGAACTATCGACCTGCGCACGGGTGAATTCCGTGAACACCGTCCCGACGATTTGTTAAGCAGAATAGCAGGCGTTTTCTATGACCCCGCCGCGCGGTGCGCCCGTTGGGAGCAGTTTATCGATGAAGTCACCTGCGGCGATAAGCAACTCGCGCAGTATATCCAAAAAACCTTGGGTTATTGTCTATCAGGTGACACCTCGCGCGAATGCTTCTTTATTGGATACGGACCCCTAACCCGCAACGGCAAGGGAACTCTCGTTGACGTGTTCAGCCGTCTGCTTGGCGACTATGCGGCAACCGCAACGCCCGAAACCTTTGCCGTCCGTAAAAACACGGATTCCCGCTCGGCTTCCGGCGATATAGCCCGCTTGCAGGGTGCGCGTTTTGTGTCTGTATCTGAACCGGGGAAAGACTTGACCTTAAACGCCGCCCTCGTCAAACAGCTAAGCGGCGGCGACACCGTTACCGCCCGAGCGCTGTACGAGGCCGAGCGGGAATACAAACCGCAATTCAAAATCTTCATCGCGACAAATCATTTACCGTATATTTCCGATTCCACGCTCTTTACATCTGACCGCTTGAAAGTTATCCCGTTTAACCGTCATTTTTCGGAAGCTGAGCGCGATCCCGACCTTAAGCGAAAATTGACAAGCCCCGAAGCTTTGAGCGGCATTCTGAACTGGGCTCTTGACGGTTGGAAAATGTTACAATCTGAGGGCTTGAAAGATCCGCCCGCCGTGAGGCAGTCGGTAAACGATTATCGCTCGCTTAGCGATAAAACCGGCTGTTTTATTTCCGACTGCTTGCAAGCGGCTGAAAATAAGAAAACGCCGCTGAAACAAATTCACACGGCGTACCAAGAGTGGTGCTACAACGCCGGCTTGCGTCCCGAGGGGATCAACGAATTTTTGAAGTCGCTCGCGTCCGCCGGCATAATTACCAAACGCGCGCGACCCGACGGAGCAGAAAGAACGGCCGCAGCGGTGCAAATGGTTATCGGTTATGAGTTGAAAAACATTTAACAATGTTAAATGTGTGTCGCGTGTGTCGCCTTTCCTGAGAGTATTCTATAAATTTTTTCCCCGCGCTGATATATAATATATACTTCCCATGAGTGGGCACACACGCGACACACACCAAAATTTACCAAAAGGAGAAACAGCATGGAATTTTCATTTTTTAGCACCGAGCTTGACCGTTTTATCGACTGCGACGAGGCGAAACAGCTGCCGTCCGACGACCTCAAAAAGCTGTTGGCTGAACTGGCTGAAAAGAACGGACACAAAATAGTCTGGCGCGGTGATAATCTTTGCGACCTGCTGCCGACGGTCCGCGGCGTTTTGCCTTGGTACGACGCACCGATCAGCGACGTTATCAGTTACTACTTTTCGCGGTACGATTTTAACGACGAGGTGCACTTTAAAGCGGGCGAGGGCATAGACCTCGACCGTTACAGCGTTGCAGGTGTTTTCGACGATTCAAACGGCTTTATTTTCCTGCTTCACAAAAATGAGGGCGGGCCGTTTTCGTGGTGCGTACAGTATGCGGGCGGCGGGAAATACTTCAACGACTTTCACAGCGCCGCGGTTTATGTGATCTACCGATTCAGCGAAAATCTGACGGCGGACGAATACCGCGGGCTAATGGCTGCCGTCGCCGAACACCGTCGGACCGGTGAGCCTATAAAATACCCGCTCGCTCAATAAATGGACACGTTACGCGCACGCGCGCGAGGTTGAACAGGCAGCGCTACACAGCGTCGGGGACGAATTCCAGAATATCGCCCGGCTGACAGTTAAGCAGACGGCAGATAGTATTAAGGTTTTCCGCCGATACCATTTCACCCTTGCGAAACTTTTGCAGGGTCGATTCGCTGAATAATTTCTCTTTGCGTATGCGGTTAGTGTTATAGCCTGCTTCTTTAAGTTTGCTAAGCACGTCTGTTTTGTATTTTAATGACATAGTACATAACCCTCCTATTGTGGCGATTATATCACATTTTTTACACGAAATCAAGTGTAAAAAGTAAACAGAATATTACACTAAAATTCGTGCAAAATGACTATTGACATTACACGAAAAATAGTGTAATATATAATCACAGGGTTGAGATAAACCAAATAAAAACGGAGGTAAAATACAATGAGTGCAAACGAAATGATAACCAAAATCGAAAGGCTGAAAGAATGGGAGGCGCTGATTGCCGAGGCACAGGCCGAAGCCGAAACCCTTAAGGACGAAATCAAGCGCGAGATGGACGCCCGCAACACCGAGGAACTTGAAGCGGGACAATACATTGTCCGCTATACAAGCGTACTTACACAGCGATTTGATACCACGGCTTTCAAAAAGGCTTTGCCCGAGGTTTACAAGGGATACCTAAAGCAATCCGCAAGCAGGAGATTTTCGATAGCTTAAAAAATTGCCCCCGCCGGGGGAAACCCCGGCAAGGGCGGCTATATTGCAAAACGGCAGCTTACGCGATATACGGATATTTTAACATACTTTGCCGAAAAAGTAAATAGGAGGTTTTATAAAATGGCTGAATTATTGGAAAAAATTAAGGCTGAATTGGTTGAGGGCGGCGAGCCGTCCGATATTGCGGAAGCTCTTTTCAGCACCTATATCGACGGTACAGGGTCTTTGAAGAACGAGCAGGAGAAAGATGTCGCCGATATAAGCAGGCGGCTTGACGGCGCGGCTGACGGGCTTATTTTGGGCGAATACGAGGCGGCGGCAAGGCGCGCCGGGTTCTATGCAGGATTAAAGGCGGCGGCCGCCTGCTTAAAGGCTATTGCGGGCGGGATCGATTAACTCCCCGCCTGCTATGAAAAGGGGTAAAAGCTATGACAGAAAAACAGAAATACACCCGGCGCAAGGACGATCGGGGGCGGATTCTTAAAGACGGTGAAACGCAGCTCGCAGACGGCCGCTATAAATTTCAATACACCGACCCCGCGGGAAACCGCCGCGCAATCTATGCTTGGCGGCTTATAATTACCGATAGAACCCCGCCCGGCAAGCGCGACGGCAAATGTCTGCGGGATAAAGAAGCTGAAATCGAAAAAGATCTTTTTGAGGGCATAGACGGCAAAACGGCGCGGGAAATGACCTTAAACGAAATGTTTGAGGTGTATATGGCGGGCAAGGTAAATCTCAAGCAATCTACAAGGACAAATTACCTGTATATGTATGAAAAATATGTTAGCGAGGGACTTGGAAAAAGGACCTTGCAGAGCATAAAATACAGCGATATAAAGCGTTTTTATAACGCCCTTATAACCGATATGGGATTCAAACCGAACAGCATGGAGATAATAAATACCATATTGCACCCGGTTTTCACGCTTGCGGTCCGCGACGGATATATCAGGGCAAACCCGACCGAGGGCGTTATGGCTGATATAAAGAAAAGTCATAACTGGGAAAAGCCGAAGCGTCACGCGCTTTCAATCGACGAGCAGGCGGCTTTTATAGACTTTATCGCCGATTCTTACGAATTTTCGCACTGGCTGCCGCTCTTTGCGGTCCTGCTCGGCACAGGCTGCCGTATAGGCGAGCTCTTGGGTTTGCGGTGGGAGGACGTCGATTTTGAAGCGGGAACGATAAGCATTAACCACAATCTTATTTACCGCATACAGGATACGGGCAAAATGGCTTTGCATATAACCACGCCAAAAACGAGCGCGGGTTGCAGAACGATTCCGATGTTGTCCGACGTCCGCGAGGCACTGTATGCACAGCGGCGGCAACAGCTAAAGAACCGCGAGGGCAAGCAGCAGGCAGAGGTGGACGGCTACACGGGGTTCATATTCACAAACCGTTACGGCGACGTATTCAAACCCGAATTGATAAACCGAACGATTTGCCGTATCTGTAAAGCCTATAATAAGCAGGAAACCGAGCGGGCGGAAGCTGAAAATCGCGAGCCGCTTTTGATCCGACACTTTTCAGCGCACAATCTCAGGCACACCTTTTGCACCCGCTTTTGTGAAAACGAAACCAACATAAAAGTTATTCAAGAGATAATGGGCCACAGTGATATATCAACCACAATGAACATTTACGCCGAGGCGACCGAAGATAAAAAACGCGAGGCGTTTGTGAACCTTGAGGGCAAAATCAAAATATGCTGAAAAATCCCCGACGCATGTCGGGGTTCTTTTTATGAAATCGCACTTGACTTTTATATCAATCGGATATATAATGACAACAGCAGACGGCAAATTACAGCGCATTTCCGACGCTGAATTTTATATCAGATTTATATCAAAACACCGCCTATCCGATAAAGCAAGATGTTTTCAGACAAAAGCGGGATTGATGTAAAACCGCGTAAATAAAGGCTTTTTCAGCTTAGACAAAACGCCTTGAAAATCGCGAAAAACCTGCTTGCTCATGTCCCGACGATGAAATCGATTGACAAATAAACCCAAGGAAAGTTAAGGCCGTGACTTTGACAAATTCGGAAATTTCCGATATTACAACGCAGTACTATTCCAAATTCTGCTGCACCGATCTTTCAAAAACAAAAAGCGGGATCCGGTTTGTCTGTTCCGAAGAAAGAAACATGCCCTTAAAGGGCTACGGCTGCAAATACCCGCTTTATATTTTGAAAAAAGAGGATTTGTGCGTGATTGCCTATTCACCGGCGTTTGAAGATTTTGTCGATACGCTGAAACATGGCGGCCCTGACGAAATTCTTGCGGCGGTCGAGAATGAATATCATCTCAAAAAAATGCGCCTGCTCATTTTTCAGAAAGAAACGGTAACGCAGTACGGCGGCGCAAAAGTGCTTAAAAGAAAGGACTACCCCCTTTTTGAAGCATTTTTCCGAGAAACGCACAAAAACGCCGACCCCGACGGTTGGCTAAAGGATTATTTTTTGGAAAAAGAGGGCCGCCTGACCGGGTATTTTAAGGACGGACGGCTCGTTTCCGTATGCGACGCGCCGGATATGCCCTATATGGAGGACCGAATCCGGCATACCGGTATCATGACCTTGGAAGAAGAACGCCGAAAGGGATACGGAAAGCTCACCGCCGCACTGGCAACTCATCAGCTTCTCCAAAACGGAATTTGCCCACAATGGGAGTGCGGCCTTGAAAATCCTGCTTCGTATGAACTTGCAAAGTCGATAGGATATAAAGAATTCGGCAAAGCCTATATTTTGGAAGAATGATCCGCGCCAAGCGAAAAAGCTTTTATATTATTTGATATAACGGCATAAAATTTCCGTGATTTATACCAAAGGAGGATAAATATGAAAAAATTTTTGGCATTTATCATGGCTGCGGCTATCGCTGCCTCGACGCTTTCGGCGTGCGGACAGCCTAAGACCGAGCCCGAAACGCCCGCCGAGGCGGTCGAAACGGAGAACCCGATGACGACCGCTCCCGAAGAAACGGAACCCGAGACGACTACGCTTCCCGTAATCGTCGAGGATATTTCCGCCGACCCGAACCTTATATTTGACACTCCGAGCTTTATCCTTGTAAGCGAGGGGCTTGATAAGGGCGACAACGGCGACTGGTTCCGCGCTGTAATCGACCCGTGGAGCGGAAACGACGTGACGGGCGACAAATTTATCGAAGAAGCCCACAGGGAGCTTGCCAAGGGAGAGAGCCGCGTCAGGGTCACTCTTACGTTCGGAAGCAATGATTTTACCGACGAAGCATTCTTTGACATAGGCGTTCAGGATACAGAGGACGGCAACTACTCCAACTTCGGACAGATACGTAGCGACGACGTCGTCATGACCGATGACAGCGTGACTTTCTCAGTCAGCGGACAGGCGCTGCTCGAGCTGATGGAGCAAAGAGGCATCAAGAAAGAATTCGGGCAGATCTATATGCAGATAGGCGGGCTTACCGAGGAAGCATACAACTCGGCCTGCGACGCCAAGGCGGAAGTTCTGGTCGGCAGAGAACCCGAGACAAGGCTTGAGGCGGACGGGGAAAAGCTGTTCAGCTACTATGCGATTCCGGCCGCTGCCGACGGTAATCCCACTACCGTAACAAACGGTTCATATTACGGCTACGTCCTCCATCCCGACGACCAGCCGAACGATTACCCCGTATATGAGGAGGCCATAAAGACCCCCGGCGCCGTGCTGAGATTCTCTACGAATATCCCCGGGGACTGCATAACCGCCGACACAATAGCCGCCGCAGTTTTGGGACAGTACTGGCGCCCCGATATTACCGTCGAAGTGCCGGCCGATGTGATATATGCAAACGACGAGGGATATCTGACATATGAGATCTCCTGCGACAGATTTTACAGCGCATATTACGGCCTCGGATTCCTGCCCGTAGGATATTTATATCTGAAGCTTGACGGAGTTGGTGATGCCGCCGAGGGGCAGGATTTCACCTCAAGAATTGAAATAATAAATCAGCCGTCGGAGAACCTGCCGGAGCTTCCCGCGGAACCCGAAGCCGCGACCGAGCCTGCGCCCGAAACCACGGCCGCAGCCGAGACCGAGCCCGCGACCGCCACAGCGGCGGAGACTAAGCCCGTCACTACTACCGCTGCCGCGACAACCGCTAAGCCCGCGACGACCACCGCCGCGACGACAGCTAAGCCCGCCGAAACGACTGCCGCGACGGAAGCAGGACCTTTGAAAGAAGTCCCCGTCAAATCGGGCAGGGCATACGACACTCCGACTTTTGTTGAAGTGCTCAAAGAGCTTGACAGGGGCGATTATGAATGGTTCGACGCGCTCGTTGACCCATGGAGCGAAAACGAGGTTACCGGCGAGAAGTTCAACACGGCTTTCTTCCGTGCGCTCGGCGACGGCGACTGCACCGTCAAAGTTACCGTATCGTTCGGAAAATCCAGCTTCAAAGAGGGCGAGGCGTGGTTTGACATCGGCATACAGGATACCGAAGACCTAAACTACAACAATTTTGAGCAGATTCGGACGAAAAATGCAAAATCCACAAGCAGCCGCACGGTATTTTCCGTGAGCGGCAAGGATCTTTTGAACATCAGGAAAAAGCTCAATATCAAAGAGGAGTACGCCCAGGTCTATATGCAGATAGGCGGCCTTACCGACGAGGCCAACGATTCTACCTGCACGGCAAGAATAGAGGTCATCCCGGGGCGAGAGCGTGAAAAGCGTTTCAGCGGCGACAAGGTTCAGTTCAGCTATACCCTCCACAGCCAGAAAGTCAAGAACGGCGAGCATTACAGACCCGCCCTCCACCCCGACGACCAGCCGGAGGAATATTCCGAATTTGAAAAGGCGATGCAAATTTCCGGAGCGGTGCTTCGGGTCAACACTCATATCCCCGCCGATTACCTGACTCTTGACACCGAGGCCTCGGTCGTGATGTCGCAGTATTTTGATCCGAATGAAGCGGTAGTCGTGCCCTCGGACGTCATCTATGCCGACGACGACGGAAATATCTGCTACGAAATTTCCTGCGACCGCCTCTACAGCGCCTACTACGGCTTCAGCTACCTGCCGGTCGGCTATGTCTACTTAAGACTTACCGACCTCGACCCCGCCGCCGACAGCATTGACCCGGTGGATGTTGAGATGCAGGTTGTGACGAAGTAAGGTTCTTTTTGCTTTTGAAAAGCCCCGGCTTTTTTGCCGGGGCTTTATTATCGGAGCAAGGCATATATTCACAAATCAAATCGTCCTCTGGCGGCTCCTTGAACTTCCGTTTTCTTGACGTCTTCGCTCATGCCGCAATGCCGATAAATAACTCTTCAAAATCCCTCTTGCATTTCTGCGAAAAATATAGTATACTGTCTATATACACATATTTTTGCGAAAGGATGAAACCTATGCCCAAAGTCAAGGTAAAGATCATCGGCCGCGATTATACCCTCGGGACCGATAACTCCCGGGATTATACCCTCAAGCTCGCCGAGGAGCTCGACGCTAAGATGAACGCCATGCTCTCGGAGTCAAACACCCTAAGCGGCATCGACGTCGCTATACTCTGCGCTTTGGACGCGATGGACGACGCCAAGAAGGCAAGCGAGAACGCCGACAATATACGCTTACAGCTCGGCGAATACATGAACTCGGCCGGCAGAGCACAGTCGAGCGTTGAGAACTCCAAGAAAGAGATAGCCTCTCTTAAAAAGCGCATCGAGGAGCTCGAGGACCGCCTGAGCCAGAAGATATGAGCCGTCCCGAGGTCTTGTCCCCATGCGGCGGCCCGGAATCTCTCCCTGCGGCCATAAACTCGGGAGCCGACGCCGTCTATCTCGGGGCAAAGAATTTTTCAGCAAGACATAACGCCGTAAACTTTTCCGACGCCGAGCTTTTTGAAGCGGTCCGGGAATGTCACCGAAACGGCGTTTTGGTTTATCTGACAGTAAATACCGTCGTCCTGCCCGACGAGCTCAAAAGCGCCGCGGATGTGATAAAACTTGCCTGCGAGGCCGGAATAGACGGACTTATCGTTCAGGACATGGCGATATATGAGATCGTCAAAAAGGCATGCCCCGAGATGCCCGTGCACGCTTCTACGCAGATGAGCCTGCACACGCGCATGGGGGCATACGCCGCCAAAGAACTCGGATTTAAGCGGGTAGTGGCGGCGAGGGAACTGCCCCTCGGCACGCTTCAAAAAATGGCCGATACGGGTATCGAGATAGAGGCTTTTGCGCACGGAGCGCTTTGCATGTGCGTTTCGGGGCAGTGCTATCTGTCGGCGGCGATGGGCGGCCGAAGCGCCAACCGCGGCCTTTGCGCAGGAGCCTGCCGACTTCCGTTTTCCGCAAAGGGCCTCCCGGGAGAGGACGAGCGGGCGCTCTCATTAAAAGATTTATCCTACTGCCACAGGGTCAAAGAGCTGGCCGAAGCCGGCGTTACATCATTAAAAATCGAGGGCAGGATGAAGCGGCCGGAATACGTCGCAGCCTCGACGAATGCCCTGAGAAAAGCCGTGGACGGCGAGGACTTCGACGGCGGGCTTTTGCGGGCGGTTTTTTCAAGAAGCGGGTTTACCGACTCCTATCTTGACGGAAACCCCGGGAAAGAGATTTTCGGCGCGCGCCTCAAAGAGGACGTGACCGCGGCCCGGGACGCCCTCCCCGAGCTTAAAAAGCTCTATGAAAAGCCGATGAAGCGCTTCACCGTCGATTTTGATTTTTCGGCAAAAGCGGGAGAGGAAATTCTGCTGAAAGCCTCCTGCGACGGCGATTCGGTTACGGTTTTTGGGGATGCGCCGGAGGCGGCGCTGACCCGAGCGACTACGTCGGATGAAATTTCCGAGCAGCTTTCAAAACTCGGCGGGACGATTTATAATGCCGGAAAAATCGACGTAAAAACCGATTCGGGACTGATGATACCGAAGTCCGCTCTGAACCGGCTTCGTCGCATGGCGCTTGAGAAGCTTGATGAAAACAGGATAAATTCGTTTAAAAAGCCCGCGTTTGACGGCAGCGGTCTGAGCTTTGATTTTCCGATGCTTCTGATTTTAAAGAGGCCGAGACTTAGGGCAAAGGTTGAAAATCTTAATCAGCTAAAGGCCCTGCCGGAGGGAACGGAAGCGGTCATCCCGCTCAGGGAAGCCGCAAGCTATGCCGATTCGGGGCTTGATGTGAAAAAGGCGGCGCTGTATCTGCCGAGGCTTATAAACGATGAAGAAAAAACGGCCGAGGAGCTTCGATTCGCCAAAAAGCTCGGCTTTGATATGGTAGAATGCGGTAATATAGGACAGATAAAGCTTGCTCGAGAGCTCGGCTTCACGCCGTCAGGCGGCTTTGGGCTAAATATCACAAACTCCCTGTCTGCACGCTTTTACAGCCTTGAGCAGGGCGTAAAGCGGCTCACGCTCTCCCCGGAACTGAAGCCCTCGGCGCAGAGCTGTATCGCCGTACCGGCCGAGACCGGCGCCATCGTTTACGGCCGGCTCCCGCTGATGATAACGAGGTGCTGTCCGATAGCCGCGGAAGTGGGATGCAAAGCCTGTAAAAAGCGGCTTATAGACAGGACCGGCGAGGAGTTTAAAATTTTATGCCACAAAAACGAGGGCTATTTTGAGCTTCTGAACAGCCGTCCCATATGGCTTGCTGATAAGCTCGGGAGCCTGAATCTTGACTACGGGGACGTCTGGTTCACCGCGGAACGCCCCGAGGAATGCCGAAAAATTTGGGAGGATTTTTCGGGGGAACTCTCCCCAAGCGGGAAATTCACCCGAGGATTTAAGATAAAGTGAGGATAAAAAACCATGACCCTTAAGATAAAAAAACTGCGGCCCGAGGCGATAATCCCCGAGCGCGCCACCAAAAACTCCGCAGGTCTCGACGTTCACGCCTGCATAGACTCGCCGATAGAAATTCCCGTCGGAGAGATAAGAAACTTCCCCATCGGCATAGCTGTCGCCCCCGACCGGGACGACGTCGTGATGCTGATGTTCCCGCGCTCGGGGCTCGGGCGTTCAAGGGGGATCTCCCTGCCGAACTGCGTCGGGGTCATAGACTCGGACTACCGGGGAGAAATTCAGGTCCCGCTCATAAACCACGGCAGCGAGCCCTACACCGTCCAGCCCGGCGAAAGAATAGCCCAGCTCGTCACGGTGCCGGTGATATTCCCGGACGTCGAAGAGGCGGAGGAACTGCCTAAGACCGAGAGGGGCGTTTCGGGCTTCGGCTCAAGCGGGAAATTTTAATCGGGCCTTTTTACGCCTGTCTTAATGATTTCTTTTCGGAGCATGATTATCGCCGCCGTGCAGGGTATCGCCATCAGACCGTTGAAAATGTCGCTGAGTTTTAAAACGCTTTCGAGCGCGAGCGTTGCTCCCAAAATCGCGCAAAGCGAATATATTATCTTGTAGATATTTTTGCTTTTCGGCAGGATATATTCGGCGGCCGAAAGACCTATCTGGCTCCAGCCGACTGCGGTAGCGACCGAAAAGGCGGCTATACATAGTGCCACGAGCTTGCCGGCGGCCTCTCCGAAGACCGAGCCTGCGGCGTAAAGGACCATGCCCGCGCCGTCGGATATGTTTTTTGTATCCGCTCCCGAACATAGCACCGCCAAGGCCGTCAATGTGCATATCAAAAAAGTGTCCACGCTCACCTCGAACATGTTCATAAGCCCCTGTCTGTCGGGGTCGCCTGAGCCGGAGACTGCGTGAATGGGCGCGGTAGTCCCGAGGCCGGCTTCGTTTGAAAAAACGCCCCGCCGAACCCCCACGCTGACCGCACGCGCTATCCCGTAGCCGGCAGTGCCCGAAACTATGGGCCTAAAGCCGAACGCTCCCGCTAAAATCCCGTTTATGACTCCCGGGATGGAGGATATGTTTTTTAAGATTACGGCGAGGGAGCCTAAGATGTAAAAGCCCGTGAAAAAGGGCATCCAGACCGAGCAGAGCTTTCCCGCAAAGCCGTCTATGAAAAGGCATGCAAGGAGCATTGCCGAGCAGATCGCCCCCACCAAAACCGGGTCAAGCGAAAAGCCGCTTTTTAAGGCTGCCGAGGCCGAGCTGATCTGCGCCATGCAGCCCATCCCGAACGAGGCGGCGGCCGTGAACAAAGCGTATAAAATTGCCGTGAATTTAAGTCCTGCGCCGTCACGCAGGACGTACCAGAAGCCTCCCGAGCGAGGGCATTCCCGCCGGTATTTTACCGATAATACGCCCTCGGCATAGCTCACCGCCATGCCGAAAAACGCCGATACCCATAACCAAAAAACAGCTCCCGGGCCGCCGAATTTTATAGCGCTTGCGACCCCTACGACGGAGCCGGTCCCGACGGTAGCCGCAAGCGCCGTCGAGATAGAAAGCTTCTGGGACGCGCCCGAATTCAGAACGCTTCCGAAAATATCCCTAAGGCGGGAGATTTGCGGCAGTCCGAGAGCGCCGCTTAAATATATTCCCGCGCCCAAAATCAGCGCCACTGTCGGAGGACCCCATGCGAGGTCTGAAAGATATGTCAAAAGATCCGTCAAGGCTCACACCTCCCGAGTGAAAGGAGACAAAATGAGAAAATTTACGCTAAAGCCGTCCGCGCTCTATATCATCTGCGGGCTTATCGCCATAGTTACCGGCGCGGCCTCATATCTTGTCTGGAGATATCTCGGCTCCTTTGACATTCTTATGTATGTCCTCATCGCAATATTCGTATTTTTGGGACTTCTCTTCGGGTTCTGGCTGCTGCCCGCGTATTTCAGAAGGACCGTCGTCTGCCTCTCCGCCGACGATATAACCGTGCACACCGGGCTTATCTTTTTCCGCAGAGAGCAGATGAAGCTTAAGACCGCTCAGTATGTGACGAGGGTTTCCTCACCGCTTTCGGGGATAACCGGTTTTAATTTTTTGGTCATACATGCCCTCGGCGGAAATATGCTGCTTCCGTTTTTAAGGACGGAGGACTGCGACGAGCTGGAACGGGCGCTTTCGGCGGCTGTGACCGGGGCCGAGGACTGATAAAAGCAAGCTTGCGAAAGGGGTGAGTAAATGTATTCCGCAAGACAGCATCCTCTAAGATTTCTTTCCTATACCACAAGGTATTTCTGGCTGCTTATAATCCCGCTTGCAAGAAGCCTTTACTCTCTCACGTTTGAATTCAACGCCTTTAAAGTCTGGCTTCGGGGAGCATGGCTCGACCTTTTGGTCTTGGGGGCGATTTTGGCGTTTGCCTATATAAGATGGCTCTCGGTGTGGTTTTCCTTTGACGATGAAAAAATAATCCTCCGAAGAGGGGTCTTTCTCACCTCGGAGGACAGGGTATACTACTCAAATATTTCTACTATAAGTATAACTCAGAACTTTTTATACAGACTGTTGGGCGCGTCCACCGTCTACATCGGGACAAATTCCGGCAAGACCGACCGCGCAGACCTGACCGTCATCATGCGCCGCGGTGACGCAGATCGGCTCTATCTTGCGGTAAAGGGTTCCCGTCAAAAAAGCCTCAACTACTCGATACTGCCGAATAAACTGAGGCTCATTATTTTCTCGCTGTTTTTCTCGTCGGCTCTTTCGGGGGTCGTCATAATCGTCGCCCTTTTGTGGGAGACGGGAAACATCCTCGACCGAGAGGTTGAGGCGAGACTGATACTTGACACGCTTACCGAGGCTGCGCAGAGGGTCTCGGTGTTCGTGCCGCCTGTCATAACCATAATCAGCATAGTGATAATCTCGGCGTGGGCGCTATCTTTTATTTCAAATTTATTTGTATTTTGGGGATTCGTGCTGACAAAATGCAGCGACAGCGTCTATGTAAAAAGCGGAGTCATCACAAAAAACAGGCACATCTTAAGAAGAGACAGGATAAATTACATCGATTTAAAGCAGAGTTTTCTGAGCAAAGTTTTTAACGTGAGCTCTTTGCACGTCAGCTGTTCGGGCTACGGCTCAAGGGGCCGCGACGAGCTTTCGGTAGTCCTGCCGATAACCACAAGAAAGGAGATAAACGGCGCTATCAAGGAGGTTTTCCCGGAGTATCCGAAGCCGAAAATCGAGCTCAAGACCCATCCGAGAAGCTACATGAGCTTTTATCTTCATCCGATAATTTTTACCGCCCTGCCGCTTTTGGCGTTCGGAGTGTTCTACTATTTTCTCCCGACGTGGTATGCGGTCGCCTATCCGGCGTTCGCGATTTTCCTGTTCCCGGCGCTATGGCTCGCGATATGCCGCACTCTTTCGATGTTCACGACCGGCTTCGGCTTTTCGGACGGGTTCATGACGATGAGATATTCAAGGATTTACACGTTCCACACGGTCATCGTCCCGAAAGACAGGATAACAAAGGTCATCATCCGCCAAAGCCCGTTTCAGAGGCTCGGCGGGTCCTGCACGGTCATCGTTCGGACCACAAGCGAGCAGAGCCCGAAGCATCTTATGCGGGGGCTGCCGCTAAAGCGGGCGCTCGATCTCTTCGCCGCAAACGGGTTCGAGCTATATTACAGCGAGTCTCCGAAGTGACCGGCCGCCGCAGCTTGCCCGCGCCCCCAAGGGAGCCCGCGGCCCGGCTTCGCCGGGCCGCTCCCCTCGGGCCTTTGGCCCGAGGGGAGCTCCTGCCGCCAAAGGCGGCAGGTGGCGGGCTCCCGGGGGTGCGGGTCAAGCGCGGCGGTGGCAGCGCAGAATAAACCGTCGGAAGTTTTCTCCCGACGGCGTTTTTTATGTCAGACGAAAAGCCCGGCAGGGTCGTCGCCGATTTCAAAGTCGGTGTGCCAGTCCCCGGTGATCTCAAGCGGCTGATCGCCCTTTGAGGTCATGACGAGCTTGTCGACGTTCAAGGTGTAAACGCCCTTGTCAAGGGGCTTTGTCCCGGTCGGGAAGAGATAGAGCTTCCCGGTGGTGACGTCTTTGTAGCAGCTCTCGTAAAGTATCTCTACGCAGTCGCCGGTATCGCTTGAGGAGGTGTAGGTGAAGCTGTATGTCGATAAGTCTCCGCATTCCTCAAGATTTTCTTTTTTAAGGTCATACTCAGCAAGCTGCTCGTCAAAGGTAAGGCCTACCGTTCCGACGGTGACGCTTTCCGAGCCGATTATCACGCTGTAGGTGACGGCGCTGTCCGAGAATTCGCCGTTTACCACGTTATCGCTCTCCGACCAGACGTAGGGCTCTTCGGCATACGGCATGACCTCTCCCTCGGTGTAGGAATATTCGGTGACTCCGTCGGAGCCAAGCCTTACGACTACGCTGTCGCCGGAATCGAGTATGACATTTCCGTCGTCGTCGGTGACGTTATAGGACAGAAGTTTCAGCTCCGCACCGTTCCCAAGGGTCATATACGGCGCCTTGTCGGGCTGTTTTATGTCGAAGCCGACGTTGAGCTGTCCGCCCTTGAAGCCCATGAATTCAATGTCGAGATCATCCGTCGCGTCGAGATATTCCGTGCCGGTGACAGTCCCGAAGATATTCTTTATGTCCGAAAAATGACCCGTGACGGCCGAGACCGCGGCAGTCCCGCCCACGCATACCGCCAAAGCGGCCGCGACTACTGCCGCCTTGGGCACTCTCGGCCTTAGCCTTTTGTTTTGGGCGGCCTCTTCCAACATCTTTTCGTCAATATCGCCTATGGCGCTGTATAAATCTTCTCTGTTCACAAAAGTTCCTCCTTTTCAAGATATGTATGCAGACTTTTTCTCAGGCGGAATAAAATGCTCTTTATTTTCGTCTCGCGCACGCCCAAGTCCCCGGCGATGTCCTTTATCGGCTCGGCATAGAAATACCGGCGGATAAAAATTCTCCGCTTGTCGTCCGAAAGCTCCCGAAGCCATGCGTTTATCGCGCCCGCGACCGCTTTAAGCTCCGCCTGTTCGGCAGGACTGCCCTCCCCCGGTATCACCTCGGAAAGCTCGTCAAGGGATACGCTGTACTCTCCCGCACGCCGTTTTTCACGGTTTTTAGTGCGGAGAATGTCTATCGCAGAGCATCTGACAAGCTTTATAAGATATGCTCTTAAGTCGTCGGGGCTTATCCCGGGGATAGACCGCCATGCTCCCAAAAGCGCGTCGGCGACGGCTTCCTCGCTGTCGGAAATGTCCCCCAAAATATTGTAGGCAATTTTTGACAGATACCCGCCGTACTTTTCCCGGCACTCCCTGAGAGCGCTCTCGTCTCCCGCCAAAAACAGCGCGACTATTTCTTCATCGGGCATTTTACCACTCCTTTTCGTTTTTCAGGCGCCTACACTATATCTCGACAAATCTCCGAAACAGTTGCGCTCGGGCAAAAAAATATCGCTGATCTTTTCAGCGATATATCTATACCGCGCACGCTCCCGCACTTGCCCGGGGCCCCTGCCCGCGCTTTCAGCGCGGGCGGCCGGCGGCTTCGCCGCCGGCGTTCCGCCCCCCCAAAGGGGGGCGGGATCGGGGCCCCGGCAAGGTCGGGAGCGCGCGATTTATACTAAGAGCCGCAATCCCCTGAGCCTTAGCCCGAGCGCAGCCGCACCCGCTATCTTCAGAATATCCCCGGGGATGAACGGCAACACGCAGGCTGCAAGCGCAGAAGCCGGGCTGCTCCCGCTCATGATACAAAACCACGCCGTTCCGAACGCGTACAGCACGGCGGTCCCTATGAGCATGCCGAGCGGCAGCGCCCATTTTTTGTTTATTTTATCGGCAAAAAGCCCCGTTATCACTGCCAAAGGTATGTAGCCGACGAGATACCCTCCCGTAGGCCCGGCAAGGCGCTCGAAGCCTCCCGCGAAACCGGAAAACACCGGCAGCCCTATGAGCCCGAGAAGAAGATATACGGCGACGGCCGCCCCCGCTCTTTTCCAGCCCAAAACCGCGCCCGCGAGGTATATCCCGAACGTCGCGAGCGTTATCCCGACCGGTCCGACGGGAATTGTAAACGGCGAAATTATGCACAAAACCGCCGCAAAAACGCCGATAATCGTTAAATCTCTTGTCCTGATTCTGTTCTCTGAATTTGCCATATTTTTTACACCTTTTTATTGATATTCGAGCGCAAGCGTTTCGTCCTCCTGCTCCTCGCCGGAAATCGTCACCAAAACGCGGCCGCTTTCCCATTCCACTTCCCAGTTCCATGCGCCCATGTTTTTGCCGTCGTTATGAAGCGTGAAATTTTTTCGGCATATCGTTTTCCCGTCTTTTTTCAGCACAACTCTGCCGTCCTGCGGTCCGAAAGGCCAGCCGGGCGAACCGAGAGCCTGCAAAATAACGGTATATTCGCCGTTTTCGGCGCTGTCGACCGTCCTCGGCATTCTGTCCGCAAGAAAGATCATGTTCCAAAAAACACATCCCGCGGCAACGACGACCGCGCATAGGCGGACGACGACCCCCAAAGCAATTATCGTCCGCCATGCCGCCCGCTTTAAAATTTTTTTGCTGTCCGCCATCTTATCCCCCAAGCTTCAAATTCTTTGCGGCACTCATTGCCCCATCCTCTATCCTCTAACGCTCTATCCTCTATGTCAGCTTTCCGAGTAATTCCCCAAAAACTTGAAGCTCTCGCAGGTCTGCTCCAAGGCTTCGAGCATCGCCGCAACCCTCGGGTCGCGGACCGAGCCCTGCATCTCGAAGAAGAACATGAACTCAAAATCATGCCCGACGATGGGGCAGCTCTCAAGCTTTATCAGATTTATCTCAAGCGCAGTCAGCTTCGCCAAAATCTCGTAGAGCGCGCCCGGACGGTGCTTTAATGCCAGAATAAGGCTTATCCTGTCGGCGCCGGGGTATATCTCCCGCTCCTTGGAGATACAGACGAAGCGGGTATAGTTGTTGTCGCTGTTCTGGATGTTTTCGGCTATCGGCACCAGCCCGTAGAGCTCGCATGCCGGATGAGAGGCTATCGCCGCTATGTCCCCGAATTCCGAACGCGAGGCAAGCTCGGCCGCCATCGCGGTGTTCGCGCAGGGGACTATCGAGACCTTGCCGCCGAGGGTCTTTAAAAACTCGGAGCACTGACCGAGGGCCTGCTCATGGGAGCGTATCTCTTTTATATCGGCAAGCGTGGAGCCGGGCTTTGCCAGAAGTTCGTGGCGGATGCAGAGCCGTGTGCTTCGCACTATGCTGACATTTTTACGGTTCAAAAGGTCGTAGGTAGCCCTGACCGAGCCGTTCGAGGAGTTTTCTATCGGTATCAGCCCGAAGCGGCATAGTCCGCTTTCCACTGCGTCAAAAACCGCCTCGAAGCTTTTAAAGAACATTAAATTTCCTCTCGGGAAGAGGCTGTCGGCGGCCATCTGGGAGTTGGCACCCTCGACCCCCTGCACCGCAATTATGCCGTTTTGGGGGAAATCTCCGGTCTGCTTTTTGAGGGCGTCCTCTAAAATCCCGCGGATTTTCGTCCCGGCGGGATTGTTGCATTCCCGGTAGGCTCTCCCGAGCTCGAATAAAGAGCTGTAGAACCTGTGGATATAGGGCTCCATATCTCCGCTCTGCTCGGTCGCCCATCTGAGCATTTCCCGCTCCCTCTGTCTGATTTCGGCGGCGCTGAGGGCGCTCTCCTCGGAGGCCCGTGCCGAAAGCTCCATGCGCCGTAAAATCACCGGGAAAAGCTCGCGGTCAAGCTTGTCTATTTCTTTTCTTATTTCGTCTATCGCCATTTTTACCCGTCCGCCTTTCTTAAAGCCGAAATTTTATCGGCCTGCATAGCGATCCTTTCAAATCCGTCCGTTTTTATCGTCAGCGGCCCGTCGCACATGGCGTGGGCGGGGTCGTCGTGAACGGCTATCATAAGCCCGTCCGCTCCTGCCGCAGCAGAAGCCAAAGACAGCGGCTCCACAAGGCTGTACCTGCCGGACGCGTAGGACGGGTCGACTATCACCGGGAGATGAGAAAGCTGCTTTAAAACCGGCACCGCCGATATATCGAGGGTGAAGCTCGTGTGCGGCTCAAAGGTCCTGATACCCCTTTCACAGAGTATCACCTCGCTGTTTCCCTCGGACATTATGTACTCGGCGCTCATGAGAAGGTCCTCATATGTGGCAGACACGGCGCGCTTTAAAATGACCGGCTTTTCTATACCGCCGAGACACCTTAAAAGCTCGTAGTTTCGCATGTTTCTTGCGCCTACGACTATTATATCGACGTCCTTGAACTCGTCCGCCTGTGAAATATCGGCGAGCTCCGCCGCTATCGGCATGCCCGTAATTTCCTTTGCTTTTATGAGATGCTTTATCCCCTCGGCCCGAAGCCCCTGGAAAGAATAGGGCGACGACCGGGATTTATATGCCCCTCCCCATAAAATATCGGCGCCCGACGATTTCAGCTTCAACGCCAAAGAGCATATCTGCTCCTCCGACTCGACCGCTCCCGGGCCCGCGATTTTTACAAGCCCGCCTCCGCCGATTTTGACGTTTCCGACGGCTATCACGGTGTCCGCAGGATGGAATTTTCTGTTGGCGCTCTTATAGGGCTCCTGGACGCGTCTTACCGCCTCGACGATGTCAAGGGCGGATATAAGGTCTATATCTATCGAGGACGTGTCCCCGACAAGACCCAAGATAGTCTGCTGGGCTCCGACGGTGGTCTGGACCGACACTCCCTTTGATTCGAGCCATGTCATCAGAGATTTCAGCTGAGCCTTATCGGGATTCTGCTTTAAAATTACTACCATTATTTCACCTTAAAACCGCAGGGCGCAAAGACCCCGCCGTCTGCGGCAGGACCTCTGCGCCCGAAAATATTACTCGTAGTCTACGACGTTTACCCAGTTTAAGAGGAACTCGCGCTCCTTTTCATTTTCCTTGACCGACTGCGAAGCCGCAACGATGGGCATCCACTTCTGGACGTACTGTCTTGCGGTGTCCGACTTCAGGCAGAACAGGTCGAGGTATCTCTTCGCGGTCTCGTACTGTCCCGAAAGGCAGAACAGTAAATAGGTTCTTGCCGCGTCGGCCGAGGCGTTGCCTTGGGTGGCGTGCGCCCAGTCGATGACATACCACTTGCCCTCGTCGGTGATGATGACGTTCGAGGGGTTGAAGTCGCCGTGGCAGACCTTGTTGTGCTTCGGCATGCCGTCGAGCCTCACATGCAGCTCGTACCTCGTAGTAGCGTCGAGGCGGGCCTGAGATATTTTGGAATTCATCTTGTCCTTTAATTTATTGAGCATAGGGCAGGTCTTAGACTGGATTTCTACCTGGATATCCACGAGCTGCTCCAAATACTCCTGCTTCTTTTCGGGATTTTCGTCCATCAGCTGCTGCAAAGTCTTGCCCTCGATATACTCGGAGACGATGGCCCAGCGGCCGTCTATCGTCGTGACCTCCAAAAGCTTCGGTATCGGAAGCCCGGTCTCTTCTATCCTCGCCTGATTAAGGGCTTCGTTCAGAATATTTGCTTTGCTGTAGCCCTCGACGAAAAGCTTTATGCAGCGGTCGCCGTCCCTGTAAACGGTTTTTGTCGGGCGCTCTGCTATAACGTTGGTAAGATTCATGCTCAAACCTCCTCCGTCCATTTTTTGCCGTAATAGGCGTCAAGATACATCTTCTTTATTTCGCTCATCAAAGGATACCTCGGGTTGGCGCCGGTGCACTGGTCGTCAAAGGCGTTTTCAACCATGCTGTCAAGTGATTCAAGGAATTTTGCCTCGTCGGGGACGTAGTCCTTGATAGTCGGCTTGATTCCGATTTTTTCTTTCAGCTCGTCTATCGCCTTGATGAGATTTTCAACCTTTGCCTTGTCGTCCCTGCCCTTTAAGCCGAGGGATTCCGCAACTTCGGCGTATCTGCGCTGCGCGTGGGGATAGGAATACTGCGGGAACGTGCCCATCTTGGCCGGCACCTCGGCAGAGTTGAAGCGGATCACTTCGTCGATTAAGAGCGCGTTGGCGACGCCGTGGGCGATGTGGTGGTATGCGCCCAATTTGTGGGCCATGGAGTGGCATACCCCCAAGAAAGCGTTTGCAAAGGCCATGCCCGCCATGGTGGCGGCGTTCGCCATCTTTTCTCTTGCCTCGACGTCGTTTCCGTTTTCGTACGCCCTTGGCAGATATTCAAAGATGATTTTCAGCGCCTGCAATGCAAGACCGTCGGTAAAGTCGGTCGCCATGACGGAAGCGTAAGCTTCAAGCGCGTGGGTCACGGCGTCGATGCCCGAGGCTGAGGTAAGGCCCTTGGGCGCGGACATGTGATAATCGGTGTCGATTATAGACATATCGGGCAGCAGCTCGTAGTCCGCAAGCGGGTACTTTACGCCGGTGGTCTCGTCGGTGATGACCGCGAAAGGCGTTACCTCGGAGCCGGTGCCGGCAGAGGTCGGGATAGCGACAAAGTATGCCTTTTCGCCCATGTGCGGGAATTTATAGACTCTCTTTCTTATATCGGAAAATCTCATCGCCATATCCGCAAAGTCCGCCTCGGGATGCTCGTATAATACCCACATTATCTTGGCCGCGTCCATCGCGGAGCCGCCGCCGAGGGCGATTATAACGTCGGGTTCAAAGCTCGTCATAGCCTTTGCGCCCGCCTTTGCGGAGGCAAGAGTCGGGTCGGGCTCGACGTCGAAGAACGATGTGTACTGAATATCGAGCTCCTCAAGCTTGTCGGTGATGGGCTTTGAGTAGCCGTTTTTGTAGAGGAAGCTGTCCGTCACGACGAAAGCGCGCTTTTTGCCCATATCCTTAAGTTCTGCAAGCGCCGTGGGCAGGCAGCCTTTTTTGATGTAAACCTTTTCGGGTGCGCGGAACCAGAGCATGTTCTCTCTCCTTTCGGCGACGGTCTTTATATTCAGAAGATGCTTAACTCCTACGTTGTCGGAGACCGAATTGCCTCCCCATGAGCCGCATCCGAGGGTCAGGGACGGGGTGAGGCGGAAGTTATAGAGATCTCCTATGCCGCCGTGTGAGGACGGGGTGTTGACTAAGATTCGGCAGGTCTTCATTCTCTCTGCAAATTCGTCAAGTTTTGCCTGCTCGGTCTGAGTGTTCAGATAAATCGAGGAGGTGTGGCCGTAGCCGCCGTCGGCGATAAGCCGCTCTGCCTTTGCAAAGGCGTCCTCTATATCCTCGGCCTTATACATCGCGAGCACCGGAGAGAGCTTTTCATGCGCAAACTCCTCCGACAGCTCCACACTCTCGACCTCGCCTATCAGGATTTTTGTGGAGGCGGGAACCTCGAAGCCGCAGAGCTTTGCTATAGTCGGGGCTTTCTGGCCGACGATCTTTGCGTTCAACGCGCCGTTTATGATCATCGTGTGCCGGACCTTGTCGGTCTCCTCGGGAGTTAAGATATGGCAGCCTCTTCTTTCAAATTCCGCCTTGACCTCGTTATATACGCCCTTGAGGACGATGACCGACTGTTCGGAAGCGCATATCATGCCGTTGTCAAAGGTCTTAGAGTGGATTATCGAGTTGACTGCCAAGAGAATATCGGCAGTGTCGTCGATTATTGCTGGAGTGTTGCCGGCGCCTACGCCGAGAGCGGGCTTTCCGGAGGAGTACGCCGCCGTTACCATGCCGGCTCCGCCGGTCGCCAAAATTATATCGGCCTCTCTCATCAGAAGATTTGTCATCTCAAGCGTCGGAACGTCTATCCAGCCGATGACGCCCTCGGGGGCTCCCGCCTCTACGGCAGCCTCCAAAACGATTTTAGCGGCCTCGATGGTGGATTTTTTCGCCCTCGGGTGAGGGGAGATGATAATGCCGTTTCTGGTCTTTAGGGATATAAGAGTCTTGAAAATAGCGGTAGAGGTCGGGTTGGTGGTGGGTATTACCGCCGCGATAACTCCTATCGGCTCGGCTACCTTTTTCATGCCTCCCGCCTTGTCCTCCTCGATAATGCCGCAGGTCTTGAAGTCCTTATAGGCGTTGTAGATATACTCGGAGGCAAAGTGGTTTTTGATGACCTTGTCCTCGACCACGCCCATGCCGGTTTCCTCGACGGCGAGCTTTGCAAGGGGAATTCTCGCACTGTTGGCAGCCTTTGCGGCCGCTAAGAATATCCGGTCGACCTGTTCCTGAGTGTACTCGGCAAATTTTACCTGAGCATCCCGGACGCGTTTCAGCGTTTCCTCAAGCTTCGGAACGCTGTCGACGGTCTCATACATTCTTTTTTCCATAAAAATCCTCCTATATAAAATTATAAAAGAGCCTTAAATTTTGCGGGAGTCAAGCTTCACGCCGTCAAGAGAAAACCATTCAAGCCCGCCGTTTTCCCATATCATATAACCCTTTTCGCTGTCCTCTTTCGGGATGGATACCGAGCCGGGGTTAGCGTAAATTATCCCGTCTTTTTCGATGTTTTTCGGCACATGGGTATGCCCCGAAAATACTATATTCACGCCCTTTAGCGGGAGTTTATCCGTATCCTTATGGCCGTGAATGCAAAGGGCCGTGACGCCGTCGTTACAAATCAGCGCCGTTTCGGACATGATGGGAAAGTCAAGGACCATCTGGTCGACCTCGCTGTCGCAGTTGCCCTTTATGCAGATAATCTCGTCGGCATGCCGATTCAGCATATCCGCGACGCTTTTCGGGTCGTAGCCCTCGCAGAGGCCGTTTCGGGGACCGTGATACAGAATATCCCCCAAAAGCAGAAGCTTTTCGGCGCCCGAGTCGGAATATATATCCAACAGCCTGCGGCAGCAGACGGCCGAGCCGTGAATATCCGACGCTATCATTATTTTCATATTTTCCCTCCAAAGCGGGCATTTTATTCTGATATTTGTACTAATATAATATAGCAGATAGCGCTGAAAAAGTCAATCAAACCGAAACGTTTTGTAAATGCGCACAAAAAAATCCGACCGCGTGGGCCCGCAGTCGGATGATTTTATTCATCATTTTGGGACATTTCCTCCCTTATCTTTCCAAAGACGTCGGCGGCCTCCGGCGAAAGTCTCCTTGAGCGGGACGAGACGTCGTCTTTCATCGCCTTTATCGCCCCGACAAGCTCGTCGGAACGGCTCCTGAAGCGCTCCGGGTCTTGGAGCATGGCGGCCGCGACCCCTCCTAAATCCGAAAGCTCCTTGGCCGTGAACTTCGGATATCCCCGCCGAAAAGCGATGAGAACGCTTCTTGACTCGGAATTTCTTTTTGCGACGGAATAAAATTCGAGAAGTCTCTCCCCGGCCTTGGTCATGCCCTCGGGGTCGGAATTTTCGGCATAGTCGTCGATACCCCTTTCCGCGATGGAAAGAAGCTCTTCGGAGGCTATTCGGTCCTGCTTTACCCGGCGCGTGATATCCACCTCGGCGGTCAGCCAGAAGATGCAGAGAACCACGGCCGCGACATAGACGCCGAATAGTTTCAGCTTGTATTTGGTTTCGGGAGAAAGCGGCTTGCGCATGGTAGACCTTCTTTCAGAGGATAGATGATTAGAGGATAGAGGATAGAATGAATTATCCGACAGGGGGTTGACATATTTGAATCTTGTGATATAATATAAGTAAGCAAGGAGACCCGACGGGCCGCCGAACATAGACTGACGTTAGTTTAAACTAACAGAGCCGCTTGTGTATCGGACAAACGGCTCACTTTTTTTCGTTGCGGCTTTTTATGTATATCAGCAGCTCGAATATTACATTCAGTATGCTGCATAAATCAGCGACAATTTCAATAAAAGTTGTCATGCACATCCCTCCCTTGACGCTTACTCCCTTGGGCAATGTGCAAGCAATGCGCTTTTTTTGCCCAAAGGGCATTTCAGCGGCACGCCGTTTTCCGCTTTTTTCGCTTAGTACGAATACAGCGGGGTCTCCTGTATAAAACTATATCACATCGGTCATATTTTGTCAATAAAAGCACCAAGCGGCCACATCTCCATTATAAAAAGACTTGACAAATCCGGAAAGTATGTTATAATATAAATGAAAGCGGAGACCCGACGGGTTGCTGCAAAGTAATTGCTTTTAGATTAGTTACTTACTGACCCGTGAGCCCTCTGTGTCAGCAGACGGCTCACTTTTCTTTTTACGGTTTTGTATGTATACCGTCAGTACGAATACAGCGGGGCTCCCTGTATAAAACTATATCACAACGGCCATATTTTGTCAATAAAAGTCCCCGGTATCCGAAAGGTACCGGGGATGATTCTTTTTATTCTATCTTCTGTTCATCTAACTTCTATCCGCTAAGGCGGGTTTTAATGCAAAGTGCAGGTCAACATTTTCTGACATCTCAACTCTGCCAGTCTGCTTTCTAATAGGCTTTGCCCCACACCACCATGCACTTGGCGGGCTTGCCGCAGCATACGCACTTGTCGTCGATTTGCTCCTGCTCGAACGGAATGCAGCGGGAGCCTGCGCCGGTCTCGGCCTTGACCTTGGCCTCGCACTCCTCGTCGCCGCACCACATCGCCTTTACGAAGCCGTCGCCCTTTTCGGCGAGGGCCTTGTTTATCTCATCGATGGAGCGGCAGGCGTAAGTCCTGCGGTTCTGGTTTTCAAGGGCTTTATTATACATATCGTCGTGGACTTTCTGCAAAAGCTCCTTTACCTTTTCGGTCAGTTCACTAAGCTGAATAAACGTCTTGTTTCTCGTCGGGCGCTCGACGGCAACGCAATGCCCCTCCTCAATATCACGAGGACCTATCTCAATTCTTAAGGGCACGCCTTTCATCTCGTGCTCGGCATACTTCCAGCCCGGGGACTGCTCGGAATCGTCAAGCTTGACACGAATCCCGGCGGATTTGAGAGTGTTGTAAAGCTCGTTTGCCTTTTCAAGCACCCCCTCTTTATGCTGTGCGACGGGGACTATAACGACCTGAACGGGCGCCACGGCCGGCGGCAGTACAAGGCCGTTGTCGTCGCCGTGTGTCATGATTATAGCGCCGATAAGTCTCGTCGTCACGCCCCAGGAAGTCTGGTGAGGCACGCAGACGGTGTTGTTCTGGTCGGTGTAGGTGATGTCAAACGCCTTGGCAAACCCGTCGCCGAAGTAGTGGGAGGTCCCGGCCTGCAATGCCTTGCCGTCGTGCATGAGGGCTTCGATGGCGTACGTCGAGACCGCCCCCGCGAACTTGTCGCTCTCGGTCTTTTTGCCCTTGATTACCGGCATTGCAAGCGCCTGCTCGCAGAAATCAGCATAGACGTTCAGCATCTGCTCGGTCTCGGCTATCGCTTCTTCGGCGGTCGCGTGGATGGTGTGTCCCTCCTGCCATAAAAACTCACGCGAACGCAAGAACGGCCTTGTGGTTTTTTCCCATCTCACGACCGAGACCCACTGGTTATAAAGCTTCGGCAGGTCGCGGTAGCTGTGGACGATGTTGGCGTAGTGCTCGCAGAAAAGAGTCTCGGAGGTCGGACGAACGCAGAGGCGCTCCTCAAGCTTTTCATTCCCGCCGTGAGTGACCCATGCGACCTCGGGCGCGAAGCCCTGAACATGGTCCTTTTCCTTGTTTAAGAGGCTCTCGGGAATGAACATCGGCATGCAGACGTTCTCGTGCCCGAGCTCCTTAAAGCGGGCGTCGAGGATTTTTTGCATATTCTCCCAAATGGCGTAGCCGTAGGGCCGAATTACCATGCAGCCCTTGACGGAGGTGTACTCAATGAGTCCCGCCTTTTTGACGATGTCGGTGTACCACTGCGCAAAATCCTCGTCCATCGAGGTGATTTGCGCGACTAATTTCTCATTTTTTGCCATAATTTATATACTCTCCTTAATATTTATTCGGATTTATACTTTTCGTCATTATTATTTTCGGCATTTTCATCATCCTCCACCCTTTCGGGTCGCGGTTCCTCCGGCGACTTGCCCCGGCTTCTGCGCTTGTCAATAAACGCCGCAAGCTTCGGGGTCAGGAGCGCTATCACAAACACTCCCGCCAAAAGTATGAACATCTTGAAAAAGAACGCTCCCCATACTCCTAAGCTCATTCGCTCGCCCCGCTTTCCTGTTTTTTGTCATCCTCCCGCATCTGGACAAGTACCTGAAGCCCTATCGGCAGGGCTATCATCAGCGCGAGGAAATCGGCCGCGGCCTGCGCAAGTTCAAGCCCCAAAATAGGCTCGAAGCCGAGCGCCTGCATTATCGCCGGAAGCGCCAGCACGCAGGGGATGAACGTAAGGCCCTGCCTTGTCATGGCGACTATAGTGGCGCGGACGGTCATGCCGATGTTTTGGAGCATCATATTCGTAAGTGTCACCCACGCCATAAACGGGAACACGGTAAGCTGCGCCCGAAGAGTAAACGCGGCTATGGACTGAGCAAGTTCCGACGAACCGCAGAGCGCCGCCGTGATGGGCCCCGCAAAAATTATGCCGATAATGCTTAAAACAACAAGCACGGCAAAGCTCAGTTTAAAGCAGAAGTAGTAGGCCTTTCTCACCCGCCCGTAAAGCTTCGCGCCGTAGTTGAAGCCGCAGACCGGCTGGAAGCCCTGCCCGAAGCCTATTAAAGCCGAGGCCGCAAAGTTCATAAGCTTTGACACGCCGGTCATCGCCGCCTGCACCGCGTCTATCATCTCTCCGCCGACTATGAAAAGCCCGACGGCCTGGTTCAGAGTAGTCGTCGCCACGCTTGCGAGCCCCTGCCGCACCAAGGACGGCAGTCCGCCCTGGACGATGCCTTTTATATAATAGGGCTTGAAAGAGAAGTTTTTAAGCCTGATTTTTATGTTGTCGGAAAAGTGCATACCTATTGCGAGCACAAAAAAGCTCAGTATCTGGCTTAAGGCCGTGGCGAGAGCTGCGCCCCCTACGCCCATGCCGAGGCCGAACGGCATTTCGAGGCTGCCGTTAAATATCATATCTCCCTTTTTGAAGATAAAGAGCGGGTCGAGCACTAAATTCATGATAGACCCCGACGTAAGACCGAGCATCGCAAAGAACGCGTTGCCCTGCATTCTCAGCTGATTGTTCATGACTATAGCGCCGGTCATGAACGGCGCCGCCAAGAGAATCCACTTCATGTATTCAAGCGAGGCGGCCTCAGTAGCTTCGGTCTTTGCGCCCAAAAGGATGACGAAAGGATGCTTGAAAACAGTGCCGAAAACAAGTATCAGCAGCCCCACGAACAGAGCGTAGAAGAACCCCGTCGCGGCCATCACCTCGGCGTCGGCGTAGTCCCGCCTGCCGAAAGCGCGGGATATGTAGTTGCCGGAGCCGTGCCCGCAGAAGAAGCCGAAAGCCTGGATTATCGCCATCAGCGGGAATACTATGCCGACGGCGGCAATCATCGAGTCGCTCTCAAGCTGCCTTACGAAAAAGGTGTCGGCGAGGTTGTAAAACGAGGACACGAGCATCGAGATTATCGTGGGAATCGCCAAGACCGCCACGAGCTTTTCGACCGGCTCGGTCGTCATCCGTATGAATTTTGCGTCGTTTTTTGACTGAGCATTTTCGCTCATCTCATCACTTCCATATAAAATTTTATGTCATGCTCAGCTTAAGCTCTCTATAAGCCCCTTGAAGCCGTAGCGCTTAAATATTTTTTTGTAGTAGTCGGCCTCGTCGAAGATGAGCGCGTCTATGGCTTTCATGCCCAAAAGCTCCACCGGAGCCTTGTCGTCGGTCATTATCTTATCCCCGGGAATGTATTCCTCAAGGTTTTCATAGACGTTTACCATCAGGGCGTTGAGGTCGGGGTTTTTCTCCTCGCCGACGTTTTTAGCCATGACCGCCTTTATATCGCCGTCAGACGCGAACAGCTCGACGTTTGAGCTTCTTGTTACCGGGACGGTGTATACGTTTTCAAAGACGGAGGAGACGGTGTCGGAGAGGTAGGTGTTTATTCCGCCGTCGCCGCCGGTCTTCATGTTCATGTTCATGACCATGACCCCGCCGGGGTTGAGATGGTCTTTGACGAGAGTGAAGAATTCGACCGAGGACATCTGGAACGGGATGGTTATATCCTGATACGCGTCGACCATAATAATATCGTATTTTTTGTCTATGGCATTAAGATACGCTCTGCCGTCGTAGAGCTCGACGTGCAAGCTTTCGGGCAGGCTGAAATATTCCCTCGAAAGTGAGATTATATTTTCATCTATTTCGACTCCCTCGAAGTTCAGGTTGTCAAAATATTTTGAGCATTGCGTGGCATAGGTGCCGGTGCCCATGCCGAGAACCAAAACGTCGAGGCCGTCCTTTTCATGCACTCCCGCCATATACGGCGCCGCCATCGCGTAGTCGTAATACATCCCCGTCAGGCCGCGGGATTTTTCATATACCGACTGAACTCCGAACAGGACGTTCGTCGACAAGATAACTTCGCTGTCGTTTTCGGTGACTTGCAGATAGTTGTAGACCGATTCGCCCTCGTATTCTATATCGTCCTGCCAAAAGGCGAACGACGACGCCGCGCCGACAATGCAGAAAATTATAGTTATTATCACGGCTATCGCCATGTGGATAAGCTTTCTTTTTTCGGATATGAAATACACCGCCGAAAGAATGAGGAGTATACCGGCGAAGATAAGAAACGTGGCGGACGTGCCGACCGAGGGGATTGTGATGAACGTCGGGACGAACGTGCCGATTATGGAGCCTATGGTGTTTGAGGCGTTGAGTATACCGACGGTGCGGCCGGAGCTGTCGAGGCTGTCGACGGTATATTTTACGAGCGAGGGCGTGACCGTTCCCAAAAGAAACAGCGGGAATACGAATATCGCCATGCACGCCGCAAACGCCGCCCAGATAAGAAGATTAGAATTCACGGCAAGTATCAGAAGCCCCGAGATGCCGACAATTATATATCTGCCCAAAAACGGGATGCCGGCGAGCCATACGGCGGCCACGGTGATTCTTAAATAGAGCCTGTCCGGGTCGGGGCTTTTGTCGGCGGAGCGCCCGCCGTAGATGTTTCCGAGCGCCATCGCTATCATTATGGTGCCGATGATTATGGTCCATACTATCTGCGAGGAGCTGAAATACGGGGCTAAAAGCCGCGAAGCTCCGAGCTCGGCTGCCATGACCGACATACCGGCGAAGAATTCCGTCAGATAGAGGTAAATTTTGTTTTTCAGGATCTTCATGGAAACGTACCTCTTATAAAAAATTGCAGATAGGGATATTGTATCACAAAAATATGAGAAAATCAAGTGTATAAACCGGCAGATATGCAGCATAATAAAATCGGGCCAAAGCCCGGGCTAATTTCAAAGGAAGGATAATTGAAATGAAAAGAATTTTAGCGCTGATAATTTCACTCACAGCGGCCGCCATGCTCTTTGCGGGATGCGGCGACAGCGACGTTTACGACCGCCCCGGCACCGGGACGACGCTCTCGCCGGACGAGGATATCGCGACGACCATGCCCGAAATAAGCGACGACAACGGCAGCTACAGCGCCGACCCCGACGGAGACGTGAATCAGACGACCGACGGCGGGATTTTGGAGGACGGCGAGGATATGCTCGAAAGCGGCGCCGAGGATCTCGGCGACGGACTTGAGGACCTTGGCGGTGACATCAAGGACATGGGCGAGGGCGAGAACCGCACCGACGAGGGCGACTCCCACGGAGCCACCAACGGCAACTCTCACTGATAGTCTCCCCCCCCCGATCTGCCCCAAACCGGCAGCGTGGGAAACTCGCCTCGGCGCAGACCTCCCCCTTACGGCGGAGCCCGCTCCGGCTTACGCCGGACCCCCGTCGGCTTCGCCGACGGGCCGCCGGCCTGCGGCCGGCGGGCGGGCTCCGCCCGAGGGGGAGGTCTGCGCCGGCTGCCGGTAAGCCGAAAACTCCCCCTCTGCCCGCAGAAGTAAAACCCGCCGACGGCGGCCCGATACATAAAAAATCCCCCGACCGCAAAAGCAGCCGGGAAGTTCGGTTTATAGGGGGAAACGATCAGTAGTTTTCTTTTCTGACTTCAAAGAAAGACTGCGGATGAGCGCAGACGGGGCAGACGGCCGGGGCTTTCTTGCCGATGACAAGGTGTCCGCAGTTGCGGCACTCCCACATGGTCTCCTCCGACTTCTCGAAGACTTTCTGCATCTCGACGTTGTTAAGAAGCGCTCTGTATCTTTCCTCGTGAGCCTTTTCGATGGCGGCGACGGCCTTGAATCTGTAGGCGATGGCGGTGAAGCCCTCTTCCTCGGCCTCCTTGGCAAAGGTTGCGTACATATCGGTCCACTCGTAGTTCTCGCCCTCGGCGGCAGCCTTGAGGTTCTCGGCGGTAGTGCCGATGCCCTGAAGCTCCTTGAGCCAGAGCTTAGCATGCTCCTTTTCGTTTTCGGCAGTCTTTAGAAAGATCTCCGCGATCTGCTCATAGCCCTCTTTCTTGGCGACGGAGGCGAAGTATGTGTACTTGTTTCTCGCCTGGGACTCGCCGGCAAAAGCGGTCTGTAAATTCTTTTCGGTCTTTGAACCCTTTAATTCCATAAAAATAACCTCCCGTTTGATTTTTTGATGCTATGCATCTTCATTAGTATTGTAACAGCTTTTTTTGATTCTGTCAAGTGAAATTTTGAGAATAGTTAAACAAGAACTCCCATATCGCACAAATCGCCCCTGCCGGCGGTCGGCAGGGGCGGGGGTTTTTATTCTTCCTCGGCTTCGGGGAACGCCTTTTCGGGCTTGTAACGCTTGATCGCGCTGTCGTTCACGTTGACGGTGTACTTAGCAAGCTCGGTGTTTATGAGCTTTGTGTACTCGTCGTCGAACAGATCCTGCATGATGCCGGAGCGGTAGCTGTCATACAAATCGTCGCGCTCGGTGATGTCGAGCCTCTGGACAACATAGAAGCAGGTGTCGTCCTGGACGACCGCGCAATCGCCGGTCTTGACCGTCGTAAAGACGTAATTCACAAACTTCTCGGTCGGGTAAGTCGCGTCCTTGGAGAGCACGCTCTCGTTGGCGTAGGGGTCGACTATCTCGGCGTTAAGAGCGCCGTCGTCCTCGGTCTCGCCCGTCTCGTCGGTATTTTCGGGAACATCTTCCTCAGTCTCCGTGACGTCGTCCGCAGCGTCGGTTTCATCCGCGTTCTGAATCTCAAGCTCGGCGTTGTGGCGCTCGATAAGCTCGTCAAAGTCCGCGCCGCCCTGTGCGTCGGCAAGATACTCGTTCGCAAGTTCTAACTGCTCATTCTTTCTGCCCTCGTCGATAGCGTCGTCAACGCTGTCCGCAAATGTGAATGTCATATACTTGACTCTTGCATAGTTCTCGGCAAAGAAGTCCATGACCTCTTCCTCGGTGGTGCCGTTTCTGCCGCCTACCTCGTAATATGCGTCAAAGACCTTGTTTTCTTTAAGTTTGGCAAGAAGAGCCATCTCGTAAGAATCCTCGCCTATGCCTATTTTCTCGAAAGCTTCGCCGGAGTTCTGCCAGCCGCTTCTGACCTGAGAATCGAGCAGGCTCTGCTCATCGTCGGTTATCTCAAGGCCGAGTTCGTTAAAGAGCTTGTCGACGACGGTGTACTGCTTGCACATGTCGATGGCATAAGAATTGATATGGTCCTCAACAGTCTCGCCGCTTGAAAGCGCCGCAGAAAACAGCGTTTTGTCGACGTATCCGAGGTTGTAATAATAGATATAGGGATAGAGATAGGTCTCGCTGTCCTCCTGGGCGAGCTGGTAAAGAGCGTCGCCGTAGCCCTCGGTCTGGTAGTAAATGTAAAGTCCGGCGGGCACCTTGTTTCCGTCGACCTCGCATATCCACCTCGTATCGCCGCAGGCCGCAAGCCCGAGCGTAAGGCAAAGAGCCAGCAAGACTGCTGCAAATCTTCTTAATCTTGACATTTGGAATTCCTCTTTTCGGTATTTAAAAAATTACTTTTATCAGCGCCTTATTTGGCATACTTGATTATTATAGCACAATTCAACGGCTTTGTCTATAGTTTTTTAAAATTTTTCGGGGGGGTGAAAGCGCTGCCACATAAAAGGCGAAAAAAGAAAACCGCCTGCGGTCTCCCGACCCGGGACAAGGTATTCGCGCTCATGCTATTTTTAGTATCCCTCTCCCCCGCCCCCTCCCCTTGGGGGAGGGGGCTGTGCTACACCCGGGTTTCCTGCAAGCCCTGTCGGGGGAGGGGGACTTTTCAATAGCATTCGCGCGAAGCGCGAATACCTTAATAACAAACGCCGTGCTTTAACGTTTTAAATCGACTCACCGTTCATGCATTACCCTCCCCCACGCCGGCGGCATGCGGGACGCCCCAAAACACTGTCCCCGCCAAAAACGCCGAATTTAATTGCCTCACCTATGCCCTACCTCCCCCTGCCTATCGCATACCGCAGGACCCTGAAAATATTTTTCCGGGCACGGCCAAGGGTCCGCGAAACGCTCGGCGGGCATACCCCGTGGCGCTTCGAGATCTCATAAATCGTCAACCCCTCGAAGTAATATTCTTCCACAAATTCCCGCTGGCGGTCGGTGAGGGCCTCGTCGATCGCCGTTTTTATCGCTGTTTTTACCGAAGATTTTGCCGAATATTTTGCCGAGGATTTTACCGGATTTTGGTCGGGCCGCGCTGCTGAATGATCAAAAAAATCAAAAAATTCGACCTCGATTTCATCGATCAGCGCCCGGCTTTTGCGCATTTTTCCCTCTCTGAAACGTACGCGATCAGCTCGCGCATATCCGCCAAAACCTCGTATCTTTCGGCCTCGACGGTCGATTTTCGCAGCTCGAGGTCCTTGATTTTTTCGACATCTCTTTCGCTTCGCAAAAGCTGCGAGAGCTCCTGTTTTTTTCGGTTCAGGGCATGTGCTTCTGCGCTGTAGCGGTCGATCATCCGCCTGAAATCCGCAAGCCCGTCGGAGCTTGTCATCACGATAGAGCGCCTTGCCATGCCGGTTTTTCTATATTCAGAAAGCTTAACTGTGTTCATTTTCTTTGCCTTTCTTTTACATTTTGATAATTTTCCGCACGAGAACATTTGTTCCATTCCTTAATTACAAGTATAGCCGAAAATTTCAGTTTGTCAATAGGGTAAAGAAAACGAGTCCAATTTTTCGGACAGATGACAGATTGTCAGAAATCAGAAAAGCAGGCAAAGAGTTTGAACGAAAAATCCCCGTCGAAATCCGCAAGGATTCGATGGGGATTTTCTATACCCTCCTACATTGCCCAGCTCGCCAGCGAATACCTTTTCACCTTGGACACCCGATAGGATTGAAATTATTCCCCCATCAATCCTCCCCCACCCCAAACACTCTCTTAGCGTTTTCGACCGACATCGCCGCAAGCTCGTCCGCGTCCATGCCCCGAATAGCCGCAGCACGCTCGATAACATACGGTATCATCGAGCTGTCGGAGCGCCTGCCGCGAAACGGTTCGGGCGCCATGTACGGGCAATCGGTCTCGAAAAGAATTCGATCGGCGGGCATGTTCTGCGCCACTTCAACAGCCTTTCGTGCGTTTTTAAAGGTCAGCGCGCCGGTAAAACCGATGTAAAGTCCGAGCCGCAGGGCCTCTTTAGCTGTCTCCCATGAACCGGAAAAACAGTGTAAAATTCCCATCGGCCGAAGCTCTTTCAGGACGTCTAAAGTGTCCTGCGAGGCGTCGCGTGAATGAACGATAACCGGCAGCCCAAGGGCGTTTGCGAGCTTCACCTGCTCCCGAAACCAAAAAATCTGGCGCTCGCGGTCGAAGCCGTCGTAGTGGTAGTCGAGGCCGATTTCGCCGACCGCGACGACTTTTTTGTTTTTGGCAGCAAGGCTGCGCAGCCGGTCGAGGTCGTTTTCTGAAGCGCTTTCGAGGTTTTCGGGGTGAACGCCAACCGAAGTGTAAAAGTTTGGAAATTTTTTGGCATTCTCTATGCCGAACTCGGCAGATTTAACGTCGGTCGAGGCGTGGACTGCGCCCGCGAGCCCAGACTCGAAGAGCGAGCCGAGGAGCGCCTCGCGGTCGGCGTCGAACGCCGGGTCGTCATAGTGGCAGTGCGTGTCGAAGATGTTTTTTAGGGTCATATTCATCGTCCTTTCGGGGGAAAATTGCAGCGGGGTATTAAGGTGTTACAGTATTACGGCATGGGTGTTTAGTGGCATTTGGCATTGCCGGAACTGTGGGAAGGGGGTGCTGATACCGGGGGGCATTGCAGGCGTGCTGACGTTAGCGAAATCGAGGTTTACCGATATTGCACGCAAGGTATGTACGGGTTGTTAAAATATGAACGGTGATAAAGATGTGGTTTTAGCACTTTAAAGCGGTTAAAATCGCTGCCGTAAGCAACAGCGCTTTAAAGCGGCTCAATCAGTACAGAGAGTGAAAATATATAAGAATGCGCTTTAGCACTTTAAAACGCATGGTTGAACATGAGAAGTTATAAAGCAGAATTGAAAAAGATTGATTTATCATTTTAAAGTGGCGCAACAAGTGCCGTTTCAACAGCCCTATAGATTTTATCACTTTAAAGCGGCACTGTAGGTTGAAGCTTAAGATAGAAAAACGATTTTAGCGATTTAAAGCGGCGTAAATCAATGTAGAGAGTGGAAGATATATAAGAATGCGCTTTAGAACTTTAAATCGACGCAAGATTTATTAACCGCATCTCCTCCACCCCTCGCTCGCGGCTCCTGCCGGATTCGCTCGCTCGGGGCATGTGCAAATCTAAGGCTTTGCTCCTCGCCCCGACCGGGGACACCCGCTCGCGGGCTCCCTACATACCTTTTTCTGAACGCAGTCCCGCCTCTCTGATGAGGGAGATCGTTGGCATGACTTGTTGCGGTTGCAGTAAATTCTGAATAAAATTTACTTTATCACTTTAAATCAGTGATACTCTTCATCACTCGAAACAAAACTTTGGATTTACCGCTTTAAAGCGACATAAATTGACTCTGTCTACAGCAATGCACTGAATTTAGCGCTTTAAAGTGGTGCAAGATTTATTAAATACAGCCCCTCCACCCCTCGCTCACAACTCCTGCCGGATTCGCTCGCTCGGGGCTTTGAGTAAGGCTAAGGCTTTTGAGCTCCTACTTATCACCCTCCCCCTGAACCCCTCCCCTCAGGGGAGAGGGCTTTGCTCACCTAAGATTTCAGCAAGCCTCGTTCGGGGAGGAGGGACTTTTCAATAGCATGAGCGGAGCGAATACCTTGTCTTGGTTAGCAGCAGAGGGCTGGGTTCATAACCCCTTGGGCAATAGAGGCTGCCCTTTCTTGATAGCAAGGTGTGAGTCGTATGAGCTGCAGTATCGCGCAGTCAGGCATATCAATGCGTGTTATCGGTGCTGCCAGCCGCCGGAACCAATGCAAGGGGGGGAGTTTATGTCAAAAATTTACCCGCAACCCGCTGAAACAATGCTTCGTGGAGCCCATCAAACATAATCCGCTCCATATGCACATTTGGAATTGTCGCCGTAGGCCTTGCAATTCCCGGTGGGATGTGGTAAAATGATATTATACACAATATAGCACATTTTTGGGCGGGGCGCAAGTCAAAAATGCTCGGAACATGCCCAAAAATATACAAATAGTAATATTTTATTGCAGTTATACTTTGAGGAGGATTATAATGCTGCCTATCACATTCCCAAACGGGCTTAAAAAGGCCTTTACGCTCAGCTACGACGACGGCTGCTACGACGATCTGAGGCTCATCGAGATGATGGAAAAATACGGCGTTCGCGGAACGTTCAACGTAAGCTCGGGGATAACCCGTCCCGAGGGTCAGGAGCCCTGCGGAAGCTGGGAGCGCCTTACGCTGAGCGAGCGGCAGGCATACCGTCGCGACGGCGTCGAGGTCGCAGTCCACGGTCAGACCCACCGCGATTTTACAAGAATTTCCGAGCCGGAGCTGATCTACGAAATTATGGGCGACAAACAGGCCCTCGAAAGCGAATTCGGCTGCCTCGTAAGAGGCGCCGCCTACCCCTACGGAAGCTTTAACGACCTCAGCGTGGAGCGGCTGAAAAACTGCGGAATAAAATACTGCCGGACCGTCTGGAGCGACCACTCGATGGCACTGCCGAGCGACTGGCTGAGGCTTCGCCCGACCGCCCACCACAACGACCCCGAGCTTCCCGGAATTATCGACAGTTTTATTTCGGGGCAGCAGCCTGCCCCCGACCGGCCGTCTGCGCTTAAAATGCTCTACATTTGGGGGCACACGCCGGAGTTCAGGCGGGACGGCAACTGGCAGATGATGGAAGATTACCTCGGCAGGCTCGCCGGCCGCGACGACGTCTGGTACGCGACGAACCTCGAGATCTGCGAGTACGCGCTCGCCGCGAACGCGCTCGAGTACTCCGCCGACGGGCGCATCGTGCACAACCCGACCGCCAAGACGGTCTGGCTCGACGACCGCGGGAACGCGGTAAAAGTAGAGCCGGATGAGACAGTGGGGGTGTAGGGGGAGCGCGTTCCCCACCCTTAACCCCCTTACTTCCCCACGCTCACAATCCCAAAATAATCCCACCTACTTCAGCCCTTGTCCCAATAGCCAATGGCTGATTTTTATGTATATTCACAATATTTACCAAAAGCGACCGCCACCAAATCCCCGGTCAGCTCTTGTCAAGGCAATTGTTTTCGCGTAATTTTTCAACTCAAGCCATTTGATTCCTCGTATACCCATACTATATCGCTCTGCCCCAAATCTTAATAATTTCTTAAGAAACACCCCCTTGCCTCTTAAGAATTTCCGTGTCATACTGGAATAAATCCGCACAAAGGAGTTGCCCTCATGCTCAAGTCATTTATCGAATATTCCCCCGCAATCGTTCTTCTTCAGGTCATCATCGCCGCTGCCGCCTGCGCGCTGAGCTTTAAAAAACGCAGGCAGCCTTTGCGTTCGCTTGTCGCCTTTATCTCGGCATACGCGCTTGCAGATTTTATTTTCCTGATGATCCTGCCGCTGCCTTTAAAATTCGAGGGCGCGCGGCCGGGATTTGAGTTTGCCTCGCAGTTCGAGGAGTTCAATTTTGCTTTATTTTATACATATTTTTCGGACAACCTTGCGCGAGACGGGAGGTATCTCACAGTGCCGTTTTGCATGTCGTTTTTCTGCCCGGTTCTCATGCCGAAGCTCCGAAAACCGCTCGGCGGGCTATGCTTGCTCATATTTTCGGAGGCGTTTTACCTGTCCGCAAACATTATAATAAACACTGTCTCGCGTCGCGTCATGACGTTCATATCCGTCGGGCATGTGCTCTTCATAGCGGCTTCGGTTTGCATTGGCTGGGCGCTGTCAATGCTCATTGCCAAAGCTTTTCCGGGCATTTTAAAAGCGGTCGGGGAGGGAGAGAGCTGACATGCACCGCCACCTTTTTTGCCTGAAAAGAACCTTTTCGGAGCTGAGATCCAACGCGCCGTTGAGCCTGATAATTCTTTTTACGCTGACCGTCTGCACCTTTTCTATGCTTTTATGTATCAACGCGCTGCTGTACTCGACTTCGTATTTAAAGAGAATGGACCAAAATCTTCGTGGATTTTATATTAACGCAAGCAGCAGCGACGGCCGTGAGCTTTTGCTTAATTTGCTTAATGATTTTGACAACATTTCCAAAATTGAAAACGCCGGGGCAAGCCCCAAAGGCGGCGGGTCGGGCGCCAATTCCGCCAAAATATATTCATCGTCGGACCAAAGGTTTGCGGCCGAACTTGACATAATTTCCGGGCGGGCGTTTTCGGAGGAGGAGCTTTCAAGCGGCGACAATGTAATAATCTGGCACAACAACGATTTTTATATCAACTCCGGCATGACAAAAAGATACTCGGTCGGCGACGAAATAAGCTTTGGCAGGGACAATTATCTGGTCATCGGCCTGAGCGGCTCCGGCAGCTTTATCACGCTTCAAAACGCCGTAAATAACGAAAATTTAAACCTCCGCTTCAGCGGGGTAATGTTCAAAAACATCCCGACCGAGGCCGAAAAATCGGCGCTCTACGCCCTTGCGGCAGAGCACGGCTGCACCGTCGAAAGCTTTAGCGACAAGGCCTTTGACAGCTTTTTGTCAAACGGTTTGGAGTGCGCCACAGTGATGATTTTTATCATCGTCTGCTCGGTGCTGATACTGTCGCAGATTTTTGAGTTTATCCTGCGGAGCCGTATACGGGAATTCGGCATTTACCGCGTTTTGGGGATAGACAGGCTGCTGCTCGGGGAGCTGATTTTCCTGCCGCTTTTGATTTTTTCCCTTGCGGCTCTCGTTTCAGGCTGGGGGCTGTTTCGGCTGTCCCTGCCATTGCAACGGGCGCTGAACATGTGGGGCGAGGTCAAGCCCGGGGTTTTGGCGGCGGTTTTGGGGATATTGTTTGCAGTTGTTTTTGCAGCGGGAAAACAAATTAGAGGATAGATGAATAGATGAACAGAGGATAGAAACTGCGGGAAACGTCCTCCTGCCACGCACATTTTTGGGGGATTGTCTTTCTATTGTGCTGTTAGAGGATAGAGCGTTAGATGATCAGAGGATAGAAATCTCTCAGCCTGCACTTTCTGAACTTTGCGCACTTTGAGGTACAAAATGTGCAAAATGCGCAAAATCCATAAAACTCTCGGGAATGGTGCTCCAAAATCTGACTTCTGTTCTCTGTTTGCGCTTTCATGCACAATAGACATTATAGACACAATAGGGTCTATTGTGCTTATTGTGCTTATTGTGTATGATATATAAAACCAAAATTATACTTTAATAATTTAAAGCAATAATAATTTTTATATATATTATATATAATTTAAGCTTAAAGCAAGTATGCTTTCGGGATGTTGCACAGTTTTCCTGTAAAAATTCAAAATATCACTTTCATGAACTTTGCGCATTTTCAGCACAATAGAAAGACAATCGCCCAATAATGTGCGCAGCGGGAGGACACCTCCCGCAGCTCTATCCTCTAATCATCTAACACTCTATCTTCTAACAGCATGCACAATAGACATTATAGACACAATAGGGTCTATTGTGCTTATTGTGCTTATTGTTCACAAAACTCGGAAAAAGAATATCTATCCTCTGTTCATCTATTCATCTATCCTCTAACTTCTAACGCTCTATCTTCTAAGTGGGTGAAAGTATGAGACGTCTGATAAAATCAAATATTTCCGACCGCTTCGGCGCATACGCGGGGCTTGCCGTTATGCTCTCAATCATGTTTTTTGTGACCCAGTATCTCTTGGGCGGGCTTCTGCCGCTTCGGCATATTGATCTTGCATACCGCCGCATGGGGCTTGAAAACGCTGTTTCGGTGACTGCCGAGGCGGGGCAGGGAGATTTGATCAAAAAATACTGCCAAAAAACCGGCGGGAAATATCTCGGCGCAAGCTTTATCGGCAAATATACCGCCGACGGCTTTGCGTTCATTCAGCCGGTGGAGCGCGATTATTTTGATAATCTTAACTATCGCATAAAGACACGCAAAAGCCCTGAAACAGGCTATTCCGCGGTGGTCGTGTCCTCTCTCGGCGGCTATTATGAGCTTGGTCAGACCTACTCCGAGACCCTGACCGGCCGCGAAGCCGCGAGCATTGAATTTACCGTCGTGGGCGTTCTCTCCGACGACTGCGTTTACATAACTCCCGCCGCCGATACGCCCTCGTCGGTGGTGTCCGAGCAGGAAAATTACATTTTTATCATCGTCGATGAGAGCGACGAAAATTTCTCCCGCCGAAATCTCTACGGAGCGCTTGGAAATGATGAATTTATAAGCAGATTAAATAATTTTGAAGATATACAGCATGCAGAGCGAACCTCGGGATTTGAGGAAAACCGCTCTTTGCGGCTTGAAATTTCCGGGCTGATGATAGTGCTTGCGATAACCTCCGCAGCCCTTTGCGCGGCGGGGATAATGTCAAACTCGCTTCTGTCGATGGCGCAGTTCCGGCGCAAATACGCGATACTTTTCACGCTTGGCGCCACCCGCTTAAAATGCGCGGCGATCCAGTTGCTGACCGACGTTATTCCCCATCTTTGCGCGATTGCGGTATATCTCATGCTGACAATTTTGCTTAAGGAGTTCAACATTCTGAAAACGACCCCCGAGAGCGCTATGATAGGGCTTTTGGAGATGTTTTTGATATTTGTTTTTTCGGAAGTTTTGGCATTTTTGGCAGCAAAGCAAATGCCGAAAATTTCTGCGGAGGAGGAAGAAAATGCTCATACTTAAAAATATTGTAAAGATATATAATGCTCAAAAAACCAACGAAGTCAGGGCGCTGCGAGGGGTCGATCTTGAAATCAAAGACGGCGAAATACTTGCGATTATGGGCGCGTCCGGCTCGGGGAAGTCAACGCTTTTGCATATTTTGGGCTGCCTTGACCGCGATTTTGAGGGGGAGTATATCCTGAACGGCAAAAATATTAAGCAGCTTAGCCAAAAGGAGCTCGCTATGATTCGCAATAACGAGATCGGGATTGTCCTGCAAAATTTCGGGCTTATCGAGAATATGAGCGTCGCAGATAACATCGCGGTGCCGTGGTACATCGGCAGAGAAAAAGATAAGGAGCTCAGCAAAAAGACAGCCGAGCTCGCCGAAAAGTTAGGAATTGAAGATAAGCTGAAAACCGATATTTCCGAGCTTTCCGGCGGTCAGAAACAGCGGGTCGCAATCGCAAGGGCGCTGATAAAAACGCCCAAACTGATCCTCGCCGATGAGCCGACGGGCGCGCTCGACAAGGAAAACTCGGGGCAGATAACGGAAATACTTGCGGGGCTCAATGCCGAGGGTTACACCATCGTTATTGTGACGCATGACCCGGAAGTGGCGGGTAGGTGCCAAAGTGTCGTGAGAATCTCAGATGGGAGGGTTGAGGGAAAATGAATAGGGACTTGGGGGAAGGTAACATGGTTTTGGGTTTCTTGTGGTTGCCTTGATTTTTGGAGCAAGGTTTTACTGCGAGAGCAAATTTCGCTTATGCACGCGGGTTTTTGTCTGCAAGCACGAGCGGTCGTTAAACAACGCGATTAAAACTTTTTGAGCCGACCGAGGCAGTCGTTGCCGCCGAGGGCAGGCGAAAAGATAGTTTTAACGCTTTGTTTGTCGAGGACGGTCGCGCAGCAACAAAACCGGCTTGCATTATGCTCAATTTTGGCTGCGCGGGAATCTTGTTGAGGAGTGCCTTCCCAACCCCTGTATATATGAAAAATATTAATATGTTATATCATTTCACCGAGCGGCAGATAAAATGCTTTAGCAAAAACTTTTTATATTATAAATCCCCTACCTTCCCCCGACATTCCATCTCCTATACCTCGCAAAGCCCATCAGCGCAACTGCTGCACTTAACACCGCATAAATCCCCGGCACGGCCTGCCAAGCCGCGAAATGCTTACCGAATATTGGCAAGGTATAGCTCCCGAAAATATTCCGCGGAGAAACAAACCCGAACGGCAGCCAGTCCCAGATCTGCGCGGCGATTCGGTACTGCTCCGGGACGGAAAACATCATCGGTATAATCAAAAGCGCAATCATTACGGCAATCACCGCTATCCCGCTTCCGAACGCCTCGGACAGCACCGAGCACAGGATTCCCGTCACGACGGCCGCCGCAAGAAGGCTGACAAACAGTATCCCAACCGCCCCGGCGCAGGTGATGTGCGCGGAAGTTTGCAGGTATATCAGCTGTAACGCCGCGCCCGGGTCGTCGGGTCCGTAGACGGCAAGGACAATCAGCAGCGTTGCGGCAAAAAGCAGCGTCGCGACGGCGGCCGAGAAGATTATCGCGGCGGCGATTTTTGCAAGATAAAGCCGCGATTTTCCGTTTTTTGTGCAAAGCATTATGCTGTCCGTGCCGCGCTGACGTTCGCCCGAAAATATCCCCGAAAGGCATAGCGCGATTATCATCAAAGTCATCAGCCCGACCGTCTGAATGCCGGACAGTATCTCGTTATAAAAATGCGTTTTGTGATATGTAATCGGCTTCGCGATTTCATCCTCCTGTGCTCGCCAAAACTCCTTTTCGCGCTCGCTCAGGCGCAGATTTTCCCAATACTTTTCGAGCATTTCAAGGTGCATTTTATACACATCTGCCTCATTCGGTTCCCAAGAATACAGCTCCGAAAGCGGAATGCCAGAATAGCTGCGGATAAAATTAAATATCTCGCTGTAGGGCCGCGCGTAGGTCAGATATTCCTCGGTTGCTACTCTGTCCTGCGGAACTTTCCTATATGCCTCCACCGTTTCTTCTATAAGCTGCTGATTGACAATTCTCCCGTCAAGTGCCTCGGCATACTCTTTATCTTTGAGATACATATTTTTATTTGAATCTATCCGCACGCCGCCGTCACCGTAATAATCCCCCTGAAGCGGCACGGTCAGCGTGAGAACGATTGCTATAACGCAAAGCACCGTGGAAATCATAAAGATTTTCTTGGTGAATATTTTTTTGCATTCATATTTAAAAATTGTCCCGAAATTATTCATATTTTACCCTCTGACATCTTTTTGAGATAAAATTCCTCCAGATCTCCGTCCTCTGCGCCCCAATTCCCCTGATACACAACCTGCCCCGCCCGCATTATCAGCACATTGTCGGCGATATGCTCAATATCCGAAACTATATGCGTCGAAAGAAGGACAACACTTTCCTCGCCGAGCTGTTTAATTATATCGCGGAATTTTACGCGCTCCTTCGGGTCAAGTCCCACCGTCGGCTCGTCTAAAACAAGCAGCTTCGGGTTGTTTAAAAGAGCCTGAGCGATGCCTAAACGCTGCTTCATTCCTCCCGAATAGGTCCTGATTTTTTTATTCGCGACCTCACGAAGCGACACAAGCTCCAAAAGCTCGTCGGTTTTTTTCTTGGCCTTCGGCTTTGAGATACCCTTCAAAGCCGCTAAATACATCAAAAATTCCCGCCCCGAAAACTCGGGATAATAGCCGAAATCCTGCGGCAGATACCCCAAAATCGCCCTGTACCCCTCCTCGCTCACGTCCATGTTGTCAAACATTACCGTCCCGCCTGTCGGCCTTAATATCCCGCAAATCATTCTCATCAGCGTGGTTTTTCCCGCGCCGTTCGCCCCCAAAAGCCCGTGAACGCCCTTTTCAAGCCGTAAAGAGATCCTGTCCACCGCGATTTTGTTTTTGTACTGCTTGGTAAGCCTGTCGATTATAAGCTCCATGTCAAATCCTCCGTTTGCTTTATCATTTTATAGCACTGAACTGCCGTGCCGATTCCCAGAACCGCCAAAGCCGCGCCCCACCATATGAAATTTTTAGGGATACAAAACGCGGACAGCTCGGTTGAAAAAATAATGTTCAGAACGCTCACTGCCGCCGCAATCCCCGCGCAGACGTACATACTTTCCCTGCCGTGGATTTTGCGAACTGCCAAAAAGCCGAGGTACGCCGTAAGAAGGTAGGGGCAGAGAATGTATACGCCTGTCCCGAGAATGTCCGAGCCAATGATCGGCGTTACCGCGCAAATCAGAATCAGCGAAACCCCGCCGATTATCCCGAGCCGGGCAAGCACCGCGCTTTTTATCGAGAACCGCGTCGACATTTCAAGCTCCGCCATTTTATAAACCTCCGCGCGCCCGCATTCGGTGATTATCCCGAGCGCCAGAAGCGGCATGAAAGCTGATATGCACCAGACAATATCCCGCCCGACCCACTCGGAGCCGATAACCGCGAGCGCGAAAATCAGCACCGCCGCCGCCCAGACCCATTTTCGGATATAGCCGAGCTGGGTGAAGATAAATTCAAAATTCCCGATCGGCGGCTCGGATAAGCCGCGCAAAAATTCCTTTTTACCAACCGGCGCAGGAGCTGCAAATCCGTCCCGAAGCGCACGTTTTAATTTTTTGTTCATAAAAAATCCTCCCCGCCTAACTTTTCTTTCAATTTTTTAACAGCCTGCGCGGCCCGCCGATAGACTGCAAACCGCGAAATTCCGTAAATTTTCCCGATGACCGAAACCGGCACTTCGTTTACATACCTAAGCAAAAGCAGCTCGCGGTCCGCTTCATCAAGCTGCGTCAAAGCCGCCCGGACGGCGATGTTTTCAAGCAAATCCTCCTCCGAAAACCCGTCCGAGATTTCATCGTCAAGAGGTTCCGTCCTACGCCTCCGAAACTCGTCGATGCAGAGGTTTCGGGCGATGGTGTAGAGGTAGTGTAAATCCTTCCCGATATTCACGCATCCGCTCTCAAAAAACCGCAGAAACGCCTCCTGCGTGACGTCCTCGGCCAGCTCCCGCCGCTGCAAGCGGAAATAGCAGTAGCGGTAAATTTTGTCATATACTTCCTCTAAGTCCATCAAAAAACCTCTTTTCAATGTGTATAACGGATAGAGCGGGCGGTTTGTGCGGGGTGTGAAAATTATTATAGCATAAAATGCAGATAATCTCAAAAAGCACTGATTTTGCGGGCGGTTTTGCTGGGCGGAAAGAGAAAATTGGCAAAAAGAAACAGCCAGTCAGGCTGCTGTAGGGGAAAGTATGTGGCGGGGTGGATTTAGCCGCTGCCGTATCACATACGGTTTTTGGCTTTTGTAAGCCGCACGTTCCACGGAATTTAATTAAGGGAATGAATCCGATGAAAGCTGGTTTTGTTGCTGCGGGGCTGTCCTCATCAAACAAAGCATTAAAACTTGCTTTTCGGACGTCGCGGTCATAAATGACCGACCGCTTGTCCTCAAAGAGTTTTAATCGCGTTGTTTAACGACCGGCTCGGTTACCTCGTAGACAAAACCCCGCGTTCATCAGAAACCGTCGGTTTCGTGGCACACGACTTTCCGTGAAAGTCTAGTGTGTTATTATACCTTTTGCTGTTGACTGCCCTTGAAAAGGTTTTTATGTATATACAGTCCCAGAAAAATAGGGGCAGCCAAAAATCAAAAGATATATCAATTTCCCCTGCCTAACGTCTTTAATGATCGGCAATGCAGATCAAAATTTATTTCTCCGATTTTTCCAAGGAAAACGAAAAGCGGCCGTCGCTGCATTCGCCGTCTGATTCGATTATTATGTAAATTGTTTTATTGCCTGTGAAAGTTTCGGCTTTTCCGTCAACAGAACCGTTGGTTTCAATTTCAAATAAGTTCAGCTTTTCATCATTAAAATCATAGTAAACTTTTATATTTCCCTCTCCCAACGTCGCTTCATAATTTATAAACGCCTCGTCTGCGCTTTTGTTCTTCAACTTTATTACATATGTTCCGCTGAAGCTGTCAAATGAAACCGACGCTTTATTCGGGGCATTTTCCCTTACCATCAGCATAGCGCTGTACCGGCTTGCATATTTATTTCCGCATGCAGATAATGTAAAACACAATACCAGTGCTGCCGCCGCGATAACTACTCTTGCAAATTTTTCATAATGCATTTCTCCGATAAATCCGGATTTATTTAATATGCGGATTATACCACGCGCATGAGAAAATGTCAATAATATATCAATTCAGTCACGCAAATTGTCCCGTCCTGCACGCCTGCAAGCCGGGACTTTTTTCATTTTCCCGCAAAATGACGGGTCGGTAAGGCTGTGGACAACCTGCGCTGTCCCGAATTACGGCATGCCACAAACATAAAATGCAGGGGTTTAAGCAGCCCCGTATAAAACAGCAAAAGCAGGCGAAAATGGAAGTCCCTAATAAAACAACTTTTGATTGTTTTCCGAACCGATGTGTTATTCCATCGGTTCGTTTTTCATTTGTTCAAACAGGCTTCTTGGCAGGATTCCTACAAAATCATAGGAAATGTCTATGTCCACAACACGCTTGCCATCGACTTTCTTAGACTTGTGAACGTATACCGCCTTGACCATATCGTTAAGTATCGCCGGCGTGAGTTCGGTCATTTCCAAATATTTCTTGACCTTAGCGATGAATTTGTCGATGTTTTCCGCTTGTTCCTCTTGCTGCTCAATCTCCGTCGTCAGCATTTCTAACTTTTCGCACAATTCAGCCTGTTCGGTTTCATAATCGCCCGCAAGCATCTCATATCTTGCCTCCGAAAGCCTTTGATTAGCATAATCCTCATAAACTTTCTTGAACAATCGGTCAAGCTCGTCAATCCTACGCTCAATCTGACTTACCTGTTTCTTCTTGCTCGACAACGCCTTTTTCATCTCGGATTTCTGCATAGCCCCAAGCGCAGCTTTGAATTTTTCCTCGTAATTGGCAACAAGCCACATCACCGTACGAATGTGGTGAAGAACGCCTTGCTCCAATATAACCGCTCGAATGAAATGGGTTTCGCAGACTTCTTTGCCCTTTGTCCTTGATGTTGAACATACAAAATGGTCTTGTCTTTTCTCGAAGTTGTTTGTTGTGCAGTAGTACATTTTTGCCTTGCAATCTGCGCACCTCACAATGCCTGAAAACATATTGATTTTGCCTGTCCTCGTCGGTCGGCGCTTGTTCTTGCGAAGCTCCTGGGCGCGGTTAAATGTCTCTTCGTCAACAATCGGCTCGTGAGTATTCGGAAAAATTCGCCACTTGTCTTTGGGATTGTCAACGGTCTTTTTAATTTTGTACGACTGTCTATGCGTTTTGAAGTTGACTGTATGCCCTAAATATACAGGCTGCTCCAAGATATACGCTACACTATCTCCTACCCAATGATATGGGTCGGTTGGCATAGGATTTCTTGTCGCAATTCCGAGAGATTGGGCGTGAGCGGTGGGAGTTGGCACTTTCCTTGCTTGCAAAATTCTTGCAATCTGCGTCGGTCCGTTTCCCGCGACACATAATTTGAAGATGTCCTCGACGACTTTGGCAGCTTCCTCATCAACTATCCATCGCTTTTTGTTGTCGGGATCTTTGAGATAACCGTATGGAGGATTAGTACAGAGGTACTCTCCCGATTCTCCCTTTGACTTCATCACCGCTCGGATTTTCTTACTCGTGTCCTTGGCGTACCACTCGTTGATAATATTCAAAAACGGGGTAAAGTCGCTATCCTGCTGGTTCTGGCTGTCGATGCCGTTATTTATGGCGATGAACCTTACACCTTTTTCTACGAACAGCACTTCAGTATAGAACCCAACTTTCAGATAATCTCTCCCGAGACGGCTCATGTCTTTTACCACAAGTGTTCCAACTTCGCCGCTCTCAATTTTGTCAAGCAATTCAGTCCACGCGGGGCGGTTGAAGTTTGTTCCGGAGTAGCCGTCGTCCACGAAATATTGAAGATTTTTCAGACCGTTATCCTTGCAAAACTTTGAGATGATTGATTTTTGATTCGATATTGAATTTGATTCACCGGCAAGCTCATCGTCACGTGAAAGCCGACAGTAAATCGCTGTTATTTTTTCAGACTGCTTCATAATTACTTACTCCTTTGCTAATATAATAAATACGGACAAGATGCGGAGCTTTCCGTGTCTTGTTTGTCTTTATTGCCTAAGCTACAATAAGAGGGTAAATGGTCTGACGATTTCTCCTTTGGGCTGAAACGCCCGTATGTGAAACAGTCAGCCATCCTCTTATTGCAGCGTTCGGTTTGAGCAGGTTGGGCTTCGCGTTCGTTTTACCAAGCAAATAGAATCGGCAATGAGTTTTAGGTGGAAACCGTTTACACAATTCTTTATTTGGAGGTATGCTGATGAACGCAGTAGGAATCGATGTTTCCAAAGGCAAAAGCACTATCGCAGTCATGCGACCCTTCGGAGAAATCGTGGCCAAACCTTTTGAGGTACGCCACACCGCAAGTGAACTCAAGCAGCTGGCAGACTACCTGAAAAGCCTTGACGGCGAGGTGCGCGCTGTTCTGGAATACACGGGACGGTATTACCAACCCATCGCCAGTTATCTTCACAGCGCAGGGATATTTGTCAGCGCAGTACATGCAAAGCTTATCCATGACTACGGAAACAACACTATTCGCAGGGTCAAGACAGACAAGGCGGACGCTGTTAAGATTGCCAATTATGCTCTTGACCGTTGGGCGTCTCTCAAACGCTATACGCCCGAAGATGAAACCCGCTTGCTTCTTAAGACCTGTAATCGCCAATATAACCAATACATGAAACTCAAAGTATCACTCAAAAACAATCTTATCGCCATTCTCGACCAAACCTTTCCCGGGGTGAATACTATGTTCACAAGCCCTGTCAGAGCTGACGGCAGTGAGAAGTGGGTGGACTTTACAGAACGCTTTTGGCACTGTGAAGCAGTTACATCTATGAGCAAAGCAAGGTTCACGGATTGTTATAACAAGTGGTGCTTAAAGCACGGTTATAACCGAAGTGACAGCAAGGCTCACGAACTCTATGACTTGGCGAAAACACAAATCGCCACTCTTCCGTATACAGACGCAACCAAGGCTCTTGTAACCCAAGCGGTCGCTCAATTAAACTCCGTCTCTAAAACACTTGCCGCCGTTAAAGCCGAAATGCAGCGATTGGCTTCTATGCTGCCGGAATATTCGACAGTATTGGCTATGTGCGGAGTCGGTGAAACCCTCGGTCCTCAGCTTATGGCTGAGATCGGAGACGTCACAAGATTTCCTCACAAAAAAGCTCTTGTAGCTTTTGCAGGCGTGGACGCTCCGCCGTTTCAGTCAGGTTCTTTTGAGTCAGCTGACCGAAGCATCTCTAAGCGCGGCTCTCCGTCTCTTCGTAAAACTCTGTTTCAAGTAATGCAGGTGCTTCTCAAAACCTCGCCGTCTGACGACGCTGTATATGACTTCTTAGACCGCAAGCGAGCCGAGGGAAAGAAGTATTATGTCTACATGGTCGCAGGGTGCAATAAGTTCCTGCGCATATATTACGCGAGAGTTAAACAATGCCTGACTGAAGCAAACGGTTAAACCGTAACTATGATTGCATACATAACTCGGTGATGTTTTAGGCATCGCCTGCTTTGCTATGCTTTTTTTCTTCTTCATATATTTTTTCATTTTCCTATTGACTTTTATTTGCAGGTTTTATTATCTTGACCTATTGTTTTTTGAATGTTATCTGCAATCGTTTGCAGTCGTTTGGCCTCACTGCGCTTTTCCTTCAGCTCCTCATACAATTCGCTCTGCCGAGAGGTCAGCCGTTCAATCTCCGACTGCAAAGTCTTATAGCTCGGAATTTTAGTTATGCCGTGCTCGGCAAAGTACATCGACCATTCGCGAAATACTGATGTGATATGTGTCGATTTTCGCGGATTTTGCCCCCCTTGCAAACGCTTGAGGATACTCGGTCGAGATGACATGCTTTGCTCTCCGTTTTGCTCTAACTGTCGCGATTTATGTTCAAAAACGGCATTTATTGTGGCAAGGTCGAAGTCGTCGCCCAAGCGGCGGGCGGTTATAGGCTTGGCGCGTTCGGCTGTCAGATACGACAACCGCCCTCTGCTTTGCTTGACGGTCACTCCCTGCCGTGACAAAAGCTTTGCAAACTCATCAAACTCTTTAGCAGAGGATAGAGACGAGCGAATTATATTTCTCAGCTTTTCCTTATCCGTTTCAAATTTGGTCGGCTTGCCACCTGCGGATAATTCCGCTTGTCCGCGACGTTTTGCCCAGTATTCGCCCTCGGTCACGCGTTCCTTGCTGCCGTTGAGCAATTCAATCTGGTACAAATCCTCACGCCGACACATATCCATAACCGCTGCTCGGAAATAGTTCATCGCCGCCTCGGTGCAGCGGTGCTTGCAGCCTGCGCGCGTATCCGCAGGTCTGTCCATATACGGCAACAACGGCACGTCAGCAATTCGCAAGCTGTTAATAACAATGTGACAGTGGATATTCCCGCCGCGTGACCGTCGGCGTGGGTGCAAACGATTGCCTGATGCCCTGCAAAATACGGCAAATTTTCTCAACC
>CANQNF010000007.1 GCA_947625125.1 uncultured Clostridia bacterium
ATCGAGATATTTTACCGATTCGTAGGTAAAATTGATTAAAATACATACGCACGTCTTTAAGTTTGTTAAACGGGGTCAGGGGGAGGGGGTACTAAAATAGCATGAGCGCGTAGCGCGAATACCTTATCCCCACTGGTCGGTCGCAGTAGGCTCAGAAAATCCCCATCAGAATTTGCCAAAATTCTGACAGGGATTTCAAGCAAAGCTCGGTTAGGGAGTCTCCCTCCCTTGGGGGAGGGGTCGGGGGATGGGGTACTAAAATAGCATTCGCGGAGCGAATACCTTTTACCCGGTCAGAGCAGTTGAAACCTCCCCCCCTTTATTTCCCCACCCGCAAACCCCTCACGCGCTTAAAATCGCAATTCCCCGCATTAAATCACTAAATCATTTTGCTATAAATTTTCACGGAGGAAAAATCATGACTTCACAAAACCCCGCTTGTGAGCGCAGCGCCGTCTCGGACGAGCTGCTGTTCAAGACGACGGAAATATCCGAGGATGCAAAACGCCTCGGAGACGACCTCGAAAAGCGCTATTTTCTGCCGCTTGCAATTGAGTCGGAGGCCAAAAGCAAGAATGACAGCTGCTTCGAGGACGCAGAGCACGAAATAGAGGTCCTGCACGATACCGCGCACACGCTGCTGCAATCCTATCAGACGGTGTCGGCGCTCGAGGACGAGCTCCGTTCACGCGCACACGACACAAAGCGCGCCGTAAAGCGCCGCCGAATGAAGATACTAAACCCGCCGACGAACGGCGCTATCGACCTCGAGGAGGAGCGCAAGGACCACTTCGCCAGGGGCATGAACATCTATAAACTCCTGCTTCTTTTGGCGGTCGGAAGCTTTGCCGGGGTAATCGTTGAAATGCTCTGGTGCTACCTCACGAGGGGCTACCTCGAAAGCCGCAGAGGGCTTGTTTACGGGCCTTTTAATCTTCTTTACGGCGCAGGAGCGGTGCTGCTGACCCTTACCCTGTACCGCTTCCGCAACCGCGGCTATGCCTGGTCTTTCATCGGCGGATTCACGGTCGGCAGCCTTCTTGAATACGTCTGCTCATATTTTCAGGAGCTGCTCCTCGGTTCCCGTTCATGGGACTACAGCGGCATGCCCTTTAACATCAACGGCCGCATCTGCCTTGCCTATTCGGTTTTCTGGGGAGTTCTCGGCGTTTTGTGGATCAAAGACCTCTACCCGAGGGCCGCAAAGCTCATACTCCGTCTGCCAAACGGCCTCGGCAGAGGAATTACGATTTTTCTTGCTGTTTTTTTGACGTTCGACGCAATCGTCACAGGCCTTGCCCTCGCAAGGTGGTCGGCAAGAATCGACGACAAACCCGCTTCAAATATCGTCACCGAGTTCATAGATGAAAGGTTCCCGGACGAGCGCATGGAGAGAATTTTTGCCAATATGGAGTTTTCCGACTGAAAAAGGACATAAAATTTAAAATATTCTGCAATATTATTGACAAAAAAGCATTGAGATGGTATAATATTTCTGTAAGTTTTTTTCATCGGCAGATGTTCATAACTGAAAACCGTTTTTATTTTCCGTGAGCATATCGCCCGGGAAAAACCTCGCAATAACATTTGAAAGGAGATACATATGTCAAAAAGAATCTTTGCAATACTCCTCGCCGTTTTAATGATCACGGCGCTCGTGGGCTGCGGCTCCAAAAAGCGCCAGCCCATCCAGCTGACCCTTTCTTCCGAGGACTCCGAGGCAATTTTGGCGGCAGCGGGCATCGTTCTTCCCGACGCTGAGACTGCACCCGGCGCAAATACCAGCATCCAGTATTGCTACTACTACGACGACTTCCACAACTATTCCGAGGACGAGCTCGTCCAGACGGGCTACTGGACTTTCCAGCAGAAATATCACGGCGACGTCGAGTGGATAGAGACCACCTGGTCCGACATAAACAACGATATCGCCAACCTCGTTTTGGCGGGAAATCCCCCGGACTTCTCAAGAGCATGGGAATCGTCTTTCCCGAATAACTTTATAAACGGCCTTTACCAGCCGGTCGACGAGTACATCGACTACTCCGAACCCCTCTGGTCGGGCATGGAGTATTTCTCCGACACGTTCTTCTCGGTTGGCGGCAGGCCCTACATGTTCCTGACCGACGTCAAGAACAACAGCATGGTGCTCTACAACCGCCGAATCTTCAACGAATACGGCTTCGACGACCCGGCCGAGCTCTACTATAATAACGAGTGGACCTGGGACGAGATGATGGACATGGCGCTTGATTTCTGCGACCCCGATGACGGCAGATACGCTTTCAACGGCTGGCACACCGACGCCACTTTCCTGAGTTCTACCGGCACCTATCTCGTTATGCTTGACGCAGAATCCGGCAAATTCGTCTCCAACGTCGACGACCCGAGGCTCGAGCGCGCCGCAAGCTGGCTGTCCGATTCCGGCAAGAACGATCTTCCTTACCCGATGTGGTCGAACGGCTGGACTCTGAACTACGGCGAAGAGGGCGGCGGAATGAAAGAGGGCAAGACTCTCTTTGCGATGGGCCCTGCTTATATCCTTGACGAAATTACGTCTTTGGAGCAGGAAGAAGAGCGCTTCGGCAGCATGGAGAACGAAGAAGTCATGATAGTCCCCGTCCCGAGAGACCCTAACGGCGACGGCGAGTACTATATCGACTCGATACCGATGGGCTACTGCCTTGTCAAGGGCGCAAGACGTCCCGAAGCGGTCGCTCTTCTGGCAGCATGCGAGCGTTTCAAGATCATCGACCCGACCGTTATAAGGATCGACGATAAGCAGAAGATGGAGGTCCTCAAGTGGAACCAGGAAATGATGGATATGTGGAAGCATATGTACGATCTGGCAAACTCCCACAGCACCATCGTTCAGTACAGCGACCTCGGCAGCGTTACGACGTACGTCGGAAACATGATCGGCTTCAACAACGGTGAAAACCCGAGCACATGGGCCGAGCTGAAAGAGGCGAATAAGGAATCGCTGGAATACGCCATCGACGAGCTGAACGCAGAGCTCGCGACATATAACGCGGAGTAAAAAGCAAAGTATAATTTATCCCCCGGGGACATCCTCGGGGGATTTTCATATCTCAGAACCCATCATAATCTGTAAGGAGGGGATTTCGTGTTCGGAAAGCTTTCATCCATCCATGAAAATGGGTCACGGGTTTGGCTCACCCGTCGTTATCCCTAACCCGTCCGACCCCACCTCCCTATACGTCGCTGCGATTATCGCCGCCGAGACGGCCGCTGTGAGGATATCCGCCGCAGGCATCGAATACAGCACCCCGTCGAGCCCGAAATATCTCGGCAGCAGGAGCGCAAGCCCCACTCCGAATACCACCTCTCTTATCATCGAGAGCGCCGTGGAAGCGACCGCCTTTCCCATCGCCTGCAAGAAAATAAACGCGGCTTTATTGAGGCAGGCGAGCACTATCATGCAAAGATACACCCTGAAAGCCTTGACGGCAAAGTCCGAATAATAGGCGCTTTCGCCGGCTGCGCCAAAAATTTTTATCAGTTTATCCGGCATGAGCTCCACGATAAACAGGGCAACAGCGCCGACCGCTGCCTCACAGCAAAGAAGAAGCGTGAAAAGCCTTTTTACGCGGTCCTTTCGGCCGGCGCCGATGTTGTAGCCGACTATCGGTATGCATCCCGCGGCCATGCCTATGACGATGGAAATTACGATTTGAAAGACTTTCATGACTATCCCGACGACCGCCATCGGTATCTGCGAGAACTGCGGCTGGCCGAAAATCTCGTCCATCGCTCCGTATTTTTTGACCATGTTATTTATGGCAGCCATCGCCGCAACCAGCGAGACCTGCGACAAAAAGCTGCAAATGCCGAGAGAAAGCGTTTTTGCGGCTATTTTTGCATTAAACCCGAAGTCCTCTTTTTGAAGTTTTATTTTGGCAAAACTTAGCAGGTATACTCCCGAAAGCACTGCCGAGGCTATCTGCCCTAAGACGGTCGCGACGGCTGCGCCTGTCATTCCCCATTTGAAAACGAGAATAAAAATCGGGTCGAGTATTATGTTTACGGCGGCTCCCGCAAGAATAGACGCCATCGCAAACTTAGGACTCCCGTCGGCTCTTATGACGGGGTTCATCGCCTGTCCGAACATATAAAACGGCACGCCGAGGGCTATCCAGAAGAAATATTCCTTTGAAAGCTTAAACGTTTCTTCATTCACCGTTCCGCCGAAAAGCTTTAAAAGACTGTCCGAAAAAATCAGGTACAGCGCGCAAAGCGCAAGCCCGCTCAGGACCGACAGCGCCACCGACAGACCAACGCTTTTTGAGGCGGAGTCTGAATCCTTTCTGCCGAGGCAGAGGCTTACATACGCGCAGCAGCCGTCGCCTATCATGACGGCTATGGCGAGGGCTATGACGGTAAGCGGGAAAACGACGGTGTTTGCGGCGTTTCCGTATGAGCCGAGATAGGACGCGTTTGCGATAAATATCTGGTCGACGATGTTGTAAAGGGCGCCGACAAGAAGCGAAATAATGCAGGGCAGAGAGTATTTTCTCATGAGCCTGCCGACGGGTTCGCTAAGAAGTACCGACTGTGAATTATCCATAAAAAACCTCCTGAGCATAAAAAATAGCGCGCAAATCCTTAACCGGACTTACGCACTTTGCTGCTCGTTATGATTATTTTAGCATATCCTGCAAAAAATTTCAAAGGCCAAACCGACGAAAATTTTTAAATCGCGGCAGGCGGTTTTGGAAATTTTGAGGATATGCATGCCGAAAATTTTCCGAAAATCGATAAAAACTGTCAGAAATTCCACAAAAACATCTTGAAATGTGAAAGAAAATGTGGTATTATGAATACATAAGGCGCTCGGGCTTGCTCGAAAGCCGCAAAAATTTCATTCAGGAGGTAATCACCCATGGGAAAATTTGTCATGAAGCAGACCGCCACAGGCTTCAAGTTCGACCTTAAGGCTTCAAACGGCGAGGTCATCGCCACGAGCGAGGTCTACACCAGCGAGTCCGCCTGCAAAAACGGTATCGAAAGCGTCCGCAAGTGCTGCGAGGGCGGCGTCGAGGACCAGACCGTCGAGAATTATGAGGTCTTAAAGCACCCGAAATTCGAGGTCTACACCGACAAGTCCGGCGAGTACAGATTCCGTCTTAAGGCCAGAAACGGCGAGATAATCGCTGTCAGCGAGGGCTACAAGGCCAAGCCGAGCTGCTTAAACGGCATCGAAAGCGTCAAGAAGAACGCCCCCGAGGCCGAGCTCACCGTCGCCGAATAATTTTTTCGGCAGGGCTGATTTATTTTTAAGACAGCAAACCGCTCCGGATTGTTTTCCGGAGCTTTTTGTTTGCTTTACCGCCGATTTTCCGACCTTTCCCTGATCGCACCCTCGATTTTTTTCAGAAGTTCGTCTGTCCGGGAAAAATCCATCCCCGAGATGTAAATTTCTTCAAGTTTATCGTGCACCCTTTTTGCTTCATCAAGAGAATTCACGGCCGCGTCGGTCAGTTCTTTCCTTAGCGAAGCGTTGAATTTAAGCCGCTTTTTCATTTTTCTGACGGCGTCTATGCCGTAAAATCTCATGCCGTTTATCCTTTTTGACTGTTCGCCGCTGTCGCAGGCCAAAAACGCCAGCCCCAGCTCCGGCAGTACCATGTGCTCGTATCTGCACCCCGGGAGCAGGACATTTTTCGAGACTATAACGTCGTAGCCTGCGGCGGAGGCTTTCACGGAAAGAGATTTCAAAAGGCAGTCCGTCGCTGCAAAAAGCCTGTCGTCGCAAAAGAACACCCTGCACTCCGAGAACGCCTGCTCAAGGGTCACGACCCCTTTCGGAGTTATCGAGGTTATCTGCTTAAGCGCGATTTTTCCGGGCTTGCGGCCTGTTTTCGGGAAAAGTTTTTTGGCAAGCCGTTCGGAATATCTGAGCAGCTTTTCCCGCTCAAGAGCATGCTCGCCGATTGAACAGGTATCTTCGCCGAGGTCTTTGAGGGCGGCGAGGTATTTTTTCGCTCTTTGGTGCAGGACAGCGTTCTGCTCAAAAATTTCAACTATTTCGTCGGCCCTATTTTTCAGCATATCCTCGTCCCAGAATGCCGAAAAATCAAGGAGCTGCTGTTTAGCGCCGGGATATTTCGGCTCAAAGACGTGCGGAGAGGTGCCGTCCACGACTATGACCCCGGCATTTCGGAAAATCACGGCGTCAAGCGAGTCGGGATCAGACGAGCAATAGTAGAGCTCGGCCTCGTCCACGTCGGACAGATCCTTTGCAAGGCGCTTCATAAACGTCGATTTTCCGGTGCCGGGGCCGCCTTTTATGATGTAAGTAAAGAGCCCGGGCGAGGCTATCTCCTCACCGAAGCTCGTGTCGAAACCCTCCGGCGACGGCGCGCCGAGAAAGTATGTCTTATTCATTGCTATGCCTCCTGTCATTTTTTACATACTATGACGTAGGCTTTATATAGGTGCAATGTAAGAGGCAGGAGCGAAGAAATGGGGAAACGCAAAAGCCGCCGGTGCGGCTTCTGCGAACACCCGGGCTTCTGCTCCTGCGGAGCCCGCGTCGACCTGCCGGCCGCCCTGCCGCCGGCTTCGCCGCCGTCAGGCTCGCTTCGCTCGCCGGGCGCTGCACGAATTTCCCTGCAATCCTTATATAATACGCCTTCTCACCCGAATTTCGGCATGGAATGAGAATAATTATTTGCTCCATCTTTCTCTCACTCTTTATGTTTTCCGCATATACTGTACCAAGCAAGGGCGCTGACTTAGGTCGGCGCCTTTTTTCAGGAGGTAATTTTATGTGCGGAATTGCAGGGCAGGTCTGCCGCCCAAACGAGCAGACTTTTGAAAACTTAGCGGTTTATCGGGATATGCAGGCCGAAATGAAGCGGCGCGGGCCGGACCAGGAGGGGATTTTATTTGACAAAAACGCCGTGCTGATACATTCCCGGCTAAGCGTGATGGACCCGGAAAACGGCCTACAGCCGATGCGGCTTGAATTTTTCGGGGAGGAATTTGACATCGTCTACAACGGCGAGATCTATAACGCCGACGAGCTAAGGCGCGAGCTGATTTCTTTGGGACACAGCTTTTCCACCCGCTGCGACACCGAGGTGCTTTTGCACAGCTATGCCGAGTGGCGGGAAAAATGCCTTGAAAGATTAAACGGCATTTTTGCATTTGCTGTATGGGAGAAGAAGCGCCGCCGACTGTTTTTGGCAAGGGACCGCATGGGCGTGAAGCCGCTGTTTTACGCCATAAGAAACGGCGGGATAATTTTTGCTTCGGAGATAAAGGCGCTTTTGCGGCATCCGCTTGTCCTGCCGGAAATAGACCGCGACGGACTTATGCAAATAATGCTTCTTGGGCCGGGGAGAATACCCGGAAGCGGCGTTTTTCGCGGAATATTCGAGCTCAGGCCCGGCGAGTACGGCTTTTTTGATTCGTTTGAGGGCAGTTTTGAGCGCCGAAGATACTGGCGTTTAAAGGACGCTCCCTGCACCGATACGTTTGAAGAAGCTGTTGAAAAAGTCAGATTTCTGATCCTTGATTCGATAAAGCGGCAGCTTTCGTCCGACGTCGGGCTCTGCACGTTTTTATCCGGGGGACTGGATTCGAGCGTCATATCATCCGTTGCCGACCGTGAGTTTAACAAGAGGGGAGAGACGCTTCGCACGGTTTCTGTCGACTACCGTGACAATGAAAAATATTTCAGGTCGGGAAAATTCCAACCCACGAGTGACCCCGCCTATATCGGGATAATGAACGGCTATCTAAGCGCTGAAAACAAGCTTGTCACGATAGACACCCCGGAGCTCGTCAAGGCCCTTTACAGCGCAGTCGACGCGAGGGACCTGCCCGGAATGGCGGACGTCGATTCGTCGCTTCTATTGTTCTGTGAGGAGATAAAAAAGGTCGCCACGGTAGCCCTCTCGGGGGAGTGCGCCGACGAGATTTTCGGCGGGTATCCTTGGTACCGTGACCCCGAGATAAGGGAGCGAAACGGCTTCCCGTGGGCGCAGTCCACGCAGTACCGAGCCGTATTTATCCGTCCCGAACTTTTGGCAGGCTCCGACCCGTCCGAGTACGTCGACAGCCTGTACCGCAAAACGCTCAGCGAGAGCGACATCCTGCCCGGAACGGATAAGCTTGAAACGAGGATGAAGCAGATGATGAATTTAAACGTTGACTGGTTCATGCAGACCCTTTTGGACAGAAAGGACAGAATGAGCATGTATTCCGGGCTGGAGGTAAGAGTGCCGTTTTGCGACCACCGCATTGCCGAGTACCTCTACACGCTCCCTTGGGCCTACAAGGAGCACGGCGGGTATGAAAAGGGACTTTTAAGGGAGGCCGCCAAGGGTCTTTTGCCGGACGAGGTGCTATGGCGAAAAAAGAGCCCCTACCCGAAGACCCACAACCCGAGCTACATGGCGGCGGTATCCGAGGAGCTTAAGGAGGTCCTTTCGGACGCATCCCAGCCGGTCTTTAATCTTGCAGACCCGAAAAAGCTGAGGGGGCTTCTGACCGACGAAACAAGCACTCCTTGGTACGGTCAGCTTATGACCACCCCGCAGACCATCGCCTACTTTTTGCAGCTGAATTACTGGCTCAAGAAGTACAGAGTGAGGCTTGTGTAGGTAAAGTCGATTGACTTTACAGCTTGCCGCCGGCTTCTGCAAAACGCCTTTATCAGGGCATTCTGCTCCTATCTTTACCTTTCACAAACCGGCAGCTTTGTAAAGCTTTCTGCCTTTACCGCACCCTCTGCGCGCTTCACTGCCTGCGCCCGCGAAGCCCGCGTCCCCGCCCTGTCGGGCGGGGACTCCCGGCCCCCTGACGGGGGCCGGTCGCGCCGCATTCTGCGGCGCCGGGCTTCGCCCGCACAGTCAGTGAAGCTTTCTCTTTTTCCCTCTCACTTTCCCGCAGCTGCCGAAAAAACGGAGCGTCTAAACCACCCGCATTATTTGCTATTTTTAAAACCGTCGCCGCAGGCGACCCCCCTTGAAATTCTGTCATCTGATTTCTGAACTCTGTATTCTTGATGCGGCCGCTTCGGCCACATCTCGAAAATCCCCGTTGACTTCTCCGCGGATTTTTGCTATACTTTACTCAGGCGCCCAAGACTTTGCCGCCGAAAAAGGAGTTGTAAATATGTTTGACGAAATGAACAGATACGTTATCAGGGACTACCGCAGAAAGCCCACGTTCTCGTCTTTCCTGCCCGGGATAGCCGGAACGATGGGCGTGCCGCTGTGGTGCTACTATAACAACCGCGGACAGGCCGTGTGCAGCTTCGGCGCCAAGGACCGCGATCACGCCATTATGGAGTTTTCGGCTGCGCACGTCGCATACCGCGAGGTCTCAAGGCTCGGCTTCAGAACTTTTGTAAAGATAAACGGCGCGTTTAAAGAGCTGTTCACCGATTCCGGAGACATGCATATCGGCGCCTCAGAGGTCGAGATACGCTGCAAAACCTCCGACTTGGAGGCCTCCGCCGTTTACTTCGGTTTGCCGAATGAGCGTTGCGCAGGCCTTGTCAGGATCTTTTCCTTAAAAAATATTTCCGGGAAAACTCTTTCTTTGGAGCTTTTGGACGGCATGCCCGAGGTGGTCTCCTATGGCGTCAACCAGGATTCTTTGAAAAATATGCCCCAGCTTTCCAAGGCATGGATGCGTGCCGAGGATTATAAGTCCGGGCTCACATGCTTCAGGGTCAGGGCTTCGATGGGCGACTCTGCAAGGGTCACTGAGGTAAAGGGCAGCAACTTCGCCATAGCTCTTGACGACGACGGAGCGCTTCTTAAGCCCCTTGTTCAGCCGACTCTCGTTTTCGGCGAGGACACGTCTTTGGCAGTCCCCGAGGGCTTTTTGGGCTCGTCTTTGTATGCCCTTACATCGTCGGAGCAGGTCGCCGAAAACTGCTTCCCGTGCTGCTTCTTCCCGATAATAAAGGAGCTTTCGCCGGGAGAGGAGATAAAATTATACGAGCTTTACGGCCAGCTTGACGATAAGTCCGAGGTCCCGTCAATATGCGAAAAAGCTTCTCCCGAATGGTTCGGGAAAAAGCGTGCCGAGGCATGGGAGACTGTCAGCGCGCTCACATCTGCGGTAAAGACCAAGACCGCCGACCCGGTCTTTGACGAATACTGCCGAATAACATATCTTGACAATGTTTTAAGAGGCGGAGCGCCGATTTTCTTTGAGCATGGCGGGCGCAAAAAGCCGTTCTACGTCTATTCCCGCAAGCACGGCGACCCCGAACGCGAATATAACTATTTTTCTTTGGGCGGCGAATATTTTGCACAGGGCAACGGCAACTTCCGCGACGTGAACCAGAACCGCCGATGCGACGTTTTATTTGCACCGGAACTCAAAGAAGAAAACATCCGCACGTTCTTTGACCTTATACAGCCGGACGGCTACAACCCGCTTGTTTTAGTGGCGGCGACTTTCAGCATGCCCGAAGAAAAGGCTGCCGGGCTGTCCGAAAAGTTTTCCGAGAAACACCGTGAAGCCGCAAGACAGCTTCTTTCCGGCAGCTTCACCCCGGGAGCATGCGCCATGGCTGCGGAGAGCTGGGGACTTGACCGCGAGTCGGCCCTAAGATTCACGGCGGAGGCGGTCTGCGAATCGGACAGCGAGCCCGACGCCAACTTCCAGGAGGGCTATTGGAGCGACCACTGGACATATAATCTTGATTTGATTGAAAGCTATCTTTCGGTCTGGCCGGAGGATTTGGAGCGTCTTGTTTTCGGCGACCGCTGCTACAGATGGTACTCGCCGAGAGCTGCGGTAAGACCGAGGGCGGAAAGATACGTCGCCGCCGAGAACGGCCTGCGCCAGTATAACGCCGTCTATCCTATATCCTCAGGCTCGAAGTGGGCGAAATCTCATGACGGAAACGAGCTTAGGAGCACGCTTATAGAAAAGCTGACTCTTCTTATCGCCATAAAGACCGCGACCCTCGACGCCTGCGGCATGGGCATAGAGATGGAGGCCGGAAAGCCGGGATGGTACGACGCTCTTAACGGCCTGCCGGGGCTTTTGGGCTCGTCCACTGCGGAGAGCTGCGAGCTTTTGAGGCTCATAAGATTTACAAAAAAAGCCGTCTCGGAACATGCAGGCGACGTTGAATTATATAAGGAGACCGCCGGACTTTTGAGGGCTGTCGGAAAAATTCTTTCGGAGGAAAAGGACATCTTCCGCCGTTGGGAGCTTTTGTCCGACGTCAGGGAATCCTACCGCGTAAGCGCATACGGCGGCTATACCGGCGAGCGCGAGACCATAGGCTCGGGAGAGCTTTTAGATATTTTAACGTCGGCCGAGCATGCCCTTGACGACGGAATAAACAGGGCGATAGATCTCGGAAACGGTATCCTGCCGACATATTTCTCTTATGATACAGAAAATATTTTAAGGACGCCCGACGGTAAAATCCTCCCCAAGGATTTGAGGCAGACGGTGCTGCCTCTGTTCCTCGAGGGGCCTGTGCACTGGCTGAAGCTTGAAAATCCTGTCGGGAAAAAGCTTGAGATGGTCAGAAAAATCGCCGAAAGCGGGCTTTACGACGACGAACTTAAGATGTATAAGGTGAACGAGAGCCTCGCCCCGATGAGCTTTGAGGCCGGGCGCTGCAAGGCCTTTGTTCCGGGCTGGCTGGAAAACGAGTCGATTTGGCTTCACATGGAGTATAAATATCTTCTTGAGCTTTTAAGAAGCGGCCTCTACGGCGAGTTTTCCGAGGCGTTTAAAACGGCCGCCGTCCCGTTCATGGACCCCGAAGTCTACGGCAGGAGTCCGCTTGAAAACGTTTCGTTCATCGCGTCCTCCGCAAACCCCGACAAGAGCGTCCACGGCAGGGGATTCGTGGCAAGACTTTCCGGCTCAACTGCCGAATTTTTGCAGATACGTCAGGTCATGTTCTTCGGTCAAAGGCCGTTCAGACACGGAAAAGACGGCCTTGAACTAATGCTTGAGCCGTTCATCCCGGATTATCTTATCCCCGACTCCGGAAGGGTAGAAGCGGAATTTCTCGGAAACGTGAACGTCGTATATGTCATCAAAAACGGAGCCGTGCCGGGGAAAAATCCTCCCACAAACTGGAAGCTTACATACAGCGACGGCAGAGTGAAAGAAATTGCCGAAGCATATTTAAAGGACTCCGAAGCCCGGGCCGTAAGGTCGGGCAGAGTGTCGGAAATCGAAGTCACGCTCGGATAGATACGAAAAATCATGCGCCCGACCCCTCCCCAAAACCGGGGAGGGGCTCGCGCTTACAAAGGAGCCGCCATGAAAATAAAGCTTATTCGTGCCGATGAAAAGGACTGCAACACTCTCTGGAAAATGCAGGTCGAGGCCTTTTCGGAGCTGTATGAAAAATACCGCGACGACGAAACGAGCCCGTCCGCCGAACCGCCGGAAAAAACTCTTGAAAGGCTTAGGCAGCCGTTTACATATTTTTATTTCATCGAAGCGTGCGGCGAGACCGTCGGGGCGGTCCGCGTGGTCGATAAAAAAGACGAATCCGTGCCGAAAAGGATCTCACCGATTTTCGTGATGAAGCGTTTTCGGAACATGGGCATAGCTCAGGCGGCAATCTCAGAGGCCGAAAGGCTTCACGGCGCCTCCGGCTGGGAGCTCGAGGCCATCCGCGAAGAGCCCGCCGCCCGCCGTGTGTATGAAAAGCTCGGCTACAAATCGACCGGGGAAACTAAGCAGGTGAACGGGAAAATGGCGCTGATATTATATAAAAAGTAAAAGCCTATCATAACGCGGGGGTTTAGTATACAAAAAAACGAACCGATGCAGTGATGCATCGGTTCGGAAAACATTCAAAAGTTGTTTTATTAGGGACTACCATCTCGGACTGCTTTCCCGTTATCTTATTTTTTCTCAAGCGCGGTTATTTTGTCGACCCGTCTTTGGTGCCGTCCGCCCTCGAAGCCGGTGTCAAGGAACACGTCCGCAAGCTCGCAGGCAAGCCCGGGGCCTACGACCCTCCCGCCCATGCAGAGCACGTTCGCGTCGTTGTGGAGACGCGTATACTTTGCTGAGAACGCGTCGGAGCAGCAGCAGGCTCTGATGCCGTCTATCTTGTTTGCCGAGATGGAGATGCCCACTCCGGTCCCGCAGAGAAGTATCGCCTTTTCAAGCTTCCCCGAGACCACGTCCCGGCAGACCGTTTCGGCCATATCGGGGTAGTCTATCTTCTCTCCGTGCCGGATTCCGTAGTCCCTGAATTCGATGTTTCTTTCTCTTAAGTGCTCGCAGATGGCCTCCTTGAGCTCGATTGCAGCGTGGTCGTTACCTATTCCTATCATTTTGATTTTCACCTTTCCTGTATTTAGTAAACAGCGGTTTTACTTCGCCGTTTTTCACCATTTTTTGAACGGTTTTATGCAGCGCTTCGAGCTTCTCCGAAGCCGCTTTTATATCGCATAAAATTTCTTTTGATATTTCATTCGCTTCGCAGACTGCCGCCGAAAACTGTTCTTTTGAAATATCCCCGGTTCTGTAAGCCTCGTCAAGCTCGTCCCGGTCCTGTACCTCGAAATCCCCCTGTGGAGTAAATACCACGTCGAGATACTTGTCAATATATGCCAAAACTCCGTCGGAATCGTATTCCACGCCCTCGATGACGTCTATGTAGCATACCGAGAGCCTGCCGTCCGGCTTTATCATTGCGGTAATGAGCCTGCTTTTGCCGTCGGGGACAAGCTGTAACCATTTCATTCCCTCGCCGACCGTCGGTATATCTCCCGCCTTTTCGGCATGCCAGTAAAACGTTTCGCCGGAAAGTATCTCAATATACGCGGCAAGCCCGGAAAAACCGTCCGTTTCAAGCCGAAACTGGTAGTAGGGGAATCCCTGCAATCCCCAGCCGACGTCCCTGTCGAGCCGTTTTCTCTTCATCCCTTTCCCTCTCTGTCCTTAAGCTTTTCCGCCATCGTATTTTGCAGATACTTTGCTCTAAGGCTGTCGGCGGTTCCTGCCTCTTTATATCGATTGAGCGCAGCCAGACAGACCCCTCCCGCGTTCATGGCCGACTGATTCGGCGGGGCGATCTTCACGTTTTTGTCGTCATAAAACAGATCCGACTTTATTTTTTCGGCAGATTCTCCCACGAGAATGACTTCCCCGGGGTATCCGTCCGCCAGAGCCTTTATCTCGGACTCCGCTCCGACCTTGTCGGGACTGAACGGCGTAATATTTTCACCGTCGCATAGGTATGCCCCAAAATATGAGACTCCCGGTCTTGCATAGATCGACGGAAGCATAAGCCCCTCCCTGAATGCGTTATACGCCATCGCTTCGAGCGTGGATATACCTATGCAGGGCTTTCCGAGCGCGCACAGACCCTTTACTGCGGCAATGCCTATCCTAAGACCCGTATAGCTTCCGGGCCCGGCAGCTGCTGCAAAAAGCTCGATGTCGGAAAGGGTAAGAGAAGCGTCGGACAGCGTGCGTTCGACCGTCGGAAGAATCACTTGGGAGTGGGTCAGCTTTGTGAAAAAGGACGTCTCCGCCAAAAGCTTTGGGCCTCTATAAACGGCGCAGGAAGCGTATTTTCCCGACGTATCTATGCCGAGAACGGTGATTTCAGGCAAAGTCAAAGCGCTCATCTCCTTCGATCGTTATATCGCGAGTCTCGTCGCCTGTGACGTCTATTGTCACGGTGACGGCGCCCGCCGGCAAAAGCTCCGAAATGTTCTCGCTCCACTCTATGGCGATGACCCGTTCGTCCGACAGATAGTCGTAAAACCCTATCGACTCAAGGTCCGCCTCTCCGCATATCCTATACATATCAAAGTGCGCAAGGCTCGGGCTTCCGGGGTATTCGTTGACGATGGCAAAAGTAGGGGAGCATACCTCGTCCTTAAGTCCCATGCCGATGGCGATACCCCGGGTCATGGCGGTTTTTCCGGCTCCGAGACCTCCCCTGAACGCCAAAACGTCGCCGCCTTTAAGGACCTGCCCGATTTTTTTGCCGAGCATAAGAGTGCAGTCCGGCGAATCGGACCTGTATCTGAACGTCATTATCAGTAGCCCCTTGTCCCCGAGACCGATTCGTCGTTCATTATCCACTCCATGACCTCGATAATTCTGTAATCGGTATCCGTGTCGCGGATGATAACGCGCTCGATGCCGCTGTTGATGATAACTCTTTTGCAGAGCGAGCAGGATACGGAATTTTTGACATATTCGCCGGTCGTGACCTCTCTGCCCACGAGATAAAGCGTGCCTCCGATCATCTGGTCGCGTGAAGCGCTGATGACGGCGTTCATCTCGGCATGCACCGACCGGCAGAGCTCGTATCTTTCGCCTCTCGGGATCTTGAGCTGCTCGCGCACGCATGTCCCGAGGTCGCAGCAGTTCTGCCTGCCTCTTGGGGCGCCGACGTAGCCGGTGGAAACGATCTGGTCGTGGTTCACGATGACCGCTCCGTAACGCCTTCTTAAGCAGGTAGAGCGTGCGGCGACGGTATCGGCGATGTCGAGATAGTAATTGATTTTGTCGCGTCTTTCCATAGTATCAGCCTCCGAAAAAAGATTAAAAGGGACTTTTAAAAAATTATACCACAAACCTCCGAATTTTGCAATAGTATATATGCGAAGATGAAACTGGAGGAAAACAGTATTTCAATGCGGTGCATCCAAGAGGGGATAAGGTATTCATTCCATTCATACAATTTAAGTCTATCTCCCGTCCGAGTTTGCAAAAGTCCCAGCATAGTACATCCCAAACTCCCCCTTGACAACTCTCTCACCCCGTGCTATAATAAGAAACACCAGTTGCGAAACGCACGTTGCCATACAACCCCATCCACATCCCCATCATTTCGACCCCCAAAGGAGGATCCCATGCCGCCAAAATGCAAATTCACCCGCGAAGAAATCATTCATGCCGCCCTATCCATCGCCCGCACCGACGGCGCTTCTGCCGTCACCGCAAGGGCTTTGGGCGCGAAGCTCGGCTCGTCTTCCAAGCCGATTTTCAGCGTGTTCGAGAACATGGAAGAAGTCCGGTCGGAGGTGCTCAAAGCCGCAAAAGCCCTCTATGCCGGCTACATTCACATTGGCTTACAGCAGGACCCCGCGTTCAAGGGCGTGGGCACGCAGTACGTCCTGTTCGCGATTCGCGAGCCGAAGTTGTTTCAGCTGCTCTTTATGTCGGAGCAGCCGCAAAAGCCGCCCGTTTCCGGAATTCTCCCTATCATCGACGAAAGTTATGACAAAATCCTGCAATCGGTGCGGGACGGATACGGGCTTTGCGAGGCTGACGCCGAAAACCTCTACCGCCATCTGTGGATATATTCCCACGGCATTGCGGTGCTCTGTGCGACGAATATGTGCTCATTCACTGCCGAGGAGATCGGCGGCATGATGACCGAGGTTTGCAGGAGCCTGCTGAAAGAAATCAAAAGCCGCAAATAATTTTTCAAAAAGGTCTTGCTCGTTACGCGGCGTAATGATTTATAATGTTGTCGGAGGTGATTTCATGGAAAAGTACCGGGCAATCCCGGCGGGGTACATGACGGTCGGCGAGCTTGCGAAAAAAATGGGGACAACCGTCCGCGCGCTTCAGTATTACGACCGGGAAAACCTGCTGAAACCGTCCGCATTGAGCGAGGGCGGCCGCAGGCTTTATACGGACAAGGATATGATAAATCTGCATCAAATCCTGTCCCTAAAGTCCTTGGGGTTTTCTTTGGAGGATATAAGAGGGCGCCTGATTTCTCTTGATACTCCCGAGGATGTGGCAAATGCTCTTACAGGTCAGGCGGCAGATATTGAAAAGCAGATTCGGGTCCTTTCCGAGACTTTAGAGGACATCGGGGCGCTTCGGCAAGAGGTTTTGCAGATGCAGACGGTCGATTTCAAGAGATATGCCGCCATCATCACAAATCTTCGGATGAAAAACGAGCAGTATCATTTGATAAAGTATCTTGACGATAAAATGCTGGAGCATTGCAGCTCTGCCATCGGCCGGGAGAGCGCCGCCGAAATTATTGAAGCATACAAGCGTTTAAGCCGTCAGGCCGCTGAATACCGGGCTTCGGGCGTTAGGCCTGACAGTGAAAAAGGCATAAAGTTTGCCGAGGAATTTTGGAGCATGATAGAAAAATTCACCGGCGGGGACGAGTCTTTGCTGCCAAATCTTATAGAGGTCGAATCGCTTGCCGAGGCCAAACAGGCTAAAGGCGGAGGCGATTCTGACAGTCAAAACCGGGCGGCCGCAAACCTGTTTATAGGCTCGTCGTTGGACGCATATTTTAAAATGCGGGGTATCGACCCTTTCGGCATAAATTCGGAGAAAGGAGAGAAAAAATGAACAAAATCATTCAAATCGACCGCCTGAACAAAAGCTTCGGCGATGTAAAAGCGGTGCAGGACTTAAGCTTTGGCGTTCGCGAGGGCGAGCTTTTCGCGTTCTTGGGCGTCAACGGCGCGGGCAAATCCACGACCATCAACATCATGTGCGGTCAGCTTTCAAAGGACAGCGGCGGCGTTATAATCGACGGCCACGACCTCGACAAAGATTTGGACTCCATCAAGCGCAAGCTCGGAGTCGTCTTTCAGAATTCCGTCCTCGATTCGGCGCTTTCGGTCTATGACAACTTGGAGAGTAGGGCCGCGCTGTACGGCATTGTGGGAAAAGCATTTAGGGACAGGCTTTCGGTGCTCTCGGAAATGCTTGATTTCGGGGATATTTTAAAGCGGACCGTGGGAAAGCTCTCGGGAGGTCAGCGAAGAAGAATAGACATCGCCCGCGCGCTGTTTCATGACCCCAAAATTCTTATCTTGGACGAACCCACCACGGGACTTGACCCGCAGACCCGTAAAACGCTCTGGAACGTCATCTCGGACCTGCGCAAAAACGAGAACATGACGGTATTTCTGACAACGCACTACATGGAAGAAGCCTCCGAGGCCGATTACGTCGTCATTTTGGACAGCGGGAAAATCGCCGCCGAGGGAACGCCCAATGAACTGAAAAACGCCTATACCGGGGACTATATCACGCTTTACGGCGCAGCCGAATCCGATGTCAGAAGCCTCGGGACGGAATATGAACAAATAAAAGACGCCTACCGCCTGTTTGTGCCGAACACAAGGGCGGCGACAGCGCTTATCATGAATAATCCCGGTGTTTTTGACGATTACGAGATAACAAAGGGCAAAATGGACGACGTTTTTCTTGCGGTCACGGGAAAGAAGCTTACGGGAGGCGCTGAAAAATGAGCACGGCAATGCTTATAAAAAGAAATATAAAACTGTTTTTCAAGGACAAGGGCATGTTCTTAACCTCGTTAATTACTCCGGCTATCCTGCTTGTTCTTTATGTGACATTTTTAGGCAAAGTCTACCGCGACAGCTTCACCTCTAACCTGCCGGAATTCATCCACCTCTCCGAAAGCCTTATCGACGGGCTTGTCGGCGGGCAGCTGATTTCATCGATTCTTGCGGTGTCCTGTGTGACTGTCGCATTCTGCTCCAACTTTCTGACGGTTCAGGACAAGGCGAACGGCACGGTAAAAGACCTGAAAATTTCCCCCGTCAGCTCCTCCGCGCTTTCGATGAGCTACTATATCGCCTCTTTGGCCTCGACCCTCATTATCTGCTTTGCGGCGACGGGTATATGCCTTGCGTATGCGGCATTTGTGGGATGGTACATGTCCGCGGCCGACGTTATGCTGCTCATTTTGGACGTCATACTTCTCGCCCTGTTCGGGACTGCGCTGTCATCAATAATCAACCTGTTTTTATCGACACAGGGCCAAATCTCCGCCGTCGGCACCATCATCAGCGCGGGCTACGGATTTATCTGCGGGGCATATATGCCGATTTCATCTTTCGGCTCGGGACTGCAAAAAGTCCTTTCATTTCTCCCCGGGACATACGGCACGGCGCTTGTCAGAAATCACGCGATGAGGGGCGCTCTTTCCGAGATGAATAAGCAGGGCGTTCCGCCGGAAGTGATAAATGGGATTAAGGATTCCATGGACTGCAACCTGTACTTTTTCGGCAATCGGGTCGAGATCCCGAAAATGTATCTGATTTTAGGCATATCCGTCGCCGTACTGATAGGCGTTTATATACTGCTTAATATGTTTATGAACAGGAGAAAATCGGCATGATTAAAGTATCGAACATCACAAAATCCTACGGCACCGGCGGGAGCAAAAATCAGGTGTTAAAAGGCATAAGCATGCAAATCAGCGACGGCGATTTTACCGTGATTTTGGGCGCCTCGGGCTCGGGAAAATCGACATTATTAAACGTCGTTTCGGGTCTTGAGCGCCCCGACGGCGGGAGCGTTGTTTATGATGAATGCGACATCACAAAGCTTTCCGACAGCGAACTGACTAAGTTTCGCAAGGACAACATCGGATTTATTTTCCAGCAGTATTATCTTCTGCCGAACATGACCGTTGAAAAGAACGTGCGGATGGGCGCAGATTTGGCGGAAAATCGGGAGTATAGGGAAACCGTTGCCGCCGTCGGGCTTAGGGATAAATCAAAAAAATTCCCGGGCGAGCTTTCGGGCGGGGAACAGCAGAGGGTCGCGGTCGCGCGCGCACTTGCCAAAAAGCCGAAAGTTCTGTTTTTGGACGAGCCGACGGGCGCACTCGATGAGCAGACTGGACGGCAGGTTCTCGACTATATAAATAAACTGCATAACGAATTCGGCTTCACCGTCGTGATGGTCACGCACAACCAAAACATCGCGGAAATGGCAAGCACGGTCGTGAAGATGAACAGCGGGAAAATCTCCGAAATTTACGCCAACGACAGGCAAAAAACCGCGTATGAGATCGGGTGGTGACTATGATTATCGGTATAAAAGACGCGCTGAAACTCGCCGGAATTTCGGTCATCGCCTGCTGTGCGGTTTTCGTCTGCACGATTTTTTTGAATTATAATATCGACATCGCGGCGATGAAAAATGAGATAACAACGGCAGGCGGCATGGCGATGTATAACGCCATCGTCTCGACGGGAAAGGTCACTGCGGCCGTTTCGGGCGGATGCTTAGCGATGACTTCCGCCGTCATGCTCCTATTTTATGTCAAAAATTATATAGATACCCACGGCAAAGAGCTCGGAATTCTTAAAGCCCTCGGGTATTCAAATATTAACATAGCTAAACATTTTTGGGCATTCGGCATGAGCGTTTTCGCAGGCTGTTTTTTGGGATATGTTCTTGCAACTCTCTATCTCCCGACTTTTTATGAACTGCAAAATGCCGACCGACTTTTCCCCGAAATCAGGCCGCATTTTCACCCGATTTTGGCGTTTCTTTTGGTATGCCTGCCCGCGATAATTTTCGCGATTTTGGCGGTCATTTATGCATGTTTACGGCTGAAAAGCCCGGTGCTCGACCTGCTGAAAGAGCGGCGCGAGTATAAACAAAAAACCGCCAAACGGGAGCGGGAAAGCCCGGACTTGCCGTTTATAAAAGATTTAAAGAGAAGCACGGTCCGCGGCCGAAAATCGCTTGTTTTCTTCATCGCGTTTTCTGCGTTTTGCTTCTCGGCGATGCTCCAAATGTCGGTATCGATGATTGACCTTTCGAGCAAAGAAATGGCAGTGATGGTGCTGGCAATCGGCCTGATCCTCGCATTTGTGACGCTGATTCTGTCGCTCTCAAGCGTGGTGAAAGGAAACGCCAAAACCATCGCGATGATGCAGGTTTTCGGCTACAAGCACAGCGACTGCGCCAAGGCGACCTTAGGCGGCTACAGGCCGTTTGCGTATCTCGGCTTCGCGCTCGGCACGGTGTATCAGTACGCGCTGTTAAAAATTATGGTGTCGGCGGTGTTTGCGGATGTGGAGAACATGCCGGAATACGGATTCGATTTTTGGGCGTGCGTGGTCGCGCTGATTCTGTTTGAGCTCGCATATGAGGCGGCAATGTGCGGCTACTCGCTGAGGATAAAGAAACTGCCGGTTAAGGGGGTTATGATGGAATGAGGGGAATAGGGAAAAGGAAAGGTTAGATATTTAAATAAATTGGGAGAGGAAGATTCTACCGCGGGAGCAAATTTTGCGTATGCACGCGGGATTTTGTCTGCGAGCACGAGCGGTCGGTCGTTTATGACCACGAAGTGCGCGCAGCAACAAAACCAGCTTGCATTATGCTCATTTTGTCTTGTGCGAAATCTTGTTGGGGAGTAGCCTTCCCCAAACCCTGCACGTCGTCGCAAGCTTCATATCCCTCGCCCTGCCGAAATCGGCAGGGATCGCTCATTTTGCGCAAAGATGCGATTACTTCTCCGCGAGACGACCGAGGCAATCGTTGCCGCCGAGGAAAGGCGAAAAGGAAGTTTTAACGCTTTGTTTGCCGAGGAAAGTCGAGCGGCAAGAAGTAACGATTCGTTTGCATCCTTTTCCCCAAAAAAGCGCACATTTTTGGAAAACCCTTCGCGGTGAATTACGTCCTGCCGGAAGCTCCTTGCAGGAAGCCGACGATTTCCACAAAAGGGTTTGCTACAATCATCCAAGGGAATGGTCTCGCCTGTCGGCTCGGTCGGCGCTTCTGCCTACGGCAGAGGTGTCCACCGGACACCCGCGCCCCTTGCGTTGACGTTCGTCAACTATCCCTTTTTAAAATAAATCCATATTTGCAGTAGAGCAGATAGTCACCAGATTATTTGCTCTTTATTTTTACTCAGCACAGAAAGGAAGCTTGAAAAATGCCGAATCCTCACTTTAATATTTCAATAACTCAGCGCAACCGCGGACAGTCTGCTGTTGCAGGTGCTGCTTACCAAAGCGGCGACAGACTGTTTTCAGAGCACGACCAGAAGTACAAAGACTACTCGCGAAAACAGAGCATAGTCTACACGGAAATAATGATGATGTTTATTTCAGTTAAGGATATAACACAGGCAACTCACGCTTACAGACAATATTTAGAAGCCTCAGTCAATCCAGGTGCAGGACTGACCGAGGCTTTCTCTGATCATATTACAACATTCACAATCATCCACGCCACCAGAGAAACCGCCATGACAAAGGCAAGATACAGCAAAAGCCGCTCATGCCCAACACGATTTTCAGCAAATTCTTTCGCCCCCAACGCCGCTTTTTGTACCATTTTCCACTGTCAGAAACAACCGCGCGGTTATTGCGGCGATGCCCGTTTCGTGGTATAATGTTCGCGAAAGGAGGGCTCGGAATGACCAATTTACAGGATTTTTGCAACATTATTTCGCGACTTTGACGTGAAAAAGGCTGGTCGCAGACGGCGCTCGCGGAAAAGCTGTGCATTTCTCCGCAGGCGATCTCAAAGTGGGAATGCGGCGTCGGGCTGCCCGATGTCACCTTGTTTCCTACGATTGCGAAAACGCTGTGTGTACCGGTTGGCGTTTTGTTCGGAGAAAAAATCGAGGAAAAGATGCAGATGTCTAAAATAACAAAAACAGAGCGAACAACTGAAAACGGGTCTGCGGGCAGTTGCGCGGCGACGGTGTTTCAACAGGAATGGGAGCCGTGCCGGCATATCGACGTTGCGGTAGGCAGCGAGTGCAGGCTTTTGTTTTATGACGGAGCGCGGGACAGGGCGCTGCTCCAAGCTGTGGGGGACCCCACATTTATCAGGTATTTTTCGGCAGAAAAAGAGGACGGCAGACTGCTCATCGAAGTAAAAAATCCGTCAGGTTCGGCGGAAAAATGGATCCCTTACGACCGCGACGGCATAAACTGTGAGAATCTCGTGCGGGTTTTCACGGGCATGGCGGAGACGGATATTTGCGTGACAAATTATCTCGACCTTTGCTGCCGGTCCTCGACTGCGGACGGTCAAAATGTGTATGAAGTAAACGTCACGCCGCCGAAGACCGCCATCGCATGACCCTTGAAGTGCGAGAGGACGCCATTTGCGGATATTTGTAACCATCTCACCAACTTTTTCCATCAAAACAAAGCTCACATCTTTGCGCGATTTGAAACGCTTGAAAATACCGCTCCTCCAGCGGGATCCATTTCTGCCGAAAAACCTCCGCTTGCTCCGGCCCGTTTCGTGCCCGAATCCGGCGCATTTGCTCGTCCGGCGAAACGGATAGGAAGATATGCAGGTCGTAATCGCCCCATAATTTCGGGTGACAGCTGTAAGAACCCTCCACCACGGTGAGCCTATTTGGTATAATCGAAATCGGCTCGCGAAAGTTTTGCATATGGCAGTCGTAGGGGCGGTAGGAAAAGGAAACGCCATGTCTGAAAGGTGTCAGCACCTCTTCCCGAAAACGCTCCCAATCAATATTGCCGCCGGGCTGCCGTAACCTTACCTCGGTTCGCTGCTCCGGACGGAGGAAAAAGTCATAACATTACAACCAAAAACCTTTTGCATTTGCGCCGCAAGAGTGGTTTTTCCGGCAGCGCAGCGCCCGTCCACGGCAATCAGTAGAGCGGGATTTGTTTGTAAAATTCTCTGAATTTCTTTCAGAATGATGTCTCTCATCTTAAATTCTCCGCAGCATCGGGCGGTTGCTGTGCGCGGTGAAAACGGACAAGCCCGGTGCGGTTCAGCGCGACCATAATTGCGGGAATGAGTATGAGCTGGATAATTATTCCGGGTATCGCATTGAGGAACGCGCCCGCCATGAATGCTTCCCAGGTGAACGCCTCGCCGCCGATTCCGAGAATGATAATTTCGGTTATTCCCTAGACCGCGCGCCCCGCTATCATCGCGACTAAAAGCGATCTATAGAGCGATATAACGCACTGCCAGCGGGATTTTGAATACATTAGTCCGACGACGAGACCGTATGTCAGAAGCTCCGCAGCCATCGCGACCGCAGTTGGGTAGAGCGGGGGCATGCCGAATAAAAATGAGCGCAAAATAGGCGTTATAAGCCCGACCGCGGCGCCGTACTGCCAGCCGCAGATAAGCCCGCATAAGAACACGGGAATGTGCATCGGCAGGAGCATACTGCCTATTTGCGGGATTTGCCCGGTCAGGAACGGCAGCACCAGCCCGAGCGCTAAAAACATCGCCGCCAAAACCGTATTTTTGATATTTTGTTTCATCGTGATCACCCCTATATGTAAATTTTTCCTTTGCCGAATCGTTTTACATGCCTAATTTTTCTGCAAAATCAGCCATAGCTTCGGAAACCTTGATTTGCTGCGGACAGACGGCTTCGCAGCTCCTGCAGCCTAAACAGGCGCTTGGCAGCTTGTCATTCGGATACGAAGACAGGGCCATCGGCGCGATGAATCCGCCTTTGGTGAAGCAATGCTCATTGTAGAAAGCCAGCAAAGTCGGAATATCCAGTCCCTGCGGGCAGTGGCTCACGCAGTAATGGCAGGCGGTACAGGGCAAGACGATCTTCCGTACCATTTCATCCGCCATAGCCAACAGATTTTTCTTTTCTTCCTCGGAAAGGGGTTTTCCCTCCTGGAAAGTCCGGATATTTTCTTTCATCTGCTACATGGGGGAAGGCGCATCAGCCCAAATCCCAATTTCTTGATTTCACTCATTGTCGGTTCCTCCTGTTATTTATTTTCATTGATATAGGGTCGTATCATGGTCGGTAAAAATAATCTGCAAAATTCTTTTGTGCGTTCCTCAAAACTATATGCACCGCCCGACATATCCCAACAGAGCATTTCACCATAGATTACATCAATCAGCGCGCCCGCAAGCGCATCTACGGGCGTACCGTCCGCCAGTTCGCCCCGCTCGATTCCCGTTTCAATCATGCCTTTCATAGAATCAATATCCATGCGGAGTTTGTCCGTGTTGTACGGCGCCTCCACAAGATTGGGGTCAACGGTGTTCCGCACCCATTCCTGACAGAGCTTCAGCCCGTCCCGTTCAATATGCCCCGAAAAATTCACCATGTAAAATTCCAGTCGTTCCATAAACAGGCCGTCATGGGCCTGCGCCTCGTCGTAAATTCCCTGAAACATCTCCCGGCTCAGCTCAAAAACTACGTCCTCCTTGCGTTTGAAATAGGTATAGAACGTGCCGTTTGAAACGCCGCAGGCCTTTGTGATTTCTTCGATTGATGTGTTGACCAAGCCTTTTTCACATATCAGCTTTTTCGCTGCTTCAAGCAGCTTGCGTCTGGTTTCCAACGCTGCAATCTGCCGGTTTGTCATTTTCTTTTCCACGACATCATCTCCTTTAACGATTTCATTATAGCACATTCGCTGAATAAAAGTCAATGACTTTTAATCAATTTTTTTGCCGGGTATAAGAATTAGGAAAAATCGAGTGTATATAATAACTCCCTCCAATCCCTCCCTCCAATCCGAAAACTCGGAATGGGGGGAGAAAGCAAGATTCTACCGCGGGAGCAAATTTCGCGTATGCTCTTTTCCCGCTGAATCTGTTTACCATACCCCTCGCTCATATGCCTACACTAAACCCCGCCCAAGCTGATTTCAGCCCGGGCGGGGTTGACTATTCAATTAACTCTGCTGCTGTTAAACAGGGTCTCCGGCCTGCCTGATTCCAGCCTTACCCTCCAACTCAGCTATAATCTTTTTGAACCACGCCTCTTCGCGGTACCTGTCAAACGTGCGGCTGCCATACTCTTCCTCCGTAATCCGCTTGAGAAAATGCTCGCTCCATTTTCTTGACGGCGCGGTCTCATTGTAGCGCTTCAAACCGTTTAAAATCGGCGATTTGAACGTAAATTCCTGCGGCAGCGTCTCATACTGCTTCGCAAACCGCGCCATGCCCTCAAGATGCTCCCTCGTTTTCTTTTCATCGCCGCGCTCTGCATATATTCTTGCGCAGTGATAATGGCTGTTCGCCACGCGTCGCGCCGCCGCGCCGTAAAAGCCGTCGCTGTACAAAAGCTTAAGCATGTTAAGTATAAATTCATGCCGAGTCAGCGGGTCGACGGTGTTTGTATAATCGAGCACATGCGCCAAAATCTCGGCAAATTCCGAAATCGTCGACTTTCGCCACTGGTCGCCGGTGATTTTTTCGCCCGTGAAATAGTGCGTGTAAATCACCTCGTCATCGTAGGCGGCTTCCGATACCAAAAAGTCTTTTGAATGGTACATCGACCCGCCCATGGCGGCAGCCTCCATCGATTTTTTGTGATCGCCAAGTGCCTTATAGAAAGCCGTGAGATAATTTATCGCGAAGCTTCTCATTTCCCGGTCCGTCGATTTTGCAAGGATCTTTTCGCAAAGACGAATCGCCTCGTTGAGACTTTCCGCCCGCTTTGTTACTGTGAATTCTTCATAGAGATACCGTGCAAGTTCGGACATGACTTCGTGATCTTCTGGAAATTCCGCAAGCGCTTCACGCCAGACCGAAACCGCCTCTGAAACCATGCCGCGCCCGTTAAGTTCGAGCGCACGGGTACGGTATTTTTTGATCAGGTCATGCTTGCGAAGCTCGCCTACGCCTAAAAGATCGTCCACCGAAACGCCGTAAAACGCCGCAATTTTGGGCAAAAGCGTGATATCGGGATACCCCTCCGCACGCTCCCACTTTGACACCGCCTGAATGCTGATAGACAGGTAATTCGCGAGTTCTTCCTGTGTGTTGCCCTTTTCGCGCCTTAAATCCTGCAAGCTTTTTGAAATGTTGATGTTCATAAATTTCTCCTTAAAATTTAGTAACGCCCGACGTTCAATTAAATTATAACATATTTTCCGGCGGATTCAATGAGCGCAAGGTGGATTTTTAGGGGAAAATTAAACGAGGAGGGGAAATATCGCATGGTTATCCACAGCCTCGACTGTTTAGAGATGTCGGGTTAATTTTAGAAACGGCAAGTTGTTAGAAGATTGAAGATATTATAAATCATTGCTTTAAAGCTTGAAATCATACCACGCTTATGATATAATTAAACCGTATTGTAAGCGTGGGCTGTTTCCAAAAAGGAGGTATATATGAAACAACCCAACAATGCAAAATATTCAACAGCGCTCTATATGCGTCTTTCCAGAGATGACGAAAACTTTGGCGACAGCGTGTCCATAGAAACGCAAGATGTTATGTAAAGGGGACATTCCCCCAAAAATATTACATCATAGCTGACGGCTCATTTGCGGAAATAGCGAGTTATGACGTGGAGCTGAAAAATGCGAAAGGAGGGGCTATGGTTATATGTTATACCGCTGTCGGCGATTATCTTCTGCCAAATATCGCGTATTGTGATAATACCTTGCATTTAGGTCGCTACTCTCGGCTTCGTCAGAAGTTTCTGAAAGAAAATCACGGCGGCGTTTATAGTGAGATGCTGCTCAGCGGTTCTCTTTGGGAACATCTCTCGGAAATCGAATCTTCTTGTCAAGCGCGTTTGGAACGAATAGTTTCGGCACTTGCCAAAAGCGAGGGCGTGACAGAATCGCTAAAGGAATCAGACCAGCTTGAATGGGTCTGCAAGATGAACAGCGTTCGCGACAGAGCCGAAGAAATCGTCTTATCAGAGCTTATTTACACCTTATGAAAACTGCCCTCAGGCAAACGCTTGAGGGCGGGTTTTTATTTATACTTGTTCCTCGACTTATAAACATTAAACCTGTTTTTGCACTCTGCAATACTTTTCCCCCGCCAGCGCGTAAAACGTTACCCACTTGCTTGGTTTACCGGGTTTTTCGGTTTTAATGTACGGCTTTGTCAGCGAACAGTCTATGACATATTTTCCGTCCTCGGTGCGCCTTTGCTCAAGAATGCTCCATGCCCGTTTACAGCGCGAATCGTCCGCTTTGCCCAAAACAGACAGCGAGTAAAGTATCATGTGCAGCCCGATTCTTGTCGCGACGGGCGGGTGAAACGTCCTGCCCATCTCCTCTTTTACGATCCAATCAGGATTGTCATGCCGAAAAAGAACTTCCCTGCCGAGAAAATACTCCGCAAGCGCGTTTTCTTCATCGCATTTATGCCCTATCTTGCGCAGCTCCGCCATCAGCAAAAGATAACTTGCCGACATCTGAAAACAGCTTTTATGCGGCACGTTCGGCTTTTTGATTTTAGGATTTTTTGATATACAGGGGTACCCGCCGTCGCTCTGCTGCGCCGTCAAAACCTGCGCAAGCTCCTTTCTTACCTCGGGCATGCCGTAATATCCCAACTTAACTAAATTTCGCAGCAAAAATCCCTCTCCGCAGCCGTCCGCAAAGCCGTATTCCGATATATAATTCTCAACATATCTGTCAATATCCAAATCCTTGCGGGTAAGTCCGCATTCCGCAAGCGCGCTGAAAGCATGAGCGTCCGCATATGCCTTTCCAATCTCAAAGAGGGATAGCGCGTGTTTCACATCTTCCGACGAAAGAAGATTATTTAAAGCCGCCGATTCATCGCCTAAACGTCTGTCATCAAGCAGCTCTGTCAAGGTGCGGTATCTCACGGCGAGGTTGCTGCCCTCCAAAAGCCAGTTTATAACAGAGTTTTCCAATCTATCCCTCCCTCTTTTTCCAATGCCCGAGCTGCGGCAGCTGCACCTCGAAAAACGCCCTTGCCTGCTCGGGAGGGAAGTTTTCGTTTGACATATGCCCGACCAGAAAATCCGTCAGTTCCTCGATGTTTTTATAAACAAATTCGCCGTCGGTATAACACCACTTGCAGTAATCTTCGTTAAAATCTCCGCCCGGCTCGCGGCTTATATTTCCGTCGTCGTCAAGCGGCATTCCGCAGCATTGACAAATAAGTTTCCGGGGAGAGCCGAGCAGCGTGTTCACCGAAACATCAAAAATCTTTGATAGCAGTTTCAGCGTATCGGTATTCGGAACCGTGTCGCCGTTTTCCCACCTGCTGACCGCCTGACGAGTTACAAAAAGCCGTTCGGCAAGCTCTTCCTGCGACAAACCGGCTTTAGTTCGTAAGTCGCGTATTATGTCTTTTGTCTCATTCATGAAATCACCTCGGGGATATTATACCACGATTTAAAAAGAATGACAAGCAACGCGGTGTTGCTGCCATCGTATAAGTTTATGGCGTTCATGCCATAGTTAAAATTAGAATTGTAATATTTTCTTATAGCTTTGCCCATCAAGGCTACGAAAATGTCGTTCACTACACCGACGACGGCTATTCGGGCGGCAACCTCGAGCGACCCGCTTGGAAACAGCTTGTTTCGGACATCGAAGCGGCTAAAGCTTCCGCATGCAATCTCAAGCGAAGTGCGGTATAATCTTTTTAAAAAATTTTGTATTTAATGTAGTATTCGCCGCAAAAATCGTAGTATATAGGTGAAGCCGGAAAGGAGGCGGTGAGATGACAGATGATGAAAAAATCATAGAGATGTTCTTTGAACGGTCAGAGCAAGGCATACGGGAGCTGGATATGAAATACGGAGCGATCTGCCGTAACCTTTCGTATAACATTGTGAACAACAGACAGGACGCGGAGGAATGCGTCAATGACGCTTACTTAGGCGCATGGAACGCCATTCCCCCGACAAGACCAAACCCGCTGCTCAGTTACATCGTGAAAATTGTTCGGAACATTTCACTCAAAATCTATTGGAAAAAGGAAGCAGTCAAACGAAGCGGGCGCTATACGGTTGCATTAGAAGAAATCGAGGGCTGTATCGCAGACCCAAAAACCGTGGAAGATGAAATCGAAGCCGGAGAGTTAGCCCGTATCATTGAGGATTTTTTGGACACGCTGACACTTGAAAACCGCGTTATTTTCATGCGCCGCTATTGGTTTGCCGACAGCTATAAGGACATAGCCGAGTTTGTAGAGCTATCGGAGAAAAACATCTCCGTCCGACTGACCCGCATCCGCATGAAAATGAAACAATATTTGATAGAAAGAGGGGTATTCATATGAATGCAAAGAAGTTTTCAGACGCCATGAGCGAGCTTGACAGCAAGTACATTTACGAAGCTCTCAACTATACGAAGAAATCCAAAAGACCCGTTTGGGTGAAGTGGGGAGCTATAGCGGCTTGCCTTTGCCTTATTATCGGAATCGCTGTAACAGGCATACTCCGCCGGTCGCTTTTACCGGACGGCGATGTAGTCCATGAGCCTGAGCAGTATACGTCGGTTGCTTGGGAGGATGTCCCGTATACGGAGCCGTTCGGTGCGTTATTTCCCATCCAAATCATAGATGGATACGAACTTGAAGATGAAGCGGCTCTTTATGGGGAGGGAGCAGACACGGTCATGGAGGCACGTTTCTACAATGAGCAGCTTAGTGATGAGCTTGTGATCACTGTTTATGCGAAAGGACATTACGGAAACGAAACATTGAACGAGATTATTAGGGGCGACGGTCACAATTTTACCGGCAGCAGGCTAACGGTGGACGGCGGCGATTATGTGGTGCATTACGCCACCGGGCGAGATATTGCCGAGATTTCCGGCTTTGAGGACATGGTGAGGTCGGCGCAGGCATTTTCTTCACAGGACCTTGAGCCAAACTACAAAGACATTTTTGGATGACGGTTATACAAAACAGTATTTTTACCTGGCCCAAGATACAGAATCCGGTGAATAGACGATTTCTGATAATACATCTCCAAACATAACGACAGATAGGATTACAGTTTGTAGGGCGAATAGGCAATTATTGAACAACTAAATGTGTAACAAGCAGCTATTTTCGCATGGAAAACGGCTGCTCATTTCTTTTGCCCATGGGCAGAAAGTAACGACAAAATTATGAACTATACTAACAATCAAATCATCATCGGCATAGACCACGGGTACGGGAATATCAAAGCTTTTGCAAATGGCTTTACTTTTCCGGATAAATATGATACAATATTAAAAATAAATATGTATTTATTAAGGAGAGCAAAACAGTGAACAACGAATGAAAAAGGCTATATGAAGAAGCAATGAGCGTTTTGAATCCCCATGATATTTCAAATAAAATGTGGGTAGGGAGTGTGGCGTCTGCCGTGCTCACGAAAAAAGGTAATATTTATAAGGGCATATGTATTGATACGGACGGCTCTATAGGAATGTGCGCGGAAAGAAACGCTATATCGACAATGCTTACATATGGCGAAAGAGAGATAGTAAAAGTGGTTTCAGTGTATAAAGACGGAAATATTATCCCCTCTTGTGGTATTTGCAGAGAATTTATGATGCATTTAGGCAGAAATGTGGAAAATATTGAAATTCTGTTGGATAAGGAGGGACATACAGCAAGATTGATTGATTTGATGCCCGAGTATCCGCTGCATAAATAAATTTAAGTTTAACTACTTATCAAAAGCATAGAATGCCTTTTACTTTTGGATTTGTCGGCAGCTTTTGATACCGCTTTTGCTCACTCCGATTGGTATTTTCAAACCGGTCGGGGCGGGTTAATGTCAAATAATTTTTCGCATAACTGGATATAATATTCTGCAAAAGTGACAGCATTTTAGTATCAAAAACCGTCCATAAACATCACCCGCCGAAAAAATCCGCTCTGTCTACCGCGACAGGGCGGATTATTCATTGATTGAACAGTGTAGGAATGAAGTGTACAGTGCATGAATCTGTCATTGACCGGCTCGCTGAAAAATATGCCACTAAAATTTTGCTCATGACGATTCTCCTTTCAGAAGCTTTGCTGCGTTCTCTTGATAAATCATTTTAATTAAATCCGTATACTTCCCGTTCCCCTCAAAATGCCTTTTCTTCGCGATAATTGCCCTCGCCGGCGAGTGCGGAAAGTCGCTCCCAAAGATGATTTTATCATCGTCTGCGACCATTCTCAGCATATCCAGCGCGACAGGTTCGGGGTCGCCCGCTATGTCAAAATAAAGGCGCTTAAATTCTTCGCTTACTTCCACCGTTTCCATCATGCCGAGCTGCGAGAGGATTCCCGAAACTCCGACGAACCGCTGAAGCATATACGGCAGGAAAGAGCCCGTATGCGGCACGACGAATCTGATGTTCGGAAACCTCGTCATTACGCGGTTTGCGATCATATTCAGCACAGCCCGCGTCGTGTCGGCGGGGTATTCATAGAGCGCGGCCACTTTGCCGGTGATGACGTTTTCGGGGCGAAGCCTTGCGCGGAAGGGGTGAATGATGACGAGCGCGCCCCTGCGGTCAAGCTCCTCCATAAGCGGGTCGAAGCTCGGGTCGCCGAGGTAAACGCCGTTTGAGTTGGTCACGACCTTGACCCCGGCCGCGCCCAAATTGTCCATCGCGTAGGCGGTTTCCTTGATTGCACCGCCGACGCATGGCAGAGGCAGAACCGCCGCAAAAGCGAATTTATCGGGGCTTTCCTCGCATATTTTCGCGGTCGATTCGTTGATTTTTCGTGCGGCTTCGCATGCCTTTTCGTCGTCGCCGTTGTGGATATGCGGCGTGGGGACGGTGAGCACTGCGAAGTCGATTCCAGCCTCCGACATAAAATCAAACTGCGATTTTACGCTCCACTCGGGCAGAGGAAAGCCGTCCTCCGCAAGTACGTCTATGCCCAAATTTTCGATTTCACGCCGAAAAACCTCGTCGATGGGGTGCGCGTGAAAATCGACGGTTTTGTTAATTAGGTTCATGATTTACTCCTTTGGTTCGATGAAATTAAGTTTAAGCCATGGTGAAAAACTGGTGTGAGGATTGACTTATATTCATAAGTTTGATATAATTTAAGTAATACTGAATTAAACATGGAAGCGTGATTCTATGACAGCCCGGGAATTTGGCATAAATAACAGCGATGTCGTCGTTTTTTTGCATGGCGGCGGGCTTGGTTGGTGGAATTTTGCGGACGAAATCGGGCTTCTCAAAGGCCGTTTTCACGTTGTTATTCCCGCTTTGGACGGCCATGCCGGAAGCGACTCTGATTTTTCATCTATTGAGGATAACGCTGCCAGAATCATAAATTATATTGACAAAAATTTCGGCGGACATGTGCTCATGATCGGAGGCTTATCGCTTGGCGGACAGATACTTTTGGAGATTCTCTCGCGCCGCAAAAACATATGCAAATTCGCGATTATCGAGAGCGCGCTTGCCCTGCCCATGCCGATAACTTGCCGCCTAATTAAGCCGACTATCATGCTAAGCTACGGGCTGATTCGCAAAAAATGGTTTTCAAGGCTGCAGATGAAAAGCCTGAATATTCGGGGCAGCCTGTTTGACGATTATTACCGCGACACCTGTGCCATCACACGCGAGAATTACATCAGGATTCTGCAAAGTAACTCCTCGTATCGCGCAAGGTCGGATTTAGCGCAGTGCCAAGCGAAAGCGATGATATTTGTCGGCGGCAAGGAGCGCCCTATTATGAAAAAATCCGCAAAGATGATTAACGGTTTGAAGCCGAACAGTGAGATGATAACTATGAATTATAATCATGGCGAACTGAGTCTGAATCATGCGGAGGAGTATGTGGAGTATATGATGAAGTTGATTGATTAAAATAAATTTATGCTGATTTTTCGCTCCCCGCGCCCCGTCATCATGGCAGGGCGCTTTTTTCATTCAACCATAATTATTTATCTTCAACCCTCTTCTTGTACTTTAACAGTTTACCCAAATAGTAACTCACTGCCGCCCAAGTGCCGAGCATCGCCAGATTATCCGCAAAAACAAGCAGGGCGGGGCGTTCGTAATCCAAAAAAGCAAAGTGGGTCCTAAACGTCATAATCCAAATCTCCGTCGGTGTAGGGCTCGGCGGGGATAATTTCGTAGACGTCCGCGCCCAGTTTTTCGGCGATTTTCTCAGCGAGACCCTGCGTGTTTCCCGTGCAGGAGAAGTACGCAACAAGGATTTTGCTGCCCTGTTCTTCGGGCTCTTCGGGAGTAGCTTCAGCTTCGGTTTCAGATGATTCTGTGACGTCTGCGGGAGCTTCCTCCGGTTCGGTTTCCTCGGTATTTTCAACATCAGCGGCAGCTTCGGAAGTCGTTTGAATGGGCTGATTTTCGGTTTGTTCAGCATTCTGCGCGGGGTTTTCCTGCGGCTCCGCACCGCAAGCTGCGAGCATAAGTGCAAGGCACAAAGCCGCAATTATTACAAAAAATTTCCTCATTTTAAGTCCTCCTCAAACCACATTTCCCGCCTTTTGCTTGCCGTTTTGCGCCATCACGCCGACCAGCGCGTGGGGCACATAAAGTTCTTCAAGATAGTTAATTTCTTCGTCGCTCAGCGCGAGGTCTACCGCCCTTGCCGCACCCTCGACGTGTGAGATTTTTGTCGCACCGACGACGGGCGCAGTCACCTTTGTAAGCAGCCAAGCAAGCGCGACCTCGGTCATCGAAACGCCGCGTTTATCGGCGATTTCCGCCACCCGCGCGATGATTTTTCCATCGGCTTCGGCGGTGGAATCGTACTTGAATTTCGCGTAAGAATCCTCCTCGAGCCGCTTCGACGTCTCGCCCGGGCACTTCGAGAGCCGCCCGCCCGCAAGCGCACTGTACGGGGTCATCGCGATGTTCTGATCGCGGCAGAACGGCGCCATTTCGCGCTCCTCCTCGCGGGCAATGAGGTTGTAGTGCCCCTGAATTGATACAAATTCGGTCAGATGATGCGCTCGCGCGTAGAAATTCGCTTTAGCAAGCTGCCACGCGAAGCAGTTTGAGATACCGATGTAGCGAGCCTTGCCGGCTTTGACGACGTTATGCAAGCCTTCCATTATCTCCTCCATCGGCGTGTGGTAGTCCCACATGTGGTAGATATAGAGGTCTACGTACTCCATATTTAGATTTTTAAGGCTTTGGTTGAGATAGTTCTCAATGTGCTGCTGCCCCGAGATTCCGCCGTCTATTTCCTCCTGCGTGCGCGGGGTAAATTTCGTCGCGACGACGACCTCATCGCGCTTGGCGAAGTCGCGAAGCGCCCGCCCCAAAAACTGCTCGCTCGTGCCGTTTTGGTAGACGATTGCGGTGTCAAAAAAGTTGATTCCGAGCTCAAGTCCGCGCTTGATGATTTCGCGTGAAGTTGCTTCGTCCACCGTCCAGCTATGCTGACCCGTCGAAGCGTTTCCGAAGCCCATGCAACCCATGCAAATCCGCGAAACATTGAGCTCGGAATTGCCCAATTTTGTGTATTTCATATAGCCTCCTTAACTTTTTAGCAGACCGATAACGCAGTTATACGTTATCTCATAAATCGTCAAAAATACATAATTCACGCCGGCTTCTTCCATCGCCGCGCGCTGCTTTTCGGTGACGAACGTGTAGGGGTAAATTCCGAACATGAACGGGAAGAAGTTGTAGATAAAATCGTCAACCTGTTTAGCAGTCATCTCGGAGAAGAATTTTTCAAGGCAGTCCCGAACCGCGCCCATAGCCCGTCCATAGGCGACTTTCATCTCGACCAAATTCTCCGGGCGGCTGTTTTCCTCCATATCGTAATGATTCATCGACATGATTTTGAGAAGCTGCGCGCGGTTCTCCAAAGAATGAGCAAGTGCCTCCGCAAACTCCTCGCGGGTCATTTTTTCATGCTCTAAAATAGATGACAATTCATCAATCCAGCAATTGTATTCTCGGGTCAGGAGCGCTAAGAAAATCTCCTCTTTAGTTTGGAAATAGTTGTAAATCGACGTGCGGGTGAAGCTCGTCGCGCCCGCGATGTCGCGAAGCGTTATCTCCTTAAAACTTTTAACCTGATAAAGCTTTTCGCAGGCGTTTATGATCTCCTCGCGCCTCGCTTCGGTAAGCTCGGGTGAACCTTTCGGCATATTGCCGCCTCCTTTTAAATAATTATGTTTACAATTATCCCCGCCGCGAATGAAAATGCCATCACGAACAGAAGATAAATTATAAAATTCTTGATTCCCAGCACGATTTTCAGCGCACCGAGGTTTGTTATTTTGGTCGCGGGGCTTGTCAGCATAAACGAAGCCGCGCTTCCGAGGGTCATTCCCTCCGAGAGCCACATCTGCAAAAGCGGTATCGTGCCGCCGCACATATAAAGCGGTACGCCTATCGTCGCGGCCATGAACACACCGAACACCGATACTGCCGAGCCGATGACCATGCCCAAGACCCAGTACCAAAAAATCTGCCCTAACTGCACGCTGAAATAGTACCAAAGATAGACCGCTTCGCGGTGCAAAACGTCAATCATCAATATTCTCCAATCGGTATTCGCGGCTGCCGAGACCGATCTCTTCGGCGTGTTCGAGAGTGTGCAGACCGTTTCGCGACTCTATTCTTTTGATGAGCGACTGACCGTCCTCGGCGGCATAAACCAAGTCAATGCAGGCCTGATCGAGCGCGACCGGGTCGAACGACGCCAAAATCCCGATGTCGTGCATATCGGGTTCGGCAGGGTTACTGTCGCAATCGCAATCGACCGACAGACGGTTCATCACGTTAATATACAAAATATTTCCGTCAAGTGCGTCAACGACCGACTTTCCCGCCTCCGCCATTGATTCCAAAAACGGATCCTGTTCCGCGCTCCACATGCTGCCGCCCTTGCCCGCGGTGTGGATATGCGACTTGCCGTCAGACGAAGCGATTCCTATCGAAATATTCTTGATCGCACCGCCGAAGCCCGCCATCGCGTGACCCTTAAAATGCGAAAGAACGACGAAATAATCGTAGTTTGCGAAGTGCGAGCCGACGTAGTTTTCGGTGAGATTGCTGCCGCCCTCGACCGTAAGCGTCATCGAGCCGTCCTCGTCCATAATGTCAACATCGGCGATGTCGGTGTAGCCGTGGTCCTTAGCGACCTGATAGTGCATCGCTGTATTAGCGCGCTGCCCTCCGTAAGCGGTGTTGCACTCGATTATGGTGCCGTCAAGCGACTGCACAAGCTCGCCGATCAGGTCGGTGCGAAGATAGTTGCTCCCCGGCTCGCCCGTAGAAATCTTGACCGCGATTTTCCCCTCGGGATCAGCGCCCAAAGCCTCATAAGCCGCCATAAGACCGTCGGAGCTGATGTCGGAGGTCATGTAGACGACGGGCAATGTTCTTTCCGCATGTTTCTCGCCGTCGGGCAGTGCTTCGGTAGTGTCAGTTGAATCAGTGGCTATTTCTAATTCATCAGTCTGTGCAGATTCGGCCATTTCTGTTAAAGCCTGCGTTCGCACTTCGGCAGGTTCTGTCGCGTTTTCGTCATTCGGTTTAGTTTCGGGATCATTTTCGACTCCCGCAACCCCGCAGCCGACGAGCATCAAAGCCGCTAAAAATGCGAGTAATAGGCGTTTCATGGGCGTTCTCCTTTCAGATTTGTAAGGTGTAAAATTATTCTGACATCTTGTCAGCGTAATCAGTAGAGCACCATTCTGACACAATGTCAATAGTTTTTGAAAAAAATTTTGCTTTCGGGGCATTGGGGAGGGGGGGAATGACCTAAAAGCATGATATACATGAATTGAAACATAAAAATTCTTTTTTGGCAGAAAATACCCTTGACAAATCACGTCTCAAAAAATGGTCCTTGAGGCATATGCACGAGAAAAAAGATTACCTAACCCGCGGTTTTTCGTCGATGACGGATACAGCGGCACTAACTACGATCGCCCCGGTTTTCAAGAGATGCTCGCAGAAATTGAGGCGGGAAATGTAGCGGTATGTATCACAAAAGACCTCTCAAGGTTGGGGAGAAACTCGGCATTGACAGGGCTTTACATCAACTTCACTTTCCCGAAATACGGCGTGCGATACATCGCCATTAACGACCGCTTCGACACCATCGACCCGAATAGTACTGACAACGACATGGCGGGTATAAAAAACTGGTTTAACGAATTTTTCGCTAAAGATACCAGCCGTAAAATTCGAGCCGTTAATAAAGCTAAGGGCGCGCGAGGTGTACCGTTGACGGTGAATGTACCGTACGGCTATATCAAAGACCCAAACGACCGTACAAAATGGCTTATTGACGATGAGGCGGCAAGCGTAGTCAAGGACATTTTTAATATGTGTATTGAGGGTCGCGGACCTTTGCAAATCGCAAAAGCTTTGCGAGAGAATCACGTTCTCACGCCGACAGCGTATAAAAATCGCAAGGGCATAAAATCGCCGAGTACTGAAAATGCTGACCCATATCGTTGGAATGCAAACACGGTCGTCCATATTTTGGAACGCTTGGAGTACACAGGCTGCACCGTCAATTTTAAAACTTATACCAACTCGATTTGGGATAAAAAACAGCGGGATAATCCCGAAGAAAACTGGGCAATTTTCGAGAATACCCATCCCGAAATAATTAAACCTGATGTATTCAAAAAGGTGCAGGAAATCCGAAAACAGCGCCATCGCAGAACGCGAACAGGCAAAAGCAGTATGTTCTCAGGACTCGTTTACTGTTATGACTGCGGTGCGAAAATGCGTTATTGTACGACCAAGGACTTTGAAAAGCGGCAGGACCACTTTGTTTGCGGGAATTACAAAAGCAATACCGGGAGTTGCACAATTCACTTTATCCGAGCGGTCGTCCTTGAACAGCTTGTGCTGACGAATATGCAGATCGTAATTTCATACGTTACGGCTCACGAGAATTATTTTCGACGAGTTATGACCGAGAAAATGTCGCTTAAGAGTGCTGAAATAATCAAATCAGCTAAAAGAAAACTCGCACAAAAGGAAAAGCGGCTTGCCGAGCTTGATAGGCTCTTTATCAAGATTTATGAGGACAATGTGGCAGCAAAGCTAAGCGACGAGAGGTTCGCAATGATGAGCGAGCAATACGAAGATGAGCAGGCGCAACTTCGCAAGGATATTTCCGAGTTGCAAGCCGAAATTGCAGAACAGGAGCGGCAGAATGAAAATCTGGAATTGTTCATTAAGAGGGCTCGGAAATATGAGGGACTTAACGAGCTAACACCATACGCCTTGCGGGAGCTTGTAAAGGCGATTTATGTTGAAAAACCTGACAAGTCAAGCGGCAAGAGGAAACAGAAAATCAGGATTCAGTATGATCTCATAGGTTTTATACCTATAAACGAGCTTTTGCAAGCGGAGAAGCAAAGAGAAACGGCATAACCGAAATTATGCCGTTTCAAGAAAATTAGTTTTGACTTCCTTATGACGCCCCGTCATAAGGAAGCTTTTCCATTCACAATATCCTCAAGCGTTTTTCGGTCGAAGAAGTCGTTTATCATCCCGTAAAACTCCGACCACATCGGATAGGTCCTGCACTCGGCCATCCTCTCGCACGGTTTCGCGCCATGCTCAAGGCATGCCACCGGCGCCAAATCACCCTCGGTGAGCCGCAAAACGTCCCCTATCCGGCAGGCCGCCGGCTCGACCTTGAGCCGATACCCGCCGGATTTCCCTTGGAGGCCCTCGATTATCCCGTTTTTCGTCAGCACCGGCAGTATCCTCTCAAGATATTTGAGAGAAATTCCCTGCCGCACGGCTATTTCTTTCATCGGCACATACCCGTCGCCGGCGTGCTCTGCAAGGTCGATAAGCACTCTGAGCGCGTACCGTCCTCTTGTCGAGATAAGCATACTCACACCTCTTTTTTATTTTCGGGGACATTTCATGCCCGGTTCTTTTTCAGTCTGCAAACATCGGCGTCGAAAGGTATCTGTCGCCCGTGTCTGGAAGCAGAACGACTATGTTTTTGCCCTCGTTTTCGGGTCTTTTTGCAAGCTCGATTGCGGCATATGCTGCTGCTCCCGAGGAAATTCCGACAAGAACTCCCTCGCTCCTGCCGATGAGTTTTCCCGTGGCGAATGCGTCCTCGTCGGAAACGGGAATGATTTCATCGTAGATTTTTGTGTTTAAAATCTCCGGGACAAATCCCGCCCCGATACCCTGGATTTTGTGAGAGCCTGCGACTCCCGTGGATAAGACCGCAGAGGACTTCGGCTCGACTGCGACGATTTTAACGTTCGGATTTTTTGATTTCAGGTATTCTCCCACGCCGGTGACGGTGCCGCCGGTGCCCACGCCCGCGACGAAGATATCGACATTGCCGTCGGTGTCCTCATAGATCTCAGGGCCGGTGGTCTCAAAGTGGGCCTTGGGGTTGACGGGGTTCACGAACTGCCCCGGAATAAAGCTGTTCGGCAGCTCCTTTGCAAGCTCATCCGCCTTTGCGATAGCGCCTTTCATGCCCTTGGAGCCCTCCGAAAGAACGAGCTCCGCACCGTAGGCTTTCATCAGCTGTCTTCGCTCAACGCTCATCGTTTCGGGCATGACGATGATAATTCTGTAGCCTTTTGCCGCAGCGACTGCCGCAAGACCTATGCCGGTGTTGCCGCTGGTAGGCTCGATTATGACGGAGTCGGGCTTTAAAATACCCCTTTCCTCGGCGTCGTCAATCATCTTCTTTGCCACTCTGTCCTTGACGGAGCCCGCGGGATTGAAGTACTCAAGCTTAGCTATGAGCTTTGACCTGAGATTTAAGGATTTTTCAATATTGGAGAGCTCCAAAAGGGGAGTCCTGCCGATGAGCTGATCGGCCGATTTAAAGATATTTGCCATGATTATCCTCCTGTTAAATATTTTTGACCGCGTCGAAGCCGCGTTTAAGGTCGCCGATTATATCGTCGATGTGCTCGGTGCCGATAGAGAGGCGGATGGTGTTGGGCTTGATGCCCTGATCCTCAAGCTCCTCGGGACTGAGCTGGCTGTGAGTGGTGGTCGCCGGGTGAATGACGAGGCTCTTTACGTCGGCAACGTTTGCAAGAAGCGAGAAAATTTCGAGGCTGTCGATGAATTTATGGGCTTCCTTTACGCCGCCCTTAATCTCGAACGTGAAGATGGAGCCTCCGCCGTTCGGGAAGTATTTTTTGTAAAGCTCATGGTCGGGATGCTCCGGAAGCGACGGGTGGTTGACCTTTTCGACCAGTGGGTGATTTTTAAGGAACTCCACGACTTTTTTCGTATTTTCGGCATGGCGCTCAATGCGCAGCGAAAGCGTCTCTATGCCTTGTAAAAGCAGGAAAGCCGCAAACGGGGAGATGGTAGCGCCGGTGTCTCTTAAAAGCACGGCGCGGATATATGTCACAAACGCCGCAGGCCTGGCAGCTTTTACAAACGATACTCCGTGATAGCTCGGGTTAGGCTCGGCTATTGCGGGGTATTTTCCGCTTTTTGCCCAGTCGAATTTGCCGGAATCAACGATAATACCGCCGAGGGTGGTGCCGTGTCCGCCTAAGAATTTAGTTGCGGAATGGACCACGATATCCGCACCGTGCTCTATAGGACGGATAAGGAAAGGCGTGCCGAAAGTGTTGTCAACGACAAGGGGAACGCCGTATTTGTGGGCCAAATCGGCAAGCGCGTCAATATCTGGAATATCGCTGTTCGGGTTTCCGAGGGTCTCGATGTAGATTGCGCGGGTGTTGTCCCGAATTGCGGACTCGACCTCTTTAAGGTCGTGGATGTTTACAAAGGTCGCGGTTATTCCGAGCCCGGGGAGAGTGTGCGCCAAGAGGTTGTAGCTTCCGCCGTAGATGGTTTTTTGCGCTACGAAGTGGCCGCCGTTCTGCCCAAGAGCTTCAAGAACGTAGGTTATCGCGGCAGCGCCCGACGCGAGCGCCAATGCTCCGACGCCGCCCTCAAGAGCGGCCACTCTCTTTTCCAAGACGTCCTGGGTGGAGTTGGTGAGCCTGCCGTAGATGTTTCCCGCGTCGGCAAGACCGAAGCGTGCGGCGGCGTGCTCGCAGTTTCTGAAGACATAGGAGGTGGTCGCGTAGATGGGGACCGCCCTTGAATCGGTTGCGGGGTCGGGATTTTCCTGACCGACGTGGAGCTGTAAAGTTTCAAATTTATATTCGGACATGATATTTCTTCCTTTCAGATAAATGTTTCGGTGTTTCAAGGCTTACGGAAACATCGCGGCATTCGTCCGAACCGGAAGTTCGCCCTCACGAGGGTCTCGAAATAATTTTTCATAGGAATCAGTCCCTTGCGGCTTGAAATATTCACCTACCTTGTAGGTTGGTTTTGATTATAACATATAATTCCTACCTTGTCAATAGGAAAATGAAAAAATTTTTTCGGAGTTAATTTTGCGGTTCCCGAGAGGGGGTAGGGCGGAGCCCGTCCCGCTTCGCGGGACCTCGCCCCGGCTTCGCCGGGTCGAGCCCGGCCGCCTTTGGCGGCCGGGGGGCTCCGCCCCCGGATGCTGACGCATCCAGAATACAGAATTCAGAAGTCAGAATTCAGATTTTCAATGTGACCCGTCACCCTTTCGTCTTTGTCAGCATCACGACTATGCAGCAGATTATCCCGCCTATCGGAAATACAACGTAAGTCGGCTCCCAAATATCAAAAACCATTCCTATAAACAGGAACACCGCCGTCGCTGTCAGCATGACCGTGCCGCAGATTATCCCGCGAAGCCTTGCAAGCTTCTTTTCCCTCACGACTTCCGGCGGGTCTGATTCCTTGATACCCTGCTCAAAGTCGCGTTCGCGGTTATAATCCTTGACGTCGTACTTTGAGCGCATTATCCCGGCGTATATAAACATCCACACCGCAGCGGCTATGAGCGCCAGCATAATTGAAGTCGCTATCTCGCTCGGCAGCCACGAAATATATGACATCCCGCTGACAGTCGTAAGTAATATGCCTAAAAATATGAGAGCTATGCCGCCGGCTATAAAATAGGGGAATACTCTTGTGTTGTATCTTTCGCACTCTTCGGGCGTATAAATTTCGGGCAGAACGGGGTTTGCGCGGGTATAGCTCTCGTTTCTCATGCCGAAGACCACAAACAGCGCGATCGCCGCGGCGATGAAAATAAACATTATCGCAGTGCCCACTTCATCAAGCCCGAAATACGCAAATAGGGTCGTCATCGCCACGCCGAATATTATAAGGAAAACTCCCGTCGCGATGCCCTTGGCCAATCCGTTGAAGTTTTTTTCATGTTTTAAGCGCACGTCCGTCTTGTCGATCTCGATCTGTCCCTTTATAAGCTCGTCCATCGTCACGCCGAATATGTCGCAGAGCTGAATAAGCTTATCCATTTCGGGATAACCGCCGTCAGTCTCCCACTTGCTCACAGCCTGCCGCGAAACGTCGAGGCGTTCGGCGAGCTGCTCCTGAGAGATGCCTCTTGACTTTCTCAGGGTCTGCAAATTTTCGCTGAAGTTCATAAATTCTTCTCCTTTAAAATGTTTTTGCCCTTTAGGGTATGCCGTCATTTTATCCCGAGCACCATTATATCACAACCAATTTTGGGTTGCAACTTAAATTTTCTTTGCCACATTTGGTTGCATGCCCCTAAAAACCGCCGAAAATCGGGTCTTACCGCTTGACTTCGGGTAATGCATATGTTATAATTATCCTGCCGGACGGAGAAGACACTCATAAAAATAAACGCAGCCGGCCGTCAATAAATTCATTGCGGAAGTAAGCTTTCGCATATGCCGGGGGGTCGGAACCCATCGAAAAAAACATTTCCGTTATCGACGAAAAAGGCAACGAATATGAAGCGACCTACCCGAAAAGGGCAAAAGGTCTTGTTAAAAAAGGCAGGGCGCGCTTTGTAGACGAAACCACCATCTGCCTTGCACGTCCGCCGAAATTTTTGGAGGATGTTAAAATGTCTGATAACAATATAAAAACCAAAGAAGCAATAAACGCAAACGTCACCGAAAAGGCAGGCAAACCCGAAACCGTTTCCGATTCAAACGCCGAGCTTAAGCTGGCAACTGCCGAATACATAATGCAGGCGGCGGCAGATAAAAACCAGTCAAATTCCGAGCCTATGCTCACCGTCGGGTACATACTCAGGCAGATCGAAAAGATCCAGCAAGACAATGAGCACATATACAAGGCTCTTGAGACCTTGTCGGGAATAGAGTCGGGCCAAGTCCCCGGAGATGTTGCCGGCGAGGGGAAAGCAAACGGGATCGCAGACACTGTAAAGTGCCGTGAGACGACGAATCAGAAGCTTATCGCTTTTTATGAGAAGCTCTACGACGACATCAAGCAGACCCCCGCCGACCCGAACCGGCTACCGCTGATAGATCTTATCAACGCGATAGAGCGCTGCGACGCGGGAGTAATGAACCCCGAGACCTCGAAAGAGATGAAAGGTCTGCTCATCGACAGGTTAAAATCCGACGTCGGCCAGAAAAAGACGACTAAGGAAATGGCGCTGGACCTGGTGTCGCAGGCTTTCACCCGCGACTTCAGCGACATGGACCCCGAGCAGATAGAAGCTTTCTCGGAATCCATATCTTCGGTGCTCGACGGCGTCCGCCACATCGATAACTAAAGCAACACCCCCGAGGGCAACCTCGGGGGATATTTTATGGAAATGTGAAATCAGCTTTCCTCCCCCAAATCCGCTATCATCATCGCGTCGCCGAACGAGAAGAACCGATACCTTTCCTCTACCGCGACCCGATAGGCGTTCATCGTGTTCTCATAGCCCGCAAACGCCGAAACGAGCATGATAAGCGTGCTCTCGGGCAGGTGGAAATTCGTTATAAGCCCGTCAATTGCGCCGAATTTGTAGCCCGGGTAGATGAAAATATCCGTCGAACCTTCGTCGGCGACGATTTTCCCGTGCTTTTTGTAAACGCTTTCGAGCGTGCGGCAGGACGTCGTTCCGACCGCGATGACCCTGCCCCCGTTCTCCTTTGTTTTGTTTATTATATCGGCAGTTTCCTGCGGCAGAACGTAAAATTCGCTGTGCATTTTATGCTCCGAAACCTTATCTTCTTTTACGGGACGAAACGTCCCGAGGCCCACATGCAGAGTCACCCGGGCTATATTTACCCCCATTTTTTTCAGCTCGTCCAGCTGTTCCAGAGTAAAATGCAGGCCCGCCGTAGGCGCGGCAGCCGAGCCCGTCTCACGCGAATAAACGGTCTGGTATCGCTCTTTATTTTCAAGCTTTTTCGTGATATAGGGCGGCAGGGGAGTCTGACCTATCTCGTCAAGTATCTGATAGAGGCTCCCGTCGCAGAAAAATCTCGCCACTCTGTTGCCGTCCTCCAAAACCTCCAGAATTTCGGCTGTCAGTTTACCGCCCCCGAAGATGAACCGGCTGCCTACCTTGGCCTTTTTACCCGGGCGGCAGAGTATCTCCCAGACGTTCTGCTCGCGCTGCTCAAGCAGCAAAAACTCGATAAAGCTGCCGTTTGACTCTCTCCCGCCGTAAATCCTCGCCGGCAGGACCCGCGAATCGTTCACGACGAGGGTATCGCCTTTTTTGAGGTATTTGCATAAATTATAGAAGCGGTCGTGAGAAATTTCGCCGGTTTTTCTGTCTATTACCATCAGCCGCGAATGATTTCTCGGCTCTATCGGGGTCTGAGCGATAAGCTCCTCCGGCAGCTCATAATAAAAATCCGATTTTTTAAGATCCGAAAGGTCTAACATTTCTTTCTCCTTTTTATTTTTATATATATATTCCGCCGCAGGCGGCGTTCCGAAAAACGTTTTCCGCTCTCTGTTTTTTGCCATCAAATATTGACATTGCGCCGCGATTGTGCTATTATATTTCAATACATTATACTCTATTGCAAGGCAAATTTCAAGCCCTGAAAAATTATTTTGAGAGGATCATGCTTTATGAAAAATTACAATGTCGGAGTAATAGGCGCAACCGGAATGGTCGGACAGCGCTTCGTTACCCTTTTGGCCGAGCACCCCTGGTTTCACATCAAGGTTTTGGCCGCGTCTGAGCGCTCTGCCGGAAAGACCTACCGCGAAGCAGTGGGCGCCAAGTGGGCGATGAAGACCCCGATACCCGAAAAAGTCGGCGATATGGTCGTCAAGGACGCCCTCAAGGACAAGGAGGAGATAGCGTCTTCGGTCGATTTTGTTTTCTGCGCAGTCGATATGCCGTCAGACGAGATAATCGCCCTCGAGGAGGCGTACGTCAAGCTTGAATGCCCCGTCGTTTCAAACAACAAGGAGCACCGCCACACCCCCGACGTTCCTATGATAATACCCGAGTGCAACGCCGAACACCTGGCCGCGATAGAGACCCAGCGCAAGCGCTTCGGCACCAAGAGGGGATTCATCGCCGTAAAGCCCAACTGCTCTATTCAGAGCTACGTCCCGGCTCTCCATCCCCTGAGAAAATACGGCATAAAGACCGTTCTGGCATGCAACTACCAGGCCATTTCCGGCGCGGGCAAGACCTTTGAGACCTGGCCCGAGATGGTCGACAACCTCATCCCGTTCATAAAGGGCGAGGAGCAGAAGTCCGAAATCGAGCCCCTTAAGATTTGGGGCGAAATGAAGGACGGCGTAATCGTTCCCGCCGAGAGCCCGCTCATCACGACCCAGTGCTTAAGGGTCCCGGTCTCTGACGGCCACACCTCCGCCGTATTTGTAAAATTTGACAAAAAGCCCTCGAAAGAGGAGATTATAAAGGCATGGGCCGAATACAAGGGCGAGCCCCAGCTTTTGGAGCTTCCGTCGGCGCCTAAGCAGTTCCTCAACTATTTTGAGGAGGATAATCGGCCGCAGGCCAAGCTCGACCGCGACCTTGAGGGCGGAATGGCGGTTTCCATCGGCCGCTTAAGAGAGGATACTCTCTTTGATTACAAGTTCGTCTGCCTCTCCCACAACACCTTAAGAGGAGCGGCCGGCGGGGGAGTCTTAGTCGCCGAGCTTTTGGCGGCAAAGGGCTATTTTGACTGAGCATGTAAAGCCGTACAGCTTTACAAATATTTCCGCAGGGTGATAGAATGAAAGCACCGATATTTACCGGCTCGGCAGTCGCTTTGGTGACTCCGTTCAAGTCGGACGGAAGTATAAATACAGAAAAATACCGCGAGCTTATCGATTGGCAGATTTCCGAGGGCACCGACGCGATAGTCGCCGTCGGCACCACCGGCGAGAATGCCTCTTTGTCGGGCGAAGAGCACCGTTTGCTCATGAAAACCGCCGTAGAAGCCGCAAACAAGCGGGTTCCGGTGATATGCTCGACAGGCTCGAACGACACGGCGTACTGTATCGAGACTTCGCTTGCGGCAAAGGAATACGGTGCCGACGCGCTGCTTTTGGTCACGCCGTACTATAACAAGACCTCCCAGAGCGGCCTTATTAAGCACTACGAGACGATACTCGACAGCGTCGGCCTGCCCGCGATACTTTACCACATCCCGGGCCGCACAGGGCTATCTGTAAAGGCTGAGACCTTTGCAGAGCTTTCAAAGCATCCTCTGGTTGTCGGCCTTAAAGAGGCGAGCGGGGACGTGTCGTATGCCGCAAAAATCATCGAAATGTGCGGCGACGACCTGCCTGTCTACAGCGGCTGCGACGACCTGACCGTGCCGCTGATGTCGATGGGCGCAAAGGGCGTGATTTCGGTATTTGCGAACATCCTCCCAAGGCAGTCCTGCGAGATGACGCGGCTGTGCCTGAGCAACGACTTCATGTCTGCCCAAAAAATTGCACTGAAGTATCTCGGGCTCATGAACGCGCTCTTTAAGGACGTGAACCCGGTGCCGGTCAAGGCTGCGATGAACATGATGGGGATGGATGTCGGCGACCCGAGACCCCCTTTGTTTGAAATCGAGAAGCCCGCGCTGAACGCCCTGAAAGAGGAACTTTTAAAACATTCGCTTGTAAAGTAGCATTGCTTTACAGCACTGTCTAAGACTAAATTTTCCGACAAGAAAAGGAAGTGTCAAAAATGGTCAAAATATGCTTAATAGGCTCATCCGGCAAGCTCGGGCACATGATAACTTCTGCTGTTTCGGCAAGAACGGACTGCGAAATAATAGCCGGCGTAGACCTGAATCCCGTAAAGTATTCAGACTTTACAGTATACAAAGCGCTTGCGGAAATGCCCGAAGTGCCGGACGTCGTCATTGATTTTTCCAGCCCCCGGTCTCTCGACGAAATGCTCGCCTACTGCCAGACTAACGGCGTGCCGCTTGTGGCCGCCACGACCGGCTACACTCCCGAGCAGGTCGAAAAAATCAAGGCCGCCTCGACGAGGATCCCCATTTTCTTCACGGCGAATATGTCCTTAGGTATTAACCTATTGTCAGAACTCGCCAAGAAAGCGGCGGCGTTTTTGGGGGACGGCTTCGATGTTGAGATTGTCGAGCGCCACCATAACCAAAAGGTCGACGCCCCAAGCGGTACGGCGCTCATGCTCGCGGATTCTATCAACGAGGCAAGAGGCGAAAGGTACAATTACGTCTACGACCGCCACAGCGTCAGAAAGAAGCGCGACCCCGATGAAATCGGCATTCACAGCGTTAGGGGCGGCACCATAGTCGGCGACCATGAGATAATTTTTGCAGGCAGAGACGAGGTCATAACCCTAAGCCACTCTGCATATTCTAAAGAAGTTTTCGCCGTCGGAGCAGTCAACGCCGGAATTTTCCTGAAAGAAAAAGCCCCCGGACTTTACACTATGAAAGATCTTCTTGAGTCAAAATGAGCGCAAATTTTTGACGTATTATCATATTTCGGGCTTCCGGTATGATGAAAATTCAAATTAGCAGCAAAACCCCGGACGGTAAACAGCCCCGGGGATTTTTGCAAAAGCGTGGCCGAGCGGTATGATGAAAAAATTAAAAAAATTTTTTGAAAACCCCTTGCAATTTTAATTAAGATGTGATATAATATCGACTGTTGCAGTAAGCGCTATGAACACGGAGCAGTATCGAAGTGGTCATAACGAGCACGACTGGAAATCGTGTGACGGTGATGAACCGTCCGAGAGTTCGAATCTCTCCTGCTCCGCCAAAAGCAAAGAATCCGCGCAAGCGGATTTTTTGCTTTTGGCGAACTACTCCGTAAGCGGATTTCAAGAAATAAATCTATATCATCGTCTCACCATGGCAATTATTTTTTACTGCCTTTTCTTCCTATTCCCCACAAATTTTACGAGGTGACATCATGAGAAAACGACTTTACGAAATTATTTCCGCCTCAAACGGCCGCGACCGGCTAAGCTCGGCTTACGACCTGTTTATGATGGCAATTATCGCCGTCAGCCTTTTGCCGCTAATTTTCAAGCAGACCAACCCCGCTTTTGAAGTTATCGACAAGGCATGCGCGGCGATTTTTATTCTCGATTATCTTTGCAGGTGGGCGACGGCCGACTATAAATTTTCCGACAGTTATTTCCTGTCTTTCCTGAAATACCCTTTTTCGGCGATGGCGATTATCGACATTATTTCGATTTTGCCGTCCCTTACATTTTTAAATCGGGGATTCAAGATTCTTCGCGTTTTCAGGATGTTCCGAGCGCTTAGGGTCTTTCGGTCGTTTAAATTTTTCAGATATTCAAAGAACGCGCAGATCATCTCGAATATTTTTAAGAAGCAGAAAGAGCCTTTAAGCTATGTGCTTTTGCTTGCGATAGGTTATATTTTGGTGTCGGCGCTGATCGTTTTTAATGTTGAGCCGGAATCGTTCGGGACATTTTTTGACGCGGTGTACTGGGCGACGGTGTCTTTGACGACCATGGGATACGGCGACATCTATCCCGTGACCGAAATTGGCAGGGTAGTGACTATGGTTTCATCCGTATTCGGCATTGCAATAGTAGCCCTTCCGGCAGGCATTATCACCGCAGGCTACATGGACGAGCTCAACAAAATCTCAGGGGAGGAGAACGGCTCGGATGATATAAAAGATGAAAATGATACATCCGACCTAAAATAGTTCAAATCTGCCCCTCCCGTCAACGATCGCGATTGACATTTTAAGAGTTTTATTGTATAATATTCTCACGGCGATATGTCAATTTTTAAGGCAAATTTTGTTAATTTATGGTCAGGAGGTATAACATGAGATTTGAAAACATAAACGGCGCGCTCACCTGCCGAACCGGAGGGGAAACCCTCAGAATCGAGCCCTGGGGCAGGGATTCTTTAAGAGTCAGAGCAACTATGCTCAACGGCTTCACCGGCAACGACTGGGCGCTCACCGAGACCCCCGAGAAAACGTCTGCGGAGATAAAAATTTCCAACGGCTCCGCGTCTGTTTCCAACGGCAGGATAACCGCCACCGTCAACTTTGCGGGAGTTATCTCTTTCTACCGCGACGAAAAGCTTATACTCAGAGAATATTTCCGCTCATACGGCGGAACGCTCTCCCGGAAGAGCAGATGCTTAAAAATAGTAAACCGCGAATGGAAAGGCGTTATCGGCGGGTCCGAGTATTCTTTGAACATGAAATTCGAGTCTAATCCCGGCGAGAAGATTTTCGGCATGGGTCAGTACCAGGACGGTTGCTTCGATCTTAAGGGCTGCGTTTTGGAGCTTGCACAGCGCAACTCCCAGATCTCTGTGCCTTTTGCAGTGTCGTCCTTGGGATATGGATTTTTGTGGAACAATCCTGCGGTCGGGCGTGTGACATTCGGCAACAACTATACCGAGTGGATAGCCCGCGCCACCAAGGAAATGGACTATTATATCACCGTCGCAGATACCCCTAAAGCCATTCTTGATAATTATACTTCGGCAACGGGCCGCGCCGCCATGTTCCCCGAAGATCTTATGGGTCTTTGGCAGTGCAAGCTTCGCTACCGCACGCAGGACGAGGTCCTTACCGTTGCAAGGCAGTACCAAAAAGAGGGCATAAAAATCGACCAGATCGTCATCGATTTCTTCCACTGGACCGTCCAGGGGGACTGGAAATTTGACAAGACATACTGGCCCGACCCGAAAGCGATGGTCGACGAGCTGCACAGCATGGGAATCAAGGTCATCGTTTCGGTATGGCCGTCGGTCGACAGAAAGAGCGAGAATTTCTACCCGATGATGGAGCGGGGACTGCTCATCAAAACCGAGAGGGGAGCCGCACAGACTTACGACTACCAGGGCGACTGCGTAGAGATCGACCCGTTCAATCCCGAGACGAGAAAGTACGTCTGGGAGGTCTGCAAGAAAAATTATTACGATTTCGGCATCGACGCGTTCTGGCTTGACAACTCCGAGCCTGACTACGGCGTATATGATTTTGAGAATTACAGATACAGCGCCGGCCCGGCACTTGAGGTCAGCAATATGTATCCCCAGATGTATAGCAGGGTATTCTATGACGAAATGAAAGACCTCGGCAAGCCCGTCGTGAATCTTCTGAGATGCGCATGGGCGGGTTCCCAGAAGTACGGCAATGTAGTCTGGTCGGGCGACGTTCCCTCGACGTTTGAGGCATTCCGCGATCAGCTGAAATGCGGTCTGAACATGGGCCTTGCGGGCATCCCCTGGTGGACTACCGATATCGGCGGATTTATGACAGACGACGTAAACGACCCCGATTTCAGGCAGCTTCTCATCAGGTGGTATCAGTTTGCGGTCTATTCGGCGGTTCTTCGCATGCACGGCGACCGCGGACCGTACGACATCCCGCCTCTTGACGACAGGGATTGGGGCGGAGGATATCTCCACACCGGCCAGCCCAACGAGCTCTGGAGCTACGGCGAGGAAAATTACAAGATCATGCGCCATTATTACGACATCCGCATAGAAATGCACGACTACATCAAGAAGCTTTACGAGGAAGCCCACGAAAACGGCTCTCCGCTCATCCGCACGATGTTCTACGAATTCCCAAGCGACCCGAAGTGCTGGGATTTGAGCGACCAGTACATGTTCGGCGAGAAATATCTCGTCGCGCCGATATTTGAACTTAACAGCTTCGAGAGAGAGGTCTATCTCCCCGAGGGCTGCTGGAAGCTCACCTCCACCGGCGAAAAATTCAGCGGCGGACAGACCGTCAAAGTCGCTGCGCCCATCGAATACATGCCGGTATTCGAGAGAATCTAAAATTTTGCAAAGCCGGTCCGGGGTACGCTCCTCGGGCCGGTTTTTTGCGGGTCATTGCAGCCTCTGTCAGACCTCCTGCGCGCACCGGGCTTGGCGGAGCCCCACCCCTGGCTGCGCCGGGGGCCCGTCGGCTTCGCCGACGGCGTCCGTCCTGCGGACGGACGGGGGCTCCGCCCCGGTTGCCGCACACCCCTCATTATACCCCGACCCGCAAAAAAACGGCCGGGACGCCCCAAGTCGGGAGCGCTCTCGGCCGTTATTTATATGTGACGATACGTCAAAATTCCTTTACCATCGATACATGTGGATAGTCCTGCTCAAGGTATCTTTCCCCGGTGGGCTTAAAGCCGCAGCTCGAATAGAACCCGGCCTTGTCCTCCTGCGCCCCGACGGTCATTTTTTTGTATCCCTCCGCCTGAGCTATCTCAAACGCCTCATTCATAAGGATCTTCCCGTATCCGCTTCCGCGGTTTTCCTTTCTCACGGCGACCCGTCCGACATGGACGCTTTCGCCTCCCTCGTCATAGAACCTCAGCGTTGCGACCGCCTTTCCGCCGTCGTCGTAGAGAACCATGTGAGTGGATTTTTCGTCAAAGTCGTCGAACTCGTCAGAAAAGCCCTGTTCGTCAACAAAAACCGTTTTGCGTATCTCGGCGGATTCCTTTGGGACCCTGCCGTTAAAAATCTTTATTTCCATACTATTTCTTCCTGTTCTGGTAGGGATAGGGACTTTTGTTGGCTTCTTCGCGCTTTTCTTCGAGCCTGAGCCCGTAGAGGAACAGCACAAAACTTACGACCATCGCTACCCCAAACGGCACGAGCAGGAACCAATAGCCCACGGTGTCGGAGGCTTTCGGCAGCTCCATTATCTTCATCGTGTAGTTGATTTTTTTCTCATTCGTCAGGCCGAGCGCACGGACTCCCTGCTCGAAAAGCTCAGCCTCCTGCGAGGTCATGTTCTTGAATCTTGCGGTCACGTCCTGCAAAGCGGCTCCCTGGTATGAGGCTGAGGGGTCGCTTGTGTAGTCGTCGACAAAATCGAGAAAGCCGGTTATGACTTCCTGGACCTGCGGGTCTGCGCTCTTAGGGCATTCGACAAGCGTGACGTATTGCTCTCCGTCGGCGGCGTCGGTATACATGAGATAATAGTAGTGAGTGGCAGCGGCGTCGGACTGTGCAATATAGCCGAGCTTGGCGAGGAATTTATATGCGTTGCCGCTGACATACTGCCCGTTAAGATCTCCCGAAACATCGAGCCTTGTTAAGTTCTTGATGTTTTTTGATTCGTTTAAATTGTGATAAATGCCGATAATTCCCGCAAGAGTGAGGACGAATACAATGCCCGTGATTATCGCCACGGCAAGCTGCGAATATACTCTGCCGCCGGTGAGAAATTGCTTGAGCTTTGTGTCCTCGGTCTCGGAAAATGCAGCGTCGTTGTTCATTTTTGATACTCCTTATATAACAAAATTTAGCAGCCGCTTACGGCCTGCGATATCTGAAAAAAATTATACCATACTTTCGCAAATTAGTCAACAACTCTGCGCGCCGAAATTTGTAACCGCACCCTTTCACGCCTCCACCGCCGGCAGACGGCCCCCTACCTCCTGCTGCGAAGCCCTCGCCGGACTTCGTCCGGCGAAACGGCGCAAGCGCCGTTTTGCGGGCCCCGCTCCGCGGGGCCCGGGGGCTTCGCCCCCACCCTTGCTTCCTGCCGCCTGCCTGCCTTTTACGCAAAAAAATCCCGCAGCAGCTAACCGCGGGAAATTTATGTTATCCTAAAACTACCTTGACCTCGTTTACGTCCTTGAGCTTAGCCTCGGGGATGAGATTCCCGCTCAGCTTCTCGCCGTTGAGGATGAGCTCCTTGACGCCGGACTGGACGTGAGCCGAATTGTCAACAGCGATATTGAGCGTCTTGCCCCTGAACGCCTTTTTCATTTTCATCTCGGGCCAGCTTGCGGGGATGGCCGGGTCGACGATAAGTCCCTCGGAATTCGGCCTCATGCCGCAGATGCCCTCGACGCAGCCGACCATAACGGTGGAGGCGGTGCCGGTGAGCCAGTGAACGTGCGCCCTGCCCTCATAGGGAGAACGGGTCGACTCTACGAACTGCCCGTGGACGTAGGGCTCGATGACCCTTATCTCGGCCTTGTCGTTCATCGAAGCCGGCGTGGATTCCATGAAGTATTCAAACGCCCTGTCGCCATGCCCCAAAAGAGATTCGGCTAAAATCGCCCAGCCCTGAGACTGCGAGAAGATACCGCCGTTTTCCTTGGTGTCGGGGTTGAAGATGTGCATGAGCGCGCCGTCGAAGAAGTGGTCGACATACGGAGGCTCCAAAAGCTTTACGCCGTATTTTGTGTTGAGGATTCTGTGAACGCTCTCCATCGCCTTGTCGCCCTGTTCCTTGGTGGCAAAGCCGGAGATGACCGACCAACTCTGCGGGTTGAGCCACATGTTGGCCTCGGGGTCATTCTTCGCGCCGACGACCACGCCGTCCTCGCGAATGCCTCTTATGAATCTGTCGTCGTCCCAGCAATCCGAGAGGGATTTTCCGAGCTTCGGCTGCACCTTATCGAGATAGGCGATGTATTCCTTGTCGCCCCTTTCGGCAGCCCAGTATTTCATCAGGCTCATCGCGTAATAGAGCTGGAACGCGACGAACGTGGATTCGCCCTTTGCGCCCATTCTTAAGCAGTCGTTCCAGTCGGCATGCAGTCCCGCCGGCATGTCATGCGCGCCCAGACGCTCCATCGAGAAGTTGATAGCTCTCTTCAGGTGGTCATAAACCGTATCCTCGCCGCCGTTTGCGTAAACGATGACCTCGTCCAAAAACGCCGTATTTCCGCTTTCGCCGATGTACTTGTAAACGGTCGGGAAGAGCCAGAGCGCGTCGTCGGCACGGTAAGAGGGATGCCCGGTCGCCTGAACATAGGACGGCTGGTCGGGAGTGTCCTCGTGACCGGCGTTGTGGTTGAATTTAACGAGCGGGAGGCCGCCGCCGTTGTCGACCTGAGCGGAAATCATGAAGCGAATTTTTTCAAGCGCCATCTCGGGGTCGAGGTGGATGATGCCCTGAATATCCTGGACGGTGTCGCGGTAGCCGTAGCCGTTTCTTAATCCGCAGTAGATTAGGGAAGCGGCGCGGGACCATGTGAACGTGATAAAGCACTGATAAGCGTTCCAGACGTTTATCATGTTGTTGAATTCCTCGGAGGGAGTCTCGACCTCGAAGCGCTCAAGCTTTTCATGCCAGAAGCTTCTGATTTCGTCGACCTCTTTGTCCACCAAGGACGGGTCGCCGTCGTATTTTGCGATTATCTCTCCGGCAGCCTTAGAGTCGCGCTGCCCCAAGATATAGATGAACGTTTTCTCCTCGCCCGGCTCCAATGTCACATTCGACTGAAGCGCTCCGCAGGCGTTCGAGTTATAGTTCATCGAACCGTCGAGCAGGCCCTTTTCAACGGCTATCGGGTTTGAGTAGGTCCTGTAGGAGCCGATGAAGCTGTCAAGGTTTCCGCAGGCCGCGTCAGCCTTTGCGCATGCAAGTCCCAAGAATCTCTCACGGTGGTTAGAGCCCGAAGCGTCGCGTCCGGAGTTTTCGTTTATATGCTGGATGACCCTGTTGCCGCCCTCAAAGGATGTGCGGGTTATAAAGAGTGTATACTGCAAATTGACCTGGTCCTGTTCATAGTTGTTGTCATTTGTGAATTCCAAAAATCCGAAGACTGAAAGATTTCTCGGCTTTGACGATAAATTCTTTACTTTAGCGCGCCAGACCTCGTATGTAGCGCCGTTCGGGACATAGTATGTGACCTCGGAGCGGATCTCGGAATATTCGGCGCTCATGACCGAATAGCCGGTGCCGTGTCTTACCTCGGAGATATACTGCTCAAGGGGCTTGCCGACGGGCTGCCAGGTCGCGGACCAGTAGTCTTTTTTGTCGTTGTCGCGGATATAGACGTACCTGCCCGGGAGCGCCATCATCGAGTTGAAGCGGTAGCGGGAAATTCTTCCGTTAGCGCCGCTCTGGACGAAGCTGTAGCCGCCGGCGTTGTTGGAGATTATAGCGCCGTAGGCAGGGGAGCCGAGGTAGTTGCACCAGGGCGCCGGAGTGTCGGGGCGGGTGATGACGTATTCCTTCCTTTTTAGGTCGAAGTGACCGTATTTCATAAAATTTCCTCCTTTTTTGGCATTTCGCCTTACTCACATTCTATATTAACATTTTTTCATGCAGATTTCAAGAGGAAAAGCAAAAAAAGATACGCCTGTTAAAGACGTATCCTTTCAGAAATCATATTATCGTCATAAGGCGTTCAATTTTCATTCTCTTCCCCGAGCTCCATCCATCTCTCCGTAACGGTATCAAGCTCAGCTTTAGCCTCGTCAAGCCTTGTCCCAAGTTCGGAGCATTTGACATAATCCGCCGCAATTTCCGGGTCGCAGAGCGCCTCCTCGATTTCGGAGATCTCCTGCTCAAGCTCCGAAATCTTCGCCTCGCAGTCCCGTATATCCTGCTTACGCTTCGCGTCCTTAGCCCTTTGCTCGCGGGTACGGTACTGCTTTCTCTGCTGCTCCCGCTTCAAAGCGGCCGAGTCCTCGGCTTCCCTTTGGGCTTTTTTCTCGGCCTCAGCCTCCGCCTCAAGCTTCTTTGCCTCGGCATAGCTGTCGTAATTTCCGGGATATTCCTTAGCCCCGTCGGGGGTTATCTCGATAATTCTTGTGACGATTTTATTGAGCAGGTACCTGTCGTGCGACACCAGGACTATAGTCCCGGTGTAGGCTTCAAGCGCGCTCTCAAGGGCTTCGCAGGTGTAGGAATCGAGGTGGTTTGTCGGCTCGTCGAGTATTAAAACGTTCCCTCTTTTCAGGGTCATGAGCGCAAAGCTCAGCTTTGTCTTTTCGCCGCCGCTGATGACCCCGACCGGCTTATAGACGTCCTCCCCGGTGATGAGGACTCCCCCAAGGAGCGTTCTCACCTGCTGATCGGTCATTCTCGGATAGCGCTTGTGGACCTCCTCTATAACGGTGTTCAGGGGGTCGAGCTGTTCGTTTTTCTGGTCGAAATAGGCAATTTTTACGTTCATCGCCCAGTTTATCCTCCCATGCTCATGTGGGTTTATCCCCTGCATCGTCTTAAGTATGGAGGATTTTCCGGCGCCGTTCGGGCCGATTATCCCGACCCGGTCGCCCCTGCGAATCTCAAAACTGAGTGACGGGATTATCGTCTTTCCGTCGCCGACGGTGATATCGACGTTTTCCATCGAAAACACCTCTTTCGGCGGCTCGATGTCATATTCAAGCCGTATCTTCGGGGGCCGCTTCGGTTTTTTCGGTTTCTCGACGCCGTTTTCGACTATCCTGTCGAGCATATGCTGTTTATTTTTCGCGGCGGCAGCCGACGTCGCCGATACCCTGTTTTTGTCGATAAAGAATTGCAGGCGGGCGATTTTTTCCTGCTCCTGCTCCCAAATTTTCTCCTGCCGTTCAAGGTCCGCCTTTTTCTGGACGGTGAACGCGGTGTAATTGCCGCGGTAGATTTTCAGGTGCTTGTCCTCAAGCTCCATGATTTTCGTGCATACGGCGTCAAGGAAATATCTGTTGTGCGACACCGTCAGCACGGCGCCCTTGTAGTCCTTTAAATATCCCTCGAGCCACGCCATCGAATCGAGGTCGAGGTGGTTTGTCGGTTCATCGAGTATCAAGAGGTCGGGCTGCTCCAAAAGCAGCTTACAGAGCGCCAGCCTCGTCCTTTCTCCTCCGGAAAGGGAGCTTACCTCTCTTGAGCGGTCGAGGTCTTTAAAGCCCATGCCGGAGAGCACGGTGTTTATTTTGACGTCTATAAGATACCCGTCCCTGTGCTCATATTCCATGCTCAAAGAAGCGTATTCCTGGGTCGCTTTCTCAAGCTCGTCCCCAGAAAGATCGGCCATCTTTTCCGACAGCTTCATCATCTTCCCGTATATCTCGTCGAGTCGGGAAAACGGTTTTCTCATTTCCGATTCGATCACGGCGGAGGACTTCATGCCCGAGTTTTGCTCCAAAAATCCCACCCGGCAGTTTTTGGACACGGATATGCTGCCGTCGCCGCCGGGAGTCGGGTCGAAGCCGATTTTGCCGGTGATGATATTTAAAAGCGTGGTCTTTCCGCATCCGTTCACGCCGATAAGCCCTATCCGGTCCCCGGGTTCCACGGTAAAGCTCACGTCCTCGATGATAGGGTTGTCTGCCTCAAAATATTTATAAATATGTTCAGCGCTTAAAAGCATCGCTTCTACCTCACAGAAAAATACTTCCTCTATTATATCACGCGCCTAAAAGGCTGTCAACGGCATGATCATTCCCGAGAGCGGCCGAAGCGGCCGCGTCAAGAATACAGAAGTCAGATGTCAGAAGTCAGAATTTCAAGGAGCCGCCTATGGCGGCAATTTTAAAAATAGTGAACAATGCGTGCGGAACGGGCGCCCCTATCATTCCCCCTCAAAGAGTTCATCGGGCGAAAGCTTGCGGAATTCACGTGTAAACTGACCGAAGACAATATAACTTCCGGCGTAATATGCCGTTATCGCTTCATTTTCGTTTATCGCGCCCGCTTTGAGCCTGTATATATCTCCCGTCGCCAGTTCTGTCGCAAGAAGCGTTTCGGCATTAAACATCATCCCGTTGACGGGATAGTCGGCGGCGCGCTCGGTCAGGCGGTGATTTTCGATTTTCCTGACGCTTCCGTCAGGCGAAGCGATTACAGCGGTATCTCCCTGCTGACATACATAAAACCCCTCCGCCGCCGAAACAATATCCGGCGCAGGCCAGTTCATTCCCTCGCGATTGCCCGGAACAGGCAGCTCGGATCCCGTTATGGTTTCGGTCTCGGAGTCAAGGGCAAAAATTCTTGTCACGGTAAGAGCGTGAAGACTGTCAAAATAGTCGGGCGAGGACGTGCTTAAGCCCTCGGGGCATTCCTCTGCTCCCACCGAGATATAGTAGATTTTCCCGCCGTATTCGCCGATTATTCCGACGGTGTCGCTCGTATAAAGATGCGAGATCTGTCCCAGATTTTTAAGCTCATTTGTTTTAAAATCAAAGCTTTCGGCGTAGTAAATATATTCCATCGTGGGAAGTCCGTTTTCGTCGGTGATTTCCTCTGCTGCAACGGTATAGCCCCTGTCCCCCGAAACATATAAGCTTGAGAGAGTGCGTCCCTCCAACGTCGCGACTTTTCGGCGGCCCGAGCCGTCCGGGTCGGCTTTGTATATATTTGCGCAGGAGCTTACTCCGCTTTTAGCGGACATCTCGCGAGTGTTTTCAACGAAATAAAGACTGCCGTCATAGGAGCAGAGCATAACGTCCGAACCGTTTGACAAACCGAACGCCGAACACGTTTCGGGGTCGTTATGCGGGCAATTCGGCTTTGAGCAGACCGGGAACGAATTCAAAGACGAAAAATCCACAAAACTCATTCTTCCCGCCGTAGAATTGCCGTCGACATAATACGCTCCGTCGGATATCAGATAGAATCCCGACCCCTTGGATGCCTTTAACTCTTCTATCGCTTGCCCGCCGGGAAATTTTCCGTCCGTCACCGTTTTAGGCTCGGCCTTTACTGCTTCCGCAACGCTTTCATCAATCGAAACAACGGCCTCGGTTTCTACCGGACGGGAGGCTCCCGGCTCTTTTTTCGCTGTTTTGCCGCATGCTGTCAGAAGCGTCAGCACGGCCAAAACCTCTGCAAATACTTTTTTCATATAAACCACCTCTTTAAATATCATATCATAAAATTTCCGATAAAGCAACCGGATTTTTTATTTTTGACATTCATCCCCCGGCAGGCCTTGCTTTTCTTTTTGATTCATGGTATAATAGCCCCGATACGTTAAAAACTATCAAAGAAAGGATGAACCCCCATGAAAACACTGAGACAAAACGACGTTCTGCACGGCTTCAAGGTGCGCTATGCACAGCCCCTTGAGGAAATAAACGCCGTGCTTTACCGCATGGAGCACATAAGAAACGGCGCCGACCTCGTCTGGCTCGCAAGGCCCGACGAGAATAAGACGTTCTGCATCGGCTTCAAGACCATCCCCGAGGACGACACCGGCGTATTCCATATTTTAGAGCATTCTGTGCTCAACGGCTCGGAAAAATACCCGTTGCGCGAGCCGTTTGTCGAGCTTATAAAGAGCTCTATGGCGACGTTTCTGAACGCGATGACATATCCCGACAAGACCGTTTACCCCGTCAGTTCCCGAAACCCCAAGGATTTTCTGAACCTGATGGACGTCTATCTCGACGCGGCTGTAAACCCTCTGTCGGTCAAGGACCCCCACGCATTCCGGCAGGAGGGCTGGCACTATGAGCTCGACTCTCCCGACGGCGAACTCAGGCGCAACGGAGTCGTCTACAACGAAATGAAAGGCGCGTTCGCTTCAAACGACGAGGTCATGTCGAGAGAACTCGGCCTCGGGCTTTTCCCGGACAACTGCTATAAATACGTTTCCGGCGGCCATCCCGAGCACATTACCGACCTGACCTATGAGAATTATCTTGCATCCCACGCGAGATTCTATCACCCGTCAAATTCGAGGATAGTCCTTGACGGCGACCTCGACATAGACGCGGCCCTTGAAAAAATCGACTCGTTCATCGGCAAATTCGACAGGATAGAGCCGAGAGCCGATATTCCCATGCAGGCTCCCGTCGACGGCGGCGAGAGAACGGCAGAGTATGAGATAGGCGCCGACGAGGACGACAAAAACAAGGCCATAATCGCGGGCGGATGGGTCTACGGCGACTTCAACGACACCGAAAAGATATGGGCGTTCTCGGTCCTTGCCGACGCCCTCTGTGAGACAAACGACTCTCCTCTGACAAAGGCCATTCTCGATTCCGGGCTTGCCGAAGACGTCATCCTCTATAATTACGACGGCGTACAGCAGCCCTTTGCGAATCTCGTTATCAAAAACTGCGACCCCGAAAAGAGGGGAGAGATATGGAAAATCGTTTATTCCACTCTTGAGGGCCTCGCCGAGAACGGTCTCGACCACAAGCTTCTCTCCGGCATTTTGGCAAGGCGGGAATTCTCAAGCCGTGAAAAGGACTTCGGCTCCATGCCGAAAGGCCTCGTCTATGCTCTTACGACATATGAAACATGGCTCTATGGCGGAGACCCCGCCCGTAACCTTTGCTTAAACGAGCGCTTTGCTTCTCTAAGAAAGAAGATAGACGAGGGCTGGTTTGAAAAATTCATCCGCGAGGTATTTTTGGATAATAAACATAAGGCCGCGGTCTGCCTGTTCCCGTCAAAGACCCTGAGCCGTGAAAAGCTTGAGCGCGAGGCGGAGATATGCAAAAAAATAAAGGCCGGCTGGAGCAGCGAAGATATCTACGCCTGCATCGAGCAGTTCAAGGCCCTCAGACTCCGGCAGGAGACCCCCGATTCCCGCGAGCAGATTGAAAAGCTTCCGAAGCTGCGGCTTTCCGACGTCGAAAAGACCGCTAAGCTCCCGGCTCAGGAGATACGCGAGGTATCCGGCGTTACGCTCATGCAGCACGGCTACGAGACCGACGGCATAGTCTATCTGAATCTTTATTTCTCGCTCAGCGACCTGACAAAGGATGAACTTAAGGAGGCTTCGCTTCTTTCAAAGCTTCTTACGAATATCCCGACCGAAAATTATTCTGCGGTCGGCCTTTCGGCAGAACTTCAGGCCAACCTCGGCCGCTTCGTCACGGACATGGAGGTCTATTCAAAGCCCGGTGATACGAAAAACTGCGAGCCGTGGTTTATAGTCCGCACCGCCGCCCTCGAATCCAAAAAGCCCGAGATCTCAAGGCTTGCCGACGAGATTTTAAACAGGTCGGATTTCAGCGACTCCGGCTTCATCTATAACCTCATCAGGCAGTATAAATTGGGCATGGAGCAATCCGTCGCCATGCGCGGAAACGCCTTTGCTTCAAGGCGCGCGCTCGCCTCGTTCACGGCGCGCGACTCGGTAGGGGAGACGGTCTCGGGTCTTACGTTCTTAAGATTTTTACAGAGCGCAGATTCCGGCTTCAAGACTTCCGGCGAACAGCTCTGCCAAAGCTTAAAGGCCCTCTGCCGCAAAATATTCTCTAAAAACCGGGTCAGGGTCTCCCTCACCGGCCGCGAGGACGATAAGCTCGTTTCGGAAATTTTGGGCATTCTCAACGACGAAAAGCCGGGAACTCCCGTTAAATACGAGCTCTTCGACAGCGCCTCCGAGGGCTTCTCGATTCCTGCTCAGATAGGCTTTGCAGCCATCGCCGGTAACGGCTATGAAAAATATTCCGGCGTTTCCAAGGTCGCGTCTCAGATTCTGACCTATGATTATCTCTGGAACGACGTCAGAGTCAAGGGCGGAGCATACGGCGTGCACATGTCGAGTTTCCCTGACGGAGACGTGATGTTCTCGAGCTACCGCGACCCGAGCCCGTCAAGAAGCCTCGGCAGCTTCCGGGCATGCGGAGATGTTCTGAGAAAATTTGTCGACAGCGGTGAATCGGCCGAAAAATATATTATTTCGACGATTGCGAACAACGAGCCGCTCATGACCCCGAGGTCCGAGGGAGAACTCGCCGCAAGAAGATATCTCTCGGGCACCACCGCCGAGGACGTCATCAGGGAGCGCGACGAGATTTTAAGCGCCACCCCCGAACAGCTCAAGGATTACGCGGCCGCCATCGACAGGCTCGTAGGCTCCGCAAAGGTCTGCGTCATCGGCGGCGAGCAGCTGGTAGAAGCCTGCAAAGTTGAAAAAATCGAACCCGTCCAGACCAAAGCCGAAGAAAACGAATAAAAGGAAAATCTCCAAAATCCGGGAGTGTCTTAATCGCCCGCATTATTCACAACTTTTTAAATCGTTGCCATAGGCGACACCTTGAAATTCTGACATCTGACTTCTGACGTCTGTTTTCTGGATGTGGCCGCCTTGGCCACATCTCAAAATCCCCCGAGGCGCACCCAAGGGGGATTTTTCTATTCTCGTTTGCAAAACACATACCCGTACAGCACCACCTTTTCCGTCCCGCCGTCCTCGGAAAACTCCTCTCCCACGGTCTTCGGCTCCTTTAAAGCCGCGAGGATGAAGTCCCCGTACCCGTAAAGCGGCGTGCCCGGCTCTAAAATATTCGACGAAAGCTCATCTTCATCGTTCTCCTCATATTTTTCGCTCTCGCCAAGATACTCGCCTGCCTTGACAAAGTCCTCGCAGTTCTGCTTTGTAAGAATTATCCTGTTATACCGATATTTTTTGCCGTCACAGATTACAAATTCCCCGTCGTAATACTCCGAAAGCCGGTTTAAAAATTCAAGCTTTTCGGGCAGCTCCCGCCTGTCAAAGTCGGGCTCAACGCCGGTTTTTCCGTCTGCCTTTCTGAACAGCCAGCCGTGCAGAACGCTACCGTCGGGCAGGACCATGTCCTCGTCGAGCCTTGCAAAGATAAACTCCCCGCCGATAAGCTCCCACAGCCTCGCGCTTACAAAGCAGTTCGACCTGAGCTTTTCATTTATCGGCTCGTCCGTCAGCTTAAAATTGCCGGTCTTAAATTCCGGAGTGCCGAAAATTTCCGAAAAATCGGCCTTTGTTTCGTCGGGGAGCGTGCACCGAAACGCCGTCGGCTGGGGCACGGCGCAGTACATAAACTCCGCAAATTCCTCTTCGCTGAGCGTATAGCCGGTCTGCATGTAAAGTTCTCCGCCGCTGTTTCTTAACACGCTTTCGGGATATTTTATCGGCGCGTTTTTCTCAAGTTTTCGGGCAAATTCCTCCAAATAATTGTTATTTTTTGTCATTACATACGGCTCGGTCCCGGGCGCTTCTACGGTATTCGGATCATCCGGCTCGCGGTATCCCGTCCACATTTCCTCAACAAGCTCCACCGGGTCGAGCTTTTTACTGTCAAGAGAATTTTTCATATTGATAATTTCATCCATAGAGTAGGGCGAATCGCTGTCAGAAAACTGTATTCTTGAGAGCATAGGCAGTCTTAAGATCTCATATTCCGTATCTGCAAGCCCGTCCCACGCTATCCTCACGACCGCACCGATCGGCGCGGGCTGCGCGGTCGTATAATAATCGGTAAAGCGGAAAACCGCCTCGTAATAGGGGAACGATCTCGGGCTGTCGCAGCCCGACGCGATAAGCTGGTCATACATATAAAAGCAGGCGTAGATATTTTTATCGGCCGTATCGTTTGCCGCAAGATAGAAAATAAAGCCGTCCGCTTCTTCGTCGTAATACTCGTCTAAAACCGTGAATTCCTTTTGCATAAGCGGCCTTTTGGAGTTATAGACTACGGTCCCGTCGTTATAGACAAGCGCGCCGCCCGTGTACGTCATCGTCTCCGAAAGCTTTTTCTCAAAGGCTTCTCTCGCCTCATCCGTAAGGCCGAAGCCGTCTATCTCGGAAAGCACCTTTTCTATATCGTCGTCGGTTATGCCCGCCTTTTCATAGTCCGAGGCTGTATGCACATAAAGCCACTTCGGGGAGTAGAGATTCTTGCCCTTTACTATGGCGGAGTCTGCGGCGAAGTGCTCGGCGACGGCCTCTGCGTCGTCCGAAAGAATAAGCTCGATTTCTTCATCCGAAAAATCGTCCCTTTCGGAACCCGTTCTTGCCCCGACAAGTATTTCACGAACGGTCTCGTCGGGAATGTCAAATCGCCGGATGAACGAATAAAGGTTTGCCAGCTCGTCGACGGCGGTGTAATCGCTCATCTTTGACGAGCAGGCGCTGAGCCACCTCTCGGTCTCCTCACGCCCCGCAATTTCGCAGAGCTCCCCGTCAAGATTCTCAAGTTTAAAATCAACTGTGGCATAGAATCCGGAGCCTTGGCCGTTTTCGGGTTCATCTGAAGAGAACGGCTCGGGCATGTCCCCGTACAGGTCCTCCGTCGGCAGGGGAGTCTCATATGGTAAAACGCTCTCGGACGTCACGTCGGGCCTGCGGCTGATTTTAAGGTCTTTTGAGGTGATGAAAAAAACGCATATCCCGAAAGCCGCGGCTATACAAGCGGCAGCCGGCAGATATTTGACAAACCCCGTTTTTTTCGGCATATAATCGACAGCGGCGTCTATGTGGCGCTCGTCGATAAGACCCATGGCGTCGGCGATTTTCGGTATGTTCATACCCTCACCCCTTTCTCGGCAAGCATTTTTCTGAGCCTTGAGCGGCTTCTGAAAAGGCTGGTTTTGACCTTTGATTCGGAAAACCCGAAGCGGCGGGCTATCTCGGAAACGCTGTCAAAGAACCAATACCGCCTTATAAAGATATTTTTCGAGCATCCGTCCGCGCTGTCCAAAAATTCGTTGATTATCTCCGCTATTTCGTTTTCGGTGCAGCCCGGGCGCATGGATTCGTCCGGCAGTACCTCCTTAAGCTCCTCAAGAGATACCTCGAGGTCACGGGAGCGCTTTTTTGCGAGATTTTTTCTCAGCCTGCCGAGGGAGATGTTCCTGACTATTTTAAGCAAAAATCCCCGAAAGCTTTTAGGCCGGGTCGGCGGTATGGCGTTCCAGACCCCGAGATACGAGTCGGCCACGCATTCCTCCGAATCGAGCCGTGATTCAAGAATGTTATTTGCGACCTGAAAGCACAGCCCGCCGTATTTCAGCTCGGTCTCGGAAATGGCGCTCTCGTCGCGCTCAAAGTACAGTTCGATAATTTTTTCGTCTTCCATGCGGCACTTCCTTTCTGTATATAAAGTCGCAAAACGCCGGGGAAAGGTTACATTCATTATATCATTTAATCATTTTGGGGGCAAGATTTTTTAGGCGTTTTGACATAAAAACCGTCCACCCTCTCCCGCGTTTTGCAAGAAGAGGGTGGAATATGTTATGTTGGGCCGAAACTGTCATAAATTATTTTTTGTTCACCGCGCTGAACCAGACCGCGAAGCCGAGTATCACGAGGAAAACTGCCGCAATAATTACATAAAAATACCATTTTTCATTCGGCTTGCTGCGCTCGGCGACGAGCTCGCGGAAATATGTAGCCTTGAGCGGCTTTTGAAGCGCGAAGTACAGCGGCACCGCCACGACCACCGAAATAACGGCGTTTATAGACGACGTGAGCAGGTTTGTAGCAGCTGCCGTGAACGCCGTGCCGACCTCATATCCCAAAATTCGCTGGGAAATATAGGTCTTTCCGACGTAGAGAACGATGTAGGCAAGCTGTCCGACTATGGCGCAGAGCAGGATATGCGCACGCTCGTTTTTCAGCCGTTTCTCGCTTTTCGAGAGGTATCCCGCGAGAAATCCCATCGCAAATTTTGTGAGGAACGTGACGGGGCTCGAAACGATGTAGACCGGGTCCAAAAGGTCGTAGAGACTGGCGCCGATGCCCGAAGCAAGCCCGCCGGTAAGCCCTCCGAACAGAAGTCCCGCAAGTATGCAGACGGCGTTGCCGAAGTGTATTCGGGTTACGAGTACGCCGTTCGGAATTTTTATCTGTAAATAATTTCCTACGAAGCAGAGCGCCGCCATAAGTCCGACGGCGACAACTGTCGCAAGCTTTTTGTTTTTCATAAAAATGCCTTCTTTATCAGAAATTGTAAGTATGCGCGCTTCTTAACTGTCTATAATTATACCCGCAAAATCAAAAAATGCAAATTTCAGAAATGCCGATGTAAATATTTTACTTTTAGATATTTTGCATATAAATTCAAATGCCTAAAATCTTAAAATAATAAATTTTTAATAATATTTTTCAGCAGTTCGCCTACGCTGCAAAATCTGCGCCGTCATTTTTAATATTTATATAGTATATCATAAGCGCTAAACTGTGCAAATAGTAGAAAGATGAGCAGGGGGGAGCATGTCAAAAAAACTACCCCGGAGCGCCTGACCGCACCCGGGGAGCATTAAGTATCTTAAATTGTATGTTTTCAGGCTCAGTCTTCCTCCGGTTCCTCCGGCATATCCCAGTTGTGATAGACCTCCTGGACGTCGTCGTTGTCGTCGAGAGTGTCCAAAAGAAGATTCATAAGGCGAATCTGCTCGGGGTCGTTGAGCGCCGTATAGGTCGAGGGAACCATCGCGTCCTCGGCGGAGTTTATCTCATAGCCCATACCCTTGAGCGCCTCTGCGACCTTGTAGACGTCGTTCGGCTCTGCGGTTATCTCAACGCCGTCGTCCTCGATGTTAAAGTCAGTGGCGCCCGCCTCGAAGCAGTCCTCCATGAGCTTGTCCTCGTCGCAGCCGTTGTTTTCCATCGTGATAACGCCCTTGCGCGTGAACATGAACGACACACAGCCGGTGGTGCCCATGTTGCCGCCGAATTTGTCGAAATAATGCCTGACGTCGCCGGCTGTGCGGTTTTTGTTGTCTGTGAGGCATTCTACTATGACAGCCACTCCGCCGGGCCCGTAGCCCTCGTAGACCATGGTCTCATAGCTGTTTTTGTCGTTGTCTCCGGCAGCCTTTTTGATAACTCGGTCGATGTTGTCGTTCGGAACGTTGTTTGCCTTTGCCTTGGCAATGAGGTCGCGAAGCTTAGAGTTGGAGGCGGGGTCGGGGCCGCCCTCTTTGACGCAGACGGTTATTTCGCGGCCTATTCTTGTGAAAATTTTGGCCTTAGCGCCGTCGGCGGCTTCCTTTTTGCGTTTGATATTATTCCATTTTGAGTGTCCGGACATAAAAAATCTCCTTTTTATAGTTTCAGCGAAGCTGATAATAATTTAGTATATTATATCACACACCCGCCAAAAGGTCAAGAGGCTCACCGAGAAAGATGCGTCCTAATCGACCGGGAGTGTCTGAACTGCCCGCATTATTCACTATTTTTAAAATCGTCGCCGCAGGCGACGCCTTGAAATTCTGTCATCTGATTTCTGACCTCTGTCTTCTTGATGTGGCCGCTTCGGCCACATCTTCATCTCCGACACCCCTTTACATTTCCCTTTTTTTATGCTATAATAACCGTAAACGGTTATTATACTTTATTTAAGTCGCCCTTTTGCTCCCCGACTTCGTCGGGAACCGCAAAATATGGCTGATTATAGCACAAATCCTGCGGATTTATGCTATAATACCCTTAACCATACTCAAAAAGAACAGGAGGACACTATGGCTAAGACATTACTTTTGGGGAACGAGGCGGTGGCCCGCGGGCTTTACGAGGCCGGAGTCAGGTTTGTCTCCGCATACCCCGGCACGCCGTCGACAGAAATCACCGAGACGGCAGTCAAATTTGACGAGATCTACTGCGAATGGGCGCCGAATGAAAAAGTCGCCTTTGAGGCGGCTTTCGGGGCTTCTTTGGCGGGAGCGAGGAGCTTCTGCGCCATGAAGCACGTCGGCCTCAACGTTGCGTCAGACCCCCTCTACACCGCTTCCTATATCGGCTCGAACGCCGGTCTTGTCTGCGCGGTCGCCGACGACCCCGGCATGCATTCGTCCCAGAACGAACAGGACTCACGCCGCCATGCGATGGCCTCAAAGGTCCCCATGCTCGAGCCGTGCGACTCGACCGAGTGCCGCGACTATGCAGCTTTGGCCTACGAGATCTCCGAGATGTTCGACACGCCGGTGCTCTTGCGGCTTTCGACGAGGATATCTCACTCTCGCTCCCCGGTAGAGCTTCATGAAAGAAAAGAGCTCGCCCTTAAGGATTATGAGAAAAACGTGACCAAAAACGTCATGATGCCCGCGATGGCGAGGATAGCTCATAAAAAAGTCGAGGAAAGGCTTATAAAGCTTAAGGAGTATGCCGAAACATCCGGCATAAACCGCGTCGAGTGGGGAGACAGAAAGTTAGGCATTATAGCCGCAGGTTCATCCTACGCATACGCAAAAGAAGCCTTGGGAGAGAACGCCTCGTATCTTAAGCTCGGCATGGTAAACCCGCTTCCCGTCGAGCTTATAAAGGACTTCGCCTCAAAGGTCGAGCGCCTTATAGTCGTCGAGGAGCTTGACGACATAATCGAGAGCCACTGCTTAAAGCACGGCATAAAGGTCGAGGGCAAATCCCTCTTCCCGTTCGAGGGCGAGTTCTCCCAGTCTGTCATCAAAAAAGCCGTTCTCGGCATTTCTCCGAGCTATAACGAGCTTCCTCATCCCGTTGTCGGCAGGCCTCCGATGCTCTGCTCCGGCTGCCCTCACAGGGGCCTCTTCTATGCTCTCAGAGGTTTAAACCTTTACGTCAGCGGTGACATCGGCTGCTACTCTTTGGGAGCGCAAGCGCCTCTTTCAATGCTCGATTCGGTTTTGTGCATGGGCGCGTCTATAAGCGGGCTTCACGGCTTCAACACCGTAAGAGGAAGCGAGCAGGCCAAAAAGTCGGTAGCCGTCATAGGCGATTCGACGTTCATCCACTCGGGTATAACCGGCCTTATAGATATTTCCTATAATCAGGGACTCTCGACGGTCATAGTCCTCGACAACTCCATCACCGGCATGACCGGCCACCAGAACAATCCCGCCAACGGCCTTACCATAAAGGGCGACCCGACGGCGGCGGTTGACCTTGAAGCGCTTGCTAAGGCCATCGGCTTCCGAAGAATAAGGGTAGTCGACCCGTACGACGTCGCCGAGACCAAAAAGACCGTCATGGAGGAGCTTGAAGCCCCCGAGCCGTCTCTTATCATAGCAAGACGGCCCTGTGCGCTGTTAAAAAATGTCAAGCACTCCGCGCCCCTTAAGGTCGACCGGGACAAATGCGTGGGCTGTCGTCAGTGCCTTAACGTCGGCTGTCCGGCGCTTTCCCGGAAAGACAAAAAGGCTCTTATCGACCCGAACCAGTGCCTTGGCTGCGGCATATGCGCATACGCCTGCAAGCCCGGGGCAATCGTCAAGGAGGGATGAACATGGCTGTAAAAAATATACTTATTGTCGGAGTTGGCGGCCAAGGCACGCTTTTGGCCTCGAAAATAATGGGCAGGGTCTACCTCGAACAGGGCTTCGACGTCAAGGTCAGCGAGGTACACGGCATGTCTCAGCGCGGCGGCTCGGTCGTCACATATGTCAGATACGGCGACAAGGTCTGGTCCCCGGTCATAGATAAAGGCGAGGCCGATATAATCATTTCCTTTGAGCAGCTCGAGTCTGCAAGATGGCTTTCCTATCTCAAGCCCGGAGGAGTTCTTATTTCGAGCACCCAGAAGCTCGACCCGGCTCCGGTGATAATGGGGCAGGCCGAATACCCGAAAGATATTTTAGATGAAATATTGTCGCTCGGCATTAAAGTCGTTTCGCTTCCTGCGGACGAGCTTGCCGAGAAAGCGGGAAGCACGAGGTCTGCAAACATAGTCCTTTTGGGAGCGTCCGCCAAGTCTCAGGACATCCCGAAAGAGGTCTGGCTTGAAGCTATAAAGGCTTCCGTGCCGCCAAAGACCTTAGAAGCGAATCTCAGGGCGTTCGAGCTCGGTTTCGGCGCATAAAAATACATAGGATAGAGGGTTTTCTTTGTCGGAAAATAACACCCGTTCCCTCGGAAAATATTTCGTGACCGACGGGAGCTTTTACAGGCGCGCCATGACGCTGATAATACCTGTCCTGCTTCAGAACCTCATCAACCAGGGCGTGAACATGATGGACACGGTGATGGTCGGAAGATTGGGCGAGGTCTCTATATCGGCCTCGTCGCTTGCGAACCAGTACTACGCCATCTACAACATAATGTGCATGGGAATAAGCGCGGCCGGATTGGTCCTTGCCTCCCAGTATTGGGGCATGAACGAGCCAAGACCGTCCGCAGGACCTTTGACCTGTCGATGCAGATAGTCATCGTCATGGGCTCGGTTTTTGCCGTCGTCACGGCGCTTTTCCCGGACAAGATCATGTCCTTATATATCCGCGACCCCGACGTTATCGCCGAGGGCGCGAAGTATTTAAAGATTACGGCGCTGATATTCCTGCCGCACGGTATAAGCCTCGTCATGTCAAACGTCATCCGCGCCGTCGGAAACGCGAGGCTCGGTCTTGTCATATCCTGCCTGTCGTTTGTCGTGAACATAGGCTGCAACTACATCTTCATCTTCGGCGTGCCGTTTTTGGGTATTCCGGCGATGGGGGTCACGGGCGCTGCCTTGGGAACGCTTTGCGCAAGGATCGTGGAGCTTTTGGTCTGCGTAGTTTATATGCTCAGATTTGAAAAGCAGCTCAGATACCGTCTCGGCGGGCTTATAAAGCTTCCTAAGAAAGCTCTTTTCGGGGAGTTTATCCGCCTCGGGCTGCCCGCTATAATATCCGACACGCTTTTGGGAGTGGCGGCTACCGTCATCTCGATGATACTCGGAAGAATGGGCAAGGAGGCCGCAAGCGCCTACGCTATAGTCGTGGTCTTAGAGCGGCTCTGCACAGTCGCGACCGGCGGAATTGCGAGCGCGGCGGGAGTTATGATAGGTCAGACCGTCGGCAGGGGAGAGTACGAGCGCGCCCACAAAGAGGGCAGGTCTTTTCTTGCCATCAGCGTTTTCATAGGAATAGCGGCGTCTGTTCTTGTAAGATTTGCGGGAGTGTGGTCCATCGGACTCTATGAGATAACCGAGGACACAAGGCTCATCGCGGTCTCGATGATGGACGCGAGCGCTGTAATAGTATTTTTCCAGGCAGTTCAGAGCGCGCTTTCAAAGGGCATTCTCCGAGGGGGAGGCGACACGAAATTCTTAATGGTCGCGGATGTTATTTTCCAGTGGATAGCGTCCATCCCGTTGGGAGCGATTCTCGGGCTCGTGCTGAATTGGTCCCCGTTCTGGGTCCTGATAGCGCTGAGGATTGATTATATCATCAAATCCGTCTGGCTCACCATCCGCCTCGGCGGCACCAAATGGATACACAAGGCAAAGACGGTGTAAAAAGTTAAGCGGCAGAAATGCCGTTTTTCATTGCTTAAAAATTAACTTTTTCTTTTTCCTTGCAATCCTCCCGAAAGTGTGCTACAATACATTTAGCACCTAAAAAGGAGGTCTTTTCCTTGCGCGCCCTTAACGATCTTCGCTCTTTAAAGCTCAAAAACTTCGCCGCCATCACCCTTGCGGGCATAATAAACGCGTTCGGCGTGGTGGTCTTTCTCTCGCCGGTCAGGCTTTACGACAGCGGCGTCTCGGGGACAGCCATGCTCCTTGACGGCCTTACTCCGCCCGCTTTCGGGCTGCCGCTTTTTCTGATAATACTTAACATCCCGCTGTTTTTGTACGGCTTTAAGCGCCAAGGCCCTGCTTTTACGATATATTCGGTCTATGCCGTTTTGGTTTATTCCGCTGCAGCGGCCGTCCTCCGAATGACTTATATGCAGGGCTCTCCCGACTTCTCCCCTATAGCCGGCGGCGATCTTTTGCTGTGCGCGGTCTTCGGGGGCATCATTTCCGGCGCAGGCTCCGGTCTTACCATCCGTTTCGGCGGCGCGATCGACGGCATAGAAGTCTGCGCAGTCATATTTGCAAAACGCCTCGGCATTTCCGTCGGCTCCTTTGTCATGATCTATAACGTCATTCTTTATATCTTAGGCGGCATATTCACTCAAAGCTGGATACTCCCGCTTTATTCCGTCTTGGCATACATGGCCGCCCTCAAGACCGTCGACTTCATCGTCGAGGGACTCGACCGCTCTAAATCCGCAATGATAATAACCGAAATGCCGGACGAACTCTCGGCGGCATTGATGGAGGCGTTCGAGTGCGGTTCCACAAGAATAGCCGCCAGAGGGGGATACATGAACACCGACCGCACGGTGATATATTTTGTCGTCAACCGTTTCCAGATAGCAAGGATGAAAAACATCATCCACGCCGTCGACCCCAAGGCATATTTCACCATCAGCGAGGTCGCCGAGGTCTTTAAAAGCTCAGGCGCAGGCTCTGCCACGGCCGCGCCCGACCCCTTGGAGATAGAATATAAAGAATCCGCGGAGGAAAACGATGAAGAAAAAGAATCTTAAGAAAATTTCCCTGATAGGATTTTTGGCATCCTTGGTGCTGTGGATAGCGCTTTCCTACTTTTTAAGAAACGTCTCGCTGTTCGGATTTTACATCGGCGAAATGCTGTTTATAGTCCTTAGCGGCTTGCCGTTTGCTTTTTTGCAGCTGAGATTATGCCTCACCGACAAAGAAAAATGGGTGCGCTGGGTACCTCTTGCGGTCGATATCGCGACATATATTCTGGCAGCCGTTTTGTATCTCACCGGCGGTTTTGAAGCGGAGCTGATGGCGCTTATCTTAGTCGTATGGGGCATAGCTCCGTCGACAGGAATCTGCTTAGGCTGGCTTGCCCACGGCAAAAAAATCGCGCTTCTGCCCTTAAATATCATGCTCATAATTTATCTTGCTCTTGAAAACATCCCGATAATAGCCCGCCCTATAGAGCTGACGGACATTGCGGCGGCGCTCTATGTTCTTTTGGGAGTGTATCTCTTTATAAGGCCGATAGAAAGGGGAAGGGAGAATGAACCCGAAAATTAAGCCTGTCGTATATTTTTGCATAAGCGCGGCCCTCTGGGCGATACCGTCCTACTATCTCAGAGGTACGCTTTTCGGCAGTTTCTGCTTTTACATCATAGGCATTATCCCGTCGTTCTTTTTGCAGGCATGCATGTTCCTGCCTCCGATAGAAAAATGGGTCAGATACGTCCCGATGCCGGGGATATTGCTCTTCGGGGCGGGTGAGATAATATATCTTTTATTCTCGGACAGCCTCTACCCCGAGACTCTAATGGCGGCGCTTTTGTTTGTAGCGGCGCCCCTCTGCGGCTTTATCTTGGGATGGTTCGCATATTTTTTCAGGACCCGCCCACGCAAAAAATAACTGTAAAACGAGGAAAAAATGACCGAAAAATTCGTAAGACAAAATTTAAAATACCTAAAGGGCTTCATGACCGAGTCGAGCCTTAGCGCCGCCAGAAAGACCCACGTCTTGCTCGGCGATTTCATGTCCGCCTCACGCGGCTACGGCATAAGATTCGAGCGCAGAAGCTTTGACGACTTTGAGTGCGAGTGGATAACCCCCGAGGAACAGTCAAGGCCGGGCGTGATACTCTATCTCCACGGCGGAGGCTACACCTGCGGCAATATCGACTACGCCAAGGGCTTCGGCAGCGCGCTTGCGGCCGAGTTCGGTATAAACGTGTTCTGCGCAGCATACCGTTTGGCGCCTGAATTTCCCTTTCCCGCGGCCGTCGACGACGCAGAGCGCGCCTACGATTATCTTTTGGAAAGCGGCTACATGCCCGAGAAGATAATCCTTTGCGGAGAAAGCGCCGGCGGCGGGCTGTGCTACGCCCTCAGCCTGAGACTTTTTGAGAAAAATAAGCCCCAGCCCGCGGGCATCGTCGCCATCTCCCCCTGGACCGACCTCACGCTCTCTCTTAAGTCCCACCGTGAAAACAACGAAATAGACCCGTCTATGACGACCGAGCGGGTAAAATTCTTCGCCGACTGCTACGCTGCACCCGATGAAAGGGAAAACCCGCAGGTCTCTCCTATATTTTTTGACGGTAAAAAAGCTGCCTTTCCTCCGTCTTTGATATTTGCAGGCGGAGACGAAGTCTTACTTGACGACTCCAAGGTCATGCACAAGCGCCTCACCGAGTCGGGCTTTAAGTCCGAGCTGATAATACGTCCGACCCTCTGGCACGCCTACGTCCTTTACAATTTAAAGGAATATCGCGCCGACTATGAAAAAATCGGCAGATTTTTGGACAAGCGCCTTGACGACGAGGCCAAGGTCTGGTCGAGGCTTGACAACGCCGGGCTGATTTTTCCTGCCGCAAAGCGCCGAGGCTGGTATAACGTTTTCAGGCTCTCTGCGGACCTGACCGAGCCCATTGACCGCGACGTCATGCAGTCCGCCTTGGACGTGACTGTAAAGCGCTTCCCGCTCATAGGTTCAAGACTTCGGGCCGGGTTTTTCTGGTATTATCTTGAGCAGACCGAGGCCCCCGAGATCGTCCGCGACGGCTGCTGTCCGATAATGAAGCGTCGTTTCGGCGAAGTCAGAAAGTGCGCCATACGCGTTCTGTATTACAAAAACAGGATAGCCGTCGAGTTTTTCCATGCAGTTACCGACGGCAACGGCGGGCTTATCTTTTTAAAGACCCTCATCGCCGAATATCTGAGTGAAAAGTACGGCGAGACCGTCCCGAACACCTGCGGAATAGCCGACCGTCTCGCAAGCCCCACTCCCGAAGAGCTCGAGGACAGCTTTTCGGAGTATGCGGGACGCGTCGCCGCAAAGAGGGAGTCCGGCAAGGCATATCGCTTGACAGGCGTAAAAGAAAAGGACGGATTTTTAAATCTGACATGCGGAATAATCCCCGCAAACGCCTTTGCAGAGCACTGCCGCAGCCTTGGCGTTACCGTCACGGCGTACTTAAGTTCGGTCATGATCTACACCCTCATAGGCTTGCAGAAGCGTAAAGTCCGTGACCTTGACAAGCGCAGGCCCGTAAAGGTGCAGGTCCCCGTGAATCTGAGGAAGCTTTTCCCGAGCAGGACTATGCGAAACTTCGTCATGGTGGTGAACGTAGGCGTCGACCCGAGGATGGGGGACTACAGCTTCGAGGAAATCCTCGATACCGTCTCCCGCCAGCTGAAGCTTTATGTCACTCCGAAAAATATGCAGGCTATATTTACCGCCAACGTCAATTCCGAGAGGATTTTCCTTATTAAACTCGTGCCGCTGTTTATAAAAAATTTCGTCATGAAGACTGTTTTTGACAGAGTAGGGGAGGCCCAGGGCTGCATAACCATATCCAACCTCGGCCGAATAGAGCTTCCCGAGGAGGCCGCAAGGCACGTAGAAGCCTTTGATTTCATTCTCGGCCCGCAGGCCAGGTCTCCGCACAACTGCGCCGTCTGCACCTACAATGACGAGCTCAGGATAAACTTCATACGCCGTTCCGAGAGCCCCGAGCTTGAGCGGGAATTTTTCCGAAATCTTGTACGCCTCGGGCATCATGTTTCAATAGAATCCAACTTAAGAGAGCATCAAGAAAGGTAGTGAGCAAGTGTACTGTGTAAACTGCGGAGTCGAGCTTAAGGACTCCGAAAAGGTCTGCCCCCTTTGCGGGACAAGGGTCTTTCACCCGGACATCCCGTCGCCGGCAGGGGAGCCGAAATACCCCGATTCGCCCATCCCGGTCCGCCGCTTCAACCGTTTCGGAGCGCTGTTTATAGTGACGTTCATCTTCCTGATACCGCTTTTCATATGTCTGCTTATAGACCTGCGGATAAACGGCAGGATACTTTGGTCAGGCTATGTGACAGGCGGTCTGATGCTCGGCTACGCGTTCTTTGTGCTGCCGTTTTGGTTCAGGCGTCCCAACCCGGTCATATTCGTGCCGATAGACTTCGCGCTGACGATTTTATTCCTTTTATACATTTGTCTTGCGACAGGCGGCCGCTGGTTCCTGCCTTTGGCATTCCCGATAACCGGCATTGCGGGACTTCTGGTCACGGCCGTGACAGCCCTCTGCCGATACCTCAAAAAGGGCAGGCTCTTTATTTTCGGCGGAGCGTTCATAGCCCTCGGCGGCTACAGCATGCTCCTTGAGATGTTCATAACCATCACCGCGCACACAAGATTCGTCTTTTGGTCGGTCTACCCACTGACGGCCTGCGTGCTGGTCGGATTGCTACTTATAGCCATCGGTATCTGCAAGCCGGTGCGAAAATCACTCGACAAGCGCTTCTTCATCTGAAATGTCAAATTGCACAAAAATCAGCCTGTAAAGTTATACTGCTTTACAGGCATTTTCTTTTTTCATCGCCCTCTCGCAAACGCCTGTTTTACGGCATATCATGATACAAAGCCCCATATTTTTTAATGTAATTTTCTTGTATTTTTGTCATCATCCACGCCCACAAACGCCTTAGATAAGGGCTTTTGCAGAGATGAACGTCCCGTAATGGCGCATGCCTTTACACTAAATTCCGAACGGCCACGCCTCTCTCGCAAATTTTGCATTTTCTGTCCCCAATTTCCCGGGAAATTTACTGCCATAAAATTACAAATTCACATTATTTAATACGATTTCGCAGTTTAAATCACGACTGTAAAGTATTTTCACCTTACGAATTTCAGTAAAATTCATCCAATTTATGCGTTTTCAGACGTTCAAATTGTCAAATCCATCGGTTGAAAAATTCTTAATTTTCTTAAGATTTTCCGATAAAATTCTCCCGCCTAAATTTTTCAATCTATATATTGTATCAAATTAGAAATTCATGTCTATATATAGTACCGTTTATGCAAATTGCATATGGAAGAAAACAACATTAAAATTGCACAAAAGATTCAATCAAATTTATTTATTTTAACGAATTTTGACATTTTTGCCTTTTAGGCCGCGAAAGTCTATTGACATTCCGGGCTGAAATGTTATAATATGTATGTCTAAATTTATACGAATATGTATAAATTGCTTAATCTAATTAACTAATTTTCTCGCAATTCATGTGCTAAGGAGGAAAACTTATGAAACGATTCAGAAGAGTTTTATCGGTTGCGGTAACGCTTATACTTATCGTAACGCTCTTCAGCGACAGCCTGTCCGCTGCCTTTATCAGCGCGGGCCCGGGCGCCGCAGACCCCGTAAACGACGGTATAGTCGGCACTGTTGAGGGTGATGACCTCGACTCTGCGGACCCTGCCGGGGACAACTCTGCGCAAACGCCCCCTGAACAGACAGGGGATCCGTCCGCAGACCCGTCGGTCGATCCCACCGTCGACCCGAATGTAGTCCCGTCGGCTGATTCGAATGTGGACCCGAACTCCGGTCTTCCCAACGAGATCTTGGGAGACCCTGTAGACGAGTCCCTCGGCGGAGAGTATGGGATCAATCTGATGTCCTCCAATGGGGAAAGCTATAATGGCGAGCAAACCACTTTACCTCAGCCGTCTGTTTCGCTTAATTTAAACCGTTCTCCTTTCCCGTCACAGTCTGATAGGCCGGACTTATATGATAGTAACGGTAATATTAAGCTCGATCAACTTAATTCTTCCGATTTGTTATCATATTTGTTCAGTTGGTCTTTTGACCCTGCTGAGCAACTTGCCAATAAGTATGCCACCTTTGATTTTAATGCTAATTTTTTAGATGATGTTGATCTTTCAAAGCTTAGCGGTGATCTTGTTGATGGTGGTGTAACGAAGGGCAAATTCCGTATTGAGTCTTTGGGCGGCAATAATTATCGTCTCGTTATGGAGTTTGACTCTAATGCTAATAACGTTACCGGGCTCTCCGTTGAGTTAAACTCTACCCTCAAGGGCGACCCGACCAACGTCAACGACGGTGATACTTTTGATGAGAATTTTTTCAACAAGCACTTCGGCTTCTCCTACAGCAACGACACCAGCGAGTTGACTGTCACCAAGAGTAGGACTGGCTATTCCGGCGTTTCTGTTACTAAGGACTCCTCCGGTGGCTATATTTTCCATCAGCCCTACACTATCACTGCTACCGTCAAGGGCAAGGCATATGACTTTACATTTACCGATATCTTGTCCGGACTTGAAAATCTTCCTGAAGGCGCATCTACTGATATTCATAATTTTTCCGTTTCATATTCTAATCCTACCGGCCAAAAAGATCCAACCGTTGAATCTAAAGTTGAAGAATTAAATTCTAAAGGAACCGGTACTCTTTCTCCTAATGATCTTAATAACGTCACTTTCAACGGCCGTCTCTACAACGGCGACGTCCTTACATTTACGTATTGCGTAGATTTCCATATGACTGACGAGCAAGCTCTTGAGTACTTCAACGGCACCAAGAAGTTTGATGAAATAACCAACTCTGTAAACTGGTCTTATAAGGCCGACGCTTCGGCGGAACCCATCCCCGGCACTTCCGGCGGCGACGACAGCACTAAGCCGAATTTCTCCGGCTTCAGCGTGTCTAAGAGCGGCGCAAACCCCGTTGAAGTTGGCGATTCTTGGATCATCGACTGGACCGTTACAATAAATCTCGGTTCTATCACTAACGACTGGAGTAATCTTGCGACTCTTCTTGGCGTCTCATCTTTTGATGAAGCCCTTGCCAAGCTTGGTTTAAATAACTTTACCGATGTCTATGGAGAAGCCGTTACGCTTTATCCCGAGGGTACTACTTTAGAGAATATTTTTGACCTTAATGGTAGTTTTGTCTCTAAAAACGGCAATCAGATCACATTTAAGTATCAGACCAAAATCAAAGACGACCATCTTTCCGACTCTGAATTCATCAATACCTTTAAATACGGTACCGATGAAGAGGTCAAGGGTCAAGCCCCCGGCCTTAACGGCGTGACCTCTTTTTCTAAATCCGAGGCGGGCGTTGATGATAACAAAGAAAACGGTGCTCTCTTTAAATGGAGAATCGATGTTACCGTCGCCAATTCCAAGCGCGGTCAAGAAGCAATTACTGTCTACGATAGACCGTCTAAACAAAATATTGCCGAGGGCTATACGCATAGAATTGTCAGAAATGCAGATGGCAATATTGACGAGAACAGTATAATTATTCACTATTTTGATAAAGATGGACATGAGCAGACAACCACTCTTGCTGATGCTAAAATTACTTATAAGTTGCTTCCTGCTCAAGCTGAGAGTGAATTTGCTACGGAACATTGGAAATGGGATAATTTCTATCAGCATGTTTCCGAGCAGCTTAAAATCGACATCCCTGCCGAATACACTTTTGGCAATATCTATATCGAAGTAGCTACCGAAGTTGTCGACAAAGCAACCGGCAAAAGAGTGCCCACGGATTCCGAATCTGTGGATAATGCGATTACTCCCGAGTATGGTCATTATTATGTCAAGAATTCCACTGTAGAGGATTGGGTTTCGCAGGATCATCCTCGTCACGAGCCTGAGCGCGGCGAACCTACTATTAAAAAGGAAGTTGTCAACAAGTATAATTCCGAAGACTATACTACCGAGTATGCCGTAAAGATTGACGATTTTGCAAAGCTTGATGGTAATGATCTTGCGGCTGACTCTGTCCTCAAGACTTTGGTTGACAATAATTCCGGCCTTACCATCACCGACCGGCTTAATTATAGTGGCACTTGGAACGATAACGGTGAGCCCAAGGAACTTATTATCAAGTATCTCCGTGACAGTTTCAGGGTAACTATTGCGAATAAAGATAAGCATGGATATCTTAACTGCGACGATGAAATTAACAAAAAACATAGTGGCTCTTATAGAGTTAAAGTAAAAGCTGATGGGACCGAAAATTCATATTACTATATTCCCGTAGGTGAATATGTTGAAGATCTTCTTACCAATGCTGCTATGAACTCTCTTGAAATAGACGATGTTCATCACACCTTTACGTTTAGAATCCCTGCTGATGTTCTTAAGAAACTGTCTGAACTTCAGTACGTCCAGATGGGTAATGCCGAACTTAGTGCAGATACTGCTGTTCCAGACGGCGACAATACTTTGCTCGGCGGTTGGTGCAATCCTCCTGTAATTGTCTTTACGCAGGGCGATCAGCTCTACATCAGTTACAAGACCCAGGTCGACCCGTCTTCCGAGAACCTTAAGGGCTTCTATTTACTTACCCAAAACGGAGAAATGACCGTAAATAACACCGTTACGGCTTCCGGAGCCGGAGGCTACAAAGGCGAGGGCTGGGCGGATCAGAAAATCCAACACAAAGAAGTCCTTAAAAAAGAGGGCTCTTACCTCGAAACTGATATAGAAAAGTATAAGGGAACAAAAGCTTATACTGAGCGTACCCAAGAGGGCAAGGATTTCTTTGATAATGCTGTCACAACTTACCAGTATTCTATCTTCGGTTCGAGAAACTTCATGTTCACCATCGAAGTCAACCCCGGCGCCGAGAAGATAGGCGAAACCGTCGCCACCAACGTAACTGAGTCGAGGATTAGGCTTGAGGATACTCTTGGTTCTTCTCTGTCGGTTATTCCCGACTCCATCAACGTATACGAGTATGTTTACGCTCCTGATGGTTCATTCACGGTAAGTCCTCTTCTTGCCGGTCAGTGGAGATATAGAATCGAAGAGACGGATGGTCCCGATAAATTTACCCTTGACCTCCCCGACGGAAAGCATCTCCTTGTCGAATACTGGACAACGGTTCTTCCGTCCTCTACTACTTCGGGCGGCGATAATACGCTTCCTGTTGATCCGTCTGGCGTAACTAACGACGTTGAAATGAGCGTTTATGGACAGCGCGAAAGCAAAAGTTCCACTCAGCCGATAAATACTGCGTGGTCCACCGGCGCGATGCAGACTGCTGATAAGCAGAAGCTTACCATTCAGAAGTTCTGGACATATGAGTACGATGGCTCCGATTACGAGCAGTCCCTTAACAGAAGCGGCGTTTCGTTTGACCTTTACAAGGCAAAATTAGACGACGATGGCAATTTGGTTAGTGACAGTGTCGTAGCGACTGATATTAAGTCTAAAGATAGTAATGGCAAGCCTACCGGTCTTATTGATATAGAAGTTGGTAAGGCAGACGCTGAGAATACCATCTACTGCATTTTTGAACATGATCTTCCTAAGGACGTTAAAGATCCCGTCGATAAAAGTCCTGTTACATTCAAGTCGATGGATCCCATTTACTTTGTCTTTAATTGCTACGTTAACAAGGAATCGCTTCCTAAAAGTGTAATAGTTCTTAACAACCTCAACACTCTCGAAATTGAGAACGAGAGACAGGAACAGGCAAAGGGTTCACTTACGCTTACTAAGTCTGTAAACGATATTAGCGGAACTGCTCCTGACGCAGTCTTTGAGTTCACGATTACTCTTACCACTTCTTCGGGCGCTGCGTTTACTGATTTTGTCGATGCGCAGTTCGCTGCCACCGGCGATGCGACATATACTGTCAGCAATAACGTTATCACTGTTGAATTGAAGAATGGCGAGTCGTTTACCATCAATGATTTGCCTACCGGCACTAAGTATGCCATCGATGAAACTGATCCTCATACTGAATTAGGCTTCGTAGATTTCACCGGTAGCGTTAACAATGGCGGCATTATCCACGGCGATATTACCGCAACTGCCGGGGCTGTTAATGAGACTTGGACTAATGATTACTTAGGCTTTACTCCCGAGATCTCCAAGGTGGTTAAGGATGCTAAAGGAAATGTTAAGAGTGCCGATGACTCGTTCACATTTAATATTGTTGAAACGACCAATGGCGCATCTCCTGTCTATTCCGACACACGGACCAGACAAGGAGCCGGCACTGTCACCTTCAAGGAAGACACATACACCAGTGCGGGCACTTACACCTATGAGATTACCGAGCAAAAGGGAAACAATCCTTTAGTCGACTATTTCAAGGGCACGGTCAACCTCGAAGTTAAAGTTTCCAAGGGCGCTGATGGACATCTTACTGTTGAGTCTTCTTCTTATACTATCAATGGTGAACCAGGTTCAACCGTAACTAACACTTATCATGAAGCTCCCAAGGCGGACATTGAATTCAAGGTTTCCAAGTCCATTACCGGCAAGGACGAATGGGATGAAAGTGACAAGTACACTATCAAACTGACCGGCAACGGAGAGAATAGGGAAGTTCAACTCACCCAGAACAATCATACTGTAGCACAATCATTTGGCAAAATTGTCTATAACTTTGAGGATTATAAAGAAGCTTATACGACTGATTGCTTCAAAGACTTTGTATACACGATTTCCGAAGAAGAACCTACCCAAGACAAAGTCCCCAACACCACTTATGATAAGACAGAGTATGAAGTCACGGTTCATGTAACGTTTGATAAGGCAACTAAAACTCTTAGCGCAGCTATTAACAATGTCGTTATTAAAAAAGACGGCGCGGTTGTCAATACTTTAACAAATAGCGGTGGAACCGATCTTTCAAATTACACGTTCTCGTTCACCAACACCTACACCAAGCCCGAATCTCCTAAGGCTTCTCTCAAGCTCGGAGTCAAGAAAACTATAAATGGCGATCCTATAGCAGAAGCCATTCCGGATTCGTTCACGTTCAATCTTACCGGTAAGAGAACGGATGCTGAGCCTAATGCGACAACGACGGAGTCATTGGTTACGCTTAATAAGTCAGATATTTTGCCAGAAAGCTTAACCAAGTACTTTGAAGTTATCCCCTACGATGCAGAAACTCTTGGCCTCACCACGGAGAATCCCACTGCAACATTCACTTACACCATCTCTGAGGTTAAGCCTGCTTCTACGCCTGCCGGCTGGGAATATGCCGATCCTCAGACCGTTACTGTCACTATAACTCTCAAGGATAAGGACACTCTTGAAGTTACGGTTGATGGCAAAAAAATCGATTCAAGCGAACCCGTTCTTGCTGTAGAGTTCACCAACACCTACACCAAGCCCAAGGGTCCTGTCGCTGATGTTGAAGTTGATGTTTCCAAGAAGCTTGAGGGCAGAGAATTCGGTGATGATGATACGTTTGTATTTAATATCACTGTTCCCGATGGTGCTCCTAAGCCTACAAAGGATGGCAAAGAAATAAAATCGCTGACAATCACCAAGGGTAAACAAAGAGATTCATTCTCTCTTCATTTCGACGCCGACGCACTTGGATTAGACAGTGCTGGTAAATCTACAAAATTTGAGTACAGCATCGTTGAAGAACATAGCAGAGAGACGATTGACGGCGTTACTTACGACCCGAACACAAAGCTTGTTACAGTTGAAGTAACTCGCAATGCCGGTGAAAATGGTGCTCCCGACACACTCGAAGTAAAAGTTAATAATAGTGTAACTAACTCTGCTTCGTTTGAGTTCACCAACACCTACTCCGCTTCCGGCTTATTCACTGTTGTAGCTGAAAAGAAATTATATAATATCGAAGACAATGAAGAAAAGCTTGTAAATAACATAACTCGCACCTTTGATTTCAAACTAACTGCAACCGGTGAGAAAGAAAAGGAAATTCTCACCAGAAATGGCGGTCAACCTGATACAATAACCATTAACGGTGAAAAGGTTCAGGCAGTTTCTAAATCTGTCTCCAACTTTGGCGGCAGAATTGAGTTTAAAGATCTAAAGGTTTTGCCTGGCGATATTTCAAGTTCTCCTCTTAGTTTCATTTTAACCGAACAAGTAGGCACCGAAAAGGGTATGGAGTATGATACTTCTGTAAAGAATATCACTGTTACTCTTGAAGACCAAGGCGATGGTACAATATCGTGTTCTGTAACTCCTTCTGAAGGAACTAAAGACTTAATCTTTATTAACAAATACACCAAGCCCGATGGTTCCATTCAGTTTGGTGTTACGAAAGAAATCACCTCTACAAATGGCGATAAGTCGAAGTTAGGTCCGAGGACATTCCGCTTTAAATTGACCGAGACCACGAAGGGCGCTACTTATTCTGATGATGTTGATGTAACAGTTATCGGTGGAAAAACCACTACTAATTACTTTGACTCTATCGATTATGAAGAAGAGGGCACTCACACCTATACCATCAAGGAACTCGGCGAAGTTGGTTCAGATAATAAAGTCATCGAGAATAACACTGTCTTCACTTGCGACGACAATGTATACACAGTAACTGTAAAAGTTACTTATGTTGGCGGTAAACTTGTTCCCACCATTAAAACAGTTACAAAAGCCAATGGAGATACTGTACCCACAGCCTCTCCCATGACATTCACATTCACCAACGAGTACAACGTTACCGAAGCCTCCGCAGTGCTCAAGGTCACTAAGGACTTCAAAGGCAACGGCAAATGGGACGCTGAGAACATTATAAATACCAAGTACACGTTCAATCTTTACAAAGCGACTGTTGATGTTGCAAGTGGTAAATGGTCCAAAGATGGCGATGTCCTTGACACTCAGGAATTGACATACGAAACGGCTAAGACTAATCCTATAGTCACGTTCGCTGAACAGAATAATCTTACTGTAGGCACATACTATTATATTATCGAGGAAGCTGAAATCAGCAATAGTAATATTACTTCGTCCGGACCGATTCACGTCACTGTCGTCGTTACTGACAACGGCGCCGGCAAGCTCGTATCCGATGTAACGTATAACGGCAATGCTGCTTCGGCGACCATAACCAACACCTTTACTACCAAGGTAAAGCCCGATGTTAAAATCAAAAAGGATCTCAAGGGCGACTGGACAAATGTAAATATTAAAGAATTTACATTTGATCTCTATGAGGTTGTACAAGAGGCGAACGGTGAGGATGAGGAACAGAGAAATCTTATTTCAACTCTTACCATTTCGCCGGAGGATGGTTTCACCGCGTTTGAAAATCTTCCCACATATGATAAAGCGGGTACTTACACCTATGAGATTGTGGAAAGAGACATCGACAATCCTGCTATTACGAAAGCTCCGAATCAGACATTCGTAGTTAAAGTTGATTACGATGAAAACGGTGAGTTGAAAGTGAACTATCCCGATGGCAAGAATGCCTTTGAATTCACATTCGCCAACACCTACAATGCTTCCGGCAAATTCGGACTTAAGGCAAAGAAAGAGGTAACCAGCGACGACGAATTCACAATCGAGGGCGGAGAGTTCAGCTTCACCTTAACAGCTGACAATGATGCGGCTAAGGCTCTCTTAACAAAGTATGAACTTGATAATCCTTTGAAACGTTCAAATGATTCCGACGGAAATGTTGACTTCGGTTCATTCACCGTTGATTCTAATGATGAACTCGAATTCACCATTAATGAGGAAAAGGGCAGCATTCCCGGCATGAAATATGACAATAAACCTCATACGGTTGTTGTCACATTCAAGGATGACGGCAAGGGAACGCTCACTCCTACCATTACAGTTGATGGTAAAGTTACAACAGAAACTGTAATTCTGACCATTACGAACACCTACACCAAGCCCACCGCCGAAACCGAAATCAAGGTCAAGAAGACCTTGAGCGGCAGAGATTGGAAGACTGACGACAAGTTCACATTCACGCTTACCGGTTCGGACGGAGCCCCGATGCCTGATAATTATGCTCCCATAACCATCACTTCGACCACTCCCGACAAGACCGCTTCGTTCGGTACAATTAAGTACACCATCGACAACCTTGGCGGCGAGAATTCCAAGGAATTCACCTACACCGTAACCGAGGACGACACTAATAAGATCCCCGGCGTAGTGTATGACGCTTCGACCTACACCGTCACCGTAACCGTAACTCTTGAAAACGGTACGTTGACAGCCTCTAAGTCCATCACGAAGAATGGAGCGCCTGCCGATTCGATTGAGTTCACCAACGAATTCAAGAACACGACCGCTCACTTTGAGGCCACGAAGACCGTTAAGACTGTCTCCGGCAATGCAAAGACCGTTGCGGATTACAACGGCAAGTTCACGTTCACGCTTAAGGCTGAAACCGAAAATGCTCCTATGCCCGCAAAGATAACCGCCGCCAACGACAGCGAGGGCAAGGTAGTATTCGGCGACATCACCTACAATGAGCCCGGCACATATCAGTACCTTATCGAAGAGGAGGGCGGCGACGAAAACGGTATCTTCTACAGTGAAAGCGTTTACCGTGCAACTGTAGTAGTCTCCACTGCCGCCGATAACTCGCTCACGGCTTCCGAGCCGACCTACGAGTTGCAGTCGGCCGACGGCAAGACTTACACTTCGGCTCCGAGCGCGGCGTTTGAGAACGACTACACCGCTCCTTACGGCTCGCTTACATTAAACGGTACCAAGAAGTTTGCTAAGAACACTGAATCCGCAGCACCGACGATTAACAATCCTCTGACATTCGTATTCGACGTATATGCGGAAGCCACCGGCAGCCTGCTGTACAGCGTTCCTGTTTCGGTCGACGACATTAGCGGCGAGTACACGATTGAAAAGCTTCTTGACCTTAACTTCGATGAGAGTAACATCGGCAAGACCTACAGATACAAGATAGTCGAGCGTGCAATCGATGCAAACGACAAGGCATATGCCGGCTTCGCGAAAGATAATGCCGAATACATTGTAGAAGTCAAGGTCGGCGAACCTGATCGTTACAACGTCATAACCTCCACCTATACAATCACCAAGGACGGAGAAAAAGCCGACGACATAGTCTTCACCAACACCTACACTGCTCTGAACGCTTCCACGAGCATAACCGTCAGCAAGAATCTTACCGGCAGGGGATGGCTCGGCGGCGATAAGTTCGAGTTCACTCTCACTTCTGCAACCGGTGAGGTCGCTAAGAAGACCGTCTCCAGTGCTGATGAAAAGGCACAATTCGACTTCGGTCCTTACACCATCGAAGATGTGGGCACCTACACCTACACCCTTGCCGAGACTAACGGCGGCAAGACTATTGACGGCGTAACTTACGACAATTCCAAGTACACCGTTACCGTTGAAGTCGCTTACGCAGACGGCAAGCTGACCGCAACTTCGACTATCGCAAACGTCACCGGCACTAACGTGACATTCACCAACAAATACGCCGCCTCCGGCAGCTTCTCACTCACCGCTAAGAAGATTTATAAGGAGAACGGCAGCGAAGTCGAAATAGGCGACAAGAAGTTCACGTTCGGTCTCACGTCCGTTGATAACGACATCATCTCCGCAGAGCTGACTGCCACGAACAACGGCAACAACGTTTCGTTCGGTCCGTTTGACATTCCCGCACCCGGCACCTACAAGTTCTCGCTCCGTGAGATCGTCACCGACCCCGTCGCAGGCATGACCTACGATACCGAGGCCCGTGAGATCACCGTAGTTGCCACCGACAACAATAAGGGCGGCTATGATATCACGGTCAACGGCAATCCCGCCGCAGCCGAGAACAACACCGGCGTGACATTCACAAACGAGTACAACTACAACGGCTTCAGCGTAACTAAGACCGTCGAGGGCACTAAGGGCGTTGAAGAACGCGAAACGCTCGACTTCGGCTTCAAGGTAACCCTGACCTACAACGACGCACCGTTCACCGGCGCCGTCAAGGCTGACAAGGAAATCGTCAGCGAGGGCGATGGAGTTTACACATTCACTCTCAAGCATGGCGAGACCGTCAACTTCTCCGAAATTCCTTACGGAGTCAAGTACTTCGTCGAGGAGACCGAGGCTCACGGCTACACCAAGAGCGCCGAGAACGCCGAGGGCGTCATCGACAAGGACGCTCACGAAGCGAAGTTTGTAAACTTCAAGGATAAGGATAAGGTAGGATTAAGCCTCACCAAGATAGTCACCGGTACCGACGGCGAGACTGAAAGACTCTTCAACTTCACCATCACTCTCACACAGCCTCTTACCGGCCGCTACGGCGAGCTTGAGTTCACCGAGGGCGTGGCGCATGTAGCAATAAAGAGCGGCGACACCGTTTCCGTAACCGGACTTCCCGCCGACATCGGCTACACCGTGACCGAGGCCGAGGCAAATACCGAAGATTACTTCACGACTGTTGTCAATGCGACATCCGAGGGCATTCCCGAGGGAACCACCGCAGAGGTAGTCTTTACCAACCACCGCGACCGCAAGCTCGGCGGCCTGAGCGTCTCCAAGACGGTTTCCGGCACCGATCCCGACTACAACAAGTCCTTCAACTTCACCGTTACACTCAACGACAGATCTATAAACGGTATGTTCGGACAGATGTACTTCGTGAACGGCAGCGCTAACATCACTCTTGCACACGGCCAGACGGTTGTTGCAGACGGACTTCCCGCCGGCGTCGGCTACACAGTCTACGAGTACAACTCCGACGACTTCGAGGTTTCCGCATTCGGCAATACCGGAGTCATCCCTGAGAATAGCTACGCGCGCGCTTCGTTCGTTAATACAAGAGACAAGAAGTTCGGCGACCTCTCCGTTTCCAAGACGGTAGACGGCGATGAGGGCTGGGATCCCGAGCAGACGTTCGAGTTCACGGTAACTCTCTCCGACTCCACAGTTGAGGGCGTTTACGGCGGCATGACATTCGCAGGCGGTATCGCACACGTTGTCCTCAAGGCCGGCGAGACTGCCACAGCCACGAGGCTGCCCGAGGGCATAACCTACACCGTGACCGAGGCTCCTGTCGAAGACTTCACTCAGAGCGCGACCGGCGACAGCGGAGTTATAGTAGCAGATACCACAGCTTCCGCAGTATTCGTCAACACCTATGAGGCCAAGAAGCTCGGCAACCTCTCCGTCACCAAGACGGTAAGCGGCGACGCGGCAGATATGACCAAGGTCTTCGGATTCAGAGTTATCCTGAGCGACGCTGAGATCAACGGCCTGTACGGAGACATGTACTTCGAGAACGGATTCGCAAACATCTATCTGTCCCACGGCCAGACCGCGACCGCCATCGGACTTCCCGAGGGCACCGGTTACAGCGTGATCGAGCTTGACAGCGAAGATTACATTGTAACGGCCACCGGCACCGCAGGATTCATAATCGCCGATTACACGGTTCCCGCTTCCTTTAACAACCATAAGGATCAGCCCGATATTCCTGAGGTTCCCGAGGAAGATGAGCGTCACGGTGATGATTCTCTCGCCGGCGTCGGCAGAGATAGACCTACCGGCGACGACTCGCTTGCCGGCGTAGGCATGGACGACATGAACCCGGCGACAGGCGATTACGAGGCAGAGAGCTTCGCAAACGGCACATCAGCCATCGTAATTCTCTGGACCATGGTATTCCTCTTCGGCGCAGTTGTTATCGCAAGAAAGCGCAGAGAAGACAGATAAGTCTAATTAAATAAAAAGAGCACGGGTTAGGCAGCCCCACATAAAACAACAAAACCTAAATTTTATTGCGGCGGTCTGCCGTCATGGGTGCAAAACTAATTTCATTAGTTTACACAAAGCCATATCCGAGCAATCGGGTATGGCTTTTGCTTGTAAAATAAACCCCACGCTACGCGTGGGGGCGAGTATAGCGATAGCGTTGAAATGGAAAATAAAGCCTCCTTTTGCTATAATAGAGGCGTGGGTACCGAACCGCACCGAAAAAGCAAAAGGAGGCATCCGAAATGGACGAAAAAGTTTATCACATACGCGATGGGTATGTCAATACCACGTCGTATTGGTACCAAAGTACAGAAGAAAAATAATATATGGAAAGTTGAGAAAGGATATTGGAAGAATCCTCAGACAGCTTTGCGAGTACAAGCATGTAGAGATAATAGAGGCAGAAGCAATGCCTGATCATATCCATATGCTGGTATCAATTCCACCGAAGCTTGCAGTATCGGATTTTATGGGGTATCTCAAAGGCAAGAGTACGCTCATGATATTTGAGAGGCATGCGAATCTGAAGTATAAGTACGGCCGAAGAGTTTTCTGGTGCAAAGGGTATTATGTAAGCACAGTAGGAGCAAACAAAAAGGCAGTGCAGGAGTATATAAGAAATCAGCAGAACGAAGATATAATGATGGATCAGCTAAGCTTTCGGGAGTATGAGGATCCGTTCAAGAATGCTGAGCCTGACGATGACGATTCGCCCGAGATAGGGCGCAGGAAGTAAAGTTTATGACAGGTGCGGTTGTCGGTGCTCATAGTGCACCCTACTTGGGTGCGGCTGGTATTAAGGCCCTTATAGGGCCATTATTCAAACCCCGCGTTTTACGTGGGGTTGTGATTATCCTGCTTGATGAATCATTGTCAGGGTCAAGCCGTTGGGATATATTTTTTACATCCCTCACTGCGCTTCAGCCCTATAAGAAACATCTTTCCTCGTTTTTTTGCTATATTGAAAATCATCTCACTTTCTCCATTTTCCCCTTATCCATCTCCACCACGCTGTAGCAGAGAACGTCAATATCTTCTGCAGAGTGTGAGGCAATCAGAATTGTTTTGCCCTGATTTTTGAGGTCGAGCAGATACTTCCGCATCTCCCCCACGCCGTCCTTATCAAGCCCATTCATCGGTTCGTCCAAAATCAGCAGGTCGGGGTTCTCCATGATTGCCTGAGCCAAACCGAGCCTCTGGCGCATTCCGAGAGAGTATTTCTTGACCGACTTCTTTAATTTTGGGTCAAGCCCGACAAGTTCTATGCTCCCTCTGATATCCTCGTCGGTGATTTTATGCCGAATATCCGCAAGGAGCTTGAGATTTTTAAATCCCGTGTAATATGGGATAAATTCGGGCGTTTCGATAATAACCCCAACGCTTTCGGGAAAGTCACAGTCGACGCCGATGCGCTTGCCCGCGACAGTGATTTCGCCCTCGGTAGGCTTAATAAACCCGCAAATACACTTCATCAGCATGGTCTTGCCGCTGCCATTTCTGCCGATTATTCCGTGGATCTTGCCGCGCTCAAACTCTACGTTTATGTCTCTCAAAATCATATCTTTCTTTATTTTCAAGCTGACATTTTCAACTTTTATCATTCTAATCCTCCTTGCTCATCAGCGAGAGATTTTTCCTCTTTATCACCCTCACGCCGATGAAATACATCGCGATATTCGCGGCGACGAGATACAAAGCCGAGCTCCAAATCGGGAAATACATTTCGTTGAACAGGCTGTCATAATGTCCTGCCACTGTGGAATGCGCAAGCGGCAGGAGCCATTTTGCGGGAGTTTCGGCGTATTGAAGAGCCATTCCCGCACCGAGGACAGCAATACTTACCGCAGTGCCGACAAGCTTGTTGAATTTCAGCGTGAATGCCATTTGGAGCTGAGCCGATAAAGTAAGGTGTAAAAGCGCTAAAATCGTGCTTAGTATTACCGCTTTGATTGGCGCAAAATTTGTTATAGCTGTCATATCGGGATAGCTCAGCGGGTTTTCACCGCGAAAGACGAAATAGTTTGGCCCGTTTATTATTTTTGCGACGTTCGACCAAACATCTCCGAAAAAAGCGTCAGATGAAATAACAGCCATGCTGAATATAAGAAGCGCTGCAAGAAATGTCGCCGCTGAAAGAATAACGAAGCGTATCTGAGCGCAATACCAACGCTTTCGTCCTGCTCTTATCAAAACAAAGGTTGCGTTTGCGGAAATGTCGGGAAAATCTATCATCATCGCCGTGAAGCAAACGGTGATCAGCGGCATGCAAAAAATATTTGTGCAAAATGTTATAAACGGCTCAAAGATATTGACAGGTTCGCCGATCTCCTGCGCGGCTTCTCTGAGCGGTGTGAGCAAGTAGAGATAAAGGCATAAAAACGTCAGCGCTGCCGCCAACTGCTTGTCGCTTTTCAGCCATTTTATGTACTCTGAGCAGGACATCAATTCATCACCCGCTTTCTGAAAATCGGCTTTGCGGCAAAGTATATGACTGCCGCTGTCAGGAAAATCAGCACAAAAAACACAGGATAGCCTGCGCCCCATTCGCGCATGGTAATTTTTGTCCAGAACATCAGGTATCGCGGTGAAAATATGAGCGCTTTCGGATTGCCTCCGAGCCATAGGTTTGTAACGGCTCTTTCCGACAAGAACGACACTATCAAAGGATAGCCGAGAGCCTTATACTTATTCATTAAGGCTATATAAATCAGGAAACATACCGCCGAGATCAAAAAAGCGCAGGCAAAAACCGATAAAGCCGTGCTGAGCCAATACAGAAATTCGCTTTGCGAGCCGAAAAGATCGTTGAGCGGAGAATCAAGAATATTTCTCTGAAGATTAGGGTCTATTGCCTTTTCGGGATAGTCCGAGTTATGAGGATAATAGATAAACACCAGCGCCGAAAAGAGACCGTAGCCTATCGACACGCTTGCGGAACCCGACAGCACCGAGCGGAAAAATGTTTTTCCGTAATATTTTGAGAAGTTTTTTTCGCGGGTGATGCGGAATCTGTAGGCTCCTTTCATTTCAAAAGAAAGCTCCCGTATGAACGGAACTGCGCACAAAACCGGCAGGAAAAGCGGAAACCAATTATTCCACTGCGAACACGCCACCAAAGGAGCCGCATAGAGCGATGATGAACTTAGAAAAATATCGCTTTTTTCGGTAAGCATATATTCAATTATAGGCTTAAATTCAAGCCCCGTATAGCTTTCCTCGCTGTAAACGCACATAAGGCAAAGAAGCATTGACATCAGAGCGGAAGCAGCTATCGGAAGGCAGGAATTTATTCTGTCCTTTAACGTTTGCATATTTTATCTCCTTGAATATTCGCCGTCCTGCATAACGCTGAGTTCACCCGTGTTTGCGTTTACAAAGTAGATTTCGGTGGGGTCGTCCGTGAGGGTACACTGCTTTGTTCTGAAGCACCAGTACGGCGCAATTTCAAATTCGCAGCGGTCAAGGCAAATATCCTCGTAATATTCGGGATATTCCCACTGAGAATAAAACGGATAACCTTTGCAGATCACAACATAGCTAAGCTCGGCTGTCAGCGAAAGGTTTATGTTCTGCGCAAGTCCCTCGGAAAGAATATCCGAAGCTGCGCCAAGGGATAAAAGATTATCGCCCCCGTCGGTTGAATCTTTTAGGGTAAACGAATAGTTTTTTATATATCTTGTTATCACTTCTTTTTCCGAACACCACGTCATAAGGTTGTTTTCAACCATGAAGCTCCCGCCGCTTTCTATTGCCTTTGTATCGGGATAGTATCTTCTCTCAACGTCATAGAAATTCCCGTTTTCGTCAAATCTTTGCATCTGAAACAGATAACCGTATCTGCCGCCGCCCAGATCAAGCACATATAACGTCTTGGCCCTATACTCGAAATCCTGATCGTCCGATTCCGAAAGATAATCATTCCAGAAGCTCTCAACAAAATCTATCGCTTCTTGGGCGTTCCAGTCCTCACCGTCATACATTTTATAGGAAAGCGACATATCGGGCTGTTCAAAGTCAAGGGCGTACTCTTTCACAATATCCTTTGTTTCAAAGTAATATCCGTCGCCCGCACCCTCACGTCCTGTTTCCGAGCCCCACACGGAGCCGTTTGAATACCATACGGTGCAATAAGTCTGCTCATCGGTCGGTGAAAAGGATTTAAGGTCATAGGGCAGCGCGTTCGGTGTGAAGATCTCTCCGTTATAAAGCACGGGCTCTTCCCACGCGGGGTATCTTTTGTCCATCGGGTCGCCGTGCTTCATATAAATATAACTGTTCGTATCCGATATGTCCTCTCGCTCCGAATAGAGATATTCAACTATACCCGAAATATCAAAATCCGCCTTTCCGCCTATTTTTATGTCATATGAAGGCATGATCACCCCGCTGCTCACCCGCGCCTGCTCGACGGTTATATTTTTGTATGTCTTTTGCAGGTCATAGTCAAGCTGCGCACGAATAGTGGCGACATCTCCGCGTTCACAGGGCGTGAGGGTAATGCTTTCCGTGCCGACTGTGTTTCCGGCTTCGTCTGTTACCAAAGCGGTTACGACGGCGAGCGTGGCAGGTTCGGATGGCTCGGTTTCTTTTAAACTTTCCGGCATTTTTACACATGAGCAAAGAAGCATAAACGCGCTAAATAATATTATTAAACTTCTAATTCTCTTCATTTTTTGCTCCTTTGCGCTTACGGTTTTTTACGTTTTTCCTGCGGTCTTTCCTCATTTTATCCGCTTCACCGATATACCTGTCGTCAATGTAATTTACAGATAGGAAAACCGAATATTTATCCATTTACTTATCCTCCTCAAAAATCAATTCTTGGTCATACAGAGTTATTTTTTCTATCTTTGAAATATCCAAAGGCGCGGAAAAGCCCATATATGCAAACTGAACGCCGTTTTCGACCCAACCTGTATCCGAGCGGAAAAGGCTCGGCGAATTTCCTGCGCCAAAACTGTATTCCGTTCCGTCCTTCATATAAATAGCTATATTGCTTATCTGAAACAGCTTGCCGCCGCACAGCTTTTCCGCTTCAAGATAGCTTTCGCGGTCGAGCGTAAGAAGAATCCCCAAGGGCGAAAGCTCCGCCGAAATCTCCGCGCCGTAGACCGTGACCGTATTTTTGGACTTTGATGGCTCTAAAAATTTAATATCCGAAACAGACACAGACGCCTCGACGCTGCCGTCCGAAATAACCTCATAGGCGAAATCCGAACGCTGCCTCCCGAACTCCTCAAGCGTGATGACGATTTCATCTTCCGGGATCGTCTTGATGCCTCCGCAATAGTAAACATAGGTAAACAGATTTCCGTACCTCGAAACAGGTTGAAGGCTGAGACTGCAATTTGAACAGTTGTCGCCAAATTTTTCAAACGAAAGTATCTCATTTTCCGACATATCTTCAAGAGCCTTTGCGGGTGCAAGGTAATCTATCAGTGCAAAAAAGCTGTGTCCGTCCGAGGTGATGCTGACTACTTTTGCCTCGCCCTCCTGTAAATCGTCCTCCCGAAACTCCACGCCGTAGCTTTCTGGATCGCGGACGGTGGGAACGCCATGCTCAAAGCGATTTTCCTGCGTGACGAAATATTCCTTTAGTCGTTCAAGCCCGCCGATACCTATTGCTGCGGCAGTCAAGCCGCATACCGAAACGGAGATAACGGCGGCAAGGAGGAGAGGTTTGAACCTAAATCGACCGCTCTTTCGGATCTCCGCTTCTTCGGCTTTAAGAAGAAATTTGTCGTCGATCAGCCCGAACGCTGATATTATTTTAGGTATATTCATTCATCAAACCCCTTTCACTAAGATATTTTCTGAGCTTCTCCCGCGAACGCGTAAGGCTTGTCTTAACTTTAGACTGCGAAAAACCGTACCGCGAAGAAATGTCCGAAATCGGCATTAAATGCCAGTACCGTGCGACCATAATGACCTGTGCATCGCGCTCTAATGTTTCGAGAAACGCATTCAGAAGTTCAGCCAAATCAGAAAGCTCGTATTTCGATGAAAGGCTCGAATCCGGCAGGATATTTGCAAGTTCGGAAAATGAAACCTCAAGCTCACGCGACCGCCTTTTCCTCTTTAAAAACTTGAGTCGATTAAGCGATATATTTCTGACGATTTTCAGAAGATAACACTTTAAACTCTGCGGTCTGTTCGGAGGCACCGAGTTCCAGACCCGCAGATATGAATCGCTGACGCATTCTTCGGCGTCCTCGCGAACGCGCAAAATATTGTATGACACGCCATAGCACTGCCCACCGTATTTTTCAGATGTTGCAGAGATCGCAGCCTCATCGCGTGAAAAATACTGCGCGATTATTTCTTCGTCATCAAGCACCAAAAGGCCTCCTTTCTGCGGTATATAAGCTAAGACAACGTTTGAAGTGAAAAGGTTACAGGAAGATATAAATTATTTTAATTTTTTTGATATAGTGTGTCAATGTATTAAAGAGCAAGATTCTACCGCGGGACCAAATTTCGCGTATGCACGCGGGGTTTTGTCTACGAGCACGAGCTGTCGGTCGTTTATGACCGCGAAATGCGAGCAGCACCAAAACCAGCTTGCATTATGCTCAAATTTGGCGGTGCGGAATCTTGTTGGGGAGTGCCTTCCCCAAACCCTAAGAAGTTATATTAAAATCCTCGCGCTCTATCATCAAGGCAGAGCGCAAGGATTTCATATCACACCATAACAGTCGACAGCTATTCTTTCAGACATTCCAAAATCGGATCGATGTACTTTTTGTCCGAAATGTCATAAGACGATGAAATCTTTTTTATCATTATTTCATCGTCCTCAGTCTTATCCTTTTTGGCCTTAAGCGCCTTGATAAACATTTTCATCATCAGTTTAGAGGCCACGGACATTTTTGCATAATTGAAGCCTCCCGGGCAGTAAAAGACCGTTACTTTTTCCAGCTCGGACTCGTTAAAAACCCGCTTGAGCGCTATGTCAATTTCCGGGTTTTCAATAGGACTTGCTCCCACGCAAAATGCAATCAGCTTTTTGCCTGCCCATTTATCCAGATTTTCCTTAAACCATTTAATTTTACTTATGCTGCCTGCACACGCCCAACCGCCGAAAACAATCGCTTCATATGGGAACAAATCTGCCTTTTTTGCAGCTGATAATTCAAGGCAATCTGCTCCGGCCGCTTCCGCTATCCATTCGGCATAACGCTTTGTGAAGCCTGTTTGCGAGTTGTAGATTACGATGGTTTTCATATGTTAAATCTCCCGCTGTATTTTTTGCTCATTTTAGACATCTTAAAATGCATTTTTGAAAAATGTAAAAAACTTTTTCTCGCTAAATTTTGATTTACATTATAAATAAATTATAGCAGATCGTGAGAAAATGTCAACCATCAGCAGATTATTCACTATCGGCACTTTCCTCAGCAAAAGATTTTGATAAGTTACTTCGCGAGGGTGTGACAGTCAAGCAAAGCCGCAGACGGTTGTCATATCTGACTTCCGACAGATCTAAACCTATTGCCGCCAGACGATTAGGTGATGACTTCGACCTTGCATCAATAAATGCCGTTTTTGAGCAGAAATCACGACAGTTGGGGCAAAACGGCGAGCATGGCATGTCTTCCCACTCAAGTATTTTGGAGCGATTACAAACTGCAAAAACCTCGAAAATCGACACTTATCACGACAGTATTTCGCGTATGGTCGATGTAACGTCCGAAAAAGGTGCTGGATTTGAACATTGGGCAAAAGTTTTCAATTTGAAGCAGTCGGCGAAGAGCGTCGCCGAACTTGAAAGGTATGGCTTTAGGTCGCTTGAAGAACTGCAAAATGCTCTTGTAATTGCAAAGACCGAGGAAAACGATTGTCGAGAGAATCTGAAAGCGGTTGAAACGGAACTCCGTGACAAAAAGGAACTTCAAAAACGAGTGCTTGCGTATGCGAATACAAAGCCAATTCGGGAAGAATATCGGGCATTGAAATCTGACAAGGCAAGGGCAAAATTCCGCGAAAAACACGAAAGCGAGTTTATCATTATGGATTCGGCGAAGCGGTACTTTACCGAACACGGCATAACAAAAATACCGAGCTATAAGACTTTGCAAGCTGAGATTGAGAAATTGACGTCGCAGCAGAATGAACTGTATGAAGAGCTTCATGAAAAGCGTGATGAGGTCAAGCGGCTGCAAACGATAACAGATAACATTCAAAAAACAGTCGGACAAGAAAATCAAAGGAGAAATGAATATGAAATTTAACAAGAACGGTGAAAAGCCCGAAATCAAGAGCAACCGCAATATTCGATTCGACGAGAACGGTCACATTATCGTGCAAGACCCACTCTATAACGTCTTGCCGACGGTCACGGTTACAATCGAATC
>CANQNF010000008.1 GCA_947625125.1 uncultured Clostridia bacterium
TTGTACGGGTCGCCCTCTCCCTGCGTTTCAATCTCGATTTCGGGATTTGCTATACCGCCGCCCGTGTTGCGGCGGGGTGCTTCGCCCGCTTTGTATCGACCTGTTGCGCCCGCTCTTTGTGAAAACTTTTCGGCGGAGGTTTCAACCTCGATTTCGTCGTCGCGGAGCGCTGCCATTGTGGAGCGTTCGGGAATAGTGCCGACAAGCGGTGATTTGTACGGGTCGCCCTCTCCCTGCGTTTCAATCTCGATTTCGGGATTTGCTATACCGCCGCCCGTGTTGCGGCGGGGGTGTGTACCCGTGTTATATTGCCCCGTCAATCCTATGTTGTAATGATACGCCGCGGCTTCTATCAAGATTTCGACGACCGTTGACATTTGAAAAATTACTTCGTCCAAATGTGCGGTTAATCGTTTATAAAACTCCGTCGCTTGCAATATTTCCCGCACATTGGCGGGAGCTTTTGCGTTTGTGAGGTCTAAAATAATTCTGAATCGGTGATGTGTTCCGCCATATTCAAACCATTCTTCGACCTCCGACGACGGGAATATGCTTCCGAGAGCCGTAACGACGGCGTACTTTGTGCCAAGTCGTTTATGGACTTTAACACTGTTTTTAATCGTTGAACGTTTGGCTTCTATGGGGTAACTGTCGTCGTACCAATCAATATGTAAATCGTTTGCCAATATATCAAGCGTGTTTTCGTCCAACTCATCAATGCGGGGGTATATTATAGCAACACGGGCGAGCTTTATATTTTCTTGAAGCTCGGTCGCTATTGCCCGCCCCAAAGCAAGCATATTTTCGTCGCTTCTAAGGTGGGAGGGGAGCGCTCGCGTAAAATCAATTTCGTATACATTATTATTCATTTTCCACGCCTCCGTATATGATGTTGCACCCGCGAACAACCGCAACGGCGTTGTCCTCCACAACCTCAAATACGGGGCTTCTGATTTCGACGCGCTTAATTCCTGAACTCATAGCCAATTCATTTAATTTTGACGGGTTAATGTCGCGCCCCATATATTCGGTTTGCCATTTTTTATATTCCGCAACCGCTTTTTGCAATTCGGCTTGAATTAAAGCCGCACTGTTTTCGCGCGGCTTCGGTATATAATAAGTTATGTCGATGTCAAAAGGCTTCGGGTCTGGTGCCGACACTTTAACAAGGTCGGTAAACGGTCGCACATTCTCGGCGTTTATAGTGTCAAGTATCAATTGTTTCATTTGTTCATCGGGCAATTCCCCGTTTTCAAGCAATACGCGAATATCGGCGACGCCCGGTTCGGGGCTGTACGGCTTTACGTCCGTTATTCCTGCACTTGCGGTCTTTGTCCAATAAACATATGCGCCGAACGGTCCCGCGGTCGAAAAAGATTCCATACTGTCGCGCAAGCGGCTGTAAAATGCTTCGTCGGTTTCTCTGTCCGCTCCGCCGTTTGTTGTTGTGGTATTTTCGACGCGCTGATAAAACGGGAAAAGGTCGACAAGCTGTGATATTTGCCCCGGCGTAAATCCGTTTCCCCTTGCGCCGATTGTGACTTCCTCGCCCGTTGTCGGGTCTGTTTCGGTTGTTATACATTTTGCCGCGACGTCAACGTATAAATCGCCCGGCGCGATTGTAGCCGCTTCAACGGTTGCAAAAGTAATTTCCCCGTCAACGGTCGCGCGCGTTCCCGCTGCGATTGTTTGCGCTGAGGGCTGAACGGCAGAAATATAAAAGCGCAATATCGTTGTTGCGGGCTGTGGCGGTATTCTTTCCGTGTCCTTGAATATTTCCGCGAGGGAATCCAAATATTCGCCCTCGGCATATCTCGGAACATTCTGTTTTGCTGATTCATTGATTATTACCCGCTCTTGCATAATGATGTCGGCAACCCAATAAATAAACTGTCTTACGGGGTCGGCGGGGTATAAAGTGCGCTCCGTTATCGCTTCATACGATTTTATCAAATTATTTACAAGCGATTCGGTGTTTGTATCAACAAAACTAATATCGGGATATTGTCTTACTTTGCTATTCATTTTTTATTTCAACCTCCAATCGCGGCGACACCTTGCCCGTTAATTCGTCTTTTTCAAAAGTTATGTTTACGATTTCCGCTCTCGGCTCGTATTCCTCGATTGCGTCGTACAATTCGGACACTAAGACGGCTTCGGCGGCGGGCGTCGGCATATCGAGAAAACGAGAGGATAAACCAAAATCACGGTTGAGCGGGACGGTGTTTTTGACCGTTTCCAATATCATTGATATATTTTGCAAAACTTCTTCAACGACCGATTCGGGCGCGATATTGATTTTTTTATCCTCTCCCGCCGTTACTGTATATTTCATATGCTTACCTCCCGGCGTAAGCCGTCAAAGAAACATTTACTTTTGCCAACAATAAATTGCCTTTATTGTCGAAACGTTCAAGCTCTTTTGACAAGCTCGTAATAACCCACTTGTTTTTTCCGTATGCCTTGTTCCCGATAACGAGCCGCAATATTTTTCCTGCTCTTTCCGCTGCCAATAGCTTTGTTATTTCTGTCATGGGGTCAACACCCAAATAAACGGATAAAGTCATAGAAAAAGAAATTTTATCGGCGGGAGAGCCGACAAATTCAAGTAATTCGTCCTTTAAGTGCCTGTTATGCGAAGCGTATTGCGCCGAGCTTTCCCACCTCATACCGTCAAATGTCTTTATCTGACTGCGAGAAACGGAAAATACTATATCGCCCAAACTTCCGATTGTTGCCACGATTAAATACCTCCCAACACAAAACCGTCGCTTTCTCCGTTCGGTAAGAACAAACAAAGCACGAATTGTCCGATATACGGAAGCCACGGGTAAACTTTGACGGTTTCACGATTTAGCTTATTTTCCAAAACGCCCGTAAGGGCGCAAGAGGAAAGAGCTTCGGTTTTTTCGTACTTAATAATTTTTTTGTTTTCGATAACATCGGGAACGTCGGTTTTATATGTTTCTCCAAGTCCGAGCTTTCTATCGGCTGAAGCATATTGCGCGCTTAATTCCCACTTGTTTTCTGTCCCGCTCTCCATTACCCATTTTTCAATTGTTATAAGCGGCTGATTTTGAATTATTTTTAACGGTCCCGATATAAGCGGTTTCCCCTCCGTGTCGAGCTTGTCGGCAAAAGCAACCCGCGCCGTGCGGTTTTCGACGTCAACCGAACTAACCGTCCCCGTGCGTACAATGTTTTCAAGTGTTGAATCATGCCCCATATTTAATAATCCTCCAAAACCCGCCGAAGCGTAATTTGCGTTGTGTAGCCGCTTGCGGTGACATTGTGCGTTGCGGTTTCAATAATATATTTGCCGTCAAATATGCCGTACCCCACAACGTCGATTGTTACGCCCGCCACAAGCCGAACGTCGCCAACAAGCGAAAATTCCGCCGAATATTCCGCCTTGTTTTTTTGACGTAAACGCTTCATTGCAAGCTGTCGGGCTTCCTCACGGGTCGTTACCTTTTCGTTTATTTCGAGCGTTTGCCCGTCTTTCGGAGCATTGCGCGGGGTGTATGTATATTCGATTGTTTCTTTTGCCTGCGGGTCTGTATATATAACGTGACTGCTTTTATATTGAGTATCATTTGCAGACGTGCCGAAGCGGTATGATGTAACGTCGGCTTCGCCGCGCTTGATTTCTCTAATTGTGCTTTTGCTCTCGTATTCGTTTTCATCAAACAATACAATGATTTTTGCCGTTACTTTTAGAGAAATTCCCGCGTCTTTACAAAGCCCTTGCAAAAAAACGATGTCGGAGGTCTGTATTTGCTCCCGCCTTGTATATATCGGGTCGTATGCCGACAAAAACATACAATCCATTCCGTTTTTGCTCGCAATTTCTGACGCAATGGCGGAGAGCTTTATTTTTTCCCACGCTTTCGTTTTCTTTTCAGTTCGGACGGTTGAGGAATAGGGAAGCGACGTCGCTTTTATTGATATTTGCGTCGGAGGTCCCGAAGCGTCTAAACTGTCAATTTCAAACACTCCGCAATCAAGCACACGGTCCGCCCCGTCTGATTCCCAATTTTCTTGTACTATGACGGCGGATATTTCAGCGCCTTTAATGCTTTCCCCCGATTCTGTAAGACTTGCGGTTTTGTTTTCCGAACTTGTTGCGGCGTTTTTGCTTTGGCTTGCGCCCTCACCTCGGATTTGCTCTTTGTTTACCCACCCGTAAACGTTTGAATTGCCGCCTATTCCCGAATATGCGCCCCCGATAACGTGGTACGGGTGCAGTGCGTTTTTGGCGATATTTGTTATTTTTGCTTTGCCCGCCGTCCGATTCCCGCCCTTTGGCGTGTCTGCGACGGAATTGCTGTAATGATTTCCGCCCAAAAATTCAACAATATCTCCCGTTGTATATTCTTCGCTCGAAACGGGGACGGTTGCGGCTGTGTCCGAATCGGATACGCCGCCGAGCCAACCGCCGAGCCAAACGCCTTCGCGGTCGTCAATGTTGATTTGCAAATCGTCCGTTTTATCTTCCTCGTGGTCTGTATATGTGAATTGCAAAAGATATTTATTTATATCCTCCGAAACGTCCACGCCGCTGATTTTGACGTGAATTTCGGTACGCCTTGCCAATCCTCCGTTGCTCATATCGCGCCCCCTCTTTTCCACGGCGGCAAGAGTGGGGACGGGGTAGCCTTTATTTCGGGTATTTCAAGCACGATACCCGCGGGAAAAATATACAAATGCCGATATTTTCGGTTATGCGCTATCAACGTATCGGCATACATTTCGCTTCCAAGCGTCTTTTTTGATATTAAATCCCACATATCGCCCGAAATTGTTGTATAAGTTTTAGGCATAACTCGTCCTCCGCTCTTTTTCTCTTTCCTGCCGCAAAAATTCTTTGAAGCGTTCAATAAGCGCGTCGTTGTTCTTTTTCAACTTTTCCTCCAAATCGCCCGGTTCTCCGTTTGTGTATATAGTAGGCGAATAATTTATATCGAAATGTACTTCGCCGTACTGCGGAACGGAGGGGCTTTTCGGAAGCGGTGTTATTGTAATTGGCGCGGGTATCGCTTTATAAGACGCTACAACGCTTTTTACGGCGTTTAACACGTTGCCCGCATAATTTGTCGGTGAAGCCGTTCCGTCGCTCTTAGACGGCAAAATAGCCGCCTTGACGGCGGTTATAACTTCGCCGAGCTTGTCGAAAAGATTTGCGGGGCGCTTGTCGTCCGAATTGCCCGGCGTTGTTGGCTTGACCGTTCCGCCGTTTTCTTTTCCGCTCGCCGTATCGCTTTTCTTTGAGCTTGCCGCGTCGCCCGCTCGGTGCGTTGTCGGCGCGGGATTTGCGGCTTTGGCGGTCGTAATTGCCGCTTTTATTGCCGTTACAATCCCGTCGAGCTTTCCGAGCATTGAAGTCGGTACTTTGTCGTTTGATGTTGACGGTGTTGTAACGGCTTTTGCGGGCGCTACAACGCTTTTTACGGCGTTTAACACGTTGCCCGCATAATTTGTCGGTGAAGCCGTTCCGCCGCTCTTAGGCGGCAAAATAGCCGTCTTGACGGCGGTTATCACTTCGCCGAGCTTGTCAAATATTGCCGCCCTGTTTTTGCGCTCCGAATCGGCGGCTTTTTCGGCGTTCACCTCGGCGCTGCCTGATTTTGCAATAGCTTTCGCCACGTTGATATTTTTAAGTATCTCGCTTGTTTCTGCCGCTGTGAAAACCTTTCGCCCGCGGGCATTGGCGACGATTTCGCCGCCCTTACCGTTCACATCACCCGCGATAAAGTTGTCGGGGGTGTATTCCGAGCCTTTTTCAAGTTTCGGAATAAGCGGAATATTTATGCCTTTTCCGCCGACGCCCGGCACCCAATCGGGAATTTTTAGTTTGTTAAGCCCGCTCAAAAATGTATTTATGCCCTCAATAATTAGGTTAATCGGGAATTTGAACACGGCAACAATTCCGTTAATAATATTTTTGAATATATTTTTGACGCCTTCCCAAGCCTTACCCCAATCGCCCGAAAATACGCCGACGACAAAATCAATTATGCCTTGCAGTATACCCATTAGAGCGTTTATTACGGGCTTTAATCCCTCAATCGCTGCGCCGAGTACATTGCTGAATAATGTTGCAAGTGCGCGAACAACGGGCATAAGAGCTTGTAATATCTGCATAAGAACGGGTAATACGGCGTTTACGAGGTCGCTAATCATCGGCAAAAGCATATTTAGAACGTCGGCAATAATCGGTAACACGCTTTGCGCGATTTGCGTTATTATCGGTAATAAGGTTTCTAAAAGCTGTGCAAATATCGGCAATACCGACGTAATAATGTTCGTAAGTAGCGGCGCAAGCGTCGTTATTATATTAAGTATTACGGGCAATAGGCTTTTTACAAGCTCGGCAATTAGCGGGACAATGCTTTGTATAAGCTGAAGCACAACGGGCAAAATTGCCGTTATGATTTGCCCCAAAAGCGGCGCAAGGGTTTTCGCCGCATTAAGAATTAGCGGCAACATCTCGCTTCCCAACTGCTTTAACTGCTCCAACGCCGTTTTAAGAACGGGTTTTAATGCTTCGAAGGCGTCTTTAAGCGGCGCAAGGAATCCCGATATATCGCCGCCGCTTAACTTAACAAGAAGTATCGAAAGAGCGGAGATTATAGCTATAATCGGCATTACTTTTCCGAAAAGCCCGCCAAAAAGACTTGTAAGCCCTTTTAACGGTCCGCCGAGAGCTGCGCCCGCCGCACTTCCGACGCTCTTTAATACGCCGCCGAGCTTTCCGAGCGGTCCCGACGCAATCTTTTTCCCGATATTTCCGAAAACGCCCGATATTTTACCGCCCACGTTTCCCAACGCGCTTGATACTTTGCTTCCCAATCCTCCGAGCGGCTTTAATAGCTTGCTTTGAATCCCTGCTCCGATTTTTGAGAACACGCCCGATATTTTACCGCCCGCCAAACTGTCGATTGACTTTCCGACGCCGCCGAAAGAGCTTTTGACACCCTTAAAATAATTTGCGATACTTTTACCCATTTTGGCAAAAGTACCGCCTCCCGTCGCCGCTTCCGCTGCGCTCTCGGCGATATTGGCTTTGAATCCGATAAGCGTTTTTGCGACTTCCAAAAAGCCGCCTTTCATGCTGAGTAATCCGAGCTTTCCCGCGACGCTTCCGACTTTGAGAGCCGCAAGCCCGCCGCCGACTTTTACAAGCGACTTTATCAATTCGGGGTTTGCTTTTACAAATTCGTCAATTTTTCCAATTATGCCCGTGACGTGTTGAACGGCACCCCGCAAATTTGGAATAAACAAATCGCCGATTGTTGTTGCTAACCCGTCCCAAGCTGATTTTGCAAGCGTTAAGTCCCCGTTAAGGTTGTCTAAGCGTGTTTGCGACATTTTTTCCGCCGAGCCTGTCGCGTTGGCAATAGCGTCGGCAAGTTTGTTGTAATCTTCTTCGCTTGAATTAACAATCGAAAGAAGACCCGCCATTGCTGTTTTGCTTGCAAGCATTTCGGCTTCGTGTACCTTGCCCGCTTCCGTAAGCCCTTGTAAAGCGTCTTGCACCTCGGCGTATAATTCGCCCTGTGTTTTTAGTTCGCCGTTTTCATCATTCAGGGATATTCCGAGAGATTCGGCAGTTTCGGATAGATTTTTTTGAACATCGGCAATATCTGAAGCGGACATACCGTTAAACGCTTTACGCACATCGTCGATAATATCTTTTAAGCTCCGCATTGAGCCGTCCGCGTTTTGCGTGGTAATGGCAAGTGTTGAGCCGTCTTTTTGTGCAACCTCCAAAGTACCCGACAATGCTGTAAAGATTTTTCTTAGCGAAGTGCCGCTCTGACTTGCTTTAATGCCCGAATTTGCCATAAGTCCGAGCATTAACGCCGTATCTTCAACGGAGAATCCGAACGCGCCCGCAAGCGGCGCGGCATATTTGAAAGATTCTCCGAGCAAACCGACGTTTGTATTTGCATTTGCAGAAGTAGCCGCTAAAATATCCGCAAAATACGTTACATTGGCAACGCCGTTTGTTGTTCCTTTTGCGGATAATCCGAAGGCGGTCATGGCGTCCGTTACAATGTCGGAAACGCTCGCCAAATCTTCGCCGGACGCTGCCGCCAAGTCCATAACACCTTTAAGCCCGCCGAGCATATCTTCGGTTTTCCAACCTGCCATTGCCATATATTCGAGGGCTTGCCCTGCTTCAACGGCGGTAAATTTTGTTGTGGCTCCCATTTCCTTTGCAAGAGCCGTTAATTTCGCCATATCAGCGCCCGAAGCGTTCGATATTGCTTTGACCGTCGACATTTGTTCTTCAAATTCGGCGGCGGGTTCGATAAAGCCTTTATAAAAACCCGTTCCCGCTGCCGCCAATACGCCGACTGTCTTTGTTAGCTCGCTTTTAGTGGCTGAAATGGCTTCTTTGTTTTTTTCGATTGCCGCATTGACGCGCGCGTATTCCTCTTGACTTTTTCTTACGCGGTCATAAGCGGATTTTAATTTGTCTGTTTCCTGAGTAAGTTTATTTGTATTTACACCCGCCGCGCCGAGCGTTTGCGACAACGCGGAGAGTTTGTTTTCCTCCTGCTCAATCTTTTGCGTTGCGTTGGCGGTGGCGGTTTCATTTGCTTTAATCTGCCGTTCAAGGCTGTTTTTCTTTCCCGTCGTTTGTTCAAGCTCTTTTTGCAACTTGTCGTGTTCCGCTTCGAGCTTTTTATATGTTTCAACGTCTTTTGCGGCGGCTTGATTCTCTTTTGCCTTTGCGACGGCGGCTTGCAATTCCTTTTCTTTTGTCAAAGTTTGTGCAAGCTCATTTTGTAATGAATCGTGCTTTTTTGTATAGTCCTGAACTTTGGCTTTTGTTGCGTTGATTGCTTCTTGCGTTTTCTGATACGCGGAAATATCGCCTTGAACTTTTTTTACGCTTTCAAGCGTACTTTGCATTTTCCGCGCGGTGTTCATAGCGGATTGAAACGCTGAGTTAAAGTTTGAGCCGAGAGCCGCCGACAATTTTAATGATAATTCGTATTCTTTGCGTCCTGCCGCCATGTTGTCACCCCTTCCGATAAAATGTATCGAGCGGGGAACGGTCCCCGCTCGACGAAGCGCCTTATTTTATTTTTTGGCTTTTATAATCCTCGTTGATTGCTTCAGTTATGTTGTCACGCCAATATAAAAATTCGCTCAAAGGCAACGACGCATAAAATGTTATCGGCGTATATGTTACCTTTGCAAGACGGTAAAACTCTTTGGCAAACCAACCTTTGGGGGCTTTTAATACCCCAAGTCGATTAAAAAATTACGGACGGCATTTGTGATTATGTTGAACTCCCGAATCGGCAAAGCCGCAATTACGTCGCTCCCGACGCCCGACGCGCGGCTTGCTAACTTGCTTTGGAAGTTGCGGGACATAAGCGGGTCGATTGCATACTCGCTATTAGCCAACATCTCGTTTTCAACGGCAATCATATCGTTGCCCGTCAACCTCTTAAAATAGAAATTGAGAGAAACATATTTTTTGCCCTCATAAGTGAACGGCTCGGCGAATTTATGCACATAGACGTCTTGCGCGCCCTCTGCGGCTTTTTGCTTTCCGCCTTGTTTATCGGTCATTGTGATTTCTTTTTCGCTTTCTGCGGCGTTTTCTGCGCTCTCTGCGGCTGTAATATCTTTTACTTCTTCGTTGGTGTTCATATATAAACCTCCATAATTTTTTTGATAGAATAATCGGCGGGAAATTCCCGCCGATTGTTTACTTGCCTAACGCCTTGCGGACGGGTTCGAGATAATCAACGCCGTTTACAAAGCAAATGAAATTGAGTATATCAATTTCAAGCACTTTTTCGCCGTCAATCCACGTCGCCCAATACGACACGGCATATTCGCCGCTTGCGTCTGCCGCCGAAGCGGGGGCGACTTTGCCCGGCGCAAGTTTTTTCGGCTGAACGACGAAAACGTGCTTAACCGGGACAACGTTTGTCGTTCCCGAAACGGTGTCTTTGTCCTGCTGTGCAACGCGAAGGTCGATTTGGTGGTCGCGCGGCTCTGTGAGAGCAATGGCAGACTTTACGAGGGTGCGGAAATTGAGCGTAAGCGTCATTGCTTCGAGATGTCCCAAAATGACGCTTTCAAGCGTGCCGCTTATGCCCGCCCCCTGAATCTCATTCACAATGTATGAAATTTCGGGAAGGCTGACTTCCGCCATGCCGTAATATTCGGTCGCGTTTTCGTACACCTGAAAATTTATTACAGACTGGTCGACTTTTGACATATTCTTTTACCTCCTTTACGCTGCAAGTGCCGCCGTGACATACGACGAATCGTATTCAAGGACAAATTCGATTTCCTTTGCGGGGGAAGGCGGCGTAATGTAAATATGGAAAGTGGCTTTTCCTGCCATAAGCTCGGTTGTGGGGTTTTCACTTTCCAAGAACTCAACGCGCCCGCCTAAGAGCTTTTCTTCGGACGACAAGCCGTTAAGCCATATATTTATACTGTCGACAATGCTATCGACAAAACGGCGCGTGAACTTGCTGTCAACCTTGCTCCAATAGGTAAGAATAAGGGAATTGCTCACCCACGCAAAAGTACGCGAAACGCAAAGGAAATAATCCTTTACGTCGGTGTTGGCGGGGTAACAAGCCGTTTCGTTGCCCCACAAAACAAAGCCGCCGATAAAGTTAAGAGCGGTCACAATGCCGTTGCTGTTAAGATAATTTGCCTGTGTAATATCAAGCAAAACTTCAGTACCGTCTGCAAGTACGGTGCTGTCAATCTGCATTGTCTTGTTGGAAGCGCTTTCGCACGGGCAACCGTCGTTTTTGGCGTCAACCGTTGCAATAAGCCCCGCCCACTGTGTAGACATATGAAACAGACGGTCGCCGAGCTTGCACATCGGGAAGCAAAGGCTTTCGGTCTTTGCGCTGATGTTCTTTGACTTTTTCCACGCGGGAACGTCCGCATAATGCCGAACGGCGGTTGTGTCAACGTCGATAAGCGCATTTGCCTTGAACACTCCGTTAATGGTAGACTTTGCGTTCATTATAGCCGCAACTTCCGAATCCTGACTCCAACCGGGGCAAATGATAATATCGGGAACAACGCCGAACTTCGGGAAAACTGCTTCGATAAGCTCAAATCCCGTTGTCTGCTTTGTTACGACATTAAAGCCGCCGATAATATCGGTTTTTGTAATCTGCGAAGTGTCGACTTTATCAAAGCCGATTGTAAGCTCCGCTGTTTCGGGCGGAATCGTCCCTTCGCCCAAAATCTCAACGGCAAGGTTTTCGCCGTCGTAATACACTTCGTAATCGTCGCCGAGCGTGTATTCATCAACGACGACCGTTTCGGCGATTGCTTCGAGCGGCAAAAGCACACGACCGTCCGTTACGGGATAACTTTGTTTTGCGACGGTTGCTTTGTGCTTTGAGGGGTCAAGGACATTGACGAAAATAACAGGAGCGGTGTTATATAATCTGAAATGATTATACATAACCTCGCAAAGCGTATATTTAGCCCAATCATCACTATACCCCAAGGCGCTTACCGTTTCGGGATAATTCCCGCCGTACACGGGAACATTGACGTTTGCGTATGCGTCGCCGTCGCCGCTCTTGCCGAGCATATGCACTGGAGCGGTGCCGACGACAAACGTTATACCGCTATCGGCTACAACGGGAGTTGATACCGAGGTAGCGGCTTCACGCGATTTTACGCCGTGATAATATTCTGCCATGATTCTTTAATCTCCTTTCGTTCTGATTTTAGCGGCAACGTCCTGATAATACTTGCTTAAAGCGTTGCCGCCGTTCTGCAACTTTGCCTTTGCGTCTGCAAGACTTGAAACGGGTACAAAAAGCCGCTCAACGCCGGGATAACGGCTTACGGCTTCCTTGTGGTACTCCATTATTTCGGCATAAGTGCCGATTAAAACGGCATTGCTTTTAAGCCGACCGCCCGGCAAAGACGGTCCGACGTATACAAAATTCTTTACGCCGTTGTACTTTGCGGCTTCTGCCGCTTTTGCCGTGTCCGATTCGGACACAACGGGTATGTTATTCTTCGACATGGTGTATATGTACCTCCCTTTTTATTGTTGGCATTTCCCATTTTGTAAGCATTTCGCCCAAGTAGTAAGGGCTTGTATCGTCTGGATATACGACAAATTCAAGCGGGCGACGAAGCAAGAATTGTTTCCCCACCTCTCCCGCTTTAAGAAGCGCCGTTTGTATGCGCGTGAGTACGTTTAATAGGTCAACCGCCCCTATTCCGCCGTCCTCCGAATACGTCGCAACCACAATCCGTATTTTGCATTCGCTGTCCTCTTCCTCTCCGGGCTGTTGGTCGTCCGTTTCGCTGAGAAATTGCAAGACTATATACGGAATCCTGTTTGTTTCCGCGTCTTTATCGGGTAAACGCATAAGGTGAACTTCGGGCGCGCGCTCTGTTATGATTTCGCCCCCTGCCGTATCGACCGCCCCCGAATCAATGCCGGGGTAGGTCTTGTTCTTTACCGGGCGAACGGGCAAAATAATGTCCTTTGTGGCGTCCTCTATGAATTTTTTTAATTCTTGAAGCAATACAACCGCCGTCAATCGCTCGCCCCCTTTTTAGGTATACCCGTTCAAAATGCGGGATATTTCGTGTTCGACACGTTTATTTATCGTTTCCATTGCGGCGGATTCCACTTTTTCAAGCACTTCTGCGTTTTCAACCATGTGCGCCGCTGACGGTCCGAAAAGCTGTACCGACGAATCGCGGGCGGCTGTTTCCCGCTCAAATACTCCTACACCGTGTCCCAAATCTGCGACAAAAGCGTGTAATAACCGCTGACCGCTGCCGTTCGCAAGAACGGAAACGGTAACGTGCTTTCGTTTCGGCTGTTTGGGGTCAACGTTGAATTTCATAAGGGGTATAAGCGTACCGCCGTAAGATATTGTCGCTTCGAGCTTTGACGGTCCCGCTCGGCTTACATTTATATTTCGGTTGCTTGTCAAATCTCCGTGCTTAATTTTATATGTCTGTCGGACGTATTTACTTGACTGCGAAACAACTGTACCCGTCGCACGATTCAGAACGTTATATATTACTTTTTGCGGCGCATTTTTTACGCCGCCAAGTAAAGTGTTTATTCTGTCGACCTGCTCGCTCGTTATTTCTATCATTCGTCTAACATCTCCAAATCAAGCGTAATTTCGCCCATATCATAAGCGACATGGGCGATATTATAAGAAGTGCCGTCAAGCACAATGGGCGTATTTTTACGCGGCACGATTCCGAGGTCGTAAAAAGACATATACGCGGTAATATCAGCGGCAAAAATGCCCTCCGAATGGTCTGTTGAGGGTTTCACCCTCTCCCGCGCTTCTGCACTGTCAATAATAACGGATATGCTGTATTCTCTGCCGTTGTATTTGACGTTTACTTTGTCGGCGTGTTCATCTGCATTATTGAACACGGCGGCAATATCACGCTTGACTTGCTCTTTGAAGCCCGCCGCCATAGATTAAAGCACGGTAGCGACGAACCAACTGTCGACTTCGTGCGGAACGGGAAGCGGAGAACTGTTAAGCTGCAAGAAACGACGCGCGGGCTTTCTTTCCGCCCAAGTGTCGGGTACTCTTGCGCCCTCGATTGTAACGAAGGTTTCCTGCTCTGCTCCCTTGTTGCTGAGAATGGTAATCGCTCCGTAATACATGGAGTAATTCGCCGCCGTCGAAAGAAGCGCAACGGTCCCCGCGGGAACGAGGGGTTTGCTTTCGGGCTTGCCCGGCGTCGTCCAATCGTCTAAATACCACTCGTTATAAGAGTAGATGTCAAGCCCAAGCGCCGAAATTGTGCCGACGTAAGTTGCGCCGTTCGGAAGCTCGCGGGGCTTGATTGAAGCGACGTCGTATGCCTTTGTGTCGCAAACCTTCATAACCTTTTCGTTTGCAAGGAAAACGTCAACAACATCGTCCGCCATTATGCAGACGTCGCAATTGACAAATCCCGTTTCCTGCACCTTTTTGCGCCAACGTTTCAAGTCGGCTATCGGGTCGGCTCCTGTAGCGTTCCACTTTTTCGATACGCTTTCCTTGTTGGTAAAGCCGAAGTCGATTTCCTCGTTGAGCGATTCGCCGATAATCGGGATTTTACCCGTGAAAATTGCTTGCGCGCACATCCATTCTTCACGGCGGGTTATCATTTCGTCAAGCTCTGCGAAGTCGTCCGCCATTTTGCGTACTGCTCTGTCGGCGGGCGTAAGCCCGTCGTAAAGCGATTCGCCCGGTGCGCGGGTCAAAATGTCGTCAACGGTTGTGATTTTGTCGGGCGCGATATAAGGCGGGGTATAAGTGTTTGTTTTATATCCCGTGTTCGGTACGGTTTTGCCGCCTATACGCCTATTTACAAAAGGCGCAAGCGCTCTGTTGCCCTTTTTGAAGTCAACGTCGACACTAAGCGTTGAAAACGTCTTAATGTGCTTGAAAAAAGTTGACTTAATGAACGTGCGGACGGGGGGCATACGCTGCACGAGCTTCCCCATTGTGCGGGGGTCGTAAATGCTTATATTAGGCATTGTGTCTTTTCCTCCTTTTTAGTCCTTTAAGTAGATTCCGATTTTGCGGAAATACGGCTTCACCTTTTCGGCGGTGACTGTATCCGCCAAGCAAAGAGCGCTTGCGAAAAATTCGCCCGTGAGATAATAAACTACCTCGCCGCTCTCTTTTGCATTGTCTGCCGCAATACCGATAAGGTCAAACGGCTTCGGCTCCTCCTCCTGCTCCGCTGCGGTTATCATTTCCGCCGTTAGCTCCTCGATACCCGTTTCGCCCTGAACAAGCGGCGCGTATTTGCGTATAGTTGCCGAAGGCTTGATTTTGCCGTGGTCGGTAACTATGGGAAAATCGCCCGCAATAAAGTTGTCGGGGGTCATTTCGCGTTTCTGAACTTCGTACATTGCAATACCTCCTTTTTACTTTGCGTCGCTGAACATACGGTCAATTGCTTTCCCGAAGGGGTCGTCGTCCTCTGGGACTTTTCCGCCCTCGCTGCCGCTTGACTGTACTTTGTCCGCGTTGCTGTCCTTTACGTCGGCGTCGACGTCGGCAAGATAATTCTTGCCCTGTTCTTTCTGTTTGGAAATAATCGCCATTGCAACATTGGCGGCGCTTTCGGGCTTCTCAAACTTTGCCTTGTTGATAATGTCCTCAAACCCCGGAATCGCCACGCTTTCAATGTCTTTTATGCGTGTGCGCTCTTCGGCGGCGGCGTCGGTGGCAACCTGTGCCACGAGCGCGGGATATGCCGCCCGTAATTCTTCCACGTTGCGGATTTCTGCATTGTTAGCCATGCTTTCAACTCCTTTTTTATTATTTATATTTGTAAAATCGCCGCCGCGGTTGTTGTGGCGATTAAACAACGATGTTGGTATGTTGGGATATTCGCCCGTATCAATGGAAACGGAATTTACGACGATATGCGTTGCGTCCTCGACCTCTGTTTCGACGTTACCAAACATAATTTCATCACAAAAGCCGTTGTCGACCGCCTGTTGCCCGTCGTACCATGTTTCTTTATCCATTAACGCCGATATTTCGGATTGGTCCTTACCTGTTTTTAAGGCGTACCCCGTTATAATAGAGTTTTTAATAACCTCCAATTCCTCGGAGAGTTTAGAGAACTGCGCGGCGTCATAATATCCGTAAGCCCCCATTTTGGGGTTATGAATCATAAAGACGCCATTTGCGGGAATCAATATTTTATCGCCCGCCATTGCGATTATTGTTGCCGCCGACGCTGCCCAACCGTCTATTTTTACGGTTATTTTGGCGGCGTGGTCTTTTAGACGTGCATATATAGCATTTGCGGCGAACACGTCGCCGCCGCCGCTGTTGATTCTTACAATGATTTCGTCAACATTTCCGAGGGCGTTTAAGTCGTCGCTGAAGCTCTGCGGGGTTATATCATCGTCAAACCATGAATACGTTGAAATATCCCCGTACAATATCAATTCGGCGGGTTTGTTGTCTTTTGCGGCAACAAAATTCCAAAACTTGTTTATTTCCTGCACACTTTTAGGCTTTTTGATTTTTGGCATTGCTGTATACCTCCTGCAATAATGCTTCTTCTCGTTTAAGCTGACGGATATTTTTATAATAATCTCCGCCCGCTATTTCCTGTGCTTCCTTTGAACGTGTGGAAAAGCCGTTTTTTACCCTTAATTCCGCCGACGTAACCTCTTGAACGGGGTTTAATAAGCCTTGTGCCGGTCCGTTCCATTCCGCGCCGCTGTATGCTTTCCTTATAGCGGCGTCTGCAAAGAATCCCGGCGCTTTTATGCGTCCTTTGGCAACCGCTTCGGCGAGCCATTCTTCGTATATAGGTTGGCAAAAATCGGTTGCAAGCCAATTTCGATACATACGAAACGACTTCCACGCTTCGAGCAACGCCCCGCGGGACGCGCTGTAAGACGACGTAAAATGCTTTACAAGTAATTCATACGGGATTTCAAGAGCCGCACCGATTTGTCGGCTTATAGAAACGACAAACGTATCAAAATTTGCGTTTGGTCTGCCGGGGCTTACCGCATTTGCGGTTTCGCCTTCTGCAAGGTCGATAATCGAGCCGTTGCCGATTTCAATATCGTTCGGCGCGTTGCTCACTTGCTCCGATTCGGGGATAACTTCGCCAATATCGCCGTCACCTGAATTTTCACTCTTTTGAATAAAAACGGCAAACATTCCCGATACAACGGCGGCGACAAGCTCGGCGTCCGTGTATCGTCCAAGCTGTTTGAGGGCTTCAATCACGGGGGCAAGGAACGGAACGCCGCGCCGCTGCCCGATTCTTTCCCTGTTCATCAAGTGTAAGACATTGCGCCGCCCCGTTCTTTCTCCATAAGCCTTAACGCGCGTCCACTTTGGGGATTCAGTGCAATCGTCTGACAACGGGTGTATATTAAGTATGTGATACGCAACTACCTCGCCCGCTTCGTTCGTTTCAACTCCGCCGATTATATTCGGGTTGTTTTCGCTTCCTAACGGGGTACACACACGGTCCGCTTCGATAAGCTGAATCCTCAAATCGTATGGCGTATTTTTTCGGGTCGTTTTTGGCAGAAGCGTAATAACATCTCCCGACATTAGCCAATTGAGAAAAACAAGTTGTTGAAGCTCGGCAAAATTGTCAAGCCGTTCAATATCGCACGATGTTGTTTCCGCCCATAAAGCAAACTCCCGCTCTATGTCGTTTTCGAGCTTTTCCGCCTGTTCCTCCGATATGCCTAAATGTTCATAATCAATTTGGCTTTTCAGAACAAGCCCGCGCCCGACAACGTTTGTACGCATTGTTTTTAACGCGCCCGCTGCGAGCGGTACACCCATATATAAATCACGGGAGCGTTCACGCAAAACGCTTAAATTGTTTTGTATATCCTCTTTGGCACTTCCGCCGTGATAGAGCCAACCCAAAAGCGATTTTTTCGTTCGTGAAGCTCCGTAATTGCTGTAACCGCTGTTAATGATTTGCAAGCGCTGTCGCGCTCCAACTCGCTTTAATCCCGCTTGCGGAGAAATGGCGGTTATTATCCTGTCAAGTACATTCAATCATTATCACCCCTTTACAAATCGCGCGGCACGGCTCTGTAAAAACGGTTGCGTCCTTTTCCGCTGTTTATTTTTTCAAGCTCTGCAACTTTGTTTTGCCAAAATTTAATTTGTTCGCGCACCTCTCCCAAATCGGCGCGTGTCAACGAGCGAGTGCCAATTTTATAGCTCTGACTTACTGCGATTTCCTGCTCGGCTGTTAGCCAAGCGTCAAGATGTTTTCTTGCAACCTCAATTGTTATTCCTGCCATTACGAAATACCCTCCGAAATTGTTTTTCTTCCTCTACGCTTAACGGGCGCGGCGGGTTTGTCTGCTGATTCCTGCTTTTTTAGCACAACGCCCGAAATTTCTAACGCGGCTTGTGCATAATTTCGGCAGTCGAGCGGTTCGTTTCGCCGTGTGCCGTTTTCTTTGAGCTTCCAAACGTATTGTGCTTTGCCCTGCTTATATGTCAAAACCATTCTTTCGGCTGTAAGCCCTTTGAAATAGTCCTCCGTATAGCCCCGGTCTTTTTCTTTTGGAAAATGACAATAGTTTGCGCCTTCCTCCGTTACTGCAAGCGATTGATATATCAACGCTTTGCCCGTATCAACTCCGAGAGTAAACAACGGCGTTTTTGCGCGGTTGTTTTTGGAGGGGCGCGGAATATAAGGGGCGTCAAACCCGCCTTTCCCTCGGATTGCAAAAACTCCGCGTGAGTATCGGGCTTTGCAAAAGGCGCATACCTGATTGAAAAAATGCCCTCCCGAATCCATACAAGTACGCATTATTTTTAATTTAGCGCCGTCCGCCCTTGTAAATGTCTGATTCAAAAAGGCGTCTAAATCCTCCCAAACCGCATTTTGTTTCGGGTCGCCATAAATGATTTGATATTTAATTCCCCAACTCTCACGGTCCGCGCCCCAACCGACAACTTCAACCTCGAATCGGTCGTCTTGCGTGTCAATGCCCGCCGTTAAATAAATTACCTCCGCGGGGACTTCGCAATTATACTTTTCTCGGCGATTATATAAAGCGTCGTGGTCGATTTCGTTGCCCTCTTCCTCCCACGTTTGCCCCATTTCTGTATTAGTCCACGCTTTGAGCAATTCAATATTGCCTTTTTTCTTTTCCTCGTTTGCTATCAAGAAATTTTCAACAATTTCTTTCCAATCTGCGAATGGCGAAGCAAGGCTATTCAAATAAAATCCGCGTACTTCCCGTTCGGGAAAACGCGGTATAAATTTTCCTTGTATAAAGTTTTCTTTCCATTCGACTTCGCTGCTGATAACTCCGCATTTAGAACAAACATACGAGATTTCATTCAAATTTTCTTTATCAAATTTCACTTGCCCCCATTCGAGCGGCTGATATTCTCCGCAAGCCGGACAAGGCACTTGCCAAATCTCTTGTGTGCTGTTTTCAAATTCAATTTCGATTCTCGATACGCCTTTGATTGTTGGAGTTGAAATAAAAACTTCTTTTCTGTTCCAAAATGTAGTTAATCGCTTTGAAGCGAGCAAAAGCGGGTCGCCGTCTTTTCCTGCCGTTGCGGGGTATGCGTCTATTTCGTCCGCAAGCAAAACGCGAATCGGACGGGAGCGTAAACCCGAAGGGGAGTTAGCGCCGACAATAGTTATATGCCCGCCCGGAAATTCCTTGTGTAATATCGTGTTTCCGCTGTTTCTTGTTTTGTCGTTCACCTTTCCGCGCAACGCGGGGGTGTCGTTCAACATCGGAGTTAGTCTGTCTTTTGAAAACGATTCGCCGATTTGTAAATTCGGTTGCATTACCATTATTGGGGACGGGTCATAATCCATAAAATAGCCTATTGGATTTAATATAAACCCGTCTGTTTTTCCGATTTGGGCGGCGGACATTACAACGACCTTCGGCACGGATAAATCGGAAATTGCGTTCATTATTTCTTTTTGATACGGTGCTTTGCTCGTTTTCCAACGTCCCGGCTCCGCCGAAGATTTCTTTGACAAAACGCGCTTTGCGTCCGCCCATTCCGTGAGTGTCATATTTGGCGGAGGTTTCAAAACTGAAAAAATCCGCTCAAACAGTTTTGTCGTTTGCGCTTTCGTTGTCGTTTCCTCCCTCTCCGAACATACCGTCAAAGTCGGCAAGCTCATTCAATGCTTCATCAACCGCTTCTTTCAAAATGCGGTATACCTCGGCTTTATCGGTCTTTTTTGCAAGAGTGGGAGAGAGCTTAGAGGGAATCGCCATTAAACGGCTTTTGAAATTTATAAGCATATTTGTAAATACGCTTTCTATGTCCTCCGATGTGTGTAAGCTGCCTTCTTTTACTTTTAAGTCGTATTCCTCGTTAAGTCGTTTTGCTTTTACAAGCAACGCCCGCTCGGTGTTATAGTCTATATTTTCCGCACTTTCGGGATTTTTCTTGCGTAAATAATCAATATAGCCGTGTAAGGTCGGTAATAGCTCGTAAAGCCCCGGCATACCGTCGTATTCTCTGATTATGCCGTCGTCTTTTAATTGCCTTACGCGGCGTTCGGTGAGGTCAAGGAATCGGGCAATCGCCTTTACACTGTATAATTTCACGATATACCCCCTTTTCGGCTAACTTTTTTGTCCTCCCCGTTACAAAATTTTGCGTCTAAGCGCGGAAGCGATTATTTTTCTTTTGTAGCTGAACACGCGCCGGGGTCGCCGAACCCGCGGCAGGTGCGCCGCGCTGAAAGAACCTACCACGCGAGCGTTAAAACGCCCGATTTTTTGATTTATATGTCGTTTTCGTCGCTCATATCTTCGGCGCTGTCGATGATTTCCCCCGCTTCGGGGTCGAAAGAAAACTCGCCCGCGGCTCGTTGCTTTGCAAAGTTGTATTTCCTTTCCTCTAAGTCAATACGCTTTCTGTCTATCTCGTGTGCGCGCATTGCGTCAATCAGCTTTAATATGCGCCCGTGTACCTTGCTGTACTCTGCTTCAAGCCTCATAGAGCGTTCAAACGGGCTTGCTTTTATGACGGTTTGCATTGACATTTTAAGCGAGCCGTTTTCCGATTTCTCCCCGTCCTGCTCGCCTTTATCTTTTTTGGGCGGCGGTGTGTTCATCTCAACAATGCGGTCAATATACATTGCGTCGGGTGCTGCCGTCTGATACTCATTTATTCGGCGGGCTAAATCTCTTTCTTTCGCCGTAAGCAACTGCAACTCCCGTAACATATTTTCTTCGGCGTCGACTGTAAGGGCTTCTATATATTCCCGCTCGGATTCCGATAAATTTTCAAGATGTACGCGGGAATATGCGCCGTGTGTTTCGGCGTTCTTGTTCCCCGTTGGCGCGCCGTGTCCCGCCGCGTTGCGGTTGCCTTTTTGCCCTCCACGGTGCTTTTTGCTCAATTCATCTTTCCATTTATCTTCGCTTTTCCATTTGCGGACGCGAGCTTCGGGAACGCCGTAAATGGTCGCAAGCTCTTTGGCGGTCAATGTGCCGCCGCTTTCGAGCCATTGTTTTTTTGCTTTGTCGCGGTTTGGATTTCTTCGCCTTGCCACGGTTTACGCACTCCTTTTCGTTTGTTTTTACATTTGCGCCCGTGATGATTTCAAAGAAGTGTAAAACAAAACGAACTCCAACCGTAAAAATTGAAGTCCGTTATATGTCTGCTGCTGTCTTTGGCGTCTTTTTTTGTTACCTTCCGACGATAACATTTTATCATATAAAACGGACACTTGCGGACACTCTTTCACAAAGGGTAATTGAAATTTGAAATTACCTCGTTTTGGTCGAATAATTTTCCGAGGTTATCGCACCCGCGATTTCGTATTTTTTTGCATTGTGTCGGGCTGTAATGAATCCGTTCCGAAATTTGTACCCATTGAAGCCCCCTTATGTAAAAGTCGTAAATAACGCTCCGTTGATAGAGCGGCAATTTATTAAGCTCATGCAGAACGGCGCTTTTTAATTCTTCAAGCCGGGTTATTTTTAATCTTAAATCCTGCATATCATTACTTGCGGATTCGGGAATATGCAACACGATTGATTCGGTCGGGTTTGATACCCTGCCTTTTCCCCTTGATATGCCGTCAAGCACTTTTTCGCCGTTTAAAGTATAATAACGGTCCTCATAATCCCGCAAAATACGCTTGTTAAGCCGTATTTCGGCGTCGATGTCGCCACAAAACCGCATTATTTTTTTCACGCCGTCCCGCTCCATAAATTACACACTCCCGTTTTTTGATTTTTTCTTTGCGGAGCGCCGAATAAACGGCGCTCACGCTTTTTCGCTCCCGTTCCTAATGACTTTGTATTGTTTCGAGCGTATCAATAATAAAGTCAAAAATTCTCGTGTCCTCGCCCGGTTTGAACAAATCAAACCGCTTTTCGTTCATAAAGTCGACCGCTGCGGCGGCTTTTTCCGAAGCCGTCATTTCCGCGAAGTCAACATCTGCGGGCGTTTCCTGCTCTGCGTCCTGCCCCTCGGAGAAATCGGGCGGCGTTTCCGGGTAAGATTTCGGCGGGGCTTCCTCCGAAGATACGGGCGCGGATTCCTGCTTTTTCTCTTTTACGTCGCCTATTGATAAACCGCCTTTTTCCCGATACTCTGTATAGGCTTCTTTTTGCTTTTCCCCGCTCATTCCCGATAATTCGTAAGCGGCTGACAATCCGAGCCGCCCGCCCTTAAATTCCTCGGTAAATTCCGGCGAGAGATTTTTTTCAATTACGCTCATACGCGCAATTTGTGTCGGAGATGTGTTGAGGGCTTCGGCGACTAAATCGCGGACGCGCCCCGTCAAGCCGTCGCGTTTTTTGAGCGCTTCAAAGCATTTTCTCAATTCCTCCGCCTGTTTCATTTTTTCATAATCCGACAATTCGCGCGTTGTGGAATTTGTCATAATAAGCAAAATCCGTTCTTCTATTTCGTCCCGCTCCGACTGTACGCTACACGGTACATACTCAAATTCGGTTTTGCCCTCGTTGCAAAGCTCCATACAAGCGCGGTGGCGGCGGTGTCCTGCTATTATTTCATATTTGCCGTTCGGCAAGGGCTTGACAATCAAATTTTGTTGAACTCCGAATAGCTCAATAGAATTTTTCAATTCGTCTATGCTGTCCACGGAATAAAAGTTTGATTCAGAAGCTACAAGGTCATGTATATTAAGCGGTTTTATTATGCTTTTTTGCGGATAAAACGGAAAATCACCCTTTGCTTCTGCAACTGATGTTTTTTCGTCCGCCGTATCGCGCGGCGTCTGAAGTGATGTTTTGCTTAATAGCTCGTTTAGATTGAATTTTCCCGACATGATTATTTACCTCCCGTTGTGTCCGATTCGGACACGGATTCTAAATATTCCGAAACAAGCGCGATATAATCGCGCGACGCCCCGCACCACCTTGAATACTCAATAATCGGCAGATTCGCAAAGGTGCTTTCGTCGACCTTCGCCGTTCGCCTTATGTGAGTATTAAAAACGGGGTATTCGGTATTTTCTCTTAGCCAATTTTCGCCCTGCTTGTTGACGTCGTTATTTTGATACGAGGTTATAAAGCACCCCCGCAATGTCAACGACGGGTTGAGGTCGTCGCGCACTATGTCGATTTGTTCTTTTAACTCCGCCAAGCCGTCAAAAGCGAAATTGTCAATTTTTATCGGTATTATTACGTCGTCGGACGCCACAAGAGCGTTAATTGTGCTGATGTTTATATCCGGGGCGCAATCTATGACGCAATAATCGTATTCGTCTGAAATGCGCTTAAATGCTGCGCGCAACCGTGTTTGTTGCGGTCTGCCCGTATCTAAAAGCACTTGTAAATTTGCTTTTAACAACGTCATATTTGCGGGTATAACGTCAAGGCTCTTATACTGCGTCGGCTTTATGATGTCGTGTATCTCTGCTTCACGGTCGGTCAAAAGCTCGGCGACGGTCCGCGAATTATAGCTATGAAGCCCAAACATTTTTGAAATGTTCCCTTGCTTGTCGTTGTCTACAAGCAAAACGCGCTTTCCGTGCATTGTCGCCATGATATGGGCGATGTTGGCGGCGGAAATGGTCTTTGCAACTCCGCCTTTAAGGTTGATAACCGATATTGTTTTCATACGCTTTTTTCCTCCGATTCTGCGCCCGAACGCGGGAACGCCCCGGCGTCGTCAATTCCGATTTGCTGTTGTTCGTATATTTCGCCCGTTTGGGGGTCAATATCGTTTATGCGGACGGTTGCGGAAGATTCAACGTCAAAGCCTTTCAGAACGTCTGCCGCATTTGCGATTTGGTCTTGTTCCCTCTCCATTTGCCGCAAAAGCGAGGATATTTTATGTATGTCGTCGGTGAATCCGCTGTATGTGTGCAAAGCTGTCGGGGCAATTAAGGCGGTAAGCAATAGCCCGACTTTCAGTGCGAGCAAAAACCCGCCGTTGGACGTTGAGCGCTTATAAAACGATAGTGTTTCGTATTCGTCAAGAAGCGGTTTTATATAGCTTTCGTCAAAGGCATAAACCCGCGCTTTGTCTACAAAAAGCCAATACTTTTTTCCCATTGTAACGATATAGGTTTTTAACGGCTCGATTTCCTGCTCGCCCGGTACAAAATCGTTTACGTCAAGCCCGCTCGTTATGTCCTTTTCCGAGCATTTCCATTCAACAAACTTGTCCGAGGGAATATCAAATATCCGCAATATATTTTCGGGTTTTAACAAGGGCATACCCGATAAAGAATACATAGCCGAGCCGTCGCAAATCCACTGTACGCCGTTCGGAGCGCTGAATAATATAAGCTGTTTGTATTTCTTAAAAATTGACGCAATGGCTTTGAGCTTCATTTGTTTACCTCCTTGTCGGTATTCTGCCCCTTGAATCTTGAATCATTGACAAGCACGGCGGCTTCGCTGCCGGTCCGCCCGACTGTCACATAGTCAACGGGCTTGATTCCGAGGATAATATACCCGCTCTTGCAATACGAAGGGTCGTTGAATATGTAGGTTATTTCAAACAACGCGCTTTGCCCGGTATAACAATCCTGCTCCGGCGCGTTTGCTTTGGGGACGTACACATTTAGCGCGAGAAAATCGCCGACGCGATAATCGCGGTCGTTTGCCCGAATCTCAAACGTCTTTTTGCCGCTTATTACGTCCGGGAAATACTTAGGTGTGATTTTTACTGCGTGAATCATGGCTTGAAAACTCCTTTTTTGTTTAGAATTTATTTATTTCTTTTGATTTCGCGCCTTTATGTAGGCGGCTTTTTTGCGTCCCTCTCCCGCTTTCTCTCCGAGATTAACCGCGCCACTGCTATAATCGGCTTCATACGGTTTATTTCCTCGGCGCGCTGTGTCAAGTAGCTTTTGGGGAGCGGGGCGGGGGAGCTTGCCCACTTTCGACGGCGTTTTGATTTTTTCTTTTTAGACAATTCCTTTTTCCTCCAATCTGTATTTAACATTCAAAATACTTTCAATGGCGGCGCGCTGACTTTTGCCCGTTTCGCCTATATTCAAAATATTTTCCATACATTGAACGACCGCCGCGGTGCCTGGGCTTACGCCCGCTTCGTGCATACATTCGGGGCATATTTCAAACTCGCTCGGAATCTCCGCGCCGCAATTCAAACAACGTGCGGACGCTTTCATATATCGCCCCTGACAACGGCTATAATGCCCCTAAAAACCCGCTCGGCGCAAAGCACAGTCAAACTATTGCCGAGCGCCGTATAACGCGCCTTGTCGATGATTTCGCCGCCTGTGGAGGTGTATTTAGTCCAACGGTCCGGGAATCCCTGCAAGCGTTCACATTCAAGGGGTGTAAGCCGCCGCAACTCATATCGGATAAAACACGCAATGTTATGTATTATCGCTATAAACTCCCGCTCTTTGCCGCTGCGCGCTCCCGTTCCTCGGTAATAGTTGGCGTCAAGCGTTCCCGTTATGCCGTTGCCCGATGAATTTAACGCTAAAACGATATTTTCCGAGCCGCCCCCGTAATCTCCGCCGTTTGCCCTTAATGTTCCGCAACCCTCCCTATATCCGCTGCGGCTGTAATTCTCATACATTGAAACGACTAAATCCGACGAACTGTAACCGTGCTTTCCTGCGCTCGCTCGCATTGTCCCGAATCCTGCTTTATATGCGCTGTGTGTACTCGGCGTAAAGCATACGGCGGCGACGGCGGGACGTTCTGCAACTGTCAAGGTCAGCGCGGGGTCGTTTTCTTTCCCGATTATAAAGCCGTTTGCGTCGCGGTTTAACGAGGGGTCGCGTATCGGGTAAACCTCGTTCATAAAATACAATCCCGTTGGGGAGCCTCCCCCTCCGTCCGAAGCCGTTATTGTTCGTGATTTGTCGGGGTTAATATAGATTCTGTCGCCTGTTCGTCCAAAATCAACAACGGCGTTTCCGTTATTATCCCCGCTCGGAGCTTCAAAACTGCCGACAAAAGCGGCGGCAACGTCTTGTTTTTCCTTTCGGCTCTTTTTAATATACCCAAGCACGCTTTCGCGCTCAAAGAGTATTTGCGGGGCGCGGTTGGCTCTAAAATCTCCCACAAGGTAGATTCGTTTTCGACGTTGGGGTACTCCCCAATATTCACTATCGAAAAGTCGCCAAGCGATATTTGCCCCCCCTGCGGAACCTCCAACCATTCCGGCTGTCGCCCATTTTCCACTACAAGGCATTGAAATACGGGTCTTTGTGATTTCTTCAATAACGGTCCTGAAGTCGTTACCTCCGTTGCTCGAAAACGCTCCCGCGACGTTTTCCCAAATAATAAATGTCGGGTACTTTCCATTTGTCGCTTCCCTCATTTCGTAAATAATCCGTACTGCTTCGTGAAATAGCTTGCTCCGCTCTCCGTCGATTCCCGCTTGATTCCCCGCAACACTCAAATCCTGACACGGCGAGCCGAAAGAAATAATGTCGACGGGCGGAATCTCGCCGCCTTGCAATTCTGTGATGTCGCCTAAATGCGCCATGTGCGGAAAGTGGCGTTTTGTTATTTCAATGCAATTTGATTCGATTTCAGACGCCCAAACCGCTTTTATTCCGCAACGCTGCGCCGCAAGAGGGAAGCCGCCGATTCCGTCGAATAGGCTTCCCAATGTTAGATTTTTCATGCTGTCCTCCTAAAAAAGCCTTGTTTGCAACTCTGCCTGACTTATTCGGCGCTCTGCAATGGCGGCATATTCTGGGTTGATTTCAAAACCTAAATAATCTCGCTCGTTTTCGACGGCCGCAACAGCTGTCGTTCCGCTGCCGATAAACGGGTCAAGTATTAAATCGCCCTTTTTACTTCCTGCCAAAATACAAGTTTCCGCAAGCTCTTTCGGATAAGCGGCGAAGTGTGCTTCTTTAAGCGGCCGCGTTGAAATGCTCCATACATCACGTTTATTTCTTTTTGGGCGGTAATCGTAAATATTACCCGATTTTGTTCTATAAAACGATTCAGGCGTTTCGGTATATTTGCGGCCGCCAAATCGCGGCTTTTTGGCTTGTATATTTTCATTTGTTGCGTTAGCACCTGCACAACGTCTTGCCGTGCTTTCAGATGTCGGCTCGCTGATTGCGTTTGCGTCAAAATAATATTTGGGGGATTTTGATAAAAGGAATATGTATTCATGACTTTTAGTGCAACGGTCCTTAACGGATTCGGGCATACAATTCGGCTTTTGCCATATTATATCCTGCCTTAGATACCAACCATCGGAGCGCAACGCAAAGGCGAGCGCCCACGGAATACCGATTAAGTCTTTTACTTTTATTGTATCGTGCTTCCATTTTTGAGCAACTTTAATTTGTCCCAAGCTCCCGCGGTTGGAGCTTTGTTTTTCGGACATTCCTTTTTCACCGCCCCAACGGCCGCTGCCCCCTGCATAGCTATCGCCGATGTTGAGCCAAAGCGTACCGTTCGGCATTAGGACGCGCCGCACCTCGTGAAATACACTCACAAGTTTATCTATGTATTCTTCGGGCGTGCTTTCAGTCCCGATTCGCTCTTTGACGTTATAATCACGAAGCCCAAAATACGGCGGAGAAGTAACGCACATATTTACTGTTTCGCTTTCTATGGCTCTAAGTCCTTCTAAAGCGTCTGATATTATTATTTCGTTTCTCACGCTCTCATACCCCCGTTTACTGTAAGTTTATCGCTTTTCTTTTTTGCAACGTCCATATTGTGGGGCGGCTTTTTGGCGTCCTGCTCCAAAGCGGGCGCGCCGTTTTTTTCTTTTTCTGTCCTGCTCATTTCAATAATCCGCGGGGCTTCTTTTTGGCAATCGCAACTTTCGCCGGGGTCTAAGTTTGAGCCGCAAAGCGGACAAGTTTTGTAAATCATTGTGTTTTTACCTCCTTAAAACTGAATAATTCATAACGTTAAAAATCAAGCCTTAATTGCGCCATTTCTCCGAGCAACCGCGCATTTGCCGCTTCGTAATATTCGCGGTCAATCTCAAAGCCTATAAAGTCCAATCCGAGGTTGTGACACGCAATAAGGCTTGACGCGCTCCCTGCGTGAGTGTCGATTATTTTGTCGCCCCTCTCCGCATAGTGTGTTAATATCCATTCGTAAAGCGCGACGGGCTTTTGCGTGGGGTGTATGCGGATTTCCTTGTTTTTCATGTTTTCTTGTAACATACCGTGCCATTTGAATTTGAAACGGCGAACGGGGCTTGAAAATGACGTCCAAGCAAGCTCACAATCGGCGTATGTATTGTTTCCGTTGTCTTTATCCCATACAAGCCAACACGGGGAATCAAAGGGAATACGGCTTATAAAGTGATTCGCGCCCCATATTATTTGATTTTTGCTAACGCGCATAAGCTCGGCAAAATATTCGGCGGGCGGCGGGGATTTGTCCCAATTTTTACGGGTGTAAGCAACGGAAGGGGCTTTTGCGTTGCCGTCCTGCTTTCCTCCGCGCGGGTAATTGCTCGCGTTTATCCCATATGGCACATCTACAACGGCAAGCTCGAAATATTTATCGGGAAATTCCCGCATACCAAGCATACAGTCCATATTATAGAGCTTGTTTAATTCTAACGTGGCTTGTTCCCTCCGTTCCGAAACGTTATGTTTTTCGCCTTAATTTAAGATATAATCCCCACCCGCGCGCTTCGCTGTAAACCGCTTTGAATCCGTACTCGCCGCCAATCAGTCTATAACCGGGGTATCGCTTTTCCCAATACTCCGATTCGGGCGGCGACAACGCAATTTTGCGTACCTCTTTTCGGCTGAATTTGTGGTCGTTCGTCCTGCTCCACGGCTTTTGAAGATTTGCAGACGTTGAAAAGCGGCTCAATTCCTCTTTGGGCGGGGTGTCGGGGTCGATGATTTCTTTTTCGGGCTTGTCGAGGTTGTGCGACGGTCGCCAACACTTTTTACCGCTGCTTTGCTTTGCGAGGTATTCACAAAGCGCCGCAAGCCCGCTTTCGTCCGGCTGTAATCGGTCGGCGTTGGCAAAGCCGATTTTATCGCCCTTTTTTTGCCCTTTTTTCTTTCTCTTTCTCCACAAATCTTCGATTTCGTCGCGCCCAAGCCCGCCGTTCATTACTATGTGATGATGTATGCGAGTGGGCGTTATGCCGTCTTTTTTGTATGTGCATACGGGCGGGAGCGCCATATATTTTATTGGCGGCAAGCCCTCTTTTTTGCGCTTGTACGACACACGGCGGAGAAAATTGTTTAACTCGCGCTCGGCGTCCTCATATGTGGGCGGCAAAGTCTTGTTTGTATACGTCAAAGTAACGTGCAAGTCGTTTTCGCCAAAGTTGGTATCAAGCAACTGCAAAAAATATCTTTTTGAATTTATGTCGTTCAATTCCGCTTGCTTTGGGGTACTTTCGACTTTCTTTTTACTCCGAACCCCTCGCCGTGCGTTGTCCCGTTCACCCTGCGTATAATTGTAAATATCAACTTCCAAATAATCAGCGCCGCAATATATCTTTTTTTCTCGTACAAAATTTCTCATACTATATCACCCCGTCGCTCTTGACAAGGTTTGTATAATGCGCTTCGATTTCAAAAACCGAATTGTATAACGAGGTTTGGAGATAAGCGGTTTTGTTATAAATCCTCCGTGTTTGAGCTTTGAAATTATCAACAACAAGCTCGACGTGGTCGTGCGTCAAGGCTTCAAACACTTCTTGCACGATTCTGACTTGCATATTTTCGCCGTGAATCCGCATATAACTTTCGGGGGATTTGACGTATACTTCGGCGATAATCAAGCATAATTCTTTATAAATCGGGTCAATGTGCGGATTTCCTGCACCGTCGAACGTTGCGAAGCACTCGTATTCAACTTGTTCTTTGGCTTCTTTCAACGCTTGAAAAAGTGACGGGACGGGACGACGTGACGGACGGGACGGGACTTCATCACAAGAGAAATAATTTTTGTTTTCTGACATTGTTTTCACTCCTTCGTATTCTTGCGGGAGAGCGGGGGCTTCGTCGAAATGTTACTCCCCATTACAAGCCCGCAACGCCGTATAAAACGGCGTTTTTTCAAGGTCAAGACTATTGACTTTTCGCCGAATTTGTGATACAATGTAAGAGGTTTGAAAACTCCGTTGTAATTTTTAATTCGGCGGTATCTTCCCGCGCTCGACTGTGCAATCGGGCGCGGGATTTTTCTTTTGTCAAGGTACCGGGGCGCGGCGCGTTTCATTGTGGGCGGCTCCCGCCGCCCGCTCGGTTATTCGGTCGCGCGGTTAGCTGTTTTGCGGTAAAAAGCGGCACGGAAGCCGACGAGGGTGTCGACGCGGGAGCGCAAGTTGTTCAAGTAGAGAGCGAACACGCCCGCGTGCGCCGAGTTGAGCCAACTCCCGCCGCGAATCGGCAACCGCTCGCCGTTTTCGTCGGCAAATAAATACGATTCCTTGCCGCCCTCTCCGAGAGGATAAATTGCAAGCGCTTTGACGATTTCGGGCGGGTCAATATCGAATTTTACGTTTTCCCACGGGTCGCCCCACCAAGTCGGCGAGCCGCTTTTCGGGACGTTGGTAATTTTCAAGCCCTGATTCCGCGAAACGTCTACCCTTACGGGCTTACCGTCGCAAAGAATCGGCTTCCATAACGGGCTTGTCCTGCTCGCGTCAATACGATTTGCGGCGTTGTTGTTTTCGATGATTTCAAAGCGCCCGTCCATAAGGCGCAATCCTGCGAGCATTTCCCACACATTGCCGCAAAGGTCATAAACCCCGAACGGCGTACCGTCGTGCGCCCACGTCGACGGTCCGCTTCCCGCAAGCGTTTTCCCGCCGCCGCATACCGTTCCGCTTTCGTCGGGGCAACTGTGGCTTTTGCCATAATCCGTATTGCCGCGCGGCAACTCTCCGCGGGCGCTTTCAAGTGTGACAAGTCCCCATTCGGGAGCGGTCATTAAATGCCAACCCTCGCCCTTTTCAAAGCACATTTCCGACGCTTTTTCTAAGGAAATATCCGTTGCGGGCGGCATATACGGCAAGCTATAAGGCAAGCCGTTTATAATCGTGCAAGGGTATTTCGATATGTAAATTTCGTCGACTTCCTCGCCGTCGATTATAAAAGCGGGGTGCGTCTGATTTGAGCCGCCGAATAAGTCGGCGTTTGTTCTCTTTTCAAACTTCACCATGATTGACGGTATACCCGCCTTGTCGAACACGACAACATTTTTTGCGTTAATCATTGTTTGAATCCTCCGTTTTTTAATTATTTTTAAGGCTTGCGCCTATGCGGGCGGTTTCTGCCGCCTGCTTGATTATTAGGTTATACGAACTCCGACGCCAATATCGGCGTTGGGGTGCAAGCCGCTCGAATCAAGAGCAAATACGCCCGCGCCCGTCGAGCCGCTCAAATACCCTTCGGCGGCGGAAAACCGCAAAATTGTTTCCGTAAATTCGTTAATCGTGACGGTCGCGTTTCTTATTGCGCTTGATAATCTTAAAGCCGCTATTTCAAGCGCATATGCGTTTATTCGCCCGCTCCGCATATCGTTGTAAAGGTCGTAATAACTGCGCGAATCTTCCGCCGCTGCGTTGTCAAGGATTCTTTGTTCTGATTTGTTGTACTGACATTCTGCAATCAGCTTTAAGCGGTATTTTGATTCCCTTTTTGTTAATCTCATTTTTTATCACCCCTCATTTCGTTAATAACCGCTTCAAAGATTATGTAAAAGAGGGGCAACAAGATGAAAAAGAACTCCCCGCCGATAGCTTTATAACCTCTCATGTTGTTTGCAATCTTGTTGAACGCAAAAAACATTGTTATACCGACCGCCGTTAAGTTAAAGCAAACGAGCGCGTTTATAAGGTTTATGCCCCTGCCTTGACGGCGGGCGCGCTTGTTTTGCCGCCGCTCCCGATTCCTTTTTTGCCGCATTGCTCTTTCAATTTGAGCGGCATTTACGGCGCGGTCGTCGATATACAAATCGGCGCTTACTTTCCGAACTTCCCCGTAAGTCCCGAATTGTTCAATATACGGGTTATCGGGATTATTGTTGACGGCGTGAATCGGTACGCCATATTCGCCGCAAAAGGCAATCGCTTCGTCGAGTAACGCCCGACGCGCTCCGTTCTCTCGACAAGTATGCAAAATGATTTTTGCACCGTGCGCCGCTTGCCATTTCAAATACTCGATAACAAGGAATTTCGGCTCTCCGATGTCGGGGAAGCGGTTTTCGCATATCGTCCCGTCAAAGTCGACGGCGATTGTTTGATATACTGCGAATTGCTTACAAGCGTTTTTGTTGCTTTCCATTGCTTTATACCTCCGTTTGCTTTCGGGACTTTGCGCCCGCTTTTTTCCGCGATTCCTCGCGCGCTCTGAATCCTGAAACGTCCTCAACGTATTTTATTTCGACATAACAACAACCGTCGCTTAATGCGTCATAGAATTGCCGTGCTTCGCTCTCCGAAAGAAATAACTTGCAGTTTATCCACCCTGTCGTACCGACTGAATAATAAACGCACCATACAAACCCGGTTTTACTGCTCATTTTTCGCCCTCCGTTCGGGCGGCAAGCTCGCAACGGTCCGCACGGCTTTGTATTTCCCGTTTTCCTTTTTTATTGCCATTCCGTAACATTCCGTCAAGATGTTTGCAAGCGCGCATTTATACCCGGTCACATATCCGTAACAAAATTCCGTTGAAGTCGGCTCGCTTGCCAACTTCTCGTATGTCTTTATGATATACTCAACATTTGATGAATTGCACATAATCAAGCCCCCTTAATACGGAATCCCGATATAATCAAGGACGTGCGCCATACCAAGCCCGTTTTTATCGGGCTTCCATATTCCTTGTTCGTCATGACAACCGCCGCGCAAACAATAGTCGTATAATTTGGGGTGCGTCTGCTTCATGCGCTGAAAACGGTTAGGCGATTTATCGCAAGCGATACCAAAGCAACAAAACATACAACCCGTTCTTTGATAGCCCGTTAATTCAAGCGCGTCGGTTTCGCTGTCAAAAAGCGTCATTTGACAATCGCGTTTAACGATGTCGCCGTATATCGGCGAATACGGTATGTCGGTGTCTTTTAAATAATGTAAAACGTCCTGCTCCGTCCAAAAGCTCATTGGATTTGAAACGGGATATTTTGCTTCAAAAGCGTTGCAACCGTTTTTTAACCAAGTTTTTTGCCGTAATTGGCTTTCCTCTGTCATAGTTGCAAGAATGGGCTTCCGTTTTGTGCGCGAATTGTATGTATGCGCGGGCGATTTTTTATAATACTGCAACAATTATCAGATATTGGAAAATCGGCATTGATTAAATATTCGTACTTTTTGAATCTCTTGTTGAATTTGGAGATTGTGCCGTCTGCATTGAAGCCCGACAATTGTTTTATCGCCCAATCTTTACCGTGTTGAGCGTAATAAACACTGTGAGCGACATTTTTTCCAAAAATAGGATAGCCATATTTTGAAATAACGTCTTTGAATGTCATTTTAGGACGCAAAACAATAACGTTTTCTTTCGTCTTAACAAATGCTTTTATTTCGGGATATTCAAGCCCGGTGTCGATAAAAACGGCGGGTATGTCCGAGCGGACACGGCGCGCAAGGTCGAGCAAAACCGTACTGTCCTTTCCTCCGCTAAAAGAAACGTAAACGTTACCGTTATTTTTTATGTACCACTCTAAAATTCGCGTTTGCGTCACTTGTATTTTGCGCTCTAAGCTCCAACCTTGCATTTCGCGCAAATCCTCGGTTGTATATTTGTTCGGGGCGGGTTCTGACATAGGCAATTATATTCAACTCCTGTTTGGCGATTTTCTGTTTACTGCCCGATTGTGTCCGCGGCGGCGCATACTGTCTAATAATTCTTCATGCGCGTATACGGCGTTGTACCCTCTCCGCCCGTTGTCGTCAAGCTCTCCCGTGTACCCTCTTGCAAGCTCGCGGTATATCGTGGCAAGATGTACGCCAATTTCGGCGGCTATGTCGTTAGGCTTTGAGCCTGACGCATAGAGGGCTTCAATTTTCTTTCGGTCTTGAAGCGAAAGATACTTTTTGCAAGTCATTTTTCAACCCCCCTTTATAGCTTTTCTTGATATAAAATATCCCGTCCCGATTCTTTTGCAGTAAATCCAAAGTCTTTGAGCGTCTTTAATCCTCTTTCCAAGCACTCAAAGGCACATTTCGCTTCAATAAGCGTGTCAAAAGTGCGCTCGGCTCTGAAGGTCGCGCCGTAACGGTCCCTCGGATATGCCGCAATCGTCCTTTTGCAATTAAGAAAAGAATAATTGCCGCTCCAATCCTCGATTTGAATTTTTGTGCCGTCCTGCATAGCCGATTTTTTGACAATTTCCATTTCGTTTTACCTCAATTCTTTTGTTTGAGCGGTTGCAACCGCTCAAACAAAAAGCTATAAAAAAATAAGTGCAAGAGGTTTCGCAACCTTTCGCACTTATTGTAATACTTTTTATTCTCAATTCTGCCCTCTGTTTGCCCTTGATTTTTCCTCCGCTTTATGGTATTATAATTATATATTGCCCGAAAGGAGGCGGCGGGGATGTCGCCGGAAAAAATCAAGCGGATAAACTTTTTGGCGAAAAAATCGAAGCTGTCCGGCCTCACGCCCGAGGAAAAGGCCGAGCAGACCGCCCTGAGAAACGAGTACAGGGCCGAGGTGAGGGCGAGCCTTACGGCGTCGCTGGAAAAAATCGAATTTGTCGACGGCGCAGGACCCGAAAGGAGGCAGGGCTCATGAGCGAGCCGAGAGTCAAACAGAAGCAGAAGCTTCTCTATCTTCAGAAAATTCTTTTGCAGGAGACCGACGAAAGCCACAAGCTGACCGGGCCCGAGCTTATCTCGAAGCTTGAGCTCTGCGGTATCTCTGCCGAGAGAAAGACAATCTACGACGATATCAACGCGCTCATCGACGCGGGTCTCGACGTCTGCATTGAAAAATCCGGGCACTCCAACGTCTACTATGTCGGTTCTCGGCTTTTCCAGGAGGAGGAACTGTTCGTTCTGGCAGACGCGGTCGCTTCCTCGAAATTCCTGACAAAAAAGAAGTCGGACGAGCTTATTAAGAAGCTTCAGCAGCTGACGAGCCGCTATTGCGCGCAGCACCTTAAAAGGGCTGTCTATGTCGGCAACAGGGCCAAGACCTACAATGAAAAAATTTATTACACCACCGATAAAATTCACCGGGCATTCTCTAAAAACTGCCAGATAAGTTTTAAATATGTCGAGTATGACATCTCGAAAAACAAGCGCTTTAAGCACGGCGGCGAGGTCTACACCGTTTCGCCGTATTATCTGATATGGGAGAGCGAATGCTACTATCTTGTATGCTACTGCAACAAGCACGACAAGATATGCCGGTATCGGGTAGACAGAATGGCGGAAGTTTCGCTCCTTGACATTAAGCGCCGCGAGCTGAGCGAAGCCGAAGAAAAGCTTGCCAAGAGCGTCCGTTCGTCGTTTAACATGTACGGCGGCTCCGAGACCTCGGTGGTGCTTGAAATGTCGAATAATTTGATCAACGTCATCATCGACCGCTTCGGCGAAAGCGTGCACCCCAACCCGATAAACGGCGACCGCTTCACGGTTCGGGTCGACGTCCAGATAAGCCCGACTTTCTGGGGATGGCTCTTCCAGTTCGGCGGCGACGCCAAGGTAATAGCGCCCGATTGGGCGGTCGAACAGGCCAAAAAGGAGCTTAAAAAAATACTCAGAGAATACGCGGACTGATGTCAAAAAACAAAAACCCGATTTTTAGGAGAGATGTATGAGCGATTACAAAACAGCTCAAAAAAAGGCCCGTATAAAGGCCCTCATGGAGGAAAACCGCCGCCTTGAGGAAAGCCTCGACGGCTCGGATATTCCCGAGGCGAAAAAGGGCAGGGCCGCCATAATCAAAAACGAAAATCTTATCGAGGAGCTTGAGGAGGATATCAGATGACCCAGGCCGAGAGAATGAAAAAGGGGCTTTTATACCTGCCGCTTGACGAGGAAATATTAAAGGTCCAGCTTGACGCGCAGGAGCTTTTGTACGACTACAACCGCACGCGCCCCCACGAGACCGAGAAACGCCGAGAGCTTCTTAAGAAAATGTTCGGGGAGATAGGCGAGAATTGTTACATAGAGCCGCCTCTTTACGCAAATTGGGGCGGGAAAAACTGCCGATTCGGCTCAAATATTTATGCAAATTACGGCCTGACCCTTGTCGACGACGAGGAAATTTCGGTCGGCGATTACACGATGATAGGTCCCGGCGTGGTCGTTTCCTCGGCAGGTCATCCGGTCCTGCCGGAGCTTCGCGAAAAGGGCTACCAGTACAACCTCCCGGTCAGGATAGGCCGCAACTGCTGGATAGGCTCGGGCACGATAATCAACCCGGGCGTGAGCATCGGCGACAACACGGTCATCGGCGCGGGCAGCGTCGTGACAAAGGACATCCCCGCCAACGTCGTCGCGGTCGGCGCGCCCTGTCGGGTAATGCGGGAGATATCCGAGCGCGACCGGGAATTCTACCGCCCCGGCCGGAGGATAGACTGGGAGGAACTCTGACAGGAAAAATTTTTCACGTGCAAAAGCCGGGGGAGTTTTCTATCCTCACGGCCGCAAGGCTCCTGCCGAAAGACGCATAAAGTCGAAAATCGTTTTCCCCCCCTAAAAATTTTCCAAAACCCCTTGCATTTTTCAAAAAGTGTGGTATAATATACTCAATAAGTATCATGAAAGGCTGGATGAATGATTCCTGCCTTTTTTGTTTAAGACATTAAGGAGGGAAAAATGGCCGAAAGCAAAGCTGTTAAAACCGTGAGGGAGCTCGCTCAGCCTCTCTGCGACGACCTCGGGCTGTTCCTTTGGAACGTAAAACTTGAAAAAGAGGGCGCGAACTGGTACCTGCGGGTCTATATCGACAAGGACGGAGGCATTTCCGTCGACGACTGCGAGGCGCTCCACAGGCCCCTTGACAAGCTTCTTGACGAGTACGACCCGATACCCCAGAGCTACGTCTTTGAGGTGTGCTCGCCGGGACTTGAGAGAAAGCTTGAGCGGCCCGAGCACTTCGAGGTCTGTATCGGCGACGAGGTAAAGGTCCGCTTCATTCGTCCGAAAGACGGCGTAAAAGAGATCAATGGAATTTTGTCGGGGTATCATGACGGCGAGATAACCGTCGCATGCGGCGGCGACGAAAAAAAGATACAGCTCGGCGAGACGGCGTTTGTAAAATTAAACGACGCCGTGGGCTGGGAGAACGATCTTGAAAGCGAAATATAATGAACATAAATTTTTAAGAATCGAGGTAATCAGGAAAAATGAGCAAGGAAATATTTGAGGCCCTTAAAAGCCTTGAGCAGCAGAACGGCATAGACAAGGAAGCGCTTATCGACAAAATCAAGCTCGGCCTTACAAGAGCCATCAAGCACGACTATCCCTACACCGAGAATATCAGGGTAGAGATAAACCCGGACGAGGAAATTTTCTCGATGGGAATTATCAAGACGGTTGTGGAGGGCGTCCCCGAGGACCCCGACAACGAGATCTCCATCGACGAGGCGCTGACCCACGATACTACCGCCCACGTCGGCGGAGTCGTAGAGATCGCTATCGACCCTTTGCATCTTCACAGGGTAGCCGCAAGCTCCGCCAAGCAATCTATTCGTTCCGACATCAAACAGTACGAGCGCGAGAGGCTTATAGAGCAGTACCGCGACAAGGAGCATGAGCTCGTCATGGCGACGGTCCAGAAAGTAGAACCCGCCACCGGCAACGCGGTCATCATGATAGACAAGGACGAGATATACTTCCCGAGGGGCGAGCACATCCCCGGCGAATATTTCCGTCCCGGCGACCACATAAAGGTGTATGTCATAAGCATCCAGCCCGAGAAAAAGCCCTATGTAAGGGTCTCGAGAGCGCATCAGGACTTCGTCAAGAGGCTTTTGGAGCTTGAAGTCCCCGAGATACAGAGCGGCGCCGTCGAGGTAAAGGCGGTGTCCCGCGAGGCGGGTTCAAGAAGCAAGGTCGCGGTATATGCCTCCGACCCGAACGTCGACCCGATAGGGGCATGCATAGGTCCGAAGCGCGCAAGAATAAACGCCGTTACCCAGGAACTCCACGGCGAAAAGATAGACCTTATTTTATACAGCGAGAACGACGCCGAGTTTATCGCAAAGGCCCTCGCGCCCGCCGAGGTCAAGCACGTCGACATCACCATAAACGGAGAACAGAAAAACTGCACGGCGGTGGTGCCGGACAATCAGCTGTCCCTCGCCATAGGCAACAAGGGCCAGAACGCAAAGCTCGCCGCAAGACTCACGAAATTCCGCATAGACATCATCTCCGAGACGGACTATAAGGCCAAAAAGGCCGAGGCCGGGAGCGCTCCCGAACCCGAACCCGAGACCGAAACCGAGCCGGCGGCTGAGGAGCCCGTGCAGGACGTTTCCGAGGAGGAGACCGCCGAGTGATAAAACAGCGAAAAGTCCCGATGAGGACCTGCGTAGGCTGCATGGAGTCAAAGCCGAAAAAGGAGTTCATCCGTGTGGTCAGAGCCCCCGACGGAACGGCGTCCTTGGACCGCACCGGCAAATCCCCCGGCAGAGGAGCATATCTCTGCCGAAACCCGGAATGCCTGAAAAAAGCGGCCAAGGCGAAAAGACTTGAAAGAAGCCTTGAGTGCGAGATATCCGAGGAGATATATAAAAAGCTCGAGGAGGAAATGCTTGAGGAGGCGGCGAAATGAGCGCAGTCATGGGAACGCTTTCGATGTGCCGAAAAGCGGGAAAGCTTATTCTCGGCATGGACGAGGTAAAAAACACCGTCCGAAAAAGGGAAGCAAGACTTGTTTTGCTGACAAGCGACCTCTCCGAAAAATCCCGGCGCGAGATGGAATTTTTGTGCGGCCGTTTCGGCACGCAGATACTCACCCTGACCGACACGATGCTCGATCTTGCCGACGGCGTGGGAAAGCGCTGCGGGATACTTTGCGTGACCGACAAGGGGTTTGCCGATTCTATTCGCAAAAAGCTCGGCACGCAGTCAAAAATCTGACATCTGAAAAGGAGTATGCCTATGATAAAAAAATATAAACTGACCGATCTTGCAAAGGACTTAAAGCTCAGCTCGGCGGAGATATGCGAGGCCCTCGGCCCGCAGTTCGGCCCCAAGAAGCCGAGCGCTTCTCTGCTGCCCGAGGAGGTCAACTACCTCTTCGAGCTCTACACCCAGAAAAACCAGGCCGAGAGTTTTGATAAATATTTTGCAGACAAGACCCCATCCCCCAAGCCGGAGCCTGCGAAGCCCGAGCCTAAGCCCGAACCTAAATCCGAGCCTAAGCCCGAGCCTAAGCCTGAGCCTGAGCCTAAGCCTGAGCCGAAACCCGAGCCCAAGCCTCAGCCCAAGGCCGAGAAAAAGCCGGAACCGAAGCCCGAGCCTGCGAAGCCCGAGCCGAAGCCCGAGCCGAAACCCGAACCTAAGCCTCAGCCCAAGCCGGAGCCTAAGCCTGAGAAGAAGCCCGAGCCTAAGCCTCAGCCGAAGCCTGCGCAGCAACCCCGAAAAAAAGAGGAAAAGAAGCCTGCCAAGAAGCAGGAGCACGGCGAGCGCCAGAAGCTCGTCTCGACCGGGTCGGCCTCCGTCGCCGAGAAGCAGCAGAGAGTCGTCGACACGAGGGGCAGCTATGTCAACATAGACAAGTACAACGAGCGCTATGACAATCTTGCCGAGAACGGCCGCAAAAATAACGACAACTACCAGAAGAAGCAGAAGCTTGTCCAGAAGTCCAAGCAGCAGAAGAAGCAGCAGCTCTCCTCCAAGCGCGAGACCGAGGCCGAGAAACTAAGGCGCTTAGAGCTTGAGCGCGCAAGAAAGCAGCAGCTTCGGGTCATGATACCCGACGAGATAGTCGTTTCCGAGCTTGCCACGCGCTTAAAGGTCACGGCCTCCGAGGTCGTAAAGAAGCTGATGGGTCTCGGGGTATTCGCGACCCTCAACGAGACTATCGATTTCGACACGGCCGCGCTTGTCGCCGAAGAATTGGGCGCAAAGGTCGAAAAAGAGGTCGTCGTCACGATCGAGGAGCGGCTTATCGTCGATGAAGAGGATAAGGCGGAGGACCTTGTAGAGAGAAGCCCGGTCGTCGTCGTCATGGGCCACGTCGACCACGGAAAAACTTCGCTTCTTGATAAGATTCGTCATGCAAACGTCACCGCCACCGAAGCCGGCGGCATCACTCAGCATATCGGCGCTTACCGCGTGAACGTCAACGGGCGTGAGATAACGTTTCTTGACACTCCCGGCCACGAGGCCTTTACCGCCATGCGCTTAAGAGGCGCCATGGTCACGGATATCGCGATACTCGTAGTCGCCGCCGACGACGGTATCATGCCCCAGACCATCGAGGCCATAAACCACGCCAAGGCCGCAGGGGTATCGATAATCGTCGCCATAAACAAGATGGACAAAGAGGGCGCAAACCCCGACAGAATTATGCAGCAGCTGACCGAGCACGATTTGGTCGTTGAGGCATGGGGCGGCGACGTGGTCTGCGTTCCCGTCTCGGCAAAGACCGGCGAGGGAATCGACGAGCTTTTGGAAAACGTTCTTTTGGTCGCGGACGTACTGGAGCTCAAGGCCAACCCGAACCGCCTTGCAAAAGGCTCTGTCATCGAGGCAAGACTGGACAGAGGCCGCGGGCCTGTGGCGACGGTTTTGGTGCAGAACGGCACGCTCCGCATGGGCGATATAATCATCGCCGGAACATCGGTCGGCCGCGTGAGGACGATGACCGACGACAAGGGCAGATCCGTTACTGAGGCAGGACCCGCCGTACCGGTCGAGATAACGGGACTTGACGAAGCTCCGTCCGCGGGCGATACATTCAACGCCGTCGCCGACGAGAAGCTTGCAAGAGAGCTTGTCGAGCAGCGCAAGCAGGAACAGAAAGAAGAAATCTTCAAGCAGTACCAGAAAGTCACGCTCGAAAACCTGTTCAGCCAGATATCCGAGGGCGAGATGAAAGAGCTGCCCATCGTCGTAAAAGCCGACGTTCAGGGCTCGGTAGAAGCCGTAAAGCAGTCGCTTGAAAAAATATCCAACGACGAAGTGCGGGTCAAGGTCATCCACGGCGGCGTGGGCGCAGTATCTGAAAGCGACGTCATGCTCGCCTCCGCGTCTAACGCTATAATCGTAGGATTCAACGTCCGCCCCGACCCCGTCGCTAAGGCGAACGCCGAGCGCGACGGCGTGGATATGAGATTATACCGCGTCATCTACGACGCCATAGAAGAAATTCAGACCGCTATGAAAGGCATGCTCGCCCCGAAATTCAAAGAGGTCGACACCGCAAGAGTCGAAGTCCGCCAGGTTTATAAGATCACCGGCGTCGGAGCGGTCGCGGGCTGCTACGTTCTTGACGGAAAAATTTCCCGTAACGATCAGGTTCGGGTCGTTCGCGACGGCATCGTCATCGCCGACGACAAAATGTCGAGCCTCAAAAGATTCAAGGACAACGTCAGAGACGTCGCCGCAGGCTTCGAGTGCGGCATAACTCTTGAAAAATTCAACGACTTCAAAGAGGGAGATATCTTTGAGGGTTATATCATGCAGGAGGACGAAAGATAGTCCTTTTAAGGGTATTTCAGAAAGGATGAATTATGGCTGATTTCAAGGCCGCAAGGCTTTCATCGGACATCCAAAGAATAATCGGCGGCAAGCTTCGGGACTTAAAAGACCCCCGAATCGATGCGGAGAGGCTGACGGTAGTAAGAGCGGAAGTCTCACGCGACCGCTCGGTTGCAAAGATCTATGTGTCGAGCCTTGACGGCATGGCGGGCGCAAAGGAGGCCGTAAAGGGCCTTGAGAGCGCTTCCGGTCTTTTAAGGCATGAGATAGTCGCGGTTCTGGGGATAAGAAAAGCCCCCGAGCTGAGATTTATCGCCGACGACTCCGCGGAATATTCCGCTCATATCTCAAAGCTGCTTCGGGACTTAAACATTCCCGACGACGGCGGGACGGAGGTACAAGACGATGAAAAGGATTGAAACGTTAAAGGAGCTCGCCGAAAGGGTTTCGGAGCTTGAAGACGCGCTTATTCTGACCCACGGCCACCCCGACGGCGACACCATGGGAGCGGGCCTCGGGCTGTGCTACTATTTAAGGGACAGGGGCGTGCGCGCAAATCTTAAAAACTCCGACGGCTTCCCGGAGATGTTTTCCTACATTTCCGACAGCTACCGTGATCTTGACTTTGAGCCAAAGACGGTAGTTTCGGTGGACGTCGCCGACACAAAGCTTTTAAGGTCCCCTCTTGAGGAGGAATACAAGGATAAAATAGACCTTTGCATAGATCATCATTCCTCGAACAGGCTTTTTGCCAAAGAGGGCTATGTTGACGGCGGCTGCTGCGCCACCTGCCTTATAATTTACGAGGTGATAAATATTTTGGGGGGACGGTTCACGCCGCTTATCGCCGACTGTCTCTACACCGGCATCGCCACCGACACCGGCTGCTTCATGTACGAGGGCACGAGTCCGGAAGCTCACCGCGCCGCCGCAAAGCTCATAGAATCGGGCGCGCATGCCGCCGCAATTAACAGAAAGATGTTTCAGATAAAATCCCGGGGCAGGATTTTGGCGGAGCAAAAGGTCATCTCCACCATGGAATTCTCCGAGGATGAAAAGATAGCGGTCATCACCATCACGAATGAAATGATAGACAGTTATCACATCGACCGCTCCGAGCTCGACGGCTTTGCGGGAATTCCCCTTACCGTCGACGGCGTGGAGATTGGCATGACCTTAAAACAGCAGGCCGAGGACCCGGGCGTCTACAAGGTCTCGGTGAGAACGGTCTCTGCGGACGCAGCTGCGATAGCTTCCAAATTCGGAGGCGGAGGACATATCCGTGCGGCGGGATGCTCGGTCCCGGGGACTGCCGAAGAGGTCGCCGAAAAGGTGATCAAAGCCGCAAGGGAGTTTCTATGATAGGGGTCCTGCCCGTCGACAAGCCGGAGGGCTTTACCTCGTTTGACGTTATCGCCAAGCTTCGGGGCATTCTAAAAATAAAGCGCCTCGGGCATTCGGGAACGCTTGACCCGATGGCGACGGGGGTCCTGCCGGTGTTTATCGGCAGGGCGACAAGGGCTATTGATCTTTTGCCGGACATTGAAAAGCGCTACATCGCGGGCTTTGCGCTCGGTTATTCTACCGACACCCAGGACGTCACGGGCGCTGTCCTTGAGCGCTCCGAAAAAAGGGCGGCGGAGGATGAAATAAACAAAATTCTTCCTCGGTTTACGGGAAAAATTTCGCAGCTCCCGCCGATGTATTCTGCGGTAAAAGTCGGCGGCAGGCGGCTTTACGACATAGCCCGCGAGGGAAAAACGGTCGAGCGCGCTCCCCGGGAAATAGAAATTTTCGGGCTTGCTCTTACTCGGTTCGACGGGAAGTCCCAAACCGGCAGCCTTGAGATACGCTGCTCAAAGGGAGCCTACGTCCGAACGCTTATAAACGACGTCGGCGAGGCCCTCGGCACTTTAGGCGTCATGAGCAGTCTTCGCAGGACTTACTCCCAAGGCATTGACATATCGTCATGCATTTCGCTGCCCGAGATCGAGCGCATGGCCAAAGAAAACAGTCTTGAAGATATGATACTGCCGGTAGATAAATGCTTTGAAAACTTCGACAGATTGGAGCTTGCCGGGGAGCTGTCCCGAAAATACAAAAACGGACAGAGAATAGCTTACCCCGCCCCCGACGGCAGATACAGGATATATTCTATTGACGGATTCTTAGGCCTTGGGGAAATAAATAAAAACGAGCTTCGGGCCGTTAAAAACTTTTTCGGAGATGATTGAAATGGGCCATGTCTGCGTGCTGCTCGGGCTGTTCGACGGGCTGCACCTCGGGCATATGAGCGCCGTGAACGAGCTTTTGCGCTTTGGCGGCGAGCGGGTCGTCTACACGTTCGACTCTTTGAGCGTGAGCACCAAGGGCGGCCGAAAGCTTCTCATGACCGACAAAGAAAAGCGGGAGGCGCTGATAAAACTCGGCGTTGACAGGGTAATTTCGGAGGATTTTTTAAAGATAAAGGACATCCCGGGGAGGGAGTTTGCGGAAAAAATACTGTGCCGTGAGCTTAATGCCGAAAAAGTCATCGTCGGGGAAAATTTTCGGTTCGGAAAAGGCGCTTCGGACGGAGCGCAGGAACTGAAAAGCTACTGCGAAGCCTTAAATATCGGGTTTTCGGCGGTGCCGGTCTTAGAGGACGGCGGCGAGCCGATCTCCACGACAAGAATACGAAAGCTCATAGAATCGGGCGATTTAAAAGAGGCCGCCCACCTTTTGGGCCGCAGCTACTCGGTCGGAGGCATTATAAAGCGCGGAGCGTTTTGGCCGAGCGCCGAAAAAGCCCTGCCGAGGCCGGGCGAATATAAAGTATCGATCAGAATGAATGACGCCGCCGAGGCCGTTGAAGCCCTGTTTGACGGGACTAAGGCATATGCCGGCAAAGGTTTGTCGGGCACGGCGGAGATGATTTTTGAATGATAAAACAGGAGGTATAATTATGGAAGTCAGAACAAGGTTTGCGCCGTCGCCGACGGGATATCTTCACGTCGGGGGCCTGCGAACGGCGCTCTTTACCTACGCCATCGCCAAAAAGGCGGGAGGTAAATTCATCCTGCGAATTGAGGACACCGACCAGGAGAGATACGTCGAGGGCGCGAACGAGGTCATCTACAGGACCTTAAGAGCAGTCGGCATGGATTGGGACGAGGGCCCCGACGTCGGCGGCGACTACGGGCCGTATATCCAGACCGAGCGCAGAGAGATCTATAAAGAATACGCAAAAAAGCTTGTGGAGCTCGGCGGAGCATACTACTGCTTCTGCGACAAGGAGCGCTTACAGGAGCTTAAGGCCGTGCAGGAGGCCTCGGGCGTGAATCCGATGTACGACAGGCACTGCCGCAGCTTATCCCCCGAAGAGGTAAAGGAGAAGCTTGAGGCGGGAGTTCCGTACGTCATCCGCCAGAAGATACCCCTTGAGGGCACTACGACGTTCCACGACGTGCTCTACGGCGACATCACGGTCGAAAATTCGACCCTTGACGACCAGATACTTCTTAAGACCGACGGCCTGCCGACATATAATTTTGCAAACGTCATAGACGATCACCTGATGAAAATTTCGCATGTGGTCAGGGGCAACGAATATTTGGCGTCCGCGCCGAAATATACGCTTTTATATAAGGCGTTCGGCTGGGAAGAGCCGATGTATATACACGTCGAGCATATCATGCGCGACAAGCAGCACAAGCTTTCCAAGCGCGACGGCGACGCGTCCTATGAGGACCTGATAAATAAGGGCTATTTAAGCGACGCGATAGTCAACTATATAGCGCTTTTGGGATGGTCCCCCAAGGGCGAGAGAGAAATTTTCACGCTTCCCGAAATCGTCGAGGAGTTTGATATTTCGGGCATCTCAAAGTCCCCGGCCATCTTTGACCCCTTAAAGCTTCGGGCGATGAACGGCGAGTATATAAGGGCCATGACCCCCGAGGAATTTGCAAAAATCGCCGAGCCGTATATCCGAAAGACATGCAAAGGCGATTTTGACATATTGAAAATCGCCTCGCTGTTGCAGCCGAGGACCGAGGTCCTCACCGAAATTCCCGAGCAGGTCGACTTCTTCGACGAGATGCCGGACTACAGCCTTGAGCTTTATTCCAACAAAAAGATGAAAACCAGCCCCGAGACCGCTAAGATCGCCCTTGAGAGAGCGCTGCCGGCGCTTGAAAATATTACGGACTGGAATTTTGAGAGCTTACATGACGCTCTGTTTAATTTGATTGCCGAGATGGAGGTCAAAAACGGCTACATCCTCTGGCCGGTCAGAGTCGCGATAAGCGGCAAGCAGTTCACCCCGGGAGGGGCTTTGGAGATAGCCGAGATAATCGGCAGGGACGAGACCCTTAAAAGGATGAAAAAATCGCTTGACATGCTCGGATAAGGGGGCATAAAAATTGATCGAAGTAAAAAATCTTGTAAAATCCTACGGCGACAAGCACGCCGTCGCGGGTATAAGCTTTAAGGCCAACGACGGCGAGATCCTGGGGTTTTTGGGGCCTAACGGCGCGGGCAAGTCCACGACGATGAATATTCTGACCGGGTATTTATCGTCGACTTCCGGCGAAGCCTACATCAACGGCCACGACATCTTGGAGGACCCCATCGCCGCCAAAAAGGAGATAGGGTACCTGCCGGAGTTCCCGCCGCTTTACATGGATATGACCGTAAAGGAATACCTGTGCTTTGTGTATGAGCTTCGGGGATGCAGGCTGCCGAGAAACACGCATTTAAAGGAGATCTGCGAGCTTGTAAAAATCGACAACGTCTACAACCGCCGTATCGCGAACCTCTCAAAAGGTTATAAACAGCGCGTGGGCTTAGCGCAGGCTTTGGTCGGAAATCCGAACGTTTTGATACTTGACGAGCCGACGGTAGGCCTTGACCCGAAGCAGATAATCGAGATACGAACGCTTATAAAAAAGCTCGGCAAGAACCATACCGTGATACTTTCTTCGCATATTTTAAGCGAGGTGCAGGCCGTCTGCGACCGAATCGTCGTCATAAATCAGGGAAAGATAGTCGCCGACGACACCGCCGACAACCTTTCCCGCGAGCTGACCGCCGACCACAAGCTTATAGCCCGCATCGACGGACCCAAGGACGAGGTCATAAAGCTTGTCCAGACCATCCCGGGAGTCGTGTCGGTAGTCGCGGATATGCAGAGAGAAAAGGGAGTCTGGGAGTACAACATCGAGGCCGTCGAGGGCACCGATATAAGGCGGGAACTTAACCGCAGGCTCATGTCGAGAAACTGGTATATCTTAGGACTTCGTTCGAGCGAGCTTTCGCTTGAGGATATATTCCTAAAGCTTACGATGGGCGAGAGCGTGACCGAGTTCTTAGCGGACAAGGCCGAGGACCTTGCCGAGCATTACGAGGAGGCGGAAAAACAGTGAGCGCAATTTTCAAACGTGAGGCGAGAGCCTATTTCGACTCCCTCATCGGCTATATTTTCCTGACGGCTTTCTTCGCCGCCTCCGGGATTTTATTCAGCATAACTTCCCTGCAATTCGGCTCCACCGATATGTCGGGGATGTATTCGGGGCTGTTCTACATTCTTTTGGTGCTCATCCCGATTTTAACGATGAGAACGCTTTCGGAAGAAAAGCGCCAGAAGACCGACCAGCTCCTGCTGACCGCGCCCCTGAGTTTGTCCTCTTTGGTCATCGGCAAGTTTTTGGCGGCCATAGTCATATATTCCATCGGAGTATGCATGACCCTTGTCTACGCGGTCGTGGCGTCGTTCTTCGGCTCGGTCGCATGGCTGACGGTAGTCGGCAACGCTGTGGGCCTTGAGCTTTTAGGCGCCGCGTTCATCGCGGTCGGCATATTCGTCTCAAGCCTCACCGAAAACCAGGTCATTGCCGCCATAGGGGGCTTTGCGGCGATGTTGGCGCTGTTTCTTATCGGCTCCATCTCGTCGATAATCCCCGTCCCGTGGATAGCGAATATTTTGCAGGGGCTGTCGTTCTCGGCGCGCTACAACCCGTTCACATACGGAGTATTCGACTTCTCGAACGTGCTGTTCTTTATAAGCGCCATGGCGATATTCCTGTTTCTGACGGTGCGCGTTTTAGAGCGCCGCAGATGGTCGTAAGGGGGCGAGCGTATGAATATAAAAGAAACATTCAACAAGCGCCGCTTAAAATACGGCTCGTTCGCTACGGCTCTGACGGTCTTTGTCATCGCGGCGATAGTTTTACTGAACATCGTGGCTACCATGCTCTTTGACCGGTTCCCGATAACCCTCGACCTCACGTCCGGCAGCATCTACACCGTCTCCGACGAGACCGCCGAGTATATCGAAACGGTCGAGACCCCGGTCGAGATAACGGTGCTCGATACCGAGGATGAATACCGTTCCATATCGGATTACACATCCCAGACCGCGGAACTCCTCAAAAACTACACTCAGCACAATTCCGGCATAACGGTAAAATATATCGACATGCTCTCAAACCCCGACTTTGTCGCAAACTACACCCAGACCCTCTCGGCAGGCGATATAATAGTAGAGCCCGCCGGAGGCGCGCACGAGCGGGTAAAGGTGGTGTCGCTCACGGACATTATAAGCGTGCCGGACGACTATGTCAGCTATCTCAGCGGGGCCGAACAGGCCTACGGCGCCGAGTATGCCCACTCTATGTTCGTGGCGGGCGAGCAGAGCCGCCAGATAGAGCTTAAATCCAATGCCGAGCAGGCCATCACCTCGGCCATAATGACCGTCACCGACAGCGACCCCATCACCGTGGCGGTGCTCAGCTACCCCGGCGCCAACGAGGCCGACGTATCGGGCCTCACCGACCTTTTGGACGTCAACGGCTATCTTATAACGAACATCGACATCCAGTCGGGCGAGATTTCGGACGACGTGGACCTTGCGATAATCCCGGCCCCGAAGGTGGACTACACCACCGCCGAGATAACAAAGCTCGAAAACTGGCTTCAGGGCGGCGGCATGCTCGAAAAGGACCTCATTTATGTGGCGTCCGCTCAGCAGCCCGCAACGCCTAACCTCGACGGCCTGCTCTATAAATACGGCGTGACCGTCGAGCCGAAGATAATCTATGAGACCGACACGTCCCGCTGGATGGGTCAGGACACCCCGAGCTACACCTTGCAGGACATCGTCACCGAGAACTATCTTGAGGACGTGACGAATCTGAACCGTTCATTCTTCGTTCCGGATGCGAGGGCGCTGACCCTAAGATTTGAAAACGTAGATTCGACATACGCATGCGAGCCGATAATCGCTTCGAGCCAGTCGGCGGAACTGCGGGACATGTACCGCACCGAGACCGAGACGTCGGAGCGCGGAAGCTTCACGTCGGTGGCGGTCGCAAAGCAGGAGAGAATAAACCAGGACACCCACATCTCCACCTACACCTACGTCGTGGTGTTCGGCTCGGAGCTCATCCTTGACCCCACCGTCATCAAAAACCCCGGCTTCAATAACGGCGACCTGATAATATCGATGCTCAACGAGCTGACCGGAAAATCCGAGGGAATAACCATCAAGCCGAAAGCCGTGGCCTCCGACACGTTCGAGATAACCACCGCTCAGACGAGGACTCTGACCCTTGTGTTCGCGCTGATAATCCCGGTCGTAGTTTTAGCGCTCGGCACGTTCGTCTGGATAAGGAGGAGGCATAAATAATGCAGAAAAAAACGAGAACTCTCCTTGTCATCGGGCTTTTTATCCTGAGTATGGCGATAGTGCTGACGGTTTTGGTGCTGACCCAGCCGAAAGAAGAGGCGGAGGAAGTGACCGAGACAAGCGAGCTTCAGGTTCTGAATCATGTTCGGGACGACGTGCTTATCCTTAAAGTCACAAACGAAAACGGCGATTTTACCGTCCGAAACGGCGCTCAGGGCTTTGTCATCGACGACCTTTCGGATTTCAACCAGAACTCCACCGTCATGGGGGCCATGGCAAGGTGTGCGGCCGAGCTTAAGGCGCAGGCCCTTGTCGAGGAAAACGCCTCCGACCTTGATAAATACGGCCTGTCGGAAAGCGCTCCCGTCGCACGGGCCGACGTTTCCCTTAAGGACGGCACCGAATACACCATCTTCTTCGGGATAGACGCCCCCGACGGCAGCACCCGCTATGTGCGGCTTGGCGGTTCAAACGACGTCTATACGGTGCTCCTAAACAGCTCCGGGTACTTTATGTACGACGACACCGATTTTCTCAGCCTTATAGTCACCGAGGAGATAACCAACAACAACACCGCCCCGACGATAGACTGGATGACCGTAACGAGAAAGGACCTCGACTATGACATAAAATTCGAGGACGACTCGAAAAACTACGCCTCCGACGAGGTCTCGATGGCCTCTTCGCAGGTCATGATAGAGCCGGTTTACGCATATCTTGATATAACGAATTCAAACGCCATCATGTACGGCATGTGGGGTCTTACCGCGGCCGACGTCGCCGCCGTTCACCCGACCGAGGAAGATTTTAAGCAGTACGGCCTCGACGACCCGTTCTGCACTGTCGATATAGACGCGGAGCTGCAAAACTATCACCTCGACATAGGAAACGTGGCGGCATACAAGCTCGACGAGACCGGCAGCGAAACCTCCGACCCGGCACAGTTCTACTGCTATTACAGGGGCATCGACCTGATTTATGTTTTCGACGCTTCGGAGGTCCCCTGGACGAGCTTCATGCCGATAGACATTCTCTCGTCGATGATGACTTCAAACTATATCTATAAGCTTGATACCATCGATATAGACTACTACGGCGACGACCCCTGGGAATACCGATTCAAGATAAGCGGCGACGAGGAAGCGGCGACCGTGTCGGGCACCATGGACGGCGAAATATTCGACGGCGAGGAGTTCAAAATTTTATATCAGTTTATCCTCAGATGCCCGATAGACGACCTCTGTTTCGACGACCCGCCCGAGGACGCGCTGATTGCTAAGATGGACATAAGAAAAGGAGACGGCGGGGGAGATCTGGTAGAGTTTTACGACGCGGGCGCCAACCGCGTGACGGTAAAGCTCAACGGCCACACGAGCTTCTCCCAGCCGATAGGTTATTTGCAGGTGCTCCGCCAGAACCTCGACGCCTTTAAAAACGGCGCCAAGGGCAGCGAGCTTAAGACCGTGTGGTGATAAAAATTAAGACAGGAGGATAATTATGGCGGAATATTTTGAGTACAGGGGCCTGCCGCTTGTGAGAAAGGGCAGCGAGATCTATTACGGAAGAATGGGCGACCCGGAGGTCGTTTATATGCAGCTCTCCGGCAAGGAAAAGGTCGGAGAGGTCGAGTGCGCGACCAAGGTCAGGCTTTATAGGATGCTGACCGACGAGAGCGTGCCGCCGATGCAGCGCATAACAAAGACCGCCGAGAAGCCGACGCTTTACGAAGCGCTCGACCTCGCCTGCGACTGGATCGGAAACCGCAAGAAGTAATTCCGATTTCCGACAGTCTGTTTTCTGACATCTGACAGCGTGCGCCGGGGTTTTTCCTTGGCGCACGGGTTTTTATCAGGCCTTATGATATGTTAATTTTTGAGCGTTAGCTTGTATTTCCGGGAGTAATCCCGCAGGCGCTTTAGCGGCCTAAATGTTGAAAACTTATGTTTCACGGGGAGATTTATCCCCCGAACCGAGGGCTTTGTCAACATTTTCAACCGAGTTTTCAACACAAAACGCGGTTATACTATTTGTAATGTTGAAAATAACGCGGGACATGGGAAGTGAATTTGGGGGAGGATATGTTAAAAACAGCGCTTTATCGGCCCCTCATTTTAAATGCGCCCATCCCGCACGCATTATTTTAAAAATCGTCGCTGCAAGCGCCCCCCTGAAATTCTGTCATCTAATTTCTGACATCTGACTTCTGTTTTTCAGCCCTTGACTATCTCCGAAAAAGATGGTACAATAATTATATCTGCGTAAAAGGAGAGCTTTCAATGTCTTTTAAATACGAAACGCATATGCACACCTCACAGGGCTCCGACTGCTCATCGACAAGCGGCTCGGAGATGGTCAGGCGGCTCCACGCCCTCGGCTATGCGGGCTGCTTTATCACCGACCACTTCTTCGGAGGCAACACCGCCGTCAACGGAGACTTAAGAAAACTCCCCTGGGAGGCCCGTATCAGGCTCTTCTGCCAGGGGTACGACGACGCCAAAAGGGCGGGCGACGAGCTTGGTTTTCAGGTGTTTTTCGGGCTTGAATTCGGCTGGCGCGCCACCGAATTTCTGACATACGGAATAGATATGCAGTTTTTGATAGATCATCCCGAGATCGAAAATATGCCGCTTCCGGAATTTTCCGATCTTGTTCATGCGTGCGGCGGATTTGTCATACATGCTCATCCGTTCCGTGAAGCCGACTATATAAGCACCATCCGGCTTTTCCCGCATAAGGTCGACGGCGCCGAAGTCTATAACTGCAACAACCGCGACGAGTATAACGCCCGCGCGCGTTGGTACGCCGAATCCTACGGCATTCCCGCAACAGGGGGCTCCGACTCTCACCACTGGTGGTGCCACCCGAACGGCGGCGTGGAGGTCGAAAAGAAATTCGAGTCGCCCTTTGATTATCTTGAGGCGGTAAAGTCGGGGAGCGTGAAAATTCTCGCCCGCGACCATTCCACCGACCTCGACCCCGGCGAAAATCCCTGGAAAAACTGCGTTCGGCCGAATCCGGAGCTTTTGCCCGAGGGACTGTTAAAAAAGGAGTAAAGATGATTTCGATTGTTGTTCCCTCTTATAATGAGGAGGAAAATGTCCGGGACTGTTCCGAGGCGCTCGAAAGGGTCCTTGAGGGCGAGGAGCATGAGATAATTTTCGTCGACGACGGCTCGCACGACCGCACATGGGACGAAATTCTGTCCGTATCGTCGGAAAATATACGGGGCGTACGGTTTTCCCGCAATTTCGGCAAGGAACCCGCCATCCGCGCAGGCCTTGACCAAGCCTTGGGCGAGGCCGTGATAGTTATTGACTGCGATTTGCAGCACCCGCCCGAGGTCATCCCCGAAATGCTTAAAAAATGGAGAGCAGGCGCCGACGTCGTCGAGGGCAAAAAGTCGTTTCGGGGCCGTGAGAGCCGCTCCCACGGGCTTTCCGCAGCGCTGTTCAACAAAATGATGTCCCGCGCCACCGGCTGCGATATGTCGGGCGCTTCGGACTTCATCCTGCTCGATAAAAAGGCCGTCGAGGCAGTCAGGAGCTACAACGAACAGGGCAGCTTTTTCCGGGCGCTCGCGCAGTTCGTCGGCTTTAGGCACGAGACCGTCTACTACGAGGTCGGCGAAAGAAAAAAGGGCAAGGGCAAATTCACGCTCAAGATCCTCACCGAGTATGCCTTAAAAAACATCGCTTCGTTCACGGCCGCTCCCCTGTTTATAAGCCTGATTTTGGGAATAATTTCTGTTTTTGTAGCGATAATACTCATAATTTTAAAACTTTTCGGCATAAATTTAGCTTCTATTACAGCCGGTATAATTATTCTCATCCTTTTGGGCGGCATGATACTTTGCTGCCTCGGGATAATCGGCTTCTATCTTTCGAGGATATACGAGGAGATAAAGAGGCGGCCGAGATATATTATTTCAGAAAAAACGGGAGGCAGATAAAATGAGCGACGAAATTTTAGAGCAGCTGCCCGAGGAGTATGCTCCCCCTAAAAAATGGTATTCAAGAATTTCAGAGGACACCCACGTCGGCCGCTTTATATATAAGCACCGCTTGGGGCTCGGGCTTTTCTTCCTGCCGGTGTTTCTTATGTGGCTGACATATACCTGTTTCGGGGTACACCCGTTCGGCGATATGTCTGTTCTGGTACTTGACCTCAACGGCCAGTACGTCAGCTATTACGAAATGCTCCGGGACGCGATTTGGGGAGACAGAAGCCTCATCTACAGTTGGTCGCGAAATTTAAGCGGCGAGACCCTCGGCATTTTCGGCTACTACCTTGCAAGCCCGTTTATGTGGATAGTGGTACTGCTGCCGAGGAGATTTCTCCTCGGGGCTTTGGAGATAATGGAGCTTGCAAAGGTAGGCTGCTGCGGGCTGTCGATGGGGTATTATTTAAGAAAAAGCAGGGGCGCTAAGGAATCGTCCCAGATAATCTTCGCCACGTCATACGCCATGATGACCTATATCGTGGTGGAACTGATGAACCCGATGTGGATAGACGGGATGATATGGCTGCCGGTGATACTTTACGGCATAGAACGGCTTGTCGACGAGGGCAAGATGCTTCCGTTCATACTTCCGCTGACCGTGATGTTCATATCGCATTTTTACATCGGCTACATGATCGGATTTTTCTGCGCGCTCTATTTCATCTATTATATATTCTCCCGCCCGGGCCATGCCATAGCCCCGCGCTGGTTTATTTCGGGGCTTAAATTTGCGGCGTCGGCGGCGATTTCGGTGCTCGGGTCGGCGATAGTTTTAATACCGGTGTATAATTCGCTGAGCCTCGGCAAGCTTGAATTTTCCGACCCGGACTTCACCCCGAAAGCGCAGTTTGACATAGTGCAGTTCCTCTCGAAACTCTTTGCGAACAGCTACGACACCGTAAAGCCCGAGGGTCTGCCGATGATAGCCTGCGGCACTATTATAATGATACTCCTGCCGCTGTTCTTCTTAAACACAAAAATCAGACCCAAGGAGAAGCTGTCGGCGGCGGGGCTTATGCTTGCGGTGTTTTTGTCGATGTATGTTTCCACCGTCGACATCGCCTGGCACGGCTTCCAGGTGCCCAACTGGCTGCCATACAGATATTCGTTCACGCTCTGTTTTCTGATGATAGTCTGCGCGTTCCGGGCGTTTGAGAATTTAAGCGGCATAACATATAAAGAGATATGCATGACCGCCTTTGCCTGGATAGTCACGCTTGCGTATATAAATCAGCAGCACTACGAGCACATATATCTCGTCGAGACGGTCTGGTACAACATCGGCGCGCTTATAGTCTTTGCGGGGGCTGTGTACTTCGTTAAAAAATACCCGAGAAAGGCCGCGATATTTGCCTGCGCGGGACTTATGTGCGCGGACATATTCATAAACAGCCTCTGGACGGTGTATTCAATAGATTACGACGTGGTATATTCGACATACTCGTCATATGTTCCCTATACCGAAAACGGCCGCGAGATAGTCTCTCAGCTGAGCGAGCGCGACGGCGGGCTGTACCGCGTCGAAAAGACTTTCCACAGGACCGTGAACGACCCCATCGGCATGGGGTATGCGGGAATATCCCACTCAAGTTCCACCATGAACACCCCGGTCCTACAGATGCTGAAATCCCTCGGGTACGGCATGCAGGGGCACTTCACGAAGTACATGGGCTATACCATGGCGACGGACATGCTCTTCGGGATAAAATATCTCATGTATAAAGAAAACAAACCCGACCCCGAGGCAGCGCAGTCTGAGGACGATATAAAGCGCATAGGATATGAAAATAAAATAAAGCATCCGAATAAGCTTTACGAGAAGATAATGGACCCCGAGACCACGGGAGTGGAGGACATAGAGGTCTATCAGAACCCCTACGCGCTGTCGATAGGGTACATGGCGGATGAAAAGATAAAGGATGTAAAGCTTGAGTCAAACGACCCGTTTAAGAATCAGGAGTCCCTTATAGCGGGGCTTTTGGGGGATCGCTCAAATAAGGTCTTCCGGCAGATATACCCCAAATTCACCGATTCGACAAACTGCACTACCGGCACGACGGGAGATCACATCATGTATACTACAGCCGTCGAGGGCAAGGACAGCTACGTCGAATTCACCGTCGAAGCCGAGGACGACAGACCCGTCTACGCGTTCTTCCCGACAGTATATCAGCGCCAGTGCAATATGTGGCTAAAGGCGGACAGCTGGGACATTGTGAATTACGCCTTTGTCGACTATTTCTTCCGCGGCGAAAACTACAGCATTTTAAATCTCGGCAGCTTCGAGCCGGGCGAGGAGTTCAAACTGAGGATGACCCTTGCAAACGGCGAGGCAATATTCTCCGACGTTCTGTTTTACAGCATTGACACCGACGCCCTCGCAGAGGTGTATTCAAAGCTTTCGCCGGGAAACTGGAACATAACCGAGCACACCGACACTCATCTTAAGGGCGCCGTGACCGCGTCTGAGGACGGAGTCCTGTTCACGACGATACCGCAGGAGCCGGGCTGGACCGTAAAGGTCGACGGCGAAGAGGTCGAAACGGTAACGCTCCTTGATTCGCTCATCGGAATAGAGCTAAAAGCCGGCGAGCATGAAATAGAGATGAAATTCTTCCCGGATTATTTAAAGCTTGCGATAATAGTCGAGCTGATAGGGCTTAGCTTCATCGCTCTGATAGCCGTTTTTGAGGTAAAAGACGGCGCTCTTATAAAGCGCATACTTAAAAAAACGGCTTGACATTTCATATGACATATGATATTATGAAAGAAGAAGAGCCGGCCGGATTTAACGTAATCCCGTATAGGAGGAGATTTATATGAACGTCAGCAGAATTCTAAACATCACTTTAATATTTATTCTTACCATTGTCCTCTTCTCCTCATGCGGCGACTCCGGCAACGTACCCACATCGGGCAACGGATGGGCGTTTGACGAAAACGGCAACCTTTTGGGCAAGCAGTGGATGCTCGATGAAAACGGGACTTTGATAGGAAACGGCTGGAAGTTAGACGAAACAGGAGTAATGACGGGACAAGGTTGGACGATAGATGAAAACGGGACGCTGTCGGGAAACGGTTGGTATATGGACGACGACGGCCGACTCATAGGCGACGTTTGGTTTGTAAACCTTCAGGGAACACTGATCGGCTACACGTCCACAGAAGACCGAGACAAATATCTCAGCGAAAACGATGATACAATTCAGAATGCCAATTGGTATGTTGTGAACGGCGTTTTGACAGGAGATACTTTTTATATGGATCCTATGACCAGAGATATCATAATACTGTATGACCATCCGCTTCCGGGCATAGATTATGACGACGAAGAAACAGAATCGACAGAAGAATAAAAAAATTTGAGATAAAAGAAGGTAAACGAAATGAAATTCATTGTTGAAACCTCGGCGAGGCACGTTCATGTGACCGAGCAGGACCTTAAGACCCTCTTCGGCGAGGGCCATGAACTCACCAAGAAAAAAGACCTCTCCCAGCCCGGGCAGTATGCCTGCGAGGAGAGAGTCACCGTCGTCGGCCCTAAAAAGGAGCTTGCAAACGTCTCCATCTTAGGACCCTGCCGCAAGGCCACTCAGGTCGAGCTCTCCGCCACCGACGCACGCTCCATCGGCATTTCAGCCCCCGTCCGCGAATCGGGAGATTTGGCCGGCTCGGGCGCCTGCAAGCTTGTAGGCCCCTGCGGAGAGGTCGAGCTTTCGGAGGGCGTTATCGTCGCCAAGAGACACATCCACCTCACTCCCGAGGACGCCGATAAACTCGGAGTCAAGGACAAGGACGAGGTCTGGGTAAGGATCGACACCGACGGCAGAAGCGCCATTTTAGGCGACGTGGTATGCCGCGTAAGTTCGTCCTACGCCACCGCCATGCACATCGACACCGACGAATCAAACGCCGTCGGCTGCGGCAGAGACCAGCTCGGCGAGATCGTCACCGTAAAGTGATAAATCAAAGATAATCCGTAAGACCCGCCCAAGGCTCCCCGCAAAGAGGTCCCCCGGCGGGTCTTTTGGAAACGGACAAATAAGGAGTAGAAAATGCTTGACGAGATAAAAAAACTTGAGCAGTACCCCCTCGGCTCCATCGTGGCGGACGACGTGTATTCCCGGAACGCCGTGAAAAAGGAGTTTGAATATCTTGAAAAATTCGACAGCGAGCGCGTGCTTGCGGGCTTTCGCATAAACGCGGGCATAAAGACCTCCGCCGAACCCTACGGCGGCTGGGAGAATATGCTCATCGGCGGGCATGCCGTGGGACATTATCTCTCGGCGCTCTCACAGGCGACGGTGTACGCCACCGCTCCCGACGATGAAAAAGAAGCATTAAAGGCGAAGCTTGACGGGATTTTGGACGGTCTGGCCGAGGCGCAGTTCCCGAACGGTTTTCTTTGGGGAGCAAAGCCGCTTGACCTTAAAAAGCCCGAGCTTCAGTTCGACAACGTCGAAGAGGAAAAGACCGACCTCTTTAAAGAGGCATGGGTACCGTGGTACACCATGCATAAAATCCTTGCGGGACTTTTGTCGGCATACGAAGTCGCAGGCTCAGAAAAGGCGCTTTCCATCGCCGTAAAGCTCGGAGATTGGGTATGCTCCCGCACGGGCTCGTGGGATGAAAAGACCCATAAGACGGTACTTTCGACCGAGTACGGCGGCATGAACGACGTCATGTACGAGCTGTACCGCTGCACCGGCGAGGAAAAATACGCAGAGGCCGCCCACGCCTTTGACGAGGAGGATTTCTTCGACGACATCCTGACCGGCCGCGAAAATCTCCTGACCGGCCGCCACGCCAACACGCATATCCCGAAAATTATCGGCGCGCTGAGAAGATACCAGATAATGGGAGATAAAACCGACTGCACGAGATATTTAAACGTCGCCAAGGTCTTTTGGGAAAACGTCATCGCCCATCACACCTACCACACCGGCGGTAATTCCGAGTGGGAGCATTTCCGTGAGGACGATACCCTCGACGCCCACCGCACCGACGCAAACTGCGAGACCTGCAACGTATATAACATGCTCAAACTCACAAAGGAGCTCTTTAAGATAACCGGCGAAAAGAAATACGCCGACTACCTCGAGACCGCCTACATAAACCACATTCTCGCCTCACAGAACCCCGACACCGGCATGACCACCTACTTCCAGGCGATGAGAACCGGCCTATTTAAGGTGTTCTCCAGCCCCTGGGACGACTTCTGGTGCTGCACCGGCTCCGGCATGGAAAACTTCACGAAATTGGGCGAGTGCTTCGCGTTCCATTCGGGCAAGACCGTCACGATTTTAAGCTACCTGCCGTTTACGCTCAAGGCGGACGGCGTGGAGCTGTCGATAGACCGGGACGTCGTGCGGGACGGAAAGACGTTTTTGAAGATACGCTCCGGCGAGAAGCTTAAAATAAGGCTTCGGGTGCCGGATTGGTGCTCCACCTCGGACATGGAAATTCTTTTAAACGACTTCCCGGCGGGCGCCATTTTCCGGGGAGGATTTGCAGAGCTTGAAATGCCGCTGTCTAAGGGCGACAAGCTCGAGATCCGAATACGCTGCTCATTAAAGGCATTAAGCCTTTCCGACAACAAGGACGTTTTGGCGTTCAAGTACGGGCATTTCCTTTTGGCGGCATGCCTCGGCAACGAGGACATGCAGACATATCGCGGCGGGGTCTCGGTGGCGTTTGCCAAAAACAGCTGCTCCGACGGCGTGCTTTATCTCGGCGCGACCGCTGATGAAGTAAAGCGCGACCCCGGAAAATATTTAAAGCGCACCGGCGACATCGTATATGAGGCCGCGGGACTTAGGTTCATACCCTACTACCTCATCAAGGACCGCTACGGCATATACTGGACGATTTCCTGAACTCCTCTCTTTGTATATTTGCATACGGAAAACAGACCCTCGGGGAGAACCCTCCTCCCCAAAAGGTCTGTTTTTCGGTTTTAAGCCTGTTTTTTTCGGATTTCCTATTGCAATCTTATGAATTTTCTGATATTATATTACTGTATGTGCACGACCGGGAAATTTTAAAAATGCCACCGGAAAAAACTGTATAATATTCCACACAGGAGGTTTTATATCATGAACACAGCAATAGTCGGAGTAAACTGGGGCGACGAGGGCAAGGGCAGAATGGTCGACCTCATTTCCTCCAAGCACGACGTCGTCGTCAGATTCCAGGGAGGCGGCAACGCGGGCCACACCATAATCAACGAGTACGGAAAATTCGCGCTCCATCTTCTCCCGTCGGGGATTTTCACAAAAGGCGTTGTAAACATCCTCGGCAACGGCGTTGCGCTCGACTGCGAGAACCTCTTTAAGGAGATCGAGGAGGTCCGTTCAAGGGGCGTTTCGGTCACTCCCGAAAATTTAAAGATAAGCGATAGGGCTTCGCTTTTGCTGCCGTGGCACCGCGATCTTGACTCTTTGGAGGAGGCCCGCCTTGCCGATAAAAAATACGGTTCGACAAAACAGGGCATCGCGCCTTTCTATGCCGATAAATACTCCAAAAAGACCGTCATGGCGGGAGAACTCAACTATCCCGAGCATTTAAGAGCGCACCTTAAAGATCTGCTCGAATGGAAAAACCTCACGCTCACACGGGTCTACGGCGCTCCCGAGGTTACGATGGGGGACATGGAAAACTGGATAGAAAATTACGCCGAAAAAATCCGTCCGTTCGTATGCGACACCGGAGAATATATGCAAAAGGCTTCGGCAGAGGGCAAGAACATCCTCTTTGAGGCTCAGCTCGGTGCGCTCAGAGACCTTGACTACGGCATTTACCCCTACACCACCTCCTCAAACACCATCGCCGCATACGCCCCCGTCGGCTCGGGTCTTCCCGGAGGAAAAATCGACGAGGTCATCGGCGTTGTAAAGGCCTATTCCTCCTGCGTGGGAGAGGGGCCGTTTACCTGCGAATGGTTCGGAGAGCAGGCCGAAAAGCTCAGAGAGGCGGGCGACGAATACGGCGCCAAGACCGGCAGACCCCGCCGAGTCGGCCCTATCGATATAGTCGCGACAAGATACGGCGTAGAATGCCAGGGGGCGACGAACGTGGCGCTCACAAAGCTTGACATTCTTTCGATGATGGATGAGATACCGGTCTGCGCGCACTACGAGCTCGACGGAAAAATTATAGACCGCTTCCCGTTCCCGACTCTTTTGGACTCCTGCAAGCCCGTGACCGAGTACATGCCCGGCTGGAAGACCGATATATCAAAGTGCCGCAGGTGGGAAGACCTGCCCAAGCAAGCGCAGGACTATGTTTTATATATCGAGAAGCAGATAGGCTGCAAGATAGGCTACGTCTCGGTAGGACCCGAAAGAGACAGCATCATTATAAGATAAAAAATAAAGTCAAGAAAGGAACAGCATATGCCTACAAATATTTACGAATCACCGCTTTCTTCGCGCTACGCTTCCGATTATATGCTCAGGCTCTTTTCGATGGACACGCGCATCCAGACCTGGAGACGGCTTTGGGTCGCGCTCGCGAGGGCCGAAAACAAGCTCGGACTTCCCGTCACTCAGGCCCAGGTCAAGGAGCTTGAGGAGCACATCTCCGATATAGACTACGAGGTCGAGCACACCCGTGAAAAGGAGGTCCGCCACGACGTAATGGCGCATATCTACGCCTACGGACAGGTCGCTCCCTCCGCCGCAGGAATAATACACCTCGGCGCTACGAGCTGCTATGTCACTGACAACGCCGACCTTATCCTCTACCGCAAGGGCCTTAGGTATCTTCGCGGGGAGATAAAAAAGGTGCTTGAAAATCTCTGCAATTTTGCCGAAAAATATAAGTCCCTCCCGACCCTCGGCTATACCCACTACCAGCCCGCCCAGCTCGTCACCGTCGGAAAAAGGGCCGCTTTATGGGCGCAGGACTTCATGGCGGACCTTGAGGAGCTTGATTTCGTCTTCGACAGCTTTAAATTCCTCGGCTGCCGGGGAACGACCGGAACCGAGGCCAGCTTCATGGACCTCTTTGAGGGCGACGGCGAAAAGGTGGACGAGATGAACCGCCTCATCGCCTCGGAATTCAACTTCAAAAAATGCTTCACCGTTTCGGGCCAGACCTACCCGAGAAAATTCGATTCGAGAATTTTAAACGTTTTGTCATCCATCGGTCAAAGCTGCTACAGAATGGCGAACGATTTAAGGCTTTTACAGCATGACAGGCAGGTTGAGGAGCCTTTTGAAAAGAATCAGATAGGTTCGTCGGCGATGGCGTATAAGCGCAACCCAATGAGATGCGAAAGAATATGCTCGCTCTCAAGATATTTGATGGCGGACGCAATGAACGCCCCGATGACGGCTTCTACGCAGTGGCTCGAAAGAACGCTTGACGACTCGGCGAACCGCAGAATTTCCATTCCCGAGGCATATCTTTGCGCGGACGCGGTGTTAAGACTTGCCCAGAACGTCACCGACGGCCTGCACGTCAACGAAAAGATGGTAGACAGGGCCGTCAGAGAGTATCTTCCCTTTATCGCGACGGAAAATCTCATGATGGAGGGGGTCAAAAGAGGCGGCGACCGCCAGAAGCTCCACGAGATAATCCGCAAGTGCTCGATGGAGGCGACGGCGAGAATGAAAGAGGGAGAGAATTGCGACCTGCTCTTAAGGCTCAGCTCTCACCCCGAATTCGGAATGACCGAGGCCGAGATGGAGGCCGTTTTGGAGCCTACGCTCTATACCGGCCGCTGCTCCGAACAGGTCGACAAGCTTGTTTCGGAGATAAGGGCCGCCATAGAAAACGTCGAGGTCTATGAGACGAAAGATGTAGAAATACTTTAAAGCCGGAGGCGCATATGTTCAAGCTCACATCCTCTCATCCTACCCGTGAGGCCGAAGCGCTGTATGAATACATACAGAAAAATTACGGCGTTAAAATGATAGCCGCCGCTCAGGAATGCCCCGGCCGCCGGCACGACCTCGAGGTCGATTTTCTTAAGCAGGAGACCGGCGCTCTCCCGGCAATGCGGGGGCTCGACTTTATCCATGACGACTACGACGGCGTGACCGAGCGCGCAATTGCCTGGTCAAAGCTCGGGGGCATCGTGACGATATGCTGGCACACCGGCGTCATCGAAAACACATACCCCGCTTCACAGAGCGAGCTGCCGGATTTTGATAAAATCCTGACCCCCGGCAGTCCCGAAAATATGCTCATGCTGTCCCGATGGGAAAGGGCCGCGAATGCTCTTTATCGGCTTAAAGAGGCGGGCATACCGGTGCTCTGGCGGCCGTTCCACGAGTTCGACGGGCAGTGGTTCTGGTGGGGAAAGGGCGGCCCGGAATTTTTTAAGGAGCTCTGGAAAACGATGCACAAAAAATTCACCGGGGAATACGGGCTCGACAACCTGATCTGGGTGCTCGGTTATTCGGGGGCGGTGAAGCCGGGCTGGTACCCGGGCGACGGGTTTGTCGACGTCGCCGGCTCGGACAACTACGACGCCACGACGAATTTTTCGGCATATAAAAAGCTTTTGGAGATAACCCAAAAGCCGCTTGCGTTCCACGAGGTCGGAAAGATTCCCGATATCGACGAATTTTTCCGCGAGGGCTGCGTGTGGAGCTGGTTCATGACCTGGCACACGAGGTATCTTATAGAGGACAACGGCCCGGAAGCGATGAAAAAAATCTACGCCGACCCAAGGGTCGTGACGATGGAGAAACTGAAATAAAAAAAGAACCCCGCCGGTAATTTCCGACGGGGCTCTTTATATAGGGAAATTATGGGGTATGGCCGGTCAGATGTCAGAATTCAGACAATCGGAATTCAGAACCGCTTTTAATACTTTGATACGCCGCCGACAGGCGGCACATTGAATGTCTGTTTTCTGACCTCTGTATTCTGTTTTCTTGACGCGAAGCGTCTTAGTCGCGTTCTTTCTTGGAGCTTTCAACCTCTCCCGAGACGGCGTTGATAACATAGTCGTATTCATATCCCGCCGAATCGAAGCTTACCTCATACACCGAGGAATTCAGGCGGTGCTCAAGCTCTACCTCAAGCCCTCTTACGTCCGAAGCCGAAAGACCGGCATGCTCAAGGGCCGCGGCCTTAGCCTTTTCGCTGCCGATATAGTCGGCGGAATTGAGCGCAGGGTCGGGCTTGTAGTCGTTGTCCCACTGCTTATCCGAGCGAAGAATCTCGCCGGTGTACGCGTCGATCTCATAATCATAGTCATAATCGTCTGCGTCAAAGCTTACGTCATAGACCGCCACTCCGCGTTCGCGGTCGAGCTCATACTCAAGGTCATAGACCTGGTTCGACTTATATCCGGCATGCTCAAGAGCTATGTCCCTCGCCTTTTCACCGCCGATATATTCCTTTGCAGCGGCAGTCGTGGCGGCGGGCTGAGTTTCTGTCTTGGTCTCGGCCTTGGCAGTGGTGACGGCGACGTGGTGCTCGTCGTCATGGTGCTCCTCCTCGGCCCTGCTTCTTAAGACCTCGCCGGTGTAGGCGTCTATTTCGTAGTCGTAGTCATATCCTCCGCAGTCGAAGCTTATGTCATAGTATCTGCACTCGCCGCTGTGGCCCTCGTGTCCGCAGTGGGCAGAGGTCTCGATTTCGCAGTCGTAGTCGTAGATGTCGGCTTCCGCGCAGCCGGCGTGGTTAAGAGCGGCCAGTTTTGCGGCGGGCTCTCCGATATATTCGGGCGCTGCTGCCTTGGTCTCGGGGGCCTTTTCGGTCACGGGTGTTTCTGTGGTGACGGCCTCCGCGGCAGGCGTCTCGGCTTCGGTATCGGCAGGGGCCTCAGTCACCTCGGGCGCTTCCGTGACGGGCGTTCCGCCGTCGTGTGGAGTCTCGTCCGAAACCGTCGGAGTCGGCAGGCGGGTATCGTCGTCAAGCTCTCTTTTCTGCCTCAAAACGTCGCCCGAATCGGCGGCTATCTCATATTCATACTCATATCCCGCAGAATCGAAAGACACCTCGTAAAACATTCCCTCGGCCTCTTTTTCAAGGTCGACCTCGAGGCCGACAACGTCCGATTCCGAAACTCCGGCGTTTTCAAAAGCTATCTGCTTGGCTCGGTCGGTGCCGATGTAGCCTGCCCTTGAAGCGCATCCCGCAAGGGCGAATATTATCATAGTGATCGTAAGGGCGATCGCTGTTTTTTTCATGGGTACCATCCTTTCTTTGCCTTTTGGTTTGTCGGTTTACTGCATTAAAAGTATAGCACAATTACATAAAAAAATCAACGGCAGAATGACGAAATATCAATGAAAGAACGGTGAATTTTTGTTAAAAATTATGGCGACATAAAAAAGAGGGGCTTTCGGCCCCTCTTAATTTGATTATTCTTCAACTTTCCCGGTTCTTGGATCGATTCGGCATGTCTTTACATCCTCGCCGATATTGAATTCAACTACGATTTTTGCCCCGCCGTCATAGTGCTTGCCGTAAATCTTGCAGCCGTCGTAGTCCTTATCGCCGAGCCATGAAAGAGCGGTCTTTAAAACCTCATCCTCGGCAAGCTTCGTGTCGAGATCGGAAAGGTCCATTTCGGGCGGGTAGGAGCTGCTCAACATTTCCCCGGTGAAAACGTCCACCTCGCCGAACTGACTTATCCCGCGATAGGTGTATTCGACGCTGTATAAAAGCTTCGAGTAACGGTTTACTCTCATTACCGTCATGTCCCAGACCGCTTTTCGCTTTAGTCCGACGTCGGCAAGCACCGCCTTTTCGGCTTCATCGGGGCTTATCATCCTGTCCGAAGTCGCGCCCGATTTAGAGACTATTTTTCCCGATCTTGCATTCACTCGGTACTCCGTCTCCATGTCCGAAATACAGAACCTGACGACAAACTCCCCGCCGTCCCGCTCTATCGTAAGCCCTAAGACGTTCTCCTCGGCTGCGCCCGTGTCCTCAAGCGCAGCTATCAGGGCCGCGGCCTCGGATATCTCGCCGTCTTTTGCCTCCGTCGACGGCACTTGATTCGGCTTGTACGACTTTGTCGGGTCGCTGCCGTTAAGCGCTCCGCCGTTGAATTCCGCGTCGGGCATGCCCTTTAACGGGTCGTATTTATCGACTATTTCTCCGGTGTAGCAGTCGATATAGTAGCTGTCGAAGCCGTCGTAGATGCCCCCGCGCTTGTTGAAATAGGTGTGATAGACCTTTCTGCCGTCGTCTAAAACTTCGCAGTCCGATATGAAGTAAAGCTCGGGGTCGAATATATCTATGCCGAGGTCGTCGGCGACTATTTCTATCGCCCTCACCTGGCCTATCATGTCCGGGTCGCCCTGATGGACAGTTCTTTTGTCCGCCATCGGGTCCTCCTCGATATTCTCCGAGAGTATCGCAAACGTTTCGGGGTCGACGACGCAGCGGTAGATATACCCGTCGTATTTTACCGCGACAAGGAAATTCCCGTCGGTTCCGTATTCAGCGCTGCCTGTGAGATATTCTCCCGGCTGTTCGTCCTGAGTCGGCCAGTCGGTAAGGCCGAAGCGGTGTCTTACGGCGTAAATCGCAAGCTGTCCGCGGTTCAGGTCGCCGTAATATTCATCTTCGGACTTGTTTATGCCGATTATGCCGAGCTGAGTTACCGAAAGCGCCTCGCCGGTCGCAGCGTCAACATAGACCTTGTATCTAAATCTCTGTTCGCCCGAGTCGGGGTCGCTTAAGGTCACGGGGTAGACTGCCGAGTTATAGGGAACGTATCCGCTGAAGCTGCCCGCGTCGAAGTATTCGACGTAGCCGAGGAACGCGTCGCCGCAGTATTTTAGGGTGTATTCTATCCCGGCCGCTTCGCAGGCTGCCTTAAGGGCGGCGTTGTGGCCTATAACTCCCTCAAGAGGCTCGACCTTGAAGCGGTCCTCCTCTTCGCCCGTGAAAAGTTCGTCCTTTTCGATCTTGTCGTCGTAAATTTCGCCCGTCGTCATGTCGACCTTGCAGCTGTACTTATAGCCGCCTCCGAAGTACGCGATGTCATAATACCCGTCCTCGGAGGAATAGACGTCGTTAAAGAAGTTCACGGCGAATTTTTCATCGCCTGCTCCCGGGTAAATGCGGCTGAAGCAGCCGAAGTAGTCCTGAACGGCGTTTAAGGCGTAGGTCCTGTTATAATTTGCGTTCTTTTCCGCCTCGGATATCACAAACGGATGTCTTTCATATACCGGCTCCCGCTTGTCGGTATCTTCAAGCGGCTCGCTCGACGAAGCGATTATAACGCCGGTCCTGGCGTCGACGGTGTAGTGATATACCGTCCCGACAAGCGTAAACGTCAGGTTGTAGACCGGCCGAAGCCCTTTAAGGCCGATGTCCGCCTCCTGCATTTCCGCCGCGTCCTCGATCGGCATGCCTGCTAAAATCAGGTTTCCTATATCCGTCTGCTTCTGTCCCTCGGCAGTCTCGTAAAGATGGTTATAGGCCGCAACAAACGCGCCTCTTTCGTCTATAAGACCCCGAAAGCTCACTGCCGCCGCCGTAACGCTCAGGATGGCGGCAGCTGCCGCAGCTATCAGAACCGCCTTGAGAGCAGTCCGCTTCTTTCCTTTTTCTGTCATTATAATCACACTTCCCTTTTGCTCGCCGCACTGCTCAAGGACGGAGTCGACGACGTCCGGGACGGTTTTTTCAAAGCCCGTTCTCAAAAGGCTTTCTATGTCCTGTCTTTTCATCCTTAATTCTCCTTTCATTCAAGCAGCATTTTTCTGAGCTTTTTGATTGAACGATGATATCTTGAAAGGACCGCCGTCAGCGATAAGCCGGTAATTTCGGCTATTTCACGGTGCTTAAGGCCCGATACGGCGTGCAGAAGTATGACCTCTCTTTCGCTTTCCGTAAGAGTTTCGAGGCATCCCCTCAAAACCGCCGATTCTTCGGGGCAGAGCCCGAATCCCGAAAAACGGGAGGGCTCCAAAGGCTCGGCCGAAACATATTTTTTTGACCGAAGCTTCATGAAGCAGACGTTTTTCGTGAGCGTTATTATCCAGCCCATCGGCTTTCCCACGCTTTTATAGCTGCCCGCCGACTGCCATATCTCAAGATAGACCTCCTGCATGGCGTCCTCGGCGTCAGCGACCGAGCCGAGCAGCGACAGCGAATATGCGTATACCGACGTCTTGGTCATCTGATACAATGCCTCAAGGGCGGTTTTCCGGCCCTGAGCTATGAGCTTTATCTGCATATCGAGCCGGGAATTCTCGGCATTTTTGTCCGCCATACTCTGGAGCCTCCTTTTTTGCCCCGAAAGCGAACGCCCGGGACGTCCGTTTTCAGGCGCAGTCCTTTCAAAGAAATACGCGCCCTGCGTATTCACATAGTAAATGTGTCAGGGGCGCGTTTTATTGCAGAAAGTGTGAAATAATTTTTATTTCTTTTCTCTTTCCCGGAAGAGATAGTAGTCGAGCTTTTTCTTTACGTTTTCGGGTATCTCTCTCGCCACCGGCATCCGCTTTGCGTTCGCCATCCTCTCCGAGAACGCGTTTATGAATTCGATGTCCTTTTTCATCTGCTCCGGGCTCATGACTCTGACCGTGTCGTAGGAGTTGTGGATAGTCGCGGTGTTATGAGGGGCAAGTCTTGCAAAACTTAAACTCGGCACGCCCTTGTCGGCAAACGGCGTGGAGTCGCTCGAATAGACGTCCTGGCGGCAGGCTATCCCGAAGCCGTATTCCTGTGCAAAATATTCGATGTAGTGGACCAATTTGTCCTCGCTTGAGCAGCAGGCTATGAACCTGCCCATGATGGAGCCTATCATGTCAAGATTTATGTCAAGTATTATTTTTTTCAGCTCATCCTCCGAAAGCGCCTCAACATACGCCTTCGAGCCCAAAAGCCCTCTTTCTTCCGAGCCGCACCAGATAAATCTCAGGGTATAATGCGGCCTGCCCTTTGAGGCGAAGTGTTCAAGCGCCGCCAAAATCCCTATCGAGCCGGAGAGGTTGTCGTACGCTCCCGACGACAAAAACGTCGAATCGTAGTGCGCGGTAAAGACGATGACCTCGTCCGATTCGCCCGGGATCTCGGCAATAACGTTTCGGGATTCTCCCTCGCCCTCCGTCTGCTCGATAATTATTTTTGCGGTGTGCTCGCCGGACTTTATTATGTCGATGGCGTCCTTGGCGTTTATGTTCACGCCTAAAATCTTCTGCCCCTGAGAAACATAGCTTCTCAGCTCTCTGCGGTCGATGTCGCGGTCGGAATAATTCGCGTCGCCGTCGTAGGTTATGAACCCGAGCGCGCCGTTGTCCAGAATATCGTGGTATGTCCAGTACCCGAGATAGCCGTCGAGCATGACTATCTTTCCCTTGCATTCCGAAAGAGAACCGGGGTCGGTGTTCGGCAGATACATAAGCGGCGCTTCTACCTCTCCCGAACCGCACATAAGATACCCCCGACAGGGTATAGCTTTCCCGTCGATATAAAGCTCGGCCCTTTTCACGTCCGCCATGTCCACCTTAAACGGCCGGATCTCGGCGTCTACGCCGTACTCTCGGCATTTTTCCTTTATCATCTCCGCGCACTTAAGCTCCTCCGGGCTGCCGCCTGTGCGGGTAAACGACAGAGTCTTTAAAAGCTCCCTGATTTTTTTGACTGTCATGGTTATTCCTCCTTAAAATTATTCAGTGCCGCTTTAAAATATTTTCTCAGCCCGTCCTCCTCGGACAGGTCGTATTTATACCCGAGCGCAGGCCCCACCGTCCTTGCGATGAACGAAAACAAATCCATCATATTGTACGCCGCTCCCCTTATCCCGTCGGCGCCCGAATACGTCTTAAGGTACATTATATAGATGTCCGGCCCGAGATATTTTTTGAAATTCTTTCCCGCCTTTCCCGCCGATACCGAAAAATCCGTGTCCACGCCGATATACCACTCGGTCATTAAATTCAGCATGTCCCTGACGTATTTATTCAGCATGTCCATCGCGTAGACGTCCTGACCTCTCGCTATGCCCTTGGCGACGTTGTTTAGACACCACCAGAACTCGTTGCAGCAGTCCCGGTATTCTTTTTCCGACGGTTTTCTGACATGCCAAAAGCATGGGTCGGGGGAAACGTCCTTTAAAATCCCCGTCTTGTCAAGCAGGACCTCGGCGGGCTCTCCCGTATTTATATACGGCCTTGAAGTGATAGTCAGGTCAAGCCTTGTCCCGTCCTCAAAAATCGCAAGATAGACAAAATCCCCGTTCCCGTCGGGAGGGATAAGCGCGCCCGTCTCGGGGGTCTGCATTAAAATTACCTTTCCGAAATGACTCTCAAGCCACGGCTTGTTGTTCCAAAACGGCGAGACGTCTCCGACGAAATAAACGACGTCGAAATCCTGAAAAATATCCTTTTCGGCCTCGTTGTCAGCCCGCGAGCCGTTTAACATTACCGCGTTTATCCGTGAGTCGTCCTCGGCGGTCTTTATTATCAGATCGAGCATTTCCCGCTCCTGCCTCATATCCTCACCTCATTCGTTCGCCCAGAATTTTCGGTCAAGCGTGCGATATCTGACCGCCCGGGAGACGTGTCTGCGCTCGATAATTTCGCTGCCGTCCATGTCGGCAACTGTCCGCGAGACCTTTAAAATCTTGTCGTACGCCCTCGCCGACAGTCCGAGCCTCTCGAAAACGCTCTTTAATATGTCGTTTGCGTCGTCGCTCATCCGGCAGACCTCGTGCAGGATATCCGGGGTTATCCTTGCGTTGCAGGTTATCCCGGTGCCCTTAAAGCGCCGAATCTGAATTTCCCGCGCCCTCTGCACCCTTTCGCGCACCATGCTGCTCGGCTCCTCTTTTTTAGAGGAGGAGAGGCTGTCGTACTCGACCGGGGCGACCTCGATGTGCAGATCGAACCTGTCAAGAAGCGGCCCGGAAATTTTCGAGAGATACTGGGAGACCTGCTTTTTGGTGCAGACGCATTTTTTGGTGGGATGCCCGAAATAACCGCAGGGGCAGGGGTTCATCGCCGCCACCAGCATTATCGAGCAGGGGTATGTCACGGTGCCGGAAGCGCGTGAGATCGAGACCTTTTGGTCCTCCACGGGCTGCCGCAGGACTTCAAGAGTGCTGCGGTTGAACTCGGCAAGCTCGTCCAAAAACAGCACGCCGTTGTGCGCAAGAGAAATTTCCCCCGGCCTCGGAATTCCTCCGCCGCCTGTAAGACCCGCAGTCGAGACGGTGTGATGGGGCGACCGAAACGGCCGCAGGGTCACGAGCGGGGAGTTTTTATCTAAAAGTCCGGCAATCGAATAGACGTTGGTCGTCTCTATCGACTCGTCGAACGTCATTTCGGGAAGAATCGACGGAATTCTCTTTGCGAGCATGCTTTTTCCCGAACCGGGCGGGCCTATCATGATTATGTTGTGCCCTCCGCAGGCCGCTACCTCGAGGGCGGCCTTGGCGAACTCCTGACCCTTGACGTCCATAAAATCGAGCGCGTCGCGGTACTGCTCCGGCGACGGAACATAGGGCGGCATAGGCGTGAGGCGGGATTCTCCCCGAAGATGGCGCTTGATGTCGTTTAAGCAGGCCGCGCCGTAGACTTCTATGCCCTCGACGACCGATGCCTCAAAGGCGTTGTCCGCAGGCACGAAGATGCGCTTAATGCCGGATTTCTGGGCGGATATCGTCATCGGAAGCACGCCGTTCACGGCTCTTATCTCGCCGCCGAGGGATAGCTCGCCGATAAATGCCGCGTCGGAAATGTCGGTGGGAATTTCTCCCAAAGCGTCCAAAACGGCGGCAGCGATGGCGAGGTCGTGCTGAGAGCCGACCTTTCTCACATCGGCAGGAGCGAGGTTTACGGTGACGGCCGCTGCCGGGAATTTAATGCCCGATGAGCGAAATGCCGAACGTATCCTTTCGCGGGATTCCTTTACCGAAGCGTCCGCGAGACCGACGATGTCAAAGCGTTCGAGGCCTCGGCTTATTTCTATTTCGGCGTCGACGTGGTAGGCGTTCATGCCGTTAAGGCCGACCGTGTTGACTTTGCAGAACAAAACTGTCCCTCCCTTGCAACAAATGGGGTATAATGATACTTTACCACATTTTTAAGGGAAATGCAAGGGGCGCAAACCCGGATGTGCCCGAAGCGGCCACATCAGAAATCAGAGGCCAGAATTTCAATGCGTCGCCTAGGGCGATGATTTTAATAATAGTGAATAATGCGGGAGATTCGGCCGCTCCCGGATGGGGGATTAGAAAATGAGGTCGGGAATCGGATAAAAGAGCTTCAAGGGGCACGAGGCGACGGAATTACAATGATTATGTAGTATCAAAATTGCCCTTTTGTGCTCTTTAATTAGGGGTATTGTCATCTGTGCACGACCGAGTTTGCAGGAAAGACGGGGATAGCGCAGCACCTCCCCCAAGGGGAGGGGGGTACGGGGTGGGGGATACTAAAAATAGTATGAGCGAAGCGAATACCTTTTACCCTGGAAGTGCGGGCGGGAAATAAAATTCCCGGACTGTTCTTCATTTTTCGGGGCGGGGTAGAGGCACAAAGCCTTAGCTTAGCACAAGCCCCCGAGCGAGCGAACGCGGCAGCGTTCGCGAGCGAGGGGTGGTTACGCAGAAAGTGAAAGCCCCTGCAACCAACAGAAAAACTCCAAGAATCTAAATCTCACAAAAGTAAAATCTCCTGCCATTTTTAAAACAGCAGGAGGTTAAGTTCACGCGCCCGCGGAAAGTCAAAGCGGAGCGCATAAAAATTGCTCTGGCAATTTTTTGCGCGGGAGCGTGACTTTTCGCGGAAGAGGAGCGGCAGCCCGTAAAGCGAAGCCGCGATTTGCAATCAATTTAAAAAGCAAATCGCGGCAAACCCAAAAGGGCTGCCGCTTATATGGGGCCCCCGCAAACGCTTGCGTTTGTGGGGCAAAAGCCGGAGCGACGGAGTGAATGAGCGTCGGCATCAACAACTTATAAAAATGCCGTCGCGAACGATACGAAGTCCGCGACGGCGAGCGACGCCTTGGTCGAGGTGACAGGATTTGAACCTGCGGCCTCCACGTCCCGAACGTGGCGCTCTACCAAACTGAGCCACACCTCGATTGCGGCTTTTTCGGGCCGCCCAAATATAATAGCACATTCCGCGCCGATTGTCAATGCTTTTTTGAAATTTTTGCGGCCTTAAATTCTGACCTTTTTCATCAACGCCGCCAAAATCGCCCCGTTCAGGCCCCCGGCGAGCGCTCCCCAGACGACGAGCGCGGGCAGATACCCGAACGCCCCCGGCCCTAAAAACGCTGCCGCGGCGATTATCTGCCCGAAATTGTGCATGACCCCGCCGAAAGCGCTTACCCCGACCGGGGTAAATTTTTTTGTTTTTATCAGCAGATACTCCGCCAAAAAACTTAAAGCCGCGCCGGAAAAGCTGTAGACCATCGCGGTGAAACTGCCGAAAAACAGCCAGCTGAGAGCGATTCTTGCAGAATTTATTCCGGCGGCATACTCCGGCCCGAGTTTATACATTGCAAATAAAACGCAGATATTTGCAAGCCCGAGTTTTACCCCGGGAAGCGAAAATCCCCCGGCCGGCAGCAGAAATTCAAGATAGGAAAGCACGAAGCAAAGTGCGGTCAGAAGCCCTGACAGCGCGATTTTTCGGGATGGTCTCATAACGCCTCACTGTGTAAAATCGGGCCCTTGGCCGAGTATTTTTACGACGACTCCTCCGGGCGCGCAGATTATCGTTTCTCCCGAGGCCGATATAGGCGGATGGGCCGAGCAAAGCTTGTTTTTGCATACAGGGTCCAAAACCCTCGCCTTGCCGTCCTCAATTCTGACTTTAAGCAGTCCGTCCACGTCGATGAGCGCGTCGGTTTTTAAATCGGCTTCGGCAAAAATCTCCCCGCCGACGGTTATTTGACAGGCTCTGCCGGGCTTGCGCAAAGCTCCGAGCGCCAACGCGAGCACTGCCGGAATTATCAGTAAGGCTATTAAAATAAGGTCGTTTCTGAGTTTTTTGCTCATTTTTCATGATCCTCAAACCCGGGAGTTTTCGTTACCTCGCCGTCCTGCGAGACCCACATCGCCTCCGCCTTGCAGTCCTCCAAAAGCTTCATTCCGTCCTCAAGGTCAAGGCAGAAAAGCGAGGTGGACAGTGCGTCGGCAAGCGCCGAATCGGGACAGATGACCGTCACCGAGCGCCATTTTTCGGCAGGATAGAGCGTTTTCGGGTCGATTATATGGTGGTATCTTTTTCCGTCTATCATCACAAAGCGCTGGTAATCGCCGCTTGTGACGACGGCCTCGTCCGAGACTGAAACCGTCGTGATAAGCCCGCCGTCGGGGTTTTCAATGCCTATTTCCCATTTCCCGTAGGGCTTTTTGCCGCTTGTGACGACATTCCCGCCGCAGGATATGGCAAAATCTTCAAGTCCGTTTTCCTTGAGGATTTCGGCAGCCCTCCCGACGGCATATCCCTTAGCGATCGCCCCGAAATCAAGCGACATCCCGGGGTCTGTAAGCGTTACCGAGTTTTCGGTCACGGCGATTTTTTCTATATCGCAGTGCCCGGCCCTTTTTAAAAGTTCATTTTCATCCGGCAGCGTCCCGTTCTCACGGCATTCATGCCAGAGACTGAGCACGCTCCCGAGGGCTATGTTAAGCTGTCCGCCGGTTTTTTTATGCCAGTCGATGCCCATATTTATCAGCTCGATAAGATCATCGGGAACTTCGGTCTCAGCGCCGCCCGCGCCGTTTAGTGAGCAGGCGTTCACAATGCCCGGGTACTCGTTATAGATGTCAAAAATTTCATGCAGCCTTAAAAGCTCCCCGTGGACCCGCTCGCTCATGCCGTCGAATTCCTCCTGCGATGAGCAGTAGGCGGTAAATTCCGTCACCGTGTCGAAAACGTCGGTATAAACCGCGTTATAGCGCTTCGGAGCGGGGGAGCACCCCGCCAAAAAAACTGCGCAAGCTAAAACTGCAAGTAATTTTTTCATTATTTATGACCCATAGTAATGACTTTGCAGGGGCATTTTTCGGCGCATTTTCCACAGCCTATGCACTTTGTGTAGTCGATTTTCGCAAGGTTGTTTTCCAAGCTTATCGCCCCTTGCTCGCATACTCTTGAGCACATCCCGCAGCCTATGCAGCCTGCCGAGCATGCGGCCTTAACGTCCTTGCCGCGTGCGCGCGACGAGCACTGAACGATATATTCGGCCCTTTCCGGGATTATTTCGATAAGGTGGTTCGGGCATACCGAAACGCAAAGCCCGCAGGCCTGGCATTTCGTGCGGTCGACGTGCGCGAGACCGTTTATGACCCGAATCGCGTCGTGGGGGCATACCTTAGCGCAGGTGCCCAGCCCGCAGCAGCCGTAGACGCACTTTTTCGCGCCGTGTCCGGGGGCGGAGTATGCTATGCGGCAGTCGTTCCCGTCGGAGTAGGTGTAGTTGTCAAGGGCGGTCTCGCAGTTGCCGGAGCACTTGACGAAAGCTATCATCTTCTCGGTGTCCTCGATATCGAGACCCATTATCTTGCCTATTTTTGATTTTTCATGACAGGGCACGCAGAGAGAGGGGTTCGCTCCCTCGAAAACGATGGCGTGGGCGTAGGCGTCGCAGCCCGCATAGCCGCAGCCTCCGCAGTTTGAGCCGGCCAGCAGCTCGCGGATCTGGTGCTCCCTCGGGTCTTCCTCGACCTTGAATTTTTCGGACATGAATCCGAGGACCAGGCCGATGATGACGCTTATAACGCCGATGACGGCGCAGGCGGTGAGAATTGCTGTCAACATATCCGTGCCCCCTTAACCGATGGTTCCCTTGAAGCCGAAGAACGCAATAGCCATCAGACCTGCCGTGACAAGTACGATGGGCATTCCCTTAAAGCTGTCGGGTATATCGTTGTGCTCGATTTTTTCGCGGATGCCGGACATCAGAACTATAGCTATCAGAAATCCGACCGCGGTGCCGACGGAGTATATCATGGTCTCGCCGAACGTGTAGCTTTTCTGCGCAGAATCGATGGCCACGCCCAAAACCGCGCAGTTTGTCGTTATGAGCGGCAGATAAACGCCGAGAGCCTTATATAAAGACGGGATTTTTTTCTTGAGGATGATTTCAACCGTCTGGACCAGCGCGGCTATGATGAGAATAAATACGATGGTGCGAAGATACCTGAGATTTTCCCGCAGGATGTAATGATCTATGACGTAGGTTATCGCCGAGGAAAGGGTGATGACCGCGATGACCGCCGAGCCCATGCCGACCGCGGTTGAGGTCTTTTTGGATACCCCCAAAAACGGACAGAGCCCCAAGAATCGGCTTAAAACGACGTTATTTACAAGCGCCGCCGAGATTATTCCCAAAAACAGAGTGGAGAAAAAGCTCACTTGTCTTCACTCCTTTCCATTATTTTGCAGGTTTTATCCATGCAGGAAGCGCAGTTGCCCTGACAGAACTTGTCGCCGTGATTTGTGGCGGACGGGGCTTTGAATTTATTCTGAAGCGCCGTCAGCACAGCAAGGACAAAGAACGCTCCCGGCGCCATTACCATTATGGAGACCGGCTCGAAGCTTTCGGGCATGACATGAATGCCGAATATCTCGCCCGCGCCCAAAAGCTCTCTCACGGCGCCGATAATTGTGAGCGCCAGGGTGAATCCGAGACCCATGCCGAGGCCGTCGAAGAATGAAGCCAACGGTTTATTTTTTGAGGCATAGCTTTCCGCCCTGCCCAAAATTATGCAGTTTACGACGATGAGCGGGATATAAAGCCCGAGCGCCGTGTAGACCGAGCGGACGTAGGCCTGCATGAGCATTTCGACGATGGTGACAAAGCTCGCCACGACTACTATGTAGGCGGGCATCCTCACGCGGTCGGGGATGAATTTTCTTAGGAGCGATATGATGAGATTTGACATCATAAGTACGGCGCAGGTCGAAAGACCCATTCCCACGCCGTTTATGGCGGAAGTCGTGACGGCGAGAGTCGGGCACATCCCGAGCATTAAGACAAAGGTCGGGTTTTCCTTTAAAATGCCGTTATACAGGCGTTCTATCGGGGTATTTTCTTTCATTTTACGGCACCTCCCAAAAGCTTCCCGGCGGTTTTAAGCGCTCCGTTGACGGCCTCCGTGACGGCGTTTGAAGTAAACGTAGCGCCCGAGATCATATCTATTTCGTTGGGGGCGGACTTCCCGCCGCTCACATATTTTACCTCGCCGGAGACTCCCTTGAACTGCTCCTGGAAGTCCTCGTCCTGGCAGTGGGACCCGTATCCCGGGCTTTCGGACATCGCCGTGACCCTCATGCCGGTGACGGCGCCGCTTAAATCGACCCCGACCGAGAGAGTTACGTCGCCGCCGTAGCCGTTTGCCGATGTTGAGGAGATAACGCAGCCGACGGTCTCGCCGTTTTCATCTACCGCCAAAAGAGCCTCGCCTATCGTAACGCCGGCAATTTCGGTATCTCCGGGCACGCTTTCGTCGGGGGCGACAAAGTCGACGGCGTTCGGGAATACCTCCCGATAGGACGCCACGCGCTCCTCGGCTTCTGCTGAAGCAATTTTATCTTCGGTGAGGCCGTGGACGGTGCTTAAAAGCAGGCCCGCGACGACGGTTATCATGACGAGCGAGAGCGCGTCAAGTATAATTTTTTTCATCATTTGGCCTCGCGCTCCTTTCTCTCCTTTTTAACGCCGAACGGGCGGGGGAGGGTAAGCTTTTCGATGAACGGCGTTAAGAGGTTGGAGATTATTATGGCATAGCTCATGCCCTCTACGCCGCCGCCTACGCAGCGTATCAGCGCGGTTATAAAGCCTACGCAGCAGCCGAAGATGACCTGGCCCCATGGCGTTACGGGGGTTGTCGCATAGTCGGAGGCCATGAACACGGCTCCTAAGAGCATGCCGCCGCCGAGCATATGCACCATAAGAAAATCAAGGGTCACGGGCTTGCCCTGTATAAGGCTGAAGAACGTCACGAAAACGCCGGTCGAAATTATTACCGACAGGGGTTCGCGGGGCTTGATTATACCCCGGGCGCAGAGATATACCGCGCCGATTATTATAGCGATCGCTGAGGTCTCGCCGATGGTGCCGGAGTGGGTGCCCAAAAGCAGGTCGGAGAGCGGAACTGTCGCGGTCGGGTCCTGCTTGATAAGAGTCAGCGGGGTCGCCGAGGACACGCCGTCGATTTTCGGGTAGTCGGTCATTATCCTTGAAAAGCTTAGGAGCAGGAAACACCGTGCCGCCAAGGCCGGATTCATAAAATTCTGGCCTATGCCGCCGTAGAGCATTTTCACGACGATTATGGCGAACGCGCCGCCCAGAATCGGCAGCCACCAGGGCGCGGTGGAGTATAGGTTTACCGCCAAAATCAGGCCGGTGACGACGGCGGAGAGGTCGGTCACGGTTATCGGCTTGTGAAGTATTTTTTCATAGAGATACTCGGAGGCCACGCAGCTTGCGACCGAGAGCATCGTTATCGCAAAGGCCCTCGGGCCGAATACCCATACTCCGACGACGACCGACGGCAAAAGCGCGATTATCACGTCGAGCATGATGGTGGTCGTGGACTGCCGGGAGCGAACGTGCGGGGAGATGGAAACGTTAAGCTTCATTTACTTCGACGCTCCTTTCTTCTTCTCGGCTAAGACGTAGCGCTTAGTCATGGTGATGGACTGTGACAGCCGCCTCTTGGCGGGGCATGTAAACGTGCAGCAGCCGCAGCCTATGCACTCAAGTCCGCCCAGTTCTTCAAATCTCTTGTAGTCGAGCCGGTCGGAGGCGTTTTTGAGTTCTATCGGGGTGAGGTGTTCGGGGCATGCATATAAGCACTTCCCGCAGCGTATGCACTCGGTGGGCTCTGAATTTTTTGTCTCATCGTTTGAGAGACAGAGTATGCAGCTCGAGGTCTTAGTGACCGGCAGGTCGAGAGTGTAGACCGCCGAGCCCATCATAGGCCCGCCGAAGATTATTTTTTCGGGGTCATGTGTAAAACCGCCTGCCGCGTCGACGAGCTCCTGAGAGGAGATACCGAGCGGGACGTCGAAATTCGAGGGATTTTTGACTGCTTCTCCCGTTACGGTCACGACCCGCCGCACAAGGGGCATGTTTTTGGCCACGGCTTCGGCGATGGCGATGAGGGTGGAGAAGTTGACCACCACGCAGCCCGCGTCGGCCGGCAGCATTTTTGAGTTGACCTTTCTTTTTGTGACGGCGTAGATGAGCATTCTCTCGCCGCCTTGGGGGTATTTTTTCTTAAGCGGCAGGACGGACATACGGTCTGAACCCTCGCACGCCTTGGCGACGGACTCTATGCCGAGGGGCTTGTTGTCCTCGATTCCGAAAACGCCGACCGCGTCCGGGAAAACTTTTAAGAGTATCTTCATGCCTAAGACCGCGTCGTCGGCCCTCTCAAGCATGAGCCGATAGTCGCAGGTTATGTAGGGCTCGCATTCGGCGGCGTTGCAGATGACGTGGTCGATCTTTATGCCGTCCTTGACGGTGAGTTTAACCGCCGTCGGGAAGCCCGCGCCGCCCATGCCGACTATGCCGGCGTCGGCGACGGCCTTGATGATTTCTTCCCGGGACATTTTGTCATAGTCCCGCGGCTCGCCGAAACCGGGCACGGCCTCGTACTCGCAGTCGTTTTCAATTGTTATGGCAGGTGCTTCGTCTCCCGACTGGTTGAGATGGGGAGCGACAGCCTTGACCGTTCCCGATACCGACGAATACACCGCAGCCGAGACAAAGCCTCCGGCCTCGGCTATTTTCTGCCCTAAAAGAACGCGGTCGCCGGGATTTACTATAGGCTTAGCAGGCGCGCCGATATGCTGTATCATCGGAAAAACAAGCTCGCCCTTAGCTTCGAGGCGGACGGTCTCGGCCCCTGCGGACAGCTCCTTTTTGTCCTTGGGGTGGACTCCTCCGCGGAATGTTTTTGAGAGCATTTGCTTACCTCCCTCGCAGGTGATTAGTGTTTAAAGCTTATACAAAAACATTATAGCATATTCTTATATAAATTTCAATGCAAAAAGAAAGGAATTTGCCGAAAATTTTTGGGAGAGCGACCGAGGTTTAAGGATTTGTTTTATGATTTCAGGCGTCCGTTCTCGGTTCGGAATCGTCTTTATCCTGCTTTTGCGAAATATTTAAATATATCGCCGCAGGCGACACATTGAAATTCTGACCTCTGACATCTGATTTCTGTTTTCCGGAGCGCCTGATTCTTGACATATTCCATCGAACGTGCTACAATAGTAACATAGCCGGATCAGCCGGATATGACTGTTAAAAAATGGAAGAGGTGTTTTGGAATGAATGAAAGCTATATTCTTTTTGCGGATACTGCCTGCGACGTATCGCTTGACATACCCGAGACGGACGAACTGAAATATATAAAGCTCAGCTTTACGTTCGGCGACGACGGGAAAAACTATACCCAGGACGACATAGAGGTCAAGACGTTTTACGACGGCATGCGCTCGGGAAAGATCTCGAAAACCTCCGCGATAAACGTAAACGCCTTTAAAAACGCTTTCCGACCCTATCTTGAACAGGGAAAGGACGTTTTTTATCTCGCATTTTCTTCGGGCCTCAGCTCCACCTACTCCAACGCCGTCATTGCGGCGGACGAGCTGACGGACGATTTTCCGGGCAGAAAGGTGACGGTCGTCGATTCTTTGGCGGCTTCCGGGGGATACGGGCTGCTTTTATATCTTTGCATACAAAAGAAAGACGGCGGGGCTTCGATGGAGGAGCTTGAAAAATACGCCGTCGATATAAGGCTGAATATCTGCCACTGGTTCACGGTCGAGGATCTTGTATATCTCAAACGGGGCGGGCGTATCAGCGCAGCCACGGCGCTTGCGGGGGCAGTCCTCGGCATCAAGCCGGTTCTTCATGTTGACGACGAGGGCCATCTTATAAACATGTCAAAGGTCAGGGGCAGAAAGGCCTCGGTAAAGGCCCTTGCGGATAAGTACGGCGAGCTTGCAAAGTCCGACGTTCCGGGAGCGCCCCAGACGGTTATCATTTCCCATGCCGACTGTATTGACGACGCAAACGCGCTTGCCGATATGCTTAAAAACGGGTACGGAGTAAGCCCCGTGCTCACCACCGGGATAGGCCCGGTCATAGGCGCGCACTCCGGCCCCGGCACGCTCGCGCTGTTCTTTGTCGGCAGCCGCAGATAGTTTTTTGGAGGATAAAAATGAGCGAAGAACAAAATCCCGTAGTACGTCAGGCCAAGCCGGTCGACCCAAAGGCGAAAAAGCGCCAGGAAAATATTCTGCTGATTCTTCTTATCATCATCGTGGCGGGGGTCTTATTTGTCCTGTACCGAAGCGGAGTCATAGGCGGCGGGGCGTCCGAAAAGCCGGTCGAGACTTATCTGAACGCCATCTGCTCGCGGGATTTTGACGGGTTCATCTCGACGATGCCTCAAAAAATAGCCGCCGACCATATAAGCGACAGGGACGAATTAGGTCTTGACGGCAGCGAATACATGTCGAGGCTGTATGCGGATTATTTCGGGGAATTCGGCGACGATATGAGCGTTAAGGCCGAATTTACCGGCAGGTCCCGCCCCGACAAGGTCTATATCGACAATTTCCGGCAGAGCTATCTTGAACTCTACGGCGAGGAAATACGGTTCTCGTCGGTGTTTGAAATAGACGTTTCGGCAGTTTTTTCTGGCAGCAAATCCTCCTCCGAGGTCGACCTTGAGTTTTATGTCATAAAGACGTCGGACGGCTGGAAAGTCGTCGGCGCGGACTATCCGACGAACCCGGCCGAGGAGTGAGAGAGGATGCCGGAAAAAATTGATGCTGAAAAGCGAGTTTAACAGGGCTGCGGACTGAAGCTGTTTAAGGCGGGCGAACTGTAAAAATGTAATAATTTTTCCTTCTTTCGCATATCCATGCGTAAGGGGGAATTTTTATGCTTTCAAAGCTTTTTGATCTTATCCTTTCGGGAATGCTGTGGTTCGCTCTGCACATCGAGGAAAAGAGCGCGTTCCCGAAGCCCTTGCCGCCGAAAGAGGAAGCCGAGCTTTTTCGGCTTTGCGCCATGGGGGACAGGTCTGCGCGCGAGAAGCTTATACTTCACAATTTAAGGCTCGTCGCGCACATCGTCAAAAAATATTACGCGGCGCCCGAGGACCAGGAGGAGCTCATTTCCATCGGCACCGTCGGGCTCATCAAGGCCGTCTCGACGTTCGACCCGAGCAAGGGAAACCGTTTCGCGGCCTACGGTTCGAGGTGTATTGAAAATGCTATTCTATCATAGCGGAACGTAATCGCGAAAATGCTGCAAATCCTGTAACTTCACCCGAAAAATGGCATATGATTTATCGCATTTCAGACCGTTCTTTTATAATGGCACGGCATACCTCACATGGAATTGAAACCGCGCCGATGTTTGTTGTAAGTGTAAATCCGGCGTCAAACCTGACAACTCCTCCCGAGAATCTTCCGGACAAGCTAAGATATTACCGCCAAAGAGCGGGACTACTACAAAAAGAAGTCGCGGACAGGCTCGGCATCGACCGCAATACATATTCGCGCTATGAATCACCGACCCGCGGGCGGTATCCGCAGGAAATATTGAACGCCCTTACTGATCTTTACGGTCTGCCGCAAAAAGAACTTTCGGACGGATATAATGAGTTTTTAAAGAATCAGGGCGATAAAATCCGCGAAAAGCGGTGCGAGCTGGGATTGACCCAAAAAGAATTTGCAAAGAGAGTAGGAACAAAACTCGCAAATTTGAAGCGGTGGGAACGGGGAGAGGTGGCAGCTGATAGGAGAACATGGGAGAAATTCTTTAAATAAATCTTATAACGCCAATGAAAAGGGAGCCGAATTTCTTCGACTCCCTCAAGTATGCATCCGAAAACGCATACCGCAATTACTAATTATAGTATACACTATTTTTGAGAATATGTCAATATGTCACAACAAATTTTTTGCTAAAGAAATTTTTGCCCTCCAGTCAGGACGTATCACAGCAGTTGCAACTTTTTTATCAACACCCGCCACATAATTATCTGTTATGCTCTCATAGTTCTCTAAAAACGACTTGATTTCTTTATCTGTTTCTTTGAGATGAACCAAATAATAGCATACAAGAAGAACATAATCGCTTATCGTGTCAAAATACACTGGCATCGGTAGCTTAAAGTATTGCTGAATACAGGCAGTCATTGCTTTCGACGGCTTTGACTTATTAAATCTTGTATCAAAGATTACTGCATTATGTGCAACGGCGTTTCTCAGGTCCTTTAAAATGTATAAAAATCTGTATACAAGCTCTCTGTTTGTATCAACAGAAACTATTTGCCATCCGAGATCAGAACTAATATTATCTCGTGTACCCCAATTTAAGCAGGAAATCAGGTGCGCAAAATCTCCAAGAGTCATAATTTCAAACAGCGCCCACAAAGGAACCTCTCCACCACCGGGGCGATTAAAATAATGAGTGACTTGAGGATTGCCCTTGCTGTAAGCTTTAGATAATGAGAGCTGTATATTGCTTTCGAGCCGAAGTTTATTATTTTGAGCTTCTCTTTTTAACTGCTCAGGAGCGCCTGTAGGAAAACTGCTATACCCCATAACAATAGAGTGCAGCATTTCGTAAATGCTCTCCGAATTAGAATCAATCATAATTCGGTTAAGAGCAATATTCTTTACCGCGGTTTCAATAAACATCAGCTTACTGTAAAACAGGGATTTAAGCTCAGAGTCATATTGTACTGTCAGGTTAATGTCGGCGAAAGATTGGAAAGGAATTTGTCTACTTGAATTCTTGAAAAAACGGTAGCCTTTATATCCATGGAAATAACCCATATTTATCAGCTGACGTTTTTGCAAATCGCCCGAAATCGCTATACCTTTTTGAGAAAGATGATCCATCAACCCGATAATCGTTCTAAAGCTCATTCTTTTCACCTGCCTGTTTTTTATTATTATATCACACCATAAAACTTAAATCAAGAGATAATATAACATAACAGGCAAATTATTTATCGCTTTTGATTTTCCCTGCCACCGCGTCGGCAAGCCGCAGCTTCTGCTCGTAAGGGCAGTTTAGCTTGTTTATGTAATCTATTATAAATTCCGCTCGGAGCTTTGAAACGGAGGTTTCAAGCTCCTTTTTATTTTCCGAGTCCTTTGGATAATGGACGATTACCTCCAAATCAAAGCCCCCTTTCTGAAAAATATGAAATGACAACGAGAGATATGCGGTCAAAGGCTGCAGATACTGTCGTGATATGTGTTGATTTTCACGATTTTTGCCGCCTATAAGCGATTGAGATTACTCGGTCGAGATAATATGCCCTGCTCGCTGTTTTGCACCAACTGCCGCGATTTCTATTCAAAAAGCACATTTTTTGCTCGATTATCTCAATACATACACATTTTTTACCGACCAAGCGGACGTTTTGAATCATAGCGCTCATTGCCCTTTCACTTTACAACGGACAATTTTTCGGCAAATAATCGGTATAAGAATTGTAAAATTTTCGTGAACAACATTCTCCCACATTACCCTCAACGCAAATTTTTCGATTTTGCCAAACCTTTAGTTCCTTCCACACCGAAAAATGATTTTTTGCCAATCTCATCAAAAAATCTTTCTACTTTATAACGGACATCTCGGCGCAGGTTTGTCCACTAATTCTGCAAAATTATTTTCCTCTCACCTTTAACGGACAAATTTTTGAAAAAATATGGGGTATCAGATGTAAATTTTCTGTAAATTCTCGCTGGCGGATAAATCACAACGTCCAAGTTTTGTATTGCTCCCATCACCCTAAACGGACAAATTTTCGTCGAACGACCATATGCAAATTTGTAAAATTTCTGTGAATGAAAATATGCCCATCATATTACAACGTACATTTTTTCTTCAAAAAGCAGGTATCCGATCAAAAAAGTTTTTTGATTTCACACTAAACGGACAATTTTTCGACAGATGGTGACACTTTGAATGTAAATTTCTGTAAATTTTCATTCTAATTTTTATCTCTCTCACTTTACAACGGACATTTTTTCGGCGAATGGACACCCAAGCGATTGTAAAATTTTTATTAACAGCGTCATGCGCCCTTTCCACAGTACAACGTACATTTTTCTGTCAAAAAGCAGGTATCTGCTAAAAAAATTTTTTCGACAAACGGTGACACCCCCACAATTGTAAAAATTCTATTATCATTGCCATATGCTCCTCTCTCACCTTTAACGGACATTTTTTAAGCAAATTTCAGGGTACTTTCTAAAAAAGTTTGCCGAAAATTCAAAATTTCTCCGTTTAGCACAAATCGCAAGGGATTTATGAGTACTTTGTTGGACATTTTTTAGCGACTTTTTTCGTTTCAGTAACACATGAGATGTAAAAAATGCAACCGCCGTGAACAAAATTTAAACATAAAAATTCCAACGTACCAGATTTGATACATTGGCATTTTTAATTAGGGGTCCCCGCAAAGTCGTAAGACTTTGTGGGGAAAAGGAGGAGCAGCGGAGCGAGCGAGTTTTCACCGTTAGGTGGAAACGAACGATACGGAGCTTGCGACGACGCGCAGGGTTTGGGGAAGGCTACTCCCCAACAAGATTCCGCGCAGCCAAATTTGAGCTTTAAGACAAATTTGGTCCCGCGGTAGAATCTTGCTCTAAGAAATCCTAATACAGCCAAACTTTACACTTTGAAAAATTCAATCCTTTGATAACATCATTTAATTGTGTCTTTGGATATTGCCAACCTGCCAAATATGTGATATAATAAAAATATATATCTTATTTTGTAGAAGTCCGTACTTTTGGACAGTTGATGATGTATAATACTTTTAATACAGATAAAAGCGAGGTAATTCAAATGGCAGAGAGGAAAACTATTGACGCAATGTGGGACGATTCCCCGGTCGATGTTACGGCAGAGGTAAACTTTATCTGGTCTATCGCAAACAAACTGCGCGGCCCTTATCAGAGCGATAAATACAAGGACGTTATCATTCCGATGACGATCATCAGGCGCTTTGAGTGCGCCCTTGCTCCAACGAAAAAGGCAGTTGTCGAGCAGTACGAAAAGGACCGTACATTCCCTGCCAAGGCGATGTATCGCATTTCCGGCTTTCAGTTTTATAACACCAGCCGCTATGATCTGGCGGAGCTTGTGAACGACTCGGACAATCTCGCTGCAAACTTCAAGAGTTACATCGAAGGCTTCTCGCCAAACGTGCAGGAGATCATTTCTTCCAACGAGCGCGGACTTGATTTTTACAAGCAGATCGACAAAATGGACAAAAACAACCGCCTGCTTTCCGTTGTCAAGGCATTCTCGGAGCTTGACCTCGACCCTCGCACCATCGACAATGTAAAGATGGGATATATTTTCGAGGAGCTGATCCGTAAGTTTTCCGAAAATGCCGAAGCAGGCGACCACTACACAGGGCGCGATATAATCAAAACTATGGTAAACATTCTGCTTGCCGAAGGGTGCGACGACATCTTCGACGACGGAAAGGTCATCACCATTTTAGACCAAGCCTGCGGCACCGGCGGGATGCTCTCGACGGGGTATAACTTTGTCAAAAGATATAACCCCACCGCCGACGTGCGCTTATTCGGGCAGGAGATCAACCCCGAATCCTACGCCATGTGCCTTGCGGAAATGCTCATCAAAGGGCAGAACGCTGAGAACATCTGCTATCAGGACACGATGAAAGCCGACCGATTTGAAAATATAAAGATGCGGTTCGTTCTGGAAAATCCTCCGTTCGGTCAGCCGTGGGGAGGCAAAGATGCAGCCGAGGGCGTTGAGGAGGCAGTCAACGAAGAATATCAAAAAGGCTTTGACGGGCGCTGGGGAGCGGGTCTGCCAAGCTCGGGTGATATGCAGATGCTGTTTTTACAGTCTGCCGTAGATAAAATGGACGACAATCTCGGCAGATGCGCTATCATCGAAAACGGCAGCCCGCTGTTTACCGGCGGAACATCTTCGGGCGAAAGTCAGATACGCCGCTGGCTGCTGGAAAAGGACCTGATTGAAGCCATAATCGCCCTGCCGACGGATTTGTTCTACAACACCGGCATAGCCACATACATCTGGGTGCTGTCAAAGAACAAACGGCGCGAGCGCAAGGGTAAAATTCAGCTTATCGACGCGAGCCACATCTACCACAAGCTTCGCAAGGCTTTGGGCGACAAGAAAAACGAAATCACCCCCGAGGACCGCTCGGTCATCACAAAGCTCTACGCGAATTTTGAAGAAAACGAGTTCTCGAAGATATACAAAAACGAGGAATTCATCTACCGCGAATACACGGTCATGCAGCCTATGCAGCGGAGCTATGCAATAACCGAAGAGCGCGTCGCCGCGATGCTTTCAAAGGGCTCGCTGTCGTCGCTTTATGACGAAGCAAAGGTCGCGGAGCTTGAAAACGCCGAGGAGCTTTCGGGCAAGGATCAGAAAAAGCTTGAAAGCTACATAAACAACAAGCCGGTTTACGACGCCATAGTTGAAGCTCTTGAAAAATCTGTATCGGAGAAAATTTATTACAGCCCCGGCGAGTTTATGCCTGTTCTGACAAAGGTTCTGGCGCAGGCAACTGCCGACAAAAAGCTGCTCGAAAAGATCGCGGATGGTCTCTCGGCGATGGACAAGCAGGCGGAAATCCGGCGCGACCGCAAGGGCGATATCATCTACGATAGGGAGACAAAGGACACCGAGATAGTCAAGTTTGAGGAGGACATCGGCGACTACATGGCGCGGGAGGTTTTGCCGCACATACCCGACGCGAAGGCGTTCTTTGAAGAGGACTTAGGTGCGAAAAAGCCGGTCGTCAAGACGGGCGCGGAGATACCGTTTACACGCTATTTCTATAAATATCAGCAGCCCACGCCGAGCGAGGAGCTTGAAAAGAAATTTATGGAGCTTGAACATTCGGTTTCCGAGCGCGTGGCGAAGCTGTTTGAGTGAGGTGACGGACGATGCGGGAAATGAAAGACAGCGGGATTGAATGGATAAAGAGCATTCCGACAGATTGGACAGTTATGCCCAACAAATATCTTATGCGAAAAATTAAAGAGATTTGCCCAAGATATGACGGTCAAGACATACTGTCCCTTACAATGAAGGGCGTTATAGTTCGAGATTTAGAGGCCGGTGGCAAAATGCCTTCGTCTTTTGATGGCTATCAGTTTTTATATGCAGGAAACCTTTTAATGTGCTTATTTGATATTGATGTAACACCGCGCTGCGTTGGCCTTATCAAGAATAATGGAGTTTCCAGCCCTGCATATAGCCAATTCGTTCTTAACGAAAATGCGGATGCAGCGTATTATTGCTATTACTATACAATGCTCGATAACGATAAAACCCTTTTGCATTTAGCAAAGAACTTGCGTCATTCGCTTACAGAGGATCAGTTAGGTGCCATTTCTATAGTTGTTCCGCCTTTATCTGAACAACGCCTTATCGCTTCTTTCCTCGACGCCAAGTGCGCGGAAATCGACGCGCTGACCGCCGACATTCAGCAGCAGATAGACGCGCTTGAACAGTATAAGCGCTCGGTCATCACCGAGGCGGTCACAAAGGGTCTGAACCACGACGCGAAGATGAAGGACAGCGGCGAAGAATGGGTGGGCGCAATTCCCGATTCGTGGGAAATGAGAAAAGGCAAATATCTGTTTGCGCAGCGAAATCTGCGCGGTAATACAGTCGAATTGCAGCTGCTGTCCCCCACTCAAAGATACGGCGTAATTCCGCAGTCGCTTTATGAGGAGCTTTCGGGAATGAGCGCAGTAAAACTCAATGAAAAAGCTGATCTTATGCTATTAAAAACAATACACAAGGGCGACTATTGCATTAGTCTGAGAAGTTTTCAGGGCGGTTTTGAATATTCTGAATATGAAGGCGTTGTTTCGCCTGCATATCAGGTGTTCTATCCCATAGTTAAAATAGCCGATGGATATTACAAGTATCTTTTCAAAGAAAACGGATTCATCGAAAAGATGAACTCATATACCATGACTCTCAGGGACGGGAAGAATATTGCCTTTGCAGATTTTGGCAACACATATATCCCGTACCCGCCGGTCGGTGAGCAAAAAGCCATCGCCGACTACCTCGACGCCAAATGCGCCGAGATAGACGGAATAATCAGCCAAAAGCGCGAACAGATCAGCACAATCGAAGAATACAAAAAATCGCTCATTTTTGAGTATGTAACGGGAAAGAAAGAGGTGCCGAATAATGAATAACATAATGACCGAAAAGGAATACCAGCACTACATAATGGACCGCCTTGTTGAGGACGACGGCTATATAGTCCGCAAGGCTGCAAACTTCGACAGCCGCTTTGCTATGGATCGCGAGCTGCTCTTTAAATTCCTCTGGGATACCCAGCCCGATGAAATGTCGGCTCTGCAAAAAATCTATAAGGACGGGCTTGAGGATACCCTCGTCGGCTTTATCAACTCCGAAACGGTAAAGGAACGCGGCAGCCTTCTGAATGTTCTGCGCCACGGCGTCGAGATCTCAAATATAACTCTCACGCTGATGTATACAAAGCCCGCGACCGCTTTTAATCCGTCGCTCACCGAAAAGTATGAAAAGAACATTTTCTCGGTCATGGAGGAGGTCTGGGCAAACGATAACGAGCGCATCGACCTTGTTATATTCTTAAACGGTCTTGCGATTATGTCATTCGAGCTTAAATGCAACTTCGCGGGGCAGTCCTATCAGGACGCGGTGTATCAGTACCGCATGGAACGCGACCCGAAGTCGAGGCTGTTTCTGTTCAAGGCGGGCTGCCTTGTCAATTTCGCGATGGATTTGGAGCAGGTCTATATGACCGCAAGGCTCAACGGCAAAGACACTTATTTCCTGCCGTTCAACATGGGCAAGGGCGAAGGCGTTGACGCAGGTGCGGGAAACCCTGTCTGCAAAGACGATTACAGCGTTTCGTATATGTGGAAGGATATTCTGAAAAAGGATACCGTCCTCGACCTTCTCGGCAAGTTTGTATTTATCCAGACAAAAGAATCCGCAGACAGCAAAACCGGCAAAATCAAGCGTTCTGAAAATATAATCTTCCCGCGCTATCATCAGTTAGACGTTATCCGAAAGCTCCTTGCCGATGTTCGCGAGAATGGCACCTCGCAGAATTATCTCATTCAACACAGCGCAGGCTCGGGAAAGACCAACTCTATTGCGTGGCTTGCTCACCGCCTGACATCGCTCCACGACGCAAACGACAAGATTATTTTTGACAATGTAGTCGTTGTGACCGACCGAGTTGTAGTTGACAGGCAGCTTCAAAGCGCGATTTTGGGTCTTGAGCATAAAGCGGGGCTTATCCGCGTTATGGACGACAAGTGCAACTCTGCCGACCTTGCTGCCGCCCTCAACGGCAACACAAAAATCATAGCAACGACGATACAGAAATTCCCGTTTATTGTTGACAACGTAAAGGGACTTAAAAACAAGCGCTTTGCAGTTATCATCGACGAGGCACATTCCTCCACCGCAGGCAAGGATATGGCGGCAGTAACGCAGTCTCTCGGCGCGGGCGAGCAGGAATATGACGACGTCGAGGATATGATAACCGATGAGATCCGCAAAAACGGCAAGCAGGCAAACGTATCTATTTTTGCCTTTACAGCCACTCCCAAACCCACGACGATACAGCTTTTCGGCCGCCTTAACACAAAGGGTCAGCGAGAAGCGTTCCACATCTATTCTATGAAGCAGGCAATCGAGGAGGGATTTATCCTCGACGTGCTGCAAAACTACACCACATACCAGACGTTCTATCAGATCAACAAGGAAATCGAAGATGACCCGCGCTGCAAAACCTCCGACGCAAAGCGGCAGATTGCCAGATTTGTTGAACTCCACGAAACAAACATCGCCCAGCGCGTAGAGGTAATAGTCGAGCATTTCCGCACATCGGTCATGAACGAACTCGGCGGCATGGCAAAAGCTATGGTGATTACCGCATCAAGGCAAGGCGCGGTAAAATACCGTCAGGCTTTTGAAGAATATACAAAGAAAAAGGGCTACAACGACATCAAAGCCCTTGTAGCGTTTTCGGGAAAGGTAACGCTGCCCGGCGACGATACTGAATATACCGAAGCGACTATGAACGGTTTCTCGGAGGATAAACTGCCGAAAGAATTTGACAAAAACGATTATCAGGTCCTGCTTGTTGCAAATAAATACCAGACAGGCTTCGACCAACCGAAGCTCTGCGCTATGTATGTGCTGAAAAAGCTGAAAGGAGTATCCGCGGTGCAGACGCTTTCGCGCTTAAACAGGGTCTGCCCGCCGTATGATAAGAAGACATTCATACTCGACTTTGTAAACAGCTATGAGGACATCACAAGCGCCTTTGCTCCTTATTACACAACCACGCTGCTGTCAAATTCGGTAACGCCTACGGCAATTTACGACCTTGAAGCAAATATAGACGCTTACGCGGTTCTTGATCCAGACGACATAGAAAGAGCAAACCAAATTTTGTACAAGGATAAAATAACATCTGACGATAAGAAACGGCTTAAAGTCTACTTTGAACGCTCGAAGAACTGGATTGAGAAATATGATCTGATCAAACAGAACGAGATCGTTTTGATGATGCGGCACTTCATAAGGTTCTATGAGTTTTTGCTTCAAGTCTCCTGCTTTGAAGATACCGAGCTTCACAAGAAATACAACTTCATCAACTGCCTTATGGGATATATCGACATCAAACACCCCGGCGGCGGATATAACCTTGACGGAAAAATCAGGGCGACCAATTTCGTGCAGAAAAAAGCGGAAGAGCATATTGAATCCGATCTTGTTGCCAAGCCTGCTGTAAAGCTCCCGACCGCGGAAAGCTTCGGTCTTACTCCCGCAAAAGAAGAAAGGCTGTCTGAGATCATCGCCGAAATCAACAGCCGAATGGGAAAGAATTATGACAACGATGTTGCGGTAAAGGCTATGCTTCAGATTCGCGATATTCTTCTGAAGTCGGAAAAGCTGAAAACCAGTGCCAAAAACAACACGGTCAAAGACTTTGAGTTTTCATATTTTGACGACATCGACGACGCACTGATCGAGGGGCTTTCGCAGAATCAGGACTTCTTCTCGCTGCTTTTAAGCGATGATAATGTCAAGAAGCAGGTGCTGGGAATATTTACGGAAGAAATTTATAAAAGTTTGAGAAACGCATAAAGGAGGATAATGATGTTCGACAAATTCCGTCTGACAAGCGTACTAAAGGATTACAAAAAAGCCCTCGCCTCCGGTTGGTGGCTTGACGAGCGCTACAAATGGATAGCCGTAAAAAACTTTCATCGCAACTGGAAACCCGAAACAGAAAATTTTGCGGATATGCTTAACAGATCTCTTGAAATGGCAAGAAATATTTTGGGATCTCGAGGCACATATCCGAGAGCCGCTATCGTGGAGCTCGCCGGATATGCTCCCGAAAAGGTTCGCGCGATGTTTGAGGCATTATTTGACGAAAGCGGCGACGTCGTGGGCAGAATCGCCGACTTTAAGGAGCGCGCCGGTGTTCTGTGGAAAGAATACAGAACCGACGGGACCCAACACTATCAAACCGAAAACGCCATCAGCACCTACCTCTGGCTTCGCTATCCCGACAAATACTACATATACAAATTCAGCGAAGTCAAGGCCGTCGCGGACGCTCTCGAATCCGATTACACCTTTAAAATGGGGCATTATGCCGACAATCTGCGCAATTTCTACAAACTCTACGACGAGATAAACGCCGTTCTGAAAGAGGACCCCGAGCTGTCGGAAATCCTGAAATCGAAGCTGACGGACGATTGCTGCCCCGACAAAGAGCTGAAAACGCTGACTATTGACGTCGGATTTTATATCAGCAGGCAGTACGGAGGCGATACCCCCGATGAAGACGGCGCCGAATGGTTCGGTCTTGATTATGACCCGGGCATTACTGTTGACGATTGGGGCAGGCTTTTGCGCGACCCCGAAGTTTTCACGGAAAAGTCGCTTCAAATCGTCGCACGAATGAAAGACTACGGCGGCATGGCGACCTGTACGCAGCTTGCTGAAAAATACGGCGAAGACCCCGGATTTTACAACGGCGGCTCCACACATCTTGCAAAAAGGGTCTGCAACGCCATGGGCGTGGAAATCGCCGTTCGTGAGGACGGTTCCGAGAAGCTATGGCCGGTTTTGTATACGGGCAGATATGCCGGAAGCGAAGAAAGCGGGGTATTTGTCTGGCGGCTTCGCGACGAGCTTTCTAAGGCGCTGGACGGGTTTGACTTGAGCGGGGTGAAGCTTTACTCAGACCGCAAAACGAGGTATTGGATGTATTCTCCGGGAGAAAATGCAAATCTGTGGGACAGATGTCTTGCAGACGGGGTGATGTCCGTAGGATGGGACGAACTCGGCGACCTTAACGAATACAGCTCAAAAACCAAAATTGCGGGGAGAATGAATGAAGTATATTCATCGGACACCGATTATACCCTGACAGGAGCAGCGCTTTGGAATTTTACTCACGAGGTCAGAATAGGCGACGTAGTCTATGCAAGAAAAGGCGTAAAAACCGTTATAGGACGGGGTATAGTGGAATCCGATTATGAGTATGACGAATCAAGAGAAGTCCACTGTCACATCCGCAGAGTTAAATGGGAAAAAATCGACCGCGAATTTCGTACGGCAAGAATGACGTTTTACGAGCTTACCAAGCCCGAAGCTATCAGAGCGCTTGAAGATGATGTTTCAGACGTGGAGCTCATTTCCCCAGAAGCTTTTAAGCCATACACAAAATCCGACTTCCTCTCCGAAGTCTACATGAACGAAAAAAATTACGACGACCTTGTGGGCATCCTCGAAAACAAGAAAAACATCATCCTACAGGGCGCGCCGGGCGTGGGTAAGACATTTGCCGCTAAGCGTCTCGCGTGGTCGGTGATGGGCGAGCAGGACGAAAGCCGGGTAGAGTTTGTGCAATTCCACCAAAACTATTCTTATGAGGATTTCGTGATGGGATATAAGCCCGTCGAAGAGCGGTTTGAGCTTAAAGAGGGAATTTTCTATCGGTTCTGCCAAAAAGCCTCGAACAGACCCTATGACAAGTTTTTCTTCATCATCGACGAGATAAACCGCGGAAATCTCAGTAAAATTTTCGGCGAACTTTTGATGCTCATAGAAAACGACCACCGCGGCGACAAGGTCGTGCTTGCCTACAACGGCATTAAATTCTCGGTGCCGGACAATCTGTATATTATAGGCATGATGAACACCGCCGACCGCAGTCTCGCGCTGATAGATTATGCTCTCCGCAGGCGGTTCAGCTTCTTTGAGATGGAGCCGGGATTTAAAACCGAGGGCTTTAAGAAACATCAGGCGGCGCAGAACAGCGGAAAGCTCGACAAACTGATAGAAAAAACAGAGGAGCTGAACGACGCTATTTCCGAGGACAGCTCCCTCGGCAAGGGCTTCAGGATAGGCCACAGCTATTTCTGCTTCAATGAACATAACGTCTGCACCGACGAAAAGCTCAGAATGATAGTCGAATACGATATAATCCCGACGCTTGAGGAATACTGGTTCGATAATAAAACCGAGTTTGAAAAGTGGGAAAAAGACTTGCGGGATGTGGTCGAATGACAAAGGACAAAAGCATATTCATAAAGAACATTTACTATATGCTCGCCTATGCTTTTTCTGCGCTAAGCAAGGGAGAATTCGACGATATTGCCAAGGAAAAGTTTGATAATATACATAATCTTTTCGCGGCGATTTTATCAACGGGCATCTCCTGCCGGCTGAAACAGGGACTTTACCGGGAATATGTCAATAAGACCGAGAGCCTCACGACTGTTCGCGGGAAGATAGATATTTCCGGGACTGTAAGAAACCGCATTGCAAGAAAAAGCGCCGTATCATGCGAATACGACGAGCTTTCCGTAAACAATGTCATGAACCGTATTATAAAAAAGGCGGTCATGATTTTGCTGAAACGCCCCGACAGCGACGTCGACAAAAAGTACAAGGACAGCCTGAAACGGGACATGCGATTCTTTTCCGAGGTCGACGATATAGACCCCCGGAAAATTCGCTGGCAGACGGTGAGATTTGAGAAAAATAACAGCTCCTACAGGCTTCTTGTCGGCATTTCGAGAATGGTAATCGAGGGAATGCTCATGACGACCGAAAAGGGCGAGTACCGCCTTGAAAAGTTTCTCAGCGATCAGTATATGAGCAGGCTTTATGAGAAATTCATTCTCGAATTCTACCGCAAGGAATGCAAAACCCTGACCGCCAACCCGTCGCAGATAAATTGGGCGCTCGATATAGGCAGCGACGGCGAGAATCTTCCGCAGATGCGAAGCGACATAATGCTCACAAGCAAAGACGGCAGACGGGTACTGATAATCGACGCAAAATATTATACAAAAACGATGCAGGAGCAGTTCGGAGCAAAGACCGTGCGCTCGGGACACCTGTACCAGATCTTTGCGTATGTCAAAAACAAGGACGCCGAGTTCGGGGATACGCCGCACACGGTCTCTGGGACGCTTCTTTACGCGTCGACGGACGAGGATTTTCAGCCGAATAACGAATACAGCGTCAGCGGGAACAAGATAAGCGCCAAAACGCTGGATCTGAATAGGGAGTTTTCGGAAATAAAAGGGGAACTGATGAAGGTTGCGGGAGAACTCAGACAATCTGTAAATTGATAAGAAATCTCCGCTAAGTTCTGGAAAGTTAGCGGAGATTTTTGACGAATATGCAGTTATTTAAAGATAACAACTATATAAGCAATCGGTTCATCGCATTTAAATAGTTTATAACGTTCGCATCGCTTTTACGAATAGTTTATTCCTTTGACCCAAGTTTTGCTTGCCCAAGCCACAAAGAAATTTCCGTTGAGTCCTTTGTGAAATATGTCAAATCATATCCTTTGATTTCATTATTATCATCTTGGCGCAAAATGGTCCTGACCGATAACTTATATGCATTAGGATTATATAGTTCAATCAATAAGTCAAGCAATACTTCGCCCGGCAGACCGTCGCTGTCAGGTAATCTGTGTGGGAGTCGGTTAATATATGCATATTTTGAAGCGGCTTGAAGCGATAATAAATCTCCTTTTTTGTAATGCTCGACAACTTCATCTTCGCCAAAGCAATAAAAGAAAAGGTTATACCTCATCAATTCGCCAAGTTTTTCAACCGAGTCATCGGAAAGCCCATGACAATACGGCTTATATGTATACGTTTCATTTAAAGGCGAAAATTCAAAAATTATCCCTTTACTTTTTTGAAAAATTTCTTTCTCGAATATTTCTCGGTATTCTTCATAATGCGTCATTTTGCGTCTCCGTGTTACTATCGGCATATGATTCTATTGCTTTTACAATATAATCCAGTAGCGGTTTGAAACCGCTGAAGTCTATACTTGTGAAATTGTTTTTTACATAATTGGCAAAGTCTGCTTTTTCACAATACCCATTTTCCCTTGCGTTTGGCTCCAGCGAGAGCATCTTTCCGTTAATTTTATGATTTAATGTTTCATCCGAAAACAAATTTTCAATTTCGCTGTTTCCGTCAGATGGGTGAGTAACGACATACAAATTTTTGTTTTTATAACTCTGATCATAAATCCTTTTGACATATCTAATTGATCCGTGTTTATATTGTCAAAATCATTTCGGTTCAAAAACTTTCCCAAAGGCTTTTCTGAAACTGCATACTCGTTGTCAAAGACCAATATGACCGGACACTTTGGCCGGGTATGAGTTTTATTGGACAAATTATCGTATAAGCCTTTCCCGCGCTTTTTGTCAGAAAACTCTTTTGCAATATCAATATATGCGTCAGCCCCACCCACGGACTTTCCAAAAAATTGGCCCAAAGTATTACTTCTGTTAAAGAATGAAACTTTGAAAGAAAACGAGGATTCTGTTTTTTGTATTAACAAAGGATAATCTGTATATAATTTTTTCAGAGCACATTTCAAATAAATTATATCGGTCTTGCCTTCTGTAATAATAACAGGCTTAGGGCTATTGAAAAAATGTGTATAAAACAAAAACTCCCGATACAGATTTTCTTTTGCAGAATAATTCTTACTGGGGTCTTTTCTGCTCTTTTCCTTTTTGGTATCTGGCTCGCCATTGATTTCTTTGTTGTTTATTTCGACTTGATTTATGAAAGACAGCATACCGCCAAGCGATAAGGTACAATATCTTTCGCAAAAAGAAAAAGGACAAAAATATAGACATGTCCCCGCACTTCTGGTAGAATGAA
>CANQNF010000009.1 GCA_947625125.1 uncultured Clostridia bacterium
ATTTTCATCTCTTGCTGAAGCTTTTTTATTCACCCCCGGTAGAACCGGGGGTTTTGTTACGCTAAAGCAGGCAAAAATGCCGTCGCGAACGATACGAAGTCCGCGACGGCGTGGTGGTGCGGGTAACAGGACTTGAACCTGCATGAAATTGCTTTCACATGGACCTGAACCATGCGCGTCTGCCAATTCCGCCATACCCGCGTATTCGTCCCCCCGTTCCCGGGTGACTCGACTATTATACCACACCTTATTAAAGATGTCAAGGACCGCCGAAAATTTTTTGCACGGGCCGCCCCTGTCAAATTGCCTCAAGACTATTGCATTTTTTCTCGGGATGTGCTATACTAACATATATATGTGCTTTCACTTTAAAGGAGGACATTTTATGCCGATTTTCGATACATCGCTTATTTCGGCCGCAGCCGTTTTAAGAAGCCGCTTCGCGCCCATGCCGTTAGGGCTTCATATCGCGTTCTGCGTCTTTGCAACGGTCGTCTTCGGGCTTATCTTCATCCGCAAAAAAACCGTTTCGTCGCTCATTTGGATGCTCATTTGCGACACCACCGCGGTGCTCCAGTTCTTTAACGACCCCATGACCGCGACCGCCGTGGCCGTCTGTGAAATATTCCTGTTCGCTCTTTTGGCAGTTGTTTCCATACGGGAGAAAAAAGCCGAAAAGGCCAAAAAGCTTGCCGAGGAAAATGCCGACGAAGAACCCGAGCAGCAATTTCCCGACGATCTCAACGACCTCGACAGGCTGATAAAATCCGAAACGTCTAAACTTTCGGACAACTCAAACGACGTTATACACAACGCATTTGAGGACGATCAAAGATGAAAAAAGCGGTCATTTTAGACGCCCAGACCGTCACCGACGGCGACGTTTCTTTGGAGCCGCTGACGTCGCTGTGCGAAACGAGGGTATACGACTACTCGAAGCCCGAAGAGGTCGCCGAGAGGATTTCCGACGCCGAGATTGTCCTGACGAATAAGTGCAGGATCTCCGCCGAGGTCTTTGAGCGCTGCCCAAACCTTAAATTTGTGGGAGTTTTTGCCACGGGCTACAACAACGTCGACATCGAAGCCGCAAAAAAACACGGCGCCGTCGTCTCGAACGTCCCGGGCTATTCGACGCGTTCCGTCGCTCAGCATACTTTCGCCCTTATTCTTCACTGCTACTCGAGCGTTTCAAAATACGCCGAATACACCGGCAAGGGCGAATGGTGCTTCTCTAAATTATTCACACATTTCGGCCCGCCTCTTTACGAGCTTTCCGGCAAGACTATCGGCATTATCGGCTTCGGCGCTATAGGCAAAGAGGTCTGCAAGATAGCTCTTGCATTCGGCATGAAAGTCCTGACATACACAAGGACCCCTCCCCCGCCGTCCGACGACTACGAAAACGTGCCTTTGGAGAGGCTTTTGATGGAGTCTGATATCGTCAGTCTGCACTGCCCCCTGACCCCCGAAACGGAGCGGATAATAAACCGTGAAACGCTTTCTTTGATGAAGCCGTCGGCGATCCTTATAAACACCTCAAGAGGCGGCGCCATCGACGAGCCGGCTCTCAGAGAAGCCCTTGACGGCGATAAAATTTCGGCCTTTGCGACGGATGTTTTAACGGTGGAGCCGATGGCGAAAGACTGTCCCCTTTTGGGCGCAAAAAACTGCACGATAACCCCGCACATAGCCTGGGCGCCGCTTGAGACGAGAATAAGGCTCGTGGAGCTTGTAAGGAAAAATCTTTCGGGATATCTGACCGGTAATATTATAAACAACGTGGTAAAATGATCATGAACAACAAAAGAATCGTCGTAAAGGTCGGCACGTCGACCCTTACACACCCCTCGGGAAGCTTCAATTTAAGACACATCGAGAGCCTCGTAAAGGTCCTGTCCGATATTAAGAATTCCGGCGTTGAGATCGTTTTGGTGACGTCGGGCGCTATCGGCCTCGGCATGGCGAAATTAGGGCTTCGCGAGCGTCCAAAGGACACCCCCACCAAACAGGCATGCGCCGCCGTCGGACAGTGCGAACTGATGAACATGTACGACCGACTGTTCGGGGACTATAACGTCACCGTGGCCCAGGTGTTGCTGACAAAATATGTAATATCGGACGAGCGAAAGGACAACGTCTTAAACGCCCTCGACAGAATTATTTCCTCGGGCGCCGTCCCCATCGTCAATGAAAACGACGTGGTCGCGATAGACGAGCTGGAGCTTGAAGTCGGCGAAAACGACAGCCTCGCCGCCATAGTATCGGTGCTTGTCGGAGCAGACCTTTTGATAATCATGTCGGATATAGAGGGGCTTTACGACAAAAACCCCAGGGATCATCGCGACGCCAAGCTCATCTCGAGAGTCGAGAGCATAACGGATGAAATAGAAAATTACGCCGAGGGCGCGGGCACCGACCTCGGGACAGGCGGGATGGCGACGAAGATAAGAGCCGCCAAGATAGCCAACTCCCACGGCGTTGATATGCTTATAATAAACGGTTCGAGGGCCGAAAATCTCTACGACGTCATGGACGGAAAGATAATCGGCACCCTATTTACGTCTAAAATCAGGGAGGAATAACCATGTTCGACTTCACTCCTACCGGCCTTAACGCCAAAAAAGCGGCTTCAGAGCTTGCTTTGGCGGGAAGCGAAAGAAAAAATCTCGCGCTCAAATACATCGCCGAGGGACTCGTTTCAAGGAAACGGGATATAATCGAGAAAAACCGCGCCGACGTCAAAGCCGCCGAGGCCAAGGGCGTAAAAAGCTCGCTGGTGGACAGGCTGTACTTAAACGAAAAGCGCATCGAGGGAGTCGCCGACGGCATTTTAAAGGTCGCGGCCCTGCCCGACCCGGTCGGCCTTGTTGACAGCGGCGAGACCCGTCCCAACGGGCTTAAAATCGAAAAAGTAAGGGTCCCTTTAGGGGTCATCGGCATCATCTATGAGTCCCGGCCCAACGTCACCGCAGACGCCGCAGCACTCTGCCTAAAATCGGGAAATGCGGCGGTCTTAAGAGGCGGAAGCGACGCCCTTAACTCAAACATGATAATAACCGAGATAATGCGGGAACAGATAGAAAAGGCAGGCCTTCCCGGAGATTCTGTACAGCTTTTGGCCGACACCTCAAGAGAGGCCGCGAACGCCATGATGAAAGCCCACGGCTTAATTGACGTTTTGATTCCGAGAGGCGGCGCGGGACTTATTAAAGCCTGCGTCGAGAATGCCTCGGTCCCGGTGATAGAGACAGGCGTGGGAAACTGCCACATCTACGTCGACGAGTCGGCCTCGATTCCGATGGCGATAGATATTATCGACAACGCTAAAACCTCCCGGCCGGGGGTCTGCAACGCCTGCGAGACGGTTTTGGTGCACAGAGAGGTCGCCGAGGATATTCTGCCGAAGCTCAAAAAGCGCCTCGACGAGCACAAGGTCGAGATAAGGGGCTGCGAGATAACGAAGATGATTTTGGGGGACTGCGTTGTTCCGGCGACCGAGGACGACTGGGCGACGGAGTATCTTGATTATATTTTGGCGGTCAGGGTCGTGGACAACATCTACGACGCTATCGAGCACATAAGAAAATATTCGACGGGTCATTCCGAGGCGATAATCACCGACAGCGTGGCCGCGGCCGAGGAATTCAAGAGCAAAATAGACGCTGCCGCAGTGTATGTGAACGCGTCGACAAGGTTCACCGACGGCTATGAGATGGGTCTCGGTGCAGAGATAGGGATTTCCACGGCAAAGCTCCATGCACGCGGGCCGATGGGCCTTAAGGAGCTCACCACCGTGAAATACCTGATAACCGGAAACGGACAGATAAGATAAGCGCAGGGAGATAAAATGAGCGAAAATATAAACGAAAACAAAAATCCCGAGGATATTTCCTTGGAGGAAAACGCGGCCGCCGATACCGAAAAAAAGGGCGTTTCGGAGGAAAGCTCTGCCGAAGAAAATGCCCAAAAAAATAATTCCGGGCAGGAAAACAAGGGCGGCAGGAAAAAGAAGAAAAAGAAATCCAAGCCCGTAGACGAGAAAGCGCCGGAGGATGTGCCGGAAAAAAGCGAACCCGAAAGCGATGGCGACAAAAAGCGCTTTAGGTTCGACTGGGAATTAGAGGAAAACCTCAAGGAAGCCCTCGACGAGGACGCGATGGATCTGACCGAGGCCGCCGAGGACGAGTCCGAGCCTATCGAAATTGAGGGCAAATCCGCCGTGACTCCCGCGCAGGCCGCGCAGACGGTCTTCGGTCTGTTTCTCATAATTTTTTCCATCATAGGAGTCGTTGCCACCGGCTTAAAGCTCTATCAGCTGCACGAGGCTCAAAAGGACAATTCCGAGCAGGTGGCGTATTTTGAGCAGTTTCTGCTGCCTTTGGCGGCCTGCGACGCCCCTACTTTCGACGGCGCTCCGTCCCTCAATGAGGACGTTATGATTTCGGCGGCATGCTGGGACATTATCTTCAACCCGTCGGCGTTCTATGAGCGCTCGGGGGAGTCCTATAAAGTGTCCTACGTCGACGTCGACAGAAGAATTGCAAAGCTGTTCGGACCGGGTCTTAACTATTCGCACAAGACGGTCGGCGACACCGAGCTTAGATTCACCTATAACGAGGACGAGGGGATGTATCTTATTCCGGCATTCCCGCGCTCTAACGCATACTATCCCGAGGTCACGGAGATAACCGAAAAGGACAACGGGGCTCTCGAGCTTACCGTATGCTATCACATACCGATAACCAACTGGATAGACTCGGTGGATTCCGTCGAGAAGACGATGATATACACTCTCATGCCGAACGACCGCGACTACATCGTGACCGCCATAAGCATCGGCGCTATAGACGAATCGGACGCCGTTTAACGGGCATGAAAAAGGAGAGAGCTTAAAATGATAGAGCTTGTCAGGCTGTCGCCGAAATTTGAGCGGCACCTTACGGAGATGATGGACGAATGGTGGCCTGCCGAGGGCAACGATATAGTTCCCTATGCCATAAGAAAAAACGACTATCGGGACTTCGGCAGCTATCTTGAAAATCTCGATATTGACGATGAGGCCGCACGGGAAAAGGGATTAGTGCCGGATATAACGTATTTTGCGCTCGACCCGGGCCGCGATATCTTCATCGGTGCGGTGAACATAAGAAAATACCTGAACGAAAAGCTTTTGCGGTACGGCGGGCACATCGGCGACGGCGTAAGGCCGTCCGAGCGCAACAAGGGCTACGGCACCGAGATCGTCAGGCTTGCCCTCGAGAAGTGCCGGGAGCTGAACATCGAGCGGGTGCTCATGACCTGCGACAGGGACAATCTTGCGAGCGCCAAGGTGATTCAGAAAAACGGCGGGGTGCTCGAAAGCGAGATCGCCGACCCGGACGGCGGGGAGCTCGTGCAGAGGTATTGGATAGATTTGTAAAAGAGGCCGGAGCAAAGCCCCTCTGAGATAAGAAAACAAGAGTGCCCGGCGGGCACTGCGAAGCACCGCATAGTCGCTCAAAGCTGCCAGATTCAAGGCGGCGGCTTGAAAGCACTCCTTTGTGGAATGCAAGAGCCGCCAACGATGAAGATGGCGGCTTTGAGTTAGATTATGCGGGCTTGTTTTCTTATGGAAGAGGGGCTAAGTCCGGCTTTTTTGTTGGGGAAGTGGCATATGCTGTGGATAAATTGCTGAATCAGAGCATTGTCTGTACCGGCCGTGAGCCGACAGCATAAGCGCCCGGAGCATTTGCCCACAAATGAAAATCACCCGCCGAAGCAAGTGATTTTCCAATATAGTAAATGAACCGTGAGGTCGGAGATGTCAGTTTTTTCCCATCCTGTCGCAGTATTCGCAGGCCGCGAGCGCCGCCGCCGCCCCGTCGGAGCATGCAGTAGTCACCTGTCTCACCTTTTTTCTTCGGCAGTCCCCCGCCGCAAAAATGCCGGGGGTCCTGGTCAGGCAGTCCTCGCCGGAATCTGCGTATCCCTGCCCGTCAAGGGCCATCACGTCCTCAAAAACGCCGTTTTGCGGGACAAGTCCTATCGCCACGAACAGCCCGTCCAAGGCGATCTCCCTCTCGCCGTCGGGAGTGCTTAAGACGACCCCGCCGAGCTCGTCGCCGCCGGTAAAGCCCTTTACGGTGCTGCCCAAAATGATCTCGATGTTCGGCCTGGATTTTATCTCGTTTTCAAGGGACTTTTCACCGGTGAGAAAGTCGAGATTTTGTATCATTATTACTTTTTTTGAAGTTTCAGCCAAAAGAAGCGCCTCTTGCATTGCAGAATTTCCGCCGCCGACTACGCCTACGGTCCTGTCTTTGTAAAACGCTCCGTCGCATACCGCGCAGAAAGATATCCCCCTGCCGATATACTTTTCCTCGCCATCGACGCCGAGGGTCCTGTGCTTGGCGCCCGAAGCGATGACAACGGCCTTGGCACTGTATTCGCCGTCCTCGCAGACAACCGTCTTTGTGCCGTCCGGGCAAAGCTTTACGCCTGTGACCTCGGCGGGTTCGAGCTCGGCTCCGAGCGCTATGACCTGGTCGACGAGCGCAGCCGCAAAATCGTTTCCGGATATAGTCGCCGTCCCCGGGATGTTCTCCACCTTGGGGGAAAAGGTTATCTGTCCGCCGAAAGCGGCCTTTTCCAAAACGAGCGCGCTTTTTCCTGCCCGGCAGGCGTATATCGCAGCCGTCAGACCCGCCGGTCCCGCTCCGACTATTATTATATCATACGTCATATTCTATGCTCCAAAACAGAGGTTATATAACCCGCTCTGCCCTCCCCGAAAATATCGGAAAGGGCTGCGGGAATTTATTTTACGCGCTTACGGTCGCGTGCTTCTTTATTTCGGAGACCCCTGCGAATTTCTCGGCCTCGCCGTTTTTGACCACCACGAGCGTGGGGGCCTGGCGGATGTCGAACGCCTCGCAGAGCTCGCGGTTCTCGTTCGCCAAAAGCGTCTCGTAGGCGTACCCCTGCTTGTCTAAAATGCCCTTGATGACTTTGCAGTTCGGGCAGGTCGCCGTGGTGAAGAGATATGCGCCGTCGCCTATCGAGGCCTCCTTAGCGCCCTCCGCCATCTCGACCTTTGACTCGACTCCGTTTCTGCGGAGCACCGAATTCGCTATATCGTAAGTCTTTCTGTCCTTGAATTCCTGAGCCTTGCCGTCGTTCCATGCCTGGACGGGACGGTAGTAGCCGGTGATGCGGCTGTAGGTCTCGGTCTTTTCTCCGCAGTGCGGGCAGACGTGCTGCTCTCCCGCAAGATAGCCGTGGTTGTTGCAGACCGAATATGTCGGGCTTAAGGTGTAATAGGGCAGCTTGTAATTCTCGGCAATTTTTCTCACAAGGCTTGCGGCGCTCTTCCAGTCGGGAAGCTTCTCGCCTAAGAATGCATGGAAAACGGTTCCCGAGGTGTAAAGGGTCTGAAGCTCGTCCTGGATGTCGAGGGCCGAGAAGATGTCCTCGGTGTAGCCGACCGGCAGGTGAGAGGAGTTGGTGTAATAGGGAGTGCCGTCGGAGGCGGTGATGATGTCGGGATACTTCTCGACGTCATGCTTTGCAAGCCTGTAGGCGGTGGACTCGGCCGGAGTGGCTTCTAAGTTGTAGAGGTCGCCGTAGAGCTCCTGATAATCCGAGAGGCGCTCGCGCATATGGTTGAGGACTTCCTTGGTGAATTTCTGAGCGTTTTGGTGGGTGAGGTCCTCTCTTATCCATCTCGCGTTGAGGCATGCCTCGTTCATTCCCACAAGACCGATGGTCGAGAAGTGGTTGTTGAGGGTGCCGAGGTATCTCTTAGTGTAGGGGTAAAGGCCGGCGTCCAAAAGCTTGGTGATGACGGTCCTCTTGGTCTTAAGGGAGCGTGCGGAGAGGTCCATGAGCTTGTCAAGGCGCTCATAGAATTCCTTTTCGTCCTTGGAAAGATAGGCAATTCTCGGCATGTTTATGGTCACGACGCCGATAGAGCCGGTGGATTCGCCCGAGCCGAAGAAGCCGCCGGATTTCTTTCTCAGCTCTCTTAAGTCAAGCCTTAAGCGGCAGCACATGCTCCTTACATCCGAGGGCTCCATGTCGGAGTTGATGTAGTTTGAGAAATAAGGCGTGCCGTACTTCGCGGTCATCTCGAACAAAAGCTTGTTGTTCTCGGTCTCCGACCAGTCGAAGTCGGAGGTGATGGAGTATGTCGGAATCGGGTACTGGAAGCCTCTGCCGTTGGCGTCGCCCTCTATCATTATCTCGATGAACGCTTTATTCACCATGTCCATCTCGGGCTTGCAGTCTTTATAGCAGAAGTCCATCTCCTTGCCGCCGACTATGCAGGGCAGTTCGGCCAAATCGTTAGGAACGGTCCAGTCGAGGGTGATGTTTGAAAACGGCGCCTGAGTGCCCCAACGCGATGGTGTGTTCACGCCGTAGACAAAGCTCTGGATGCACTGCTTGACCTCTTTGTAAGAAAGATTATCCACCTTTACAAACGGCGCAAGATAGGTGTCGAAGCTTGAGAACGCCTGTGCGCCCGCCCACTCGTTCTGCATGATGCCGAGGAAATTGACCATCTGATTGCAGAGGGTGGAGAGGTGGCTTGCGGGGCTCGAGGTTATCTTCCCGGGAATGCCGCCGAGACCCTCTTTGATGAGCTGCTTTAAGCTCCAGCCCGCGCAGTAGCCGGTAAGCATCGACAGGTCGTGAAGATGGATGTCGCAGTCGCGGTGGGCGTCGGCGATCTCCTGGTCGTAAATTTCGGAGAGCCAGTAGTTGGCGGTGATGGCGCCCGAATTCGAGAGGATAAGTCCGCCGACGGAATAGGTGACGGTGGAGTTCTCCTTGACGCGCCAGTCGTTTATCTGGAGATAATCGTCGACGATCTTTTTGTAGTTGACCGCCGTCGCGTTAAGATTTCTGACCTTTTCGCGCTGTTTTCTGTAAAGGATGTAGGCCTTGGCGACCTGGTCGTAGCCGGCCTTGATGAGAACGCTCTCGACCGAGTCCTGGATGTCCTCGACCGCTACTTTTCCGTCCTTGATCTTCGGCTCGAAATCGGCCGTCACCTTGAGCGCCAGAAAGTCGATGACGTCCTGGTTGTACTGCTTTTCGCATGCCTCAAAGGCGAGGGTGATGGCGTGGGATATCTTTGAAATATCGAAGCCGACGATCTTGCCGTCACGTTTGATTACGTTATACATTTTTACTCCTCCTGCTCCATCAGATGATTAGAATTTAGACGATTAAAAATCAGATATTTTAATCAAAAATATGTTTGATCCATGTGGGGGAAAAGCCCCGTAAGTTATAATATACAGCATATTTTGTCATTTGTCAAGGGGTTGACCACAATATATTGTGTCTTTTTAGCCGATTCCTCTGATTTCTACCTTTTCAATATATTTCAGGGCAATTTTTTGTAGATTTTTCATAAATTCCTCGGACGGGCTTGTGAACCCGCCGCCGATAAGCTCGCCGGAGTCCTTGAACGCCTGCAAAAAATACCTGTCGGAGCCCTTGAGCCACTGTCCGATTTTTTCTATGTCATCCTCGGTGTGAAGCTCGGGGGCAACGGTCGTTCGGAACTCGTGGTCGACTGCGCCCGACTTTAAAAATTCGACGCTTTCCCTGATTGGCCCGAGGTCGAGCCCGGGAACGCCGACCGTCTCGGCATATCTCTCGGGAGAATTTTTTATGTCCATCGCCACCGTGTCGCAGAGCCCGCCGAAAACGGCCCGACGAAGTCTCTCGGGGAACGTGCCGTTGGTGTCGAGCTTGACCGGGTAGCCGAGGTCTTTGATTTTTTTCAGCAGCTCGAAAACGCCCTCGGACAGGAGCGGCTCTCCGCCCGTCACGCACACGCCGTCAAGTATTCCCCGGCGCTTTTTGAGATATTCCATGACGTACTCGGGGTCGAGCTCGTCCGCGAGGTTGATTTTCGTGACGAGCGCCGCGTTGTGGCAAAACGGGCACCGCAGGTTGCATCCGGCGGTAAAGACCGTCGCGGCGACCCTTCCCGGGTAGTCTAATAAAGTCATTTTTTGGAAACCGTGTATCTGCATAAATTTACCTCCGCAAAAGTCGGTAAGATTTATTATACGACATTTTCGGAGGAATGTCAAGGGGGAGATACAATATTTTGTGGTTAATTGCAAGCGAGATAACTATGTTTGGTGGTTCAGGGGGGAGCGCGAGGATAAAGTGAGCGAGGGGCTGCTGCGCTCCCCTCCCGCTTCTGCTTATGGGCGAAGCCCGCTCGGCCGCCATGCGGCCGAGCGACCCGGCGGCGGAGCCGCCGGGGCCCGGCTTTGCCGGGCCGGGCTTCGCCCCCGGCAGAAGCAGGAGGGTCCGGAGGGGCGGAATGTTGCGGCTTCAAAGCCCGCGGCATGAAAAAGGCACGAACCAAGCCGTGCCCCTTTATGTTTTGTCTTTCTCAGGCTTCCGCCAAGCCCTCGGCTATCCCGAGCATGATTATGCCCGCAATGACCGCGCCGATGGCGGCGTACTGCATCGGCCGGAGCTTTTCCTTGAGGAATATCGCCGCGAGCGCCGCCGAAACAACGCAGTATGCGGAAATCGTGGGCGCTGCGATAACCGCGTTCCCGCTCATCGCAAAGACGTAAAAATACTGTCCCGCGGTCTCGAAAATCGCCGCCCAAAGCTTGTCGCCCTGCTTCGGGACGTCGATTTTCTCCTTTTTTATGACCAGAATGTATATGAGCATGACGACTGCCGCTATCAAAAACGTCAGCTCGTAAGACACGTTCGCCACGTTTTCAAACGTCTCCTCGGTCACGTCGACAAGCGGCGTGGCGCTTATATCGTCGAGATAATAGGCGTCGAAGAAAGTGCCGAGAGCGTCGAGCACGCAGTATAAAAGCGGGAATATCAGCGCAAAAACACTGTGGGAGTATTTGCGGTCCTCGGGGGGGATGTCCTCGGCACGGGTCCTTTCGAGCCACCCGAGCAGGACGATGCCGAGCGTGATGATTATGACAGCGCCTGCCGACAGTAAATCAAGACTCTCGCCGAGGAAAATTAGGCAGAGTATGCAGACGACTGCTCCGGAAGAATTTTCTATAGGAGAATTTATCGACAGCTCAAGATATTTCAGGCCGAGATAGCCGACCACCATCGAAATTATGTAGAAAAGCGAAACGGGCAGGTATATGAGAATGTTTATGGGGTTGTAGCCGATATGCCCGAAAATAAGGGTAAACACAGCCTGCGCGCCCATCACGAGGCCGACGGTTATTCCCGTCAGCAGGTGAGAATATTTTTCAGCGCCGCCTCTCGCGCCTTTTTTATAGAACAGGTCGGCAAAGCCCCACAAGAGGGTCGACAAAATCGTAAATACGAGCCACATATAAAAATAGTCCTTTCGTTTTTGGTCAGGCAGCCGCTCCTTAAGCACGGCACTGCGAACAAGTATAGCAAATTTTAAGAAAAATGTCAATATAGAAAACAGTCAAGATGTGTACGAAGCTGCGCATTAAGACAACAGTGGGGAAAGAAGTCAGGAGATAGAGATAGAGATAAGATGATTAGGGGATAGAGGATAGAATGAAACAAAGTATTATCCCCCGCCTCTTGATAATTCCGCGGGGATGTGGTATAATATCTTTTGCAGAGAGCCTTGTGGCGGCATGATAAGCTAAAAAGCTTACTCATCGCCGTTGACAGGCTCTTTAAATTATGGTATAATATCCATAGCAGAGAGCCGTGGCGGCATGATAAGCTAAAAAGCTTCCTCATCGCCGTTCGCGGTCAAAAACGACCGACCGCTCCGGCTCTGAGAGCTTTTTTCGCGTATCATAGCCCCGAAAGGGGGCATGCGTGATGACAGAGAATTTATACATCTTCTTGATTATACTTCTCATCGTTTTAGAAATCATCCGTGAAATAAAAAAGTAACCGCCGAGCTCTTCCAAAGCGGCGGTCACTTTCTTTATAGAAATACTTAAACTTTGCTGAGCCGTTCGGCTCTCTGTGCTTTTATTATAACACATACTTTCCCCGTTGTCAACCGCTTCGGGGAATTATTTGACTTTGGCGGCGGGGTATGCTATAATACTCGCAAACCATCATTATATTTTTTATATTCCCATCACTTTTCTATTAAAAGGAGAGATTTTTATGCAGGAGCTTACGCTTACCGAAAAATGGGACAAGACGTTCCCGAAAAGCAAAAAGGTTTCCCACTCTAAAGTCACATTTCAGAACCGTTTCGGCATAACCCTTGCGGCGGACCTTTATAAGCCGAAGAATATGCCTAAGCTTTCGGACAAAAAGGCCGCTTTGCCGGCGATAGCGGTCTGCGGACCGTTCGGCGCAGTCAAGGAACAGGCCTCGGGACTGTATGCGCAGACCCTTGCGGAACGCGGGTTTATCGCCATGGCTTTCGACCCGTCGTTTACCGGCGAAAGCGGCGGCACGCCGAGATATATGGCTTCACCCGATATAAATACCGAGGACTTTCTTGCAGCCGTCGACTACCTCTCGACAAGAGATTTCGTCGACTCCGAGAGAATCGGCATAGTCGGGATATGCGGCTGGGGAGGACTTGCGCTCAGCGCTGCCGCGCTCGATACGAGGATAAAGGCGACCGTGACCTCGACGATGTACGATATGTCGAGAGTGAACGCAAACGGCTACTTCGATGCCGAAAACAGCGAAGCGGCAAGATATGAAAAGAAAAAAGCGCTTGCCGCCCAAAGGACCGAGGACTTCTTAAACGGTTCATATGTTTTGGGCGGAGGAGTCGCCGACCCCGTACCCGAGGGCGCGCCTTTCTTTGTCAAGGATTATTACGACTACTACAAGACCAAAAGAGGCTACCATGAGAGAAGCCTTAATTCCAACGGCGGCTGGAACGTAATCGGTTGCATGTCATATATGAATTTCCCGATTTTAAAATATATCGGCGAGATAAGAAGCGCCGTGCTCATGATACACGGAGATATGGCTCATTCCTGCTACTTCACACGCGACGCGTACGGCGATATAATGCGAAGCGGTAAATTTACCGAAAATAAGGAGCTTATGATAATCCCCGGAGTCGTGCACACCGACCTCTACGACGGCGGCGGCAAAAACGCCATACCCTTTGACAGGATAGTCGGATTCTTTGAGAAGAGTCTGCGCTGACATATAAAATAAAAAACGGCGGCCGGAAACCCCGGTCGCCTTATAAGGAGTCAGGATAATGAATAGGGACCTAACGGTGGGGAAGCCCTCAAGCGTGGTTTGGAGGTTTTGCGTGCCGCTTTTCGGCAGCGTTATCTTCCAACAGCTCTATAACATCGCCGACAGCTTCGTCGCGGGCAAATTCGTCGGAGAAAACGCCCTTGCGGCCGTCGGCAACAGCTATGAAATAACCCTCATCTTTCTTGCTTTCGGATTCGGCATAAATATAGGATGCTCGGTCGTGGTCTCCCGCTTTTTCGGCGAGAGGAGATACCGCGACCTTAAAACTGCCGTCTACACTACGCTTATTTCCTGCGGAGTTCTCTGCGGCGTTTTAATGCTTTTCGGAGCATTGTTCGGCGGGCGTCTCCTCGGGATGATAAACACGCCCGACGAGGTCTACGACGCCTCGAAGCTATACCTCGATATATACATACTCGGACTGCCGTTTTTATTCTTCTACAATGTCGCGACGGGGATATTCTCCGCCCTCGGGAATTCAAAAACGCCGTTCATTTTTCTCATGTGCTCATCGCTGTCGAATATCGCCGTGGATATTATATTCACAAAATATCTGTCCTTTATTTTCTCTCACGGCGTCGACGGGGTCGCGTGGGCGACGTTTTTATGCCAGGGGGTAAGCTGCGTGCTGTCCCTTATCTTCGTTTTCAGATCCCTTAAAGATATAAAGACCGACGAAAAGCCGAGGGCGTTTTCCTTTGAAATCCTCGGCAGGATATCCGCAATAGCCGTCCCGAGCATTTTACAGCAGAGCTTTATTTCTGTCGGAAATATCATGATTCAAGGGGTCATAAATTCGTTTCAGACCGGGGTCATGGCGGGATATTCGGCCTCGGTCAAGCTCAACAACCTCGTGATAACCTCGCTCACGACCGTCGGCAACGGCATATCAAACTTCACGGCTCAAAATCTCGGCTCAAATAAGCCGGAGAGGGTCGCCGAGGGCTTCAAGGCCGGGCTCAGGCTGGTCTGGGCGATATGCCTGCCGTTTGCTGCGCTGTATTTCTTAGCGGGAAGATTTTTCATATACATCTTCCTCGATTCGCCGAGTGAGGCGGCACTCAGCTCCGGCGTCGAGTTTTTGCGGATAGTCGCCCCGTTTTACCTTGTCGTGTCAGCGAAGCTCGTCGCGGACGGGGTCTTAAGGGGCGCCGGGATGATGAAAAAATTCATGGTCTCAACGTTCACCGACCTTATTCTGAGGGTGGTGCTGGCGACGGCGCTGTCAAAAACGCCTATCGGGTCCACGGGCATCTGGCTCTCCTGGCCGATAGGCTGGGCCATCGCCACGGCCATGTCGCTGATGTTTTACAAAGGCGCTTTCGGGGGACGGAAAAGGGAGAGAGAGTAGGGGCGTGTGGGCTGACGGGACTTCGGGCAGATGCGTCCTAATCGGCCGCATCAGAAGACAGAGGTCAGAAATCAGATGTCAGATTTTCAAGGTGTCGCCAAGGCGACGATTTTAAAATAAGAAAACGCGGGCGAATCAGACGCTCCTGAGAAACAGAAGCACTGACAGGGCTTCGCGCATGCAACGCGGCCGGACTGTAGCTACTGCTCCGGCGGAGCCCCGCCCGGCCAAAGGCCGGGGCCGACGGCTTCGCCGTCGGGCTCGCGCACGCGAGCCGGGGCTCCGCCCCGCACTCCCCCCGTTCCGGCCGCGATGTCGGGAACAACAACCCTTTTCCCGGCAGCATGCAGCACCCGCGGCCGCAGTCCGATTGTTCAATATCTACAAAATTGTCTCCTTTTTCCCGTGGAATTTTTACCCCGTTGTCGACGAGACGCCGGGTTTTGTCGTGTATTTCCCTTGACAAAACACCGTAAAATGGTTTATAATTGTTATGTATTCTTAACGAAATTGAGGTGACGGCATGGTTGTTCAGATCACTCAGACGCTTGGCGGCAAGCCCAGAGCATTTGACATTTTCTATAACAGAATACCGAAATACCTTGCCAAACTCGGCAACCTCAGCCCGCTTGAGACGTTCTGGATGAAAGGAAATTCCAAAGGAATAAGCTTCAGCGGCGAATACTCCATCCCTCCCATACTTAACGTTGCGCCCCTGCGCTGGTTCCTTAAAAGGCCGCGCTGCTACCGCAACTGTTTTATAAAAAAGAATTCCCACAACCACGCGACTTTCTGCGCAATGGAGGAATCCGGCGGCAGGCGCAGCTACCTCATCGACGACCTGAAAGGCCAAAAATACAGGGCCTACCACTTCAACACCGACGGCAACGAGAGCATATCGCTCTTTTCCGAGCAGGATAACAGGCAGATAGGCTGCGTGCTCACAAGCTTTAACGTCAAATTTACCGGCTGTGTTTACAGCATTTACCTGCTCGACGAGCTGCCGAGAGAGCTTGTGGACCTGCTCACGATGTTTGTGATATATTTTAACAACTGGAACAACTTCGACAGCGTAAAAGAGGCCAAGGAGGGCACTCCGATAAAAAAAGAGACCAACTCCTGCCCCGAAAAATACGATCCCGACTGGCTGCCGGCTAACTTCCCCGACGGGGTTTAACCGCCCTATACATATCCCGAAAAATGAAAATCTGCAAAAAAATAACCGCTCCCGATATTCTCGGGGACGGCTTTTGTAATTTTTTGGCATATCACTGCGCTTCGATATATTCGTCCGCGTCGTCGGGCGCGCTTATCTCGGGCGCTTCGCCGAGGTTTATAAAATCGTAGTCGGCGGTCATTTTCGCGCTCATCGAGACGCCCGAAAAACTCATCTCAACGTCCGCCGAGAGGTCCATTCCGGTTATACAATCATCCTTGTCATAGTTCATGGTCAGCACGGCGTTGTCGAAATCAAGGGCCGGAGAAGCGCCGTTTATCTCGCCGAGCATGTCGGCAAAAATCTCCGAATCGATGTCGACCGTGACGGAGCTGCCCTCGGCGGTCTCTGCTATTTCCACGCCGTCAAAAAGCTCCTCGGCAAGCTTCGGGACTGCCGAAGAAACGTTTTCGGAAAGGGGCTCCGCAGGCGATTTGACCTTTTCTCCCCCGGACGAAACATAGCTCACGCCGTCGAAAACGACCGTCCTTGAGACCTCCTCGCCGCCCATATACATGACGGTCTCGGAGTTTTCGCCGTTCTGCTTGAGGTGGACGGTGAACTCGGTCGAGATGACGCCGAGGTCGATTTTTATGTCGCATTCGGCCTCCATGCCGTCGGCCTTGGCGATGTCCGAGACCGACTTCGAGTAAAGCCCGAAAGCGGTGAGCTGTTTTTTCAGGCCGCAGCCGCAGAACGCCACCGCCGCCGCCAAAATAATTGCAATGATTCTTTTCATAGGGACTCCAAAGTAATAAAGATCCCTCTCAAATTACATTGAAAATTTGAGAGGGTTTTCCTCATAAACGAAAGGTTTGGGAGGCTCACTCCCCTGCCGCCGGAATAACCTCCTGCTGCACGGGGGCTTCTGCGCTCTCGGGTTCGGCGTCGGTCATGATGTCCGAAACATCCATAAACGTGCCGGAGCCGCCGGTGACTTTCGGCAACTCGCCGTTCCACCTGTCGACCTTTTGATACCTTATAAGCTCCTCGGTCAGCGACTCGGCTATCGTGGCGTTCGCCTCGGCTTCGGCGCTCGCGGTTATCTTTAGAGCCTCCGCCTCGCCCTCGGCCTTGACTTTCATCGCCTCGGCCTCGGCTTCGGCGTTGGTTATCTTGGTCTGCTTCTCGGTCTCGGCCTTTAAAAGCTCCTGCTGGGCGACCTGCTTCTCCTCGATGGCGGTGATATACGCCTCGGAAAATTCAAAGTTTATGATATTGACGTCGGTGACGTAAAGCCCGATATCGTTGAGCTTTTCGTTCAGGCCCTCGACGAGGCCGGTGGAGATAAGCGTGCGGTTCGTAACGCTTTCTTCGGCAGAGTACTGCGCAACTATGGCCTTTAAGACCTCGTTCACGGCGGGCTCTACCAAAACCGCCTCATATCCCGCGCCAATGTTTTTATATATGCTGTAGGATTTGGAGGTGTCGACCCGGTAGTTTATCGCAAGGCGGGTGTCGACGGTCTGCAAATCGCTTGAAAATGCCTCGGTGTCGACCTCAAGCTTGGTGATTCGGTTGTCTATCATCACGACGTTCTGCACAAAGGGTATCTTAAAGTGCAGGCCCTCCTGAAGCACCGTCTCGTTGACCTTTCCCAGGGTCACGACTACGCCGGTGTGGCCCGGCTGGACTATTGTCACGCAGTTTGCTATGACGACAATTGCAAGAAGTATCACTATGACCGTGACTATTATTTTTTTATTGAAAATTTTGCTCATTTTTACTCCAAAGATCTCTCTTTATCCGCGCCTGCGGTACATTTCTATAGCGACGACCAGAACGCCGGTCAGGGCTATCGCTATAAGCGCAAGCAGCATGGTCCCGCGGTTTGCGGTCTTGTTATCTGCGTCCTCGGTATATGCGTCGGCGAATTCCTCGCCCTCGTCGGGCTGCGACGTGACTCCGAGCATAAGCATGTCCGAGGTGGTTATCTCAGTCGTTGTCGGAGGAGTCGTATCCGTCGGGGGAGCGCTCGTCGTCGGCTCGGTAGTGGTCGTCGGGGGCTCGGTCGTGGGCTCGGGAGTGGTGGTCGGAGGCTCGGTCTGTCTCTCGGTGGTAGTGGTAGTGGAACGCCTCCTTGTGGTGGTGGCGGAGGTAGTGGTGGGAGCGGGAGTCGTCGGCTCGGTAGTCGTGGTGGGAGCCTCGGTGACTATCGGAGCGGTGGTCTCGTCGATGTATTCCTCGACCTCCTCGGACTCGGTGGTTATCTCCTCGGGCTCGGGGGCCGCCGTCGTTACTTCCGGCTCGGGCTCGGGCGGGAGCGGAGCGCCGAAGTTCATGACCGCGGTGTTGCCGTTGACCATCATCGCGATGCCCTTTGAGTTGCTCGCCGAAACGCTCGAATAGACGATAGAGCCGTCGGAGGGCTCGTCTAAGGCAGTGAACGTTATGGTGGCGAGGGTGCCGGTGGCGTCGACGTCTTTGCCGTTGCCGGTCCAGGTGAGCTGTGCGATGTTAGAGTTGACGGTGTAATAAAAGCCGCTCATGAGGCCTGCGTCGCTCACGGATTTGAGCTTTAAGACCCGGTAATCGAATCTTATGTTGCAGGCCATGCTCTCGACGCCGGGGTTCATCTCAAACCTGACTTCAACAGTGAAATCCCCGTCCTTTGCGGCAGTGCTCGTCTGCACTATAGTGACGGAGCCCGGGTCCTCGGCAAACGCTGTGAAACTCATCGCCGTGAGGGCCACAACTATCGCGGCTAAAACCGCCGCTAACTTTTTGAACATATCAAACTTTCCTTCCGAATTTCTATTATAAAGGGTAACAATGCGCCGTTTGCGCAAAAATACATTTTAATTATAACACTAATATCCCCAAAAAGCAATAGGAAATTTGCAAAATTTGCGGTATTAAAATATGGTTATTTAAGCAAAATTGATGAAAAATCATATTTGATTGTAAAAGTACTTGACAAAATAAAAAAAATAGTTCATTATAAATATAGTATTATTCAATGTTTCCGGACATTTTAACGTAAATTTTAGGACAGGGAGGAAAATGAAATGGTTGACATAAACTTCGTATGGCTCAACTCAGTGCACGAAACCGATTTCGTCTATTACGACGACGCCCACGATTGGTGGCTTCTTGTTCAGACCAAATCGCCCGCGCTCGTTCACGTCACGAACCCCGACGGGACCCGCGAGGACATCGAGGTCCCGACGAACACGCTGCTGCTCTACCCGCCAAAGGCCGCCGCAAGCTATCAGGCCACGGGAGGAGTTCCCTACGCCAACTACTACGTCAGATTCTACACCGACGAGGACTTCATCGCTAAAAGAGACATTCCCCTCGGCAGACCCATCGCGCTTGCCGACCCCGACAGCATGGACTGCCTCTTTAAGGTCCTTGAAAAGTCCTTCTTCTACAAATACTCCTACAGTCAGCAGTCTATGACCCTTGTCATGAGGCTGATGTTTATGAAGATAGCCGAATCGGTCGGCGACTCCTCGCTCTCCGACCAGGAGCGCGAGCTCATTAACCTAAGATACGACATCCAGACCCGCCCCGACTACCAGTGGACCGTAAAGGAGATGGCGGAGAGGGTTCACGTCTCGGTCGGATATTTGCAGAGCATCTACAAAAAGCAGTTCGGCGTGAGCTGCATGCAGGACGTCCTCAATTTCAGGGTTGACCTTGCAAAGGAATATTTAAACAGCTCCGCATATTCGTCTCAGAAAATATCTCAGCTCTGCGGATACCAGTCCATCGAGCACTTCTGCCGGCAGTTCAAGATAATCACCGGCATGAGCCCGCTTCAGTACCGCAAAAAGAGCCAGCTCAAGGATAATCACTGACGGAGGCAATGTTATGAAAAAGATTTATTTGAGAATTATTTCGGCGGCATTGGCGGCCGCGGTGCTTCTGACGGGGTGCTCCTCAAGGGATTTGCAGTATGCCTACGACGATGACGCGCCGTCGATTGCCGAGACGTTCAAGGACTATTTCAGGGTAGGCGCCGCCGTCAATTCCTGGGACATCGCAGACCCGAATTCCAACCAGTGCAAAACCATCCTCAAGCAGTACAACACTCTCGTCATGGAGAACGAATCGAAGCCCGAGAATCTCCATCCCGAGGAGGACAGGTACTACTTCGATACCTTTGATAAATTTGTGGATTTCTGCAACGAAAACGATATAGTCGCCCGCGGGCACACGCTTATCTGGCACTCGCAGGTGCCGGGGTGGTTCTTTAAGGACGGAAACGAGGACGCCTCCGCCGAACTTCTGCTGCAAAGAATAAGAGACCATGTCACGACGATAGTCAGCCGCTATAAGGGAAAAGTCTCGACGTGGGACGTCGTGAACGAGGTCATCGGCGACGACAGCCAGCTCAGGTTCTCCGACTGGTCGAGGATAGTCGGCGACTATGACGGCGACGGCGACAAGTACGACTTCATCGAAGAAGCGTTCCGGGCAGCGCATGAGGCCGATCCCGACGCGAGACTGATAATAAACGACTACAGCCTCGAAAGCTCGTCGAGCAAGGCGATAAGAATGTATAACGCCGTAAAGCAGATGCTCTCCGAGGGCGTGCCGATAGACGGCGTGGGCTTCCAGATGCACATAGGAAACGGCATCGACTATGAAGCTATGAAAGAAAACTTCAAGATAATCTCCCGCCTGCGCGAAATCGACCCCGACTTTATAATCGAGGTCACGGAGCTCGACGTGAACTGCTACGGTTGGGGCGAGGAGAAAAAGGACGTTGAACTCACAAAGGACTTTTTGGAGCAGTTTTCCAAGACCTACACCGACGTGTTCAAGCTTATGATGGAGCTTTCGGACGAGGGGATTCTGGACAGCGTGGTCATGTGGGGACTCCACGACGGGGTCAGCTGGTTAAACGACGGGCACCAGAATTATCCGATGCTTATCGATAAAGACCTTAAGCTCAAGGAAGCGTATTACGACGTCTTGGAGCTTGTGGAGTAAAATGAAATAAAAGGACCCCTGTCAGAGTATGGCAGGGGTTTTTCTTCATCATAAACAAAAGCCCGTGGAAATCCGCGGGCTTTCATTATCAGATAAGATTTCTCGCTATCCCGAAGAGCAGGAGCACCGCCGTCATGAATATCAGCGCGGCGTTTGAGAAGCGGTCGGGCTGTCGGCTGCCGGTTTTGACATACCTCACCGCCATGTCCGCAAAAACAACTCCCCCAAGCGGCAAAAGCGCCATTACGGCGGGGTTGCTGCTCCATGCCGCCCCGAAATCAAGTCTTAAGAGGCTCAGGCACATCCTCGACACTCCGCATCCCGGACACTCGAGCCCGGTGATAAGGCGGAAAACGCACGGGACGCCTACCCCTGTCGCGGACACAAAAGCCGCGTACATAAGTCCGCAGACGCCGAGCCCGCCGACAAGGGCTATAAGCTTTAAAAGCCTCTTTCTTATTTCAGCGGTTTCGCTCATCAGAGCTGAGTGCCGGCGACCTGGTTGATTTCGTTCTGGATGAGGCAGTAGTTTATGAGCCCGAGGCCGAAGAGCTGCAATACAAGATAGAGAATGCCGTCGTTGCCGCTGACCGGCACGCCTCTGCGCTGCTTGATAAGAGCGACCTTATCGCCGGCCTTATACGCCCAGAACAGGCCGTAGATACCGCAGGTCACGATGTTCAGAAGCAAAACCACAACGCCGTTCGTATCGTTCGGGGTGCCGGCGGCGGTGTTGAGGTCGTTTACGAGGCAGACGAACCAATAAAGCCCGAAAATTCCGCAGGTCACGATCGTCAGGATGATGTAAAGAGCGATGCTCCTCGAGGGGACGGTGCCGGGCTGAGACTGGGGGAAATACTGGTTGATGTTGCCGTTGGAAACAGCCTGGCCGAATTCCTGAGCCTGATTAACAAAGCTCTGGCCGGCGTTTTTGGCGGCGTCGGTGAAATTCTGCACGCTAAGTGAAGCTCCGCAGTTGGGGCAGAACGGCGGGTTGCCCTCGTGGGGTTGGCCGCATTTCGGGCAGTAGCTGACCGGCTTTTTCTGCTGTTCGGCAGAGGGCGCAAGAGCCTCTCCGCAGACCGGGCAGAACTTTGCACCGTCTTCGCAGACAGCGCCGCATTTTGGACAATTCATAATAAGCCCTTCTTTCAGGAAGTATTTGTTACATTATAATATATTTTTCGCAAAATGTCAATACGCATAAAAGGATAGGGAGTGGCCATTTCGGTCACATAATATAAAAGTTTAGGATCAAGCCCTTTTCAAAGGGCTTGCAGGGTCAAGGGGCAGAGCCCCTTGTCGCAGCCCGCAGGCTGCGAAATTTTTTACACGAAGGCGCTCCGCAAGGGGTGAATTGAAAAAATAGCCCGGTGGGCTATTTTTTCAAGAGGGGACGCCCTGCAAGTGAGGGCGTCCCCTTGTGATACGCAGCTCCGACAGGAGCTGCGAACCTTTAATCATCAAACCATGAATTATTATAATGCGGGCAGTTTGGACACTCCCAAAAGGATATCCCTCATCCCCCTCAAATCCCCCGTCACGGTCTCAGGCTGCTGTAATAATATATCATCCTCAAATCGTCGTTTGAGACGAGGCCGCTATTGTACGCTTCTGTAAGCTCAGTGAAGCTGCCGTCGTCGGTGCGGATTTCAATAACAAGATCGCCGGTCTGCTCGAACATATAGTCTCCAACATAGAAGCTTCTTACAATTTCTATCAGCTCCCGGCCGTCGTACATGACCACCGCATAGCCGTTTTTGACCTTTCCGTAATAGCTTCGTACCTCGACTTTGTCGGCACTAATCCCCTTATATTTCGCGTAGTCCCCGCATATCGTCGCCTCCATCGCGTGGTCGAGAGGGTCTAACTGCGGGTAGCTGATTTTTTTGCAGTCAAGCTGTTCAAAATCGCTGTCGAGCACAAAGCCGTTGAAATATGCGTCGTTGATTTTCATGAGCGCTCCGCCGTATGAATAGAAGTACAAATCAAAGCTGCCGCTTGCAAGCTCGAATTCGTAATCCCCCACTGCGACCGTTTTTACATCGTCGGTATATGTGTCCGAGCCGCAGACAGCCACCGCCACGCCGCTGTCGCAGCTGCCGTAATATCCGTAAATATGGGCAGTGCCGGGGCCGTTATAACTGTCCGAAATTTTATTTGCCAAATCCTGCGACAGACCGTCCGGAAGTTCGGTCTGTTCGTCGGTGATTTTTTTGCAGTCAAGCTGTCCAAAATCGCTGTCGGTGAGAATGCCCTGCGAATAAGCGTCGTTGATTTCCATGAGCATTCCGCCGTTTGAATAGAAGTACAAATCAAAGCTGCCGCTTGCAAGCTCGAATTCGTAATCCCCCACGACGACCGTCTTTACATCTTCGGTATATGTGTCCGAGCCGCAGATCGCTACCGCCACGCCGCTGTCGCAGCTGCCGTAATATCCGTAAATATGAGCAGTGCCGGGGCCGTTATAACTGTCCGAAATTTTCTTTGCCAGATCCTGCGACAGGCCGTCCGGAAGTTCGGCCTGTTCGGTATCGACCCTTTCGGCCATGTACTTGCCGCTTACCCATCCGTTGCCGCCGCCGTATTTAATAAGGTACCATCCCGAATCGTAGTTGTAGCCGACTATCTCAGCGCCCTCGCCGACGTCGAGGTGCCCAATCGATTCGTAATCGGTCGACGGGCCGCTGCGGACGTTGAGCGAAATAGTGGCATATAGCGTTTCAACGTCGACGGGCTCAATTTCGATGTCGCCTATTTCGGCGGGTTCATCATCATCCGGCTCCTCGGCCTCGCTGAAAGTCTCGGAGGGCTCCGACGCCTCGGTCTCGGGCGCAGACGTCTCAACAACAGTCGTGACCAAGCCCAAAGCAGTCTCGGCGGTGGTTTCTTCGGTGGGAAGAGTCGCGGGCAGGGTCGCCTCGGGCGAAGCAAGGGTCTCGCGGGGCTCCTCTTTCGGGCCGACGGCGCAGCCGGTCAGAACAAGCGCCAAAGCGACAGCCAACAAAGTTTTTTTCATAAAATCATCCTTTCTAACGGTTTTACCTTTAATACGCTTTTCGAGGGCAAAATATTGCGCTCCCGGCGGAAAATTTTTTTATTTATTGTCATATGATTTTCTCCGACCATTCCGCAATCAGCCGCTCAAGACTGTACCGAGCGTTGGCGGGACTCGTGGACGGAAGCGCGTAAACGGGAACGTCTATGCCGCTCTGAAATTTATTAAAACATCTCTCGGCAGTCCTGCCGTTTAATATGATTTTTTCTATTTCACATTCAAAAAGCAAAACTCTTATGTCCGTAGGTACGGCGTTTTTTATGCTTGAATCGCTTGAGCCTACGATGTCGCAGCTTTCTATGACGTCCCAGAGGGCTATGCGACGCCGTTTTAAAAAGTCCGTTTTTTCGGACAGTTCCAAAGGCGTTGGCTCGTGATATATCCCCGCGAGCACTTTCCAGAATCTGTTTTGAGGATGTGCATAATAAAACGCCTCGGCACGGCTTTTGACAGACGGAAAAGAGCCTAAAATAAGGGTTTTGCTGTCATCGTTGAAGTATGCCGGAAAGCCGTGCTCGCAATGAATAAGTTCACTTTTCATTTTTCGTCACCGGCTTGTAGTTCTTGGCAAACTCTATCATCTTCGGGCTGATGTGGCAGTATCCCCCGGGATTTTTCTCGAGGTATTTCTGATGATATTCCTCCGCCGTATAGAAGTTTTCAAGAGGTAAAAGTTCCGTCGCCATTTTCGCGGAGAGACTCTGCTGAACGGTTAAAAATACAGAAGTGATTGTCGGAACGTCGCCCGGGTCGGAGTAGTAGACGCCGGTTCGGTACTGCTCGCCGACGTCCTCGCCCTGTTTGTTCAGGGATGTCGGGTCGATGATCATGAAGTAGAGGCGGAGGATTTCCTCAAGGGAAATTATTGATTTATCGTAAGATATTTTTACGGTCTCGGCGTAGCCGGTTTTCCCGGACTTTACGTCGTGGTAGGTCGGGTCGGGGGTGCGGCCGTTTGCGTAGCCGACGGCGGTTTTTTGAACGCCCGGGAGGCTGTCGAAGAAGCGCTGCGCGCCCCAGAAGCAGCCTGCCGCAAGGTAAATTTCGGAAGTTTTCATAGCGTTTTCCTTTCAACGTGGTCACTTATATTATAGCCCAAATCGCGGGAAAAAGCAAGAGGCGCGAAGAGATGACAGAGGACAGAAGTCAGAGGGCAGACAGAGGCAGAAAAATAAAAGTCAGCACCAACGCCCCTCCCTTGGGGGAGGGGTTGGGGGAGGGGGATTTAAAATAGCATGAGCGAAGCGAATACCTTGTCCCCATGGGTCGGGCGCGGAGGGTAAATTAAAATCCGTATCACTTTTCGCAAGAAAATGATACGGATTTTTTGATAAGGTGCGTGCGACAGTTCCCCCTTCCTCGAGGAGGGGGTCAGGGGATGTGACTCAAAATAGCATTCGCGCAGCGAATACCTCTTACCCGAGTCCCGGACAACGTGCCCTTTATCGCTCCCCCAAAAAAGCAGCCCCCCCTGCCTTTGCACAAATTCCGGTTTTTTCCTCGCTCACCCCGCGAAGCGTTCAAACTGCTCCCGCACCTTGTCGATGTCAAATGAGATTATTTCGTCAAAATCATGGCGCTTCAAAATCTCTCTCACGAACCGACAGCCGAGATAATACCCCACGTCTCCGCGGCCGCCGTAGCTGACCCGGTCGCCGAAGTAGCGCTGATTTTTCGGGGTCATCGTCCTTAAATCCCTCGCAAAATCCGCCTTTATCTGCTCAAAACGGCCGTCGCACCACGCTTTCCAGCCGTTCACGTCCTGATGGTAAAAATCGGGATTCCCGACGACGATCTGCTCAAAACACATCGCCACGCCCTCGGTGAAGAGCTGCCAGAGAAGCTTATCCTCGTTTTTGTCAAAATTTCGGTTCAGAACGCCGTACTGCTTCTGATAGACGTGGCCGAGCTCGTGGCAGATGAGCCCGCGCATGTCCCGTACGCTGCACCAGTTAAGCTCGGTAATTTTTTCCATGCCCAAAAGTATCGCCGTTTTCCCGCGGTACTCCGTCACCCAACCGGCGCCGTTGCAAAGCCCGAGATAAAAAACAACGACGGCGTCAAGCCCCTTTCCGAAGCGCTCGCGTATCGTGCCGTCGAGATTTTTTGCAACATATGAAAAAGAATCGTGGGCGGCGTTAAGCTGTTCACGATTTTTTATCATGCCGTTCAGCACCCTAAGCAGCTCCTCCTCGGAAGCGCCGTCGGCGTTAAGCGCGCTCTTTGCGTCCTCTGAAAGTATCGGGAAAAGCCCCGGGAGCGATGAATCGATATATTCTTTCCACCGCTCATAGCTGTACCCCGACTCGTCATAGCAGCCGAGCGCCTCAGTAAATGTATCAATAATTTCCATATCGGTTAAATTTTATAGCAGTCTTATCTTTCTCATCACGTCGGCATGCTCCGAAAGAAGCGCAAGCTTTTTGTCAATCTGGTACTCCTCGATCTCGGGAGTGATAAAAGCAAGCTCGCCCTCGGTCCTGTGCTTTCTCGGGATGAAGTCGACGTAGCCGAACAGCGTTGTAATAAGCCCTTTGAGGCTGTCCGCTTCGGGAGATCTCAGGCGCACATAGACCCTTACGTTCGCCGTCTTGTAGGGCAGGATGAAGTCGCGGTTTTGGCTGTCCTCCCAGGTCAGGGAGGCGATGTCGGCGTTTTCATGCTTCACGGCGTCGATGATGTCGGCAACTACCGCGGAGGCTGTCGCCTGCTTGCCCGCGCCCTTGCCGTAAAACAGGGTGTCGCCCACGCTGTCCCCTCTTATCATGATGGCGTTATATACGTCGTTCACGCCGGAAAGAGGATTTGAAACGCTCACAAGCCTCGGGCAGACCGTCGCCACAAGACCCTTTTCGGTCTTTTCAATGAGTCCGATGAGTTTTACCGCATAGCCCGCGTTCGCGACGTATTCTACGTCGTCGAGGGTGATGTTTCTTATGCCTGAGCAGTGGACGTATTCGGGGTATATCTGCTTGCCGAAAGCAAGTGAGCCGAGTATGCAAAGCTTGCGGCAGGCGTCCGCCCCGTCGATGTCAGCTGTGGGATCCTGTTCGGCATAGCCGAGTCTCTGGGCGTCGGCAAGAGCCTGCTCAAACGACACCTGATCGAAAATCATCTTCGTGAGGATATAGTTGGTCGTGCCGTTTAAAATGCCCGCAATGCGCTCTATTCTGTTAGCGGCAAGGCATTGGTGCAGCGGTCTTATTATCGGAATGCCGCCGCCTACGGACGCTTCAAAGAAATAGTTGCAGTGGTTTTCCTTGGCAAGCTTTATAAGCTCTGCACCGTGATATGCAACAAGCTCTTTATTCGACGTGACCACGCTCACGCCCTTTGACAAAAGCTTTTTGGTGTAGTCGTACGCCAACGTCTTTCCGCCTATCATCTCGGCGACGACCGAAATTTCGGGGTCGTTTAAAATGTCCTCAAAATTCTTCGTGAATTTGTCCTTAAAGGGAGAATTCGGAAAATCCCTCAAGTCGCAAATCCACTTGATGTCCATAAGACGGCCGCTTCTCTTTTCGATAAGCTCTTTATTTTTATAGAACAGCTCCACCGTGCCGCTGCCGACGACTCCGAAGCCTATTACAGCAATTTTAGAAACTTTCATAGCTACCTCTCAAAAAAATTATTTTCCGGAAATTATCCTCACGCTTGCCACTCCCTTTACTTTCATAAGGGACTTTGCGACAGCGCCCGGCTGAAGACTCTGGTCGTTCAAGCGAAGCGTCACCATCACCGTCGCCGCAGAATCGATGGGGATGCTCTGGTTTATGGTGAGAATGTTCGCGTCGAGGCGGTAGATCTCGTTGAGGACCTCCGCCAAAATCCCCTCGCGGTCCGAAAGCACGATGCAAAGTGTGATTATTCTCTCGCCGAGCTTTTCGGAGTAGATGAACGCCGAGTCTTTATACTTGTAGTAAGCGCTCCGGGATACCCCGGTCATCCTACAGGCCTCGGTAGAGGTTTTGCAGGTCCCCTGAGCGATGAGCCTTTTCGCCTCTATGACCTTTAAAACGACCTCAGGGAGGACGTCTGAGCTTACAACCACAAACTCTTTTTCGGGCATTTAAAGACCTCCAAGTTCATGACCAAGATACATTTGTATTTGCTACACAAACAATTATACACGTTTATCGCCGTTTGTCAATACCCGGCGGACAATTGCCGGGGATAAAATAAGTCGCAATATTTGTATTTTTTCGGCGAAGTGCACCAAATCAGAGGTCGGAATACAAAAAGTCAGAATTCGGAACGGGTTTTCGGGACTTGTGCGTAACAAAATCCGCCGCCGCAGGCGACGCCTTGAAATTCTGACATCCGATCTCTGAATTCTGTCTTCTGATATGGCCCCCTGCTCCGGCGGAGCCCCGACCGGCCCGCAGGGCCGGTCCGACGGCGCAGCCGTCGGGCTCGCTTCGCGAGCCGGGGCTCCGCCCCGCACCAAGCCCGGGTACGTCCGAGGGTCTATCCTCTATTCATCTGACCCTCTATCTTCTGTCTTGACATCCCCGGCGATTTGTGCTATACTGTCAGGGACGAGTTTAATGCGGCACCGAGAGGCCGAAAGTCGGCACAAAATTTTTCGGGATCTGCCTGTCGACGCGCTCGGCGGGTTTTATTTTTGAAAGGACGTTGAAGATGAGAGCTTACGACCCTATCAGCTTAAAAGAAAGGTTCCTTGACGGACTTGGCGAGCCGTACCGTTCGGCGTTTTCAGACGGCGTATACACCTTTTTACCCGGTTTTTGCGATGTGCATGTTCATTTTCGCAAGCCGGGATTTTCATATAAAGAGACAATTATGACAGGTTCTTCTTCAGCAGCCCGCGGCGGGTTTACCGACGTATGCTGCATGCCGAACCTCGAACCGGTCCCCGACTGCCCCGAAAATCTTAAGGTTCAGACCGATATTATCGCACGGGAAGCCGTTATCGGCGTTCATCCCTATGGCGCAATAACGGTCGGCGAAAAGGGCGGACAGCTCTCCGACATGGCGGGAATTTCAAGCGGCGTCATAGCTTTTTCCGACGACGGCAGGGGCGTTCAGTCGGACGAGATGATGGAAAGCGCGATGGCCGAGGCAAAAAGACTCGGCAAGATAATAGCCGCGCACTGCGAGGTAAATTCGCTTCTTAACGGCGGATACATCCACGACGGAAAGTACGCCAAGGCCCACGGCCATGCGGGAATCTGCTCGGAGAGCGAATGGCGGCAGATAGAGCGCGATATTTCCCTTGCCAAAAAAACAGGCTGCGCATACCATGTCTGCCACATATCGACAAAAGAGAGCGTTGAATTGATACGCAATGCCAAGCGCGACGGCGTTGATATAACCTGCGAGACGGGGCCGCACTATCTTATATTCGACGACAGCGATTTAGAGGAGCAGGGCCGCTGGAAGATGAACCCGCCGCTTAGGGACAAAACCGACCGCGAGGCCCTTGTCGGGGGGATTTTGGACGGCACGATAGATATGATTGCCACCGACCATGCTCCCCACTCGGCTGAGGAAAAGTCAAAGGGCTTAAAGGGTTCGGCATTCGGGATAGTCGGCCTCGAAACGTCGTTCCCGGCGATGTATACGCACTTCGTAAAAACCGGGATAATCACCCTTGAGCGGCTCATTCGGCTCATGTGCGTAAACCCCCGCGAGCGGTTTAATCTCCCCGTCGGGGACGGCTTCTCGGTCTGGGAGCTTGAGAAAGAATTCACCGTGGATACAAATGAGTTTTTGTCAAAAGGGAGAGCCACCCCGTTTGAGGGGATGAAGCTTTTCGGAGTCAATTTGATGACGGTATACAACGGGAAAACCGTTTACAGAAAGGATATAAAATGACGAAACAGGGATTTTTTGAGATCGTCTCGAACGCTCCGCTGACCGAAAACGTCTTTAAGATGGAGCTTTGCGGCGACGTCTCGGCGATAACCTCGCCCGGGCAGTTTGTGAACATTAAGCTCGACGGACTTTATCTCAGGCGGCCGATTTCGGTCTGCGACATTGACGGCGGCCGGCTGACCCTTATATATAAGGTCGTCGGCAAGGGCACCGAAGCGATGTCAAGGATGAAAAACGGCAGGCTCGACATTCTTTCCGGCCTCGGAAACGGCTACGACATGAGCCTTTCGGGAGACTCTCCGCTTCTTATAGGCGGAGGGGTCGGAGTGCCGCCGCTCTATTATCTTGCGAAAAAGCTTCGCGAAAGCGGCAAAAACGTAAGCGCGATCTTAGGCTTCAACACCCGTTCCGAGATTTTTTATGAGCAGGAATTTCTCGCCCTCGGCTGCAGCGTTACGGTGACTACCGTCGACGGCTCGTACGGCGTCAAGGGCTTTGTCACGAGCGCCCTGCCGAAAAATTATTCCTACGTCTACACATGCGGGCCGGAGCCTATGCTCAAAGCCGTATTCAAGGGCATTTCCACCTCGGGCCAGTTCAGTTTTGAGGAGAGAATGGGCTGCGGATTCGGGGCATGCATGGGCTGCACCTGCGAAACGGTGACGGGCTATAAAAGAATATGCCGGGACGGCCCCGTTCTTAAAAAGGAGGAGATAAAATGGTGAACACCTCGGTTTCACTCTGCGGAATAGCGCTCGACAACCCGATCATCCCCGCAAGCGGCACGTTCGGCTACGGGTATGAGTTCGCAGAGCTGTATGACATAAATATTTTGGGAACATTTTCCTTTAAGGGCACCACGCGCGAGCCGAGGCTCGGAAATCCCACGCCGAGAATAGCCGAGACCGCTTCGGGAATGCTCAACGCCGTGGGACTGCAAAATCCCGGGGTCGACAAGGTGATCTCGGAAGAGCTTGTGAAGATGAAAAAGGTATTTCACAAAAAGGTCATGGCGAATGTCTCGGGCTTCTCTTTGGAGGATTATGTATATACATGCAAGAGGCTTGACGCGTGCGGCGAGGTCGGCTGGCTCGAGGTAAATATCTCCTGCCCGAACGTTCACGGCGGAGGCATGAGCTTCGGCACGTCCTGCGAATCCGCGGCCAAGGTCACGGCAGCCGTAAAAAAAGCAGTGAAAAAGCCGGTCATCATAAAGCTCTCCCCCAATGTCACCGACATCGTCTCCATTGCAAAGGCCTGCGAGGACGCGGGAGCCGACGGGATAAGCCTTATAAACACGCTTTTGGGCATGAGGATAGATTTAAAATCCCGGCGGCCGCTTCTTAAAAATACGACCGGGGGACTTTCGGGGCCTGCGGTGTTCCCGGTGGCGCTTCGGATGGTGTATCAGGTCGCGGGGGCCGTGAAGATACCCGTCGTCGGCATGGGCGGCATAGCGACGGCAGAGGACGTTTTGGAGATGATGCTTGCGGGCGCTGCGGCCGTAGAAGTCGGCGCGCAGAACCTTGTCGACCCGATGGCATGCAAAAAAATAATCGAGGACCTGCCCAAAGTCATGGAAAAATACGGTATTAAAAATCTTAACGATATAATAGGAGGAGCGCTTTAAATGGGTAAAGACGTTATTGTGGCCTGCGATTTTGCGGGCGAAAAGGAGACGCTTGAGTTTCTTTCGATGTTTACGGGCCGGAAGCCGTTTGTCAAGATAGGCATGGAGCTTTACTACTCCGTCGGGCCGTCCATCGTAGAAAAAATCAAAAATCGCGGGCATAAGATCTTTTTGGACCTTAAGCTGCACGACATCCCGAACACCGTGAAAAAGTCGATGGCGGTTCTTTCAAAGCTCGACGTTGACATGACAAATCTTCACGCCGCCGGCGGCTCGGCAATGATGAAAGCGGCGCTTGAGGGGCTGACCAAGCCCGACGGCTCGCGGCCTATACTCATAGCCGTGACGCAGCTGACGTCCACCGACGCGGACGCATTAAAGAACGAGCTTCTGATAAATACTCCGATGGCCGAGACGGTCATGAGATATGCCGAAAACGCCAAAAATTCAGGGCTCGACGGGGTCGTATGCTCGCCGCTTGAGGCGGGAGCGGTTCACGGAAGATGCGGTGAAAAATTTCTCACGGTAACTCCGGGAGTGAGGTTTGCGGACGGCGATATAGGAGACCAGAAGAGGGTCATGACCCCGGCTCAGGCAAAAATCGAGGGCTCTGACTTCATCGTCGTGGGCAGGCCCATCACTGCCGCAAACGACCCCGTTGAAGCGTACGAAAGATGCGTAAAAGAGTTTGTGGGATGATTTATTAAGGAGGTTTATATATGGAAAGCTACAAGAGAGAATTCATCAATTTTTTGGAGCAGGCGGGAGTCCTCAAGTTCGGCGATTTCACCGCGAAATCCGGCCGGAAGATCCCCTACTTCATCAACGCCGGGGATATTAAGACCGGCGCGCAGATAATGAGGCTCGGAGAGTTCTATGCAAAAGCATATAAAGAACATCTCGGGGACAAAAAAACCGTGCTGTTCGGGCCTGCATACAAGGGCATACCGATAGCGGTCTCAGCTGCCGCGGCGCTCGCCAAAGAGGGCACAGACCTGCCGTTTTGCTTCAACCGAAAAGAGGCAAAGGACCACGGCGAGGGCGGAATTTTGGTCGGATACAAGCCACAGCCCGGGGAGGAGATCGTGATAGTCGAGGACGTAATCACCGCCGGCACCGCCATAAGAGAGAGCATGGAAATCCTCTCAAAGCTTGACGGCGCAAAGGTCGCGGCCTGCTTTATAATGGTCGACAGGGGTGAAAAGGGCAGGACCGATAAGAGCGCCATGCAGGAAATCTACGACGAATTCGGCTTCCCGGTATACTCGGTCGTAAACGTCTACGATATAATCGAATACCTTGAAGAAAAGCCGGAAAACGCCGAGAATGTCATGAGGATAAAAAAATACCTCGAAGTGAACGGAGCAAAGCTATGATAAAGCACGTTATTGATATTTTGGATCTTTCGGTGGATGAGATCGACGGGCTTATAAAATGCGCCGACGATATTATCGCCAACCCCGAAAAATATGCGCATAAATGCAGCGGCAAAAAGCTCGCCACGCTCTTTTTCGAGCCCTCCACAAGGACAAGGCTGAGCTTTGAGGCGGCGATGTATGAATTGGGCGGGAACGTCCTCGGTTTTTCCGAGGCACAGTCGTCGTCGGCCGCCAAGGGCGAGAGCGTGGCCGATACCGCCAAGACGGTGAGCTGCTATGCCGATATAATCGCGATGAGACATCCCAAGGAGGGCGCTCCCATGGTTGCGGCGCAGAACGCCTCCATCCCGGTCATCAACGCAGGCGACGGCGGACACTTCCACCCGACCCAGACCCTTGCGGACCTTTTGACCATACACCGTGAAAAGGGTAGACTTGATAATCTGACCGTAGGATTCTGCGGAGACCTTAAGTTCGGCAGGACGGTGCATTCTCTCATCGGCGCTCTGGCAAGATACAGCGGCTTAAAGGTGGTGCTAATCTCTCCCGAGGAATTGAAGCTTCCGAGCTATGTCAAAAACGACGTCCTCAAAAAGGGCGGGATAGAATACGTCCAGACGGCAAGCCTCGAGGAGCATATGCCGGAGCTCGACATCCTCTACATGACGAGAGTCCAGCGCGAGAGGTTCTTCAACGAGGAAGATTATCTCAGATTAAAGGACAGCTATATCCTGACCCCGGAGAAGCTGGCGGGCGCTAAGAGCGATCTTTCCATCATGCATCCGCTGCCGAGAGTAAACGAGATTTCGGTGGAAATAGACAAAGACCCGAGGGCATGCTACTTCAAGCAGGTGCTCAACGGCAAATATATAAGAATGGCCCTTATCCTGAAGCTTCTTAAGGAAGCCGGGACTATAGATTAAAAGGGGGAGCAGCCATGAATATAGACTCGATAAAAAACGGCATTGTAATAGACCACATCCCGGCCGGGAGAGGCATGAAGCTCTATGAGCTTTTGGGGCTCGGCAGGCTCGACTGTCCGGTGGCGATAATCAAAAACGCCGCAAGCTCGCAGATGGGCAGAAAGGACATTATCAAAATAGACGCCGATATAGAGGTAAATCTTGACATAATAGGCTACGTCGCGCCTAACGTGACAATAAATATCATCAGGGGCGGAGAGCTCGTCGAGAAAAAATCGATAGGCCTGCCCGAAACCCTCGTCGACGTTATCAAGTGCAAGAACCCGAGGTGCATAACCTCCACCGAACAGGAGATAAAGCACGTCTTCAGGCTCGACGACCCCGAAAAGAGAGTGTATCGCTGCGCCTACTGCGACACGAAGGCCTCGGCGGACAGCTGAGCGGCGGTTTTTGTTGTAAAACACCAATTTAACACTCTTTATGAGCAGTTTTTTTGGGGCTGCGGCGGGGGTGTTTTGGGTTGACTTTATCGCCGGTTGATGTTATATTTATAATGTATTTATGCAGGAGGAAAGAGCATGAAAAAAGTTGCGATAATCATGGGAAGCGACAGCGATCTGCCGATCTTAAAAAAGACCGCGGCGACCCTTAAATCATTTGAAATACCCTACGAGACCCACGTCTACTCGGCCCACAGGACTCCCGAAGAGGCCAAGGCGTTCGCCCAAAGCGCAAAGAAAAACGGCTTCGGGGTAATTATATGCGCTGCCGGGATGGCGGCACATTTGGCGGGAGCGTTCGCAGCAAACACGACGCTTCCGGTCATAGGAATACCCTGCCGATCTTCAAATCTCGACGGGCTCGACGCGCTTTTGTCCACAGTGATGATGCCGTCGGGGATACCCGTGGCGACTGTGGCCATAGACGGCGGAGCAAACGCGGCACTTTTAGCGGCAGAGATCCTTGCTTTGGGGGACGACGAGCTGTCCCGCAAGCTTGATGAAAAGCGCGTTAAAGATGCCGCCGCTGTATTAAAAAAGGATTCCGAGATAGCGCTCAGGATCGAAGAATAACACGGATAATTTTTAAGGAGGACTATAATCATGGAAAAAACCGCACAGCTCTACGAGGGCAAGGCAAAAAAGGTATTCGCGACCGAGGACCCGAGCCTCGTCATCGTCTCCTACAAGGACGACGCGACGGCGCTCGACGGCCTTAAAAAGGGCACCATCGTCGGAAAGGGCGCCATCAACAACAGGATGTCGAACTATCTGATGAAGCTTTTGGAGAAAAGCGGCGTGCCGACGCATCTCGTCGAAGAACTGAACGACCGCGAGACCGTCGTAAAAAAGGTCTCCATCGTTCCGCTCGAGGTCATCATCAGAAATATCTCCGCAGGCTCCTTTGCAAAGCGCTACGGCGTCGAGGAGGGCATAGTGTTCGCAGAGCCGACCATCGAATTCTCCTATAAAAACGACGACCTCCACGACCCGCTTATAAACAGCTACCACGCCCTCGCCCTCGGGCTTGCCACCAAGGACGAGATAGAGACCATCAAAAAATACGCGTTCAAAGTCAACGAGGTCTTAAAGGAATACTTCAAGGGCCTCGGGGTCACTTTGGTCGACTTCAAACTCGAATTCGGAAAGACCCCCGACGGGACTATAGTTTTAGCGGATGAGATCTCCCCCGACACCTGCCGCTTCTGGGATTCAAAGACCAACGAAAAGCTCGACAAGGACCGCTTCCGCAGGGATATGGGCGGGGTCGAGGACGCCTACAACGAAATGATGAGAAGAGTTTTCGGCGAATAAAATTTTGAAAAGAGGATTTTATGGACAACCATATTCATGAGGAGTGCGGCGTCTTCGGCGTGTTCGCTCCCTCGACCTGCGACGTGGCTTCGCTCTGCTATTACGGGCTGTTCGCTTTGCAGCACCGCGGCCAGGAATCCGCAGGTATAGTAGTCAACGACGACGGCGTTTTTACATACCGCAAGGACACCGGCATCGTCAGCGAGATCTTCACAAGCGAAAACCTCAAAAAGCTCGGACAGGGAAACATGGCCCTCGGGCATGTCAGATACGGAACAACCGGCGTAGGCGACCGCAGAAACGCTCAGCCGGTCGTCGTCAACCACTTAAAGGGCAACATGGCCCTTGCTCACAACGGAAATCTTGTGAATTCCTATGAGCTTCGGACCGAGCTTGAGGAGCAGGGCTCCATCTTCCATTCTACCTCCGACACCGAGGTCATAGCGTACACCATCACCAAGGAGCGCTTGAGTGCCAAAAATATCGAGGACGCGACCGCGGCAGCCATCTCAAGGCTCGACGGCGCATATTCGCTGGTCATCATGTCCCCCTCTAAGCTTATTGCGGCAAGAGACCCCCACGGCTTCCGGCCGCTGTGCTACGGCGTGAGGGACGACGGGACCTATATAGTGGCCTCCGAGACCTGCGCCTTGGACGCCGTGAACGCCGAATTTGTAAGGGATATAGAGCCCGGCGAGGTCGTTGTCTTTACAAAGGACGGGATAAGATCTATAAAAGACCACTGCAAGACTGCCGAAAAGTCGTTTTGCGTGTTTGAGTATCTTTACATCGCCCGCCCCGACTCGGTCTGCGAGGGCTGCTCGGTACATTCGGCAAGGCTCAGGGCCGGCGAATTCTTAGCGGAGGCATACCCCATCGACGCCGATCTCGTCGTCGGAGTGCCGGACAGCGGAACCGACGCGGCTATCGGATATTCGAGAAGATCCGGCATTCCCTATGACATAGGACTGATAAAAAATAAATATATCGGCAGGACGTTCATCGTCCCCGGACAGGGCGTAAGAGAAGAAATGGTGTCGATTAAGCTAAACGTCGTTTCTTCGGTCGTCAAGGGCAAGAGAGTTGTCCTTGTGGACGACTCCATCGTCAGGGGCACCACGAGCGCAAAGCTCGTCAAGAGACTTCGCGACGGAGGAGCCAAAGAGGTGCACATGCTGTCGTCGGCTCCGCCGTTTAAGAACCCCTGCTATTACGGGGTGGATATCGATTCCCGCGATGACCTTATAGCCTGCAAGCACACTCCCGAGGAAATTGCGAAGATAATCGGCGCGGATTCGGTCAATTTCTTAAGCGTCGAGGACGTTAAAAGAATAACCGGCGGCGACGGAAGCGGCTGCTGCTACGCATGCTTCACCGGCGAATACCCGACCAAGGAGCCCGTCAAGGCCAACAAATCGCGGTTCGAGGGTAAGATATCCGCCAATCCCAAATTTGCCAAAAAGGACTGATAAAGCCAAATGGAAAAGAGTTTTTCTGAAAGCTACAAGAGCGCCGGCGTTGACATCACGGCCGGATACAAATCGGTCGAATTGATGAAAAATGACATCAAGCGCACCGCGACCGGCGGGGAGGTCTCCGGGATAGGCGGCTTCGGCGGCCTGTTCATGCCCGATCTTTCGGGCTATAAGCAGCCCGTGCTGGTATCGGGCACCGACGGAGTCGGCACAAAGCTCAAGCTCGCGTTTTTGATGGATAAGCATGACACCATCGGAATAGACTGCGTGGCGATGTGCGTGAACGACATAATCTGCTGCGGCGCCAAGCCCCTTGTTTTTCTTGATTATATCGCCTGCGGCAGGAATATCCCCGAAAAAATCGCGGCGATAGTCAAGGGCGTATGCGACGGCTGCGTCATGGCGGGAGCGTCCCTTATCGGCGGCGAGACTGCCGAGCATCCGGGAATGATGCCGGAGGACGAATACGACCTTGCGGGCTACTGCACCGGGGTCGTCGACAGGGACAAGATAATCGACAATACGACCATGCGCGAGGGAGACATAGTCATCGCCCTGCCGTCGTCGGGAGTTCATTCAAACGGCTTCTCGCTCGTAAGAAAGGTATTCGGCATTGATAATATCTCATATGACGAGCTGAGCGCGAAAAGGAACGACCTTGGCGGGAAATCGTTGGGAGAGGCGCTTTTAGAGCCCACGAAAATCTATGTAAAGCCCGTGTTGGCGCTGCTTGACGAGGTAAATGTCAAGGGCATTTCCCATATCACCGGCGGTGGTTTTTATGAGAACATTCCTCGCTCGGTCCCGGACGGGCTGTGCGCTGAGATTGACAGATCCTCTCTTAAGATACCGGCGATATTCGGTCTGATACAAAAGGCCGGGGACATTCCCGAGAGGGATATGTTCAACACCTACAACATGGGCGTGGGGATGAGCATTACAGTCGCGCCGGAGGATGAGAAAAAGGCGCTTGAAATACTCAGAAACCACGGCGAGAACGCATACGTCATCGGAAAAATCGTCAGGGGCGAGGACAAGATAGTTATAAAATAATGGAAAGAAAAGTAAATATCGCGGTGCTCGTTTCCGGCGGCGGCACCAATTTACAGGCGCTAATAGACGCCGAAAAGTCCGGAATTATAGTCTCGGGCGAGATAAAAGCCGTCATATCCTCAAAGGCCGGGGCATATGCCTTGGAGCGCGCAAAGGCCGCGGGCATTCCGGCGTTCGCGGTCCCGAGAAAGGAATGCGCAGACATTACGGAATTCGAGGAAAAAATGCTGAAAATCCTTGAGGACAACGAGATAGAGGTCATAGTGCTGGCGGGATTTCTCTCGATACTTTCGGATGATTTTACCAAAAAGTATGCAAACCGCATTATAAACGTCCATCCCGCGCTCATCCCGAGCTTTTGCGGGAAAGGCTTTTACGGGCTTAAGGTGCATGAGGAAGCGCTGAAAAAAGGCGTTAAGGTGTCCGGAGCGACGGTTCATCTTGTGAACGAGGTATGCGACGGCGGCGAGATTTTGGCGCAGAAAGCCGTAGAAGTCAAGGACGGAGACACGCCGGAAACTTTGCAGCGCAGGATCATGGAGCAGGCCGAGTGGAAGCTGCTTCCTGAGGCTACGGAGAAGCTGTGCCGAAGAATTTTAGATTTAAAGAAGCCGGAAACCCCGGGGATAGCCCTTAAAAAATGGGAGATTTCGGATAAGGAGCAGCTGGCGGAGCTCTGCGATAAGGTTGACAGAAAATATATATCGGGCAGCAGAATGCCGTCGCCCTATACCGTAGATGACGCTGTAAATTGGCTTGAAAATCAGGTTTTCCCGAATGAAGGCAAAACGGGAATCTTCAGAGCCGTCGTCGCGGACGGCAAGATCGTCGGGAGCGTCTCAGTTGGAAAGTGCGAGGGACTTAAGAAAAACACCGGGGTTATCGGATATTACATGAATCCCGACTATTACGGCAGGGGCATAATGACCGAAGCCGCGAAGATGATCTGCAAAGAAGCGTTTAAGGAGCTTAAGCTCATACGAATCGAGGGCAGCGCGTTCGAGCCGAACATCGCCTCCCGCAGGGTCTTGGAAAAGGCGGGGTTCGAGCTTGAGGGCATTTTAAAGGACTCGTTCTTTAAAAACGGCAAGTATTATAACGAATATATCTACGGACTGACAGAAAAGTAAACGGAGGTATTTTATGGACATCTACAGGATAAGCAGTATCGGCGAGCTGACCCGCGACCCGTACGTCGGCAGAGGCATTATCGCGGGGCTTTCCGAGGACGGAAAATCGGCGGTTGCGGCGTATTTTATCATGGGCAGATCCGCAAACAGCCGAAACAGGATTTTTGCAGAGCATGACGGCGCAGTCTTTACCGAGCCGTTCGACCCGTCAAAGGTCGAGGACCCGAGCCTCATAATCTATGCGGCGCTTCGGACTGTTGGCAAAAAACTCATCGTCACAAACGGCGACCAGACCGACACCATCGTTGACGGAATAAGGCTCGGTTCCGATTTTTCGGGAGCGCTTCGCACCCGTGAATTTGAGCCGGACGCTCCGAATCTTACGCCGAGAATTTCGGCAGAGCTCGATTTTTCGGACGGCTTCGGCTACAAGATGTCCATTTTAAAGAGCGAGGACGAAAAGGGCTCGGCATGCGCGAGGTACACCTTTGAGTATGCTCCCATCGCGGGTCTTGGGCATTTTATCCACACCTATGTCGGCGACGGCAATCCCCTGCCGACGTTTCAGGGCGAGCCCGAGAGGGTAAAGATACCGAACAATATCGACGGCTTCGCTAAAGAAATTTGGGAGTCTTTAAACGATGACAACAAAATTTCCCTGCTTGTAAGATACACCGATATTGAAAGCGGGAAAGTATGTCAGAAAATAATAAATAAATATAATTAACGGAGGTAAATCATGGCAAAAGAAGTTCTTTTAAAATACGGCTGCAACCCGAACCAGAAGCCCTCTCGCGTGTATATGCGCGACGGCTCGGACCTGCCCTTTGAGATCTTAAACGGCCGGCCGGGCTACATAAACCTTTTGGACGCCTTTAACTCCTGGCAGCTCGTCAAGGAGCTGAAAGAAGCCCTCGGCCTCCCCGCCGTAACGTCTTTCAAGCATGTCTCCCCTACCTCCGCCGCCGTCGGTATAAAGCTGCCCGAGAAGCTTAAAAAGGCATGCTTCGTCGACGATATCGAGGGCCTTGACGACTCCGCGCTGGCATGCGCTTACGCAAGGGCAAGGGGCACCGACAGGATGTGCTCGTTCGGCGACTGGGTAGCGCTTTCGGACGTCTGCGACGTTACTACCGCAAAGATGATAAAGCGGGAAGTGTCGGACGGAATAATCGCGCCGGGGTATGAGCCCGAAGCGCTCGAAATCTTAAAATCAAAGAAAAAGGGCGCTTACCCCGTCCTGCAAATCGACCCGAATTATATCCCCGAACCCATAGAGACAAAGCAGGTCTACGGCGTTACTTTTGAGCAGGGCAGAAACAACTTCAAAATCGACCGCGAGCTTTTAAACAACATCGTCACCGAGAACAAAAACCTCCCCGACGAGGCCGCAAGAGACCTTATAATCTCACTCATCACCTTAAAATACACACAGTCCAACTCGGTATGCTACGCCTACGGCGGCCAGGCTATCGGCGTGGGCGCAGGCCAGCAGTCGAGGATACACTGCACGCGCCTTGCCGGGACCAAGGCCGACACATGGTTCTTAAGGCAGCACGACAAGGTCCTGAATCTGCCGTTCAAGCCGGAGATAAAGAGGCCCGACCGCGACAACATCATCGACGGATACATCAACAAAAACGAGGAGGACGTGACCGCCGACGGCATTTGGCAGAAATACTTCACCGAAAAGCCGGAGCCGCTGACCGACAAGGAAGCGAGAGAGTATCTTGACTCGATAACCGGCGTGGCGCTCGGCTCAGACGCGTTCTTCCCGTTTGACGACAACATCGAGAGGGCGAAGCGCTCGGGCGTGAGCTACGTTGCCGAGCCGGGCGGCTCCATAAGAGACGACGTAGTCATCGAGCGCGCAAACAAGTACAACATGGTCATGTCGTTCACCGGCATGAGGCTCTTCCACCACTGATTTCAGGAGGCATATTATGGATTTCAAGGAATTAAAGCAGTACGACGAGGAAATTTACGCCTCGACAGAGCGCGAGCTAAGGCGCCAGCAGCAGAACATCGAGCTTATCGCTTCGGAAAATATCGTCTCTAAGGGCGTTCTTTTGGCGGCGGGCACGGTGCTCACGAATAAGTATGCCGAGGGATACCCGGCGCACCGTTATTACGGCGGCTGCCGGTATGTCGACGAGGTCGAGGAGATAGCGAGAAAGCGCGCCTGCGAGCTTTTCGGAGCCGACCATGCCAACGTCCAGCCCCACTGCGGAGCCTCGGCCAATTTAGCCGTGTTCTTTGCACTCCTCCAGCCCGGCGACACCGTACTTTCGATGTCTTTGGCGCACGGCGGACACCTCTCCCACGGCTCGCCGGTCAACATCTCGGGAAAATACTTTAAGATAGTCCCCTACGGCGTGTCCCCCGAGACCGGAAGAATAGATTATGACGAGGTCGAAAGACTCGCCGTAGAAAATAAGCCCAAGCTTATTTTGGCGGGCGCTTCGGCATACCCGAGAGAAATCGATTTTGAGAGATTCTCCCAAATCGCCAAAAAGGTCGGGGCATATCTTATGGTCGATATGGCGCACATCGCCGGACTTGTCGCGGCGGGACTCCACCAGAACCCGGTGCCCTATGCCGACGTGGTGACCACCACCACCCATAAGACCTTAAGAGGCCCGAGAGGCGGCATGATTTTATGCAAAGAAGAATATGCAAAAGCAATAGACAAGGCCATCTTCCCCGGTATCCAGGGCGGGCCGCTGATGCACATAATCGCCGCAAAAGCCGTGGCGTTCAAAGAAGCGCTTCAACCGGAATTCAAGGAATATCAGGCGCAGATAAAGAAAAATGCCGCAAAGCTTGCCGACGAGCTTTTAAAGCGGGGCTTCAACCTCGTTTCCGGCGGCACAGACAACCATCTCATGCTCATAGACCTGCAAAACTTCGGAATCACCGGCAAGCAGCTTGAGCATAATCTTGACGAGGTCCACATCACCGCGAACAAAAACGCCGTTCCGAACGACCCGCAGAGCCCGTTCATCACAAGCGGCATAAGAATAGGCACTCCCGCCGTCACCTCCCGCGGATTCAAAGAGCCAGAGATGGAAAAGATCGCTCAGTGGCTCTATGAGATCGTCACCGATTTCGACGGAAATAAGGACAGAGTCTGCAAGGAAGTTTTGGAGCTCTGCGAAAAATTCCCGATTTATAACGACTGCTATTAAAATCTGAACCCGGAAAACAGACTTTGGACTTGCCATAAGTCTGCTTTTCGGTTTAAAAGCAAAAAGGAAATGATAATATGAAAATAATGGTAATCGGCGGAGGCGGCCGAGAGCACGCCATCATAAAAAAGCTCCGCGAGAATAAGACTGTCGAGAAGATCTTCTGCCTGCCCGGAAACGGCGGCATAGCCCTGGACGCCGAGTGCGTGCCGATAGGCTCCACCGATATTCCGGCGATAGTGGATTTTGCCGCAAAAACGGGCATAGACTACGCCGTCGTGGCTCAGGACGACCCGCTCATTTTGGGCTGCGTGGACGAGCTGAATAAAATCGGCGTGCCCTGCTTCGGGCCTGACAAAAAGGCCGCTATAATCGAGGGCTCAAAGGTTTTTTCCAAGAATTTCATGAAAAAATATAACATCCCGACCGCCGAATACGAGGTCTTTGAGGACGCAAAAAGCGCGCTTGAGTATGTAAAAGCATGCAAAATTCCGACCGTAGTCAAGGCCGACGGCCCGGCACTCGGCAAAGGCGCTTTGGTATGCATGACCCGGGACGAGGCGATAGAAGCCGTCAGGGAGATAATGGAGGATAAAAAATTCGGCGCAAGCGGCGATAAAATCGTGGTCGAGGAGTTCATGACCGGGCCCGAGGTCTCGGTTTTGGCATTCACCGACGGCGAGACGGTGATTCCGATGGTGCCGTCTACAGACCACAAGCGCGCGCACGATGGAGACGAGGGCCTCAACACCGGCGGCATGGGCACTATAGCGCCGTCGCCCTATTACACAAAAGATGCCGAAAAAGCGGCGCTTGAAAAAATCATTTACCCGACGGTCAGGGCGATGAAAGCCGAGGGCAGGCCGTTCAAGGGATGCCTGTATTTCGGGCTGATGATAACCCCCGAGGGCCCGAAAGTAGTCGAGTACAACTGCCGGTTCGGCGACCCCGAGACCCAGGTAGTCCTGCCGCTGTTAAAATCCGATTTGCTTGACATCATGCTCGCCACGACAAACGGTAATTTAAAGGACGTGCCCGTCGAGTTTTCGGACGGCGCTGCATGCTGCGTGATTCTGGCCTCAAGCGGCTATCCCGAAAAATATGAAAAAGGATTTGAAATAACTATTCCCGACGAGCTTTCGGACAAGGTCTATGTCGCCGGTGCAAAAAAAGAAAACGGCAGGCTCGTGACAAGCGGCGGCCGGGTCCTTGGAGTCGTGGGCACGGGGCATGATCTTCCCGAAGCGGTAAAAACGGCGTATTCCTATGCCGAAAGGGTAAGCTTTGAAAACGCCTACTACCGTAAAGATATAGGTAAAAAAGCGCTCGAAGCGCTTAAGGAGGGCTGAAATGGTATACAGGATATATGTTGAAAAAAAGCCGGAGCTTGCGCATGAAGCGAGGGCGCTGCTCAGCGATCTTAAGAATCTTTTGGGCATTAAAAACATCGAAAACGTAAGAATTTTAAACCGCTACGACTGCGAAAATATCTCGCGGGAGCTCTTTGACTACTCGGTCAAAAACGTCTTTTCGGAGCCCCAGCTCGACATCGTCTCCGAGGAATTTTCTTCGGGAGGAGCGGTGGTTTTCGCGGTGGAGTATCTGCCGGGGCAGTTTGACCAGCGGGCAGATTCCGCGGCGCAGTGCATCCAGATAATCTCACAGGGCGAGCGCCCGACCATTCGCTCGGCCAAGGTCTACTGCCTCCAGGGGAGCCTGACCGAGGACGAGATATCCGAAATCAAAAAATACGTCATTAACCCCGTCGAAGCAAGAGAGGCGTCCCTTTCAAAGCCGGAGACTTTAAAGGCCGAGTACGATATTCCGACCGAGGTAAAGACCCTCGACGGGTTCACAAGGCTCGACCGCCCCGGCCTTGAAAAATTCGTCGCGGACTATAACCTTGCCATGGACGCTGACGATATAGAATTCTGCCGGGAATACTTCCGTTCCGAACAGCGCGACCCGACCGTCACCGAGATAAGAATGATAGACACATACTGGTCGGACCACTGCCGCCACACGACGTTTCTTACCGTCATCGACAGCGCAAAGTTCGAGGACGAGCTGCTCCAAAAGGCCTACGACGAATATCTCGAGGTCAGGCACAGAATCGGCGACAAAAAGCCCATCTGCCTTATGGACCTTGCGACGGTCGCGGCAAAGTATCTCAAAAAGATAGGCAAGCTTCCGAAGCTCGACGAGTCGGAGGAGATAAACGCCTGCACCGTAAAAATCGAAATAGACGCCGACGGCAAAAAAGAGCCATGGCTTTTGCTGTTTAAAAACGAAACGCACAACCATCCCACCGAAATAGAGCCGTTCGGCGGAGCGGCGACCTGCATAGGCGGCGCCATCAGAGACCCGCTTTCGGGGCGCGCTTACGTCTATGGTGCAATGAGAGTTACCGGCGCAGCCGACCCGACCGTTCCCGTTTCCGAGACCATCCCCGGGAAGCTCCCACAGAGAAAAATCGTAACGACGGCTGCCGCAGGCTATTCCTCCTACGGCAACCAGATAGGTCTTGCCACCGGCATCGTAGACGAGATCTATCACCCCGGATATGCTGCCAAGAGGATGGAGATAGGCGCGGTCATTGCGGCCGCCCCGCAGGAGAACGTCCGACGCGAAGTCCCCGAGCCGGGGGATATAGTCATTCTTCTCGGCGGCTCCACCGGCAGAGACGGCATAGGCGGAGCTACCGGCTCCTCAAAAGCGCATAACGCACACTCGGTAGAGACCTGCGGAGCCGAGGTTCAAAAGGGCAACGCTCCCGAGGAAAGAAAGCTTCAGAGGCTGTTCAGAAATCCCGAGGCGTCAAGGCTCATCAAGCGCTGCAACGACTTCGGAGCGGGCGGCGTTTCGGTAGCTATAGGAGAACTCGCCGACGGGCTGAGGATAAATCTAAACGCAGTGCCGAAAAAATATGACGGCCTCGACGGGACCGAGCTTGCAATTTCCGAATCCCAGGAGAGGATGGCGGTAGTCGTCGCTCCCGAGGACGTAGAGCGCTTCTTGGAGCTTGCAAAGGAAGAGAATTTGCAGGCCTGCGCCGTCGCCGAGGTGAGAAAAGAACCCCGGCTTGAAATGCTGTGGAACGGCAAAAAAATCGTCGACCTGTCAAGAGAATTCCTCAATTCAAACGGCGCCGAGAAACATATCGATATAGCTCCCGCCGCTCCCGACGTGAAGCCGAGAGAGGTCAGCGGAGGATTTGCAAAAAACATGACCGCGATGGCGGGAGATTTAAATATATGTTCGAAGCGCGGGCTGTCCGAAAGATTTGACTCGACTATCGGCGCAGGCACGGTCTTAATGCCGTTCGGCGGCAAAAACCAGCTCACCCCTATTCAGGCGATGGTCCAGAAAATTTCCGTCGAAAAAGAGCACACCGACGACTGCTCGTTCATGTCGTGGGGCTACAACCCCTATCTTTCGGAGCAAAGCCCCTATCACGGCGCGTACTGCGCGGTCGTCGAATCCATCTCGAAGCTTATCGCCACCGGCGCCTCCTTTGAGGACGTATATCTTACATTCCAGGAGTATTTTGAGCATCCGAACCGCGACCCGAAGCGTTGGGGCAAGCCCTTGGCAGCGCTCTTAGGCGCTTTCAAGGCTCAGCTTGAACTCGGCGTGGGCTCGATAGGCGGCAAGGACTCGATGAGCGGAAGCTTCGAGGACTTGGACGTTCCTCCGACTCTTGTGAGCTTCGCCGTGACCACCGGCAAGACCTCCGACGTTATCTCGCCGGAATTCAAGGAGCCATACCACAAGGTCATGTTCATCGAACCCGAATACGACGAGAACGGCCTGCCCGTGACGGAATCGCTTATCTCGATTTATCATCGCATTACCCGCCTCATCCGCGAGGGCAAGATAATTTCTGCATATACACCGTGTATCGGCGGGATTGCCGAAGCGGTGCTCAAGATGTCGCTCGGAAATTCCATCGGGTTTAAATTCAACGAAACGCTGAGCATAGGCGAGCTGTTTGAGCTTAAGTGCGGGGCGTTTGTGGTAGAACTGTCCTGCGGAGCATGCGGCAACTGCTTCGACAAGGAGGGCCTTATAGAAATCGGCGAGACCGTCCCCGAGCATGAAATATCGTTCGGCGGCGAGACTGTCGAGCTTTCAAAAATACTCAAAGTCTACGAGGACAAGCTCGAGGGCGTTTACAGCTGCAACATAAAACAGGGCGGCACCGTCCTTAAAGATATTGCATATGATTCAAGAAACACCGCCTCGCCCGCTATAAAGACCGCTTCTCCAAAGGTCCTTATTCCGGCATTCCCGGGCACTAACTGCGAATATGACAGCGCCAAGGCCATGCGCGACGCCGGCGCCGACCCGGAAATTTTAGTCATCAACAACCTCACCTCAAAGGGCATTTCGGACAGCGTTGAGCGCTTTGCCGAAAAGCTTAAGACCGCCCAGATGGTATTCATTCCCGGCGGGTTCTCGGGAGGCGACGAACCCGACGGTTCAGCGAAGTTTATCTGCGCGTTCTTCAGAAACGCTAAAATTCGCGACGGCGTTATGGAACTGCTCAAAAACCGCGACGGGTTGATGTGCGGGATCTGCAACGGATTCCAGGCGCTTATAAAGCTCGGCCTCGTGCCGTTCGGGGAGATTCTTGAATCCGACCCCGATTTCCCGACGCTGACCTATAACACCATCTCCCGCCACCAGTCGAGGATAGTGCGCACAAAAATCGTCTCGAACAAATCCCCGTGGCTCAAAAACGTCGAGCTCGGAGATATAATAAACGTGCCGATTTCTCACGGCGAGGGCCGCTTCCTCTGCTCGGACGAACTGCTCGAAACGCTCATCAAAAACGGACAGATCGCCACCCAGTACGTCGACCTCGACGGAAACCCGACCTCGGATATCCGCTTTAACCCCAACGACTCGGTCTGCGCGGTCGAGGGCATAACCTCCCCCGACGGCAGGGTCTTCGGAAAGATGGGACATTCCGAAAGATACGCTCCCGACCTTTACAAGAACGTCCCCGGGAACTACGATATAGGCATGTTTAAGTCTGCTGTGGAATACTTTAAGTGACAGCGCACTGCGGTCGCCTTGGGCGCCCCCTCCCCCGGCCTGCATAAAGCAGGCCGGGGCCCCGCCGGCGAAGCCGGCGGGGAGGCCGTGCGAAGCACGGCCGAGGGGGCGGCCAAACCGGCGGCCCGCAGTGCTCCCCGAGAAAGCGCGCGCCATAAAAGCGCAGTTTTCGGGACCATGCATATTAAAATCCGTCAATAATGCCTTAGCGCCGCTTTTTGCTCGGCATGGGATTGTGTATATCTACAAAATTTTTCTATATGCTTGACTTTAGCGGATTATCATGATAAAATATCTCGCGTAAGAAGCCTTCGGACGCCCGATAATAGGGCTTTTACGCTTTAAATTTTTAAATTGCGAAACAAGGATCTGAAAGCAGGTTAATCAATTTGGAACTCAACGCAGCAGGCGGATACAACCAAAGACTGCGCTCTTTGTTCGAGCGCTGCGGATACCGCCGTTACAAAATGTCAAAATTCGAGGAGTACGACCTCTACGCATCAAACCGAAGCTTCCTGCCGTCGACAAAGGTGCTCACCTTTACCGACACCGACGGCAAGCTTTTGGCGCTCAAGCCGGACGTCACCCTCTCAATAATCAGGAGCTTCCGCGGGGACGGGCTTGAGAAGCTCTACTATCACGAAAACGTCTACCGTGAATCGGAGGTCGGTTTTCGGGAGATTGAGCAGGCCGGGCTTGAGTGCATAGGCGCCGTCGACGAATACTGCGTATGCGAAGTCCTGAGCCTTGCGGCTAAAAGCCTCGGCGAGCTAAACCGCCCTGCCGAGCTCGACGTTTCGCACCTCGGCATTCTTCGCGAGCTTTTAAAAAACAGCGGTATCGACGAGCCGTCGATAAAAACTGCGGTCCTGCTTTTCGGGGAGAAAAATTCCGACGGCTTACAGGAATTTCTGAAAAGATCCGGCGCTTCCGAAGACTGCGCAGAAGCTGCCGTGAAGCTTTCAAAGCTCGACTGCACGGCCTCCGACGCACCTAAAGCCCTCGGCGAGATTTTAAGCGGCCTTGTTTCATGGGAACGGCTCCAGCTCTTCTGCGACACCTGCGAATTTTTGGGCAGAGAGTTCCCGAACACCGTAAGAGTCGACTTTTCCACCGTCGGCGACCTCGACTACTACTCGGGAATTATTTTCCGGGGATACGTCGAGGGCGTTCCGCAGAGCGTGTTGAGCGGCGGACAGTATGACGAGCTTGCGGCAAGACTGAGAAAAAATGCCAGAGCCATAGGCTTCGCAGTATACCTCGACCTCTTAAAGCCCCTGTTCATCGAGGCTCAGGAGTACGACAGCGACGCTCTGCTCATATATTCAGACGACCTTGACCCGGACGAGATACACCGATGCGCCGAAGAATTAAGGTCATCGGGAAAGAGCGTGCTGGTGATGAAAAACGAACCCGAAAACCTTAAATTCAAAGAGGTCTACCTCGCCAAAAAGGGAGGTGCGAAGCGTGTCGGATAAAACCGTAAACGTGGCATTGCCGAAAGGCAGGCTCGGTGACAAGGTCTACGAGATGTTCAAGGCTGCCGGATACCCCTGCGAGGCGCTTGAAAACCCCGGCAGAAAGCTGACCTTTGAAAATCCCGACGTGGGAATAAAATACTTCTGGGTCAAGCCCTCCGACGTGGCAATATATGTCGAAAAGGGCGCGGCCGATATAGGAGTCGCGGGCAAGGATATCCTTAAGGAATACTCGCCCGACGTGTACGAGCTTTTGGACGTGGGCCTCGGAAAATGCAGGATGTGCGTGGCCGCCCCCTCGGATTTCAGGGACGACTACCGAAAAACTCTTCGCGTGGCGACTAAATTTCCGCATGTCGCAAAGGAGCATTACTCCCGAATCGGCCGCGATATCGAGATAATAAAGCTCAACGGTTCGATAGAGCTCGCGCCCATTTTGGGGCTCTCCGACGTGATAGTCGATATAGTTGAGACGGGCGCGACGCTCAGGCAAAACGGCCTTATCGTCTTTGACGCGCTTTTTGACATCAGCGCCCGCCTTATCGCAAATAAATCCGGCTACCGATTCAAGAGCCGCAGGATAGATATGATAAAAGAAAATCTTCAGAAAGTCAAGGAGAATTGCGATGATTAAAATACTTAAAACCGGCGAGGTCGCGCCGTCCGAATTATTCGACAGAACGACCAGCACTTCCGACGTAAGCTCCGTCGTCAGCCGAATCATCGACACCGTCAGAGAACGCGGTGATTCGGCGCTTTTGGAGCTCACCGAAAAGCTCGACGGCGTGGTCATTCACGACGTGCGGGTCAGCGAGGACGAAATTAACGACGCGCTGATGGAGGTCGACCCGGAATTCCTGTCGGTCCTTTACGAGGCCGCCGACAACATCAGGGCGTTCCACAAAAACCAGCTCCGTCCGGGCTTCATCATGTCCGAAAAGCCGGGCGTTATCATGGGTCAGCGCGTTCTGCCGATCGAAAAGGTCGGGCTCTACATTCCCGGCGGCACGGCTCCCCTGCCGTCCACGGTCCTGATGAGCGCCATCCCTGCAAAGCTTGCGGGATGCTCCGAGATAGTCATGACCACCCCGGTCCAGAAAAACGGAAAAATTCTTCCCGAGATGCTCGCTGCCGCCAAAATCGCGGGCGTTACCAAGATTTTTAAGGCAGGCGGAGCACAGGCCATCGCGGCCCTCGCCTACGGCACCGAGAGCGTTCCCAAGGTCGATAAAATCGTCGGCCCGGGCAACCAGTACGTCGCGGAAGCCAAGCGCCAGGTCTTTGGGACCGTCGCCATCGACATGATAGCCGGGCCGAGCGAGATACTGATAATTGCCGACAAGACCGCGAATCCGGTCTATCTTGCGGCGGACCTGCTGTCCCAGGCCGAGCATGACAAGCTCGCGACGGCAGTCCTGATAACCGACAGCCGCGAGATCGCCGAGAAAACTGCCAAAGAGCTTGATTCGCAGCTTGAAAAGCTCTCAAGAAAGGAAATCGCGGCCGCGTCCATCGAGAGAAACGGCAAAATCATCATCGCCGACGACCTGTCCGAAGCTGTAAAAATCTCGAACGAAATCGCGCCCGAGCACCTTGAACTTTGCGTTGAGAAGCCGTTTGACATGATGACCGAAATCAAAAACGCCGGGTCGATTTTCCTCGGCAGCTATGCGCCCGAGCCACTTGGCGACTACTTCTCCGGGGCCAACCACACGCTCCCGACCAGCGGCACCGCAAGATTTTCAAGCCCCCTTTCGGTGGATGATTTTGTCAAGAAATCCCAGTTCACCTACATGACCGAGGACGCGTTCTCAGAGGTCGCGGGCAAGGTCGCGGCGTTTGCCGAAAAGGAAAGCCTCACGGCGCATGCCCAAAGCGCGCTTAAGAGAATTGATAAATAAGTCAAATAACATTGCGGCAAAGCGCCTCAAATAGGCGTTTTCCGAGCACACAGGTGATAAAATTGTCGAAATTTATTTGCCCCGCCGTTAAGGAGCTCGCGCCCTACACGCCCGGCGAGCAGCCGACCGGCCGGAAATTTATCAAGCTAAACACCAACGAAAACCCGTTTCCGCCGTCGCCGAAAGCCGTCAGGCTCGCCTGCGAGGAGATCGCGCGCGCGAATCTCTACCCGGCGCTCGACGGGGGCGAGCTGAGGGGGAAAATCGCCGATTTATACGGGTTTGAGCGCCCTTGGGTCGCCGTCACGAATAGCTCCGACGAGGCCCTGAACTTCATTTTTAAGGCGTTTTGCCGGGGCCGGGAGGCCGTTTTTGCGGACATTACCTACGGCTTCTACAGCGTTTTTGCGGGCCTGAACGGCGTGAAATTTACAGAAATTCCCTTAAAATCCGACTTCACACTCGACCCGAACGACTACATTGGAATCGGCAAAAACATCTTCATCGCGAACCCGAACGCTCCGACAGGACTTGAGATTTCGCTTGATGATATTGGTAACATTGCACAGTCTAACCCCGAAAATATTGTTGTAATTGACGAAGCATATGTTGATTTCGGCGGAGAGTCTGCGCTGAAAATTCTGAGAAAACATCAAAATTTAATTGTCGTCAGGACATTCTCAAAATCTCGCTCCTTGGCAGGCGCAAGGCTCGGCTACGTCTTTGCTGACCCCGAAATTATTGATGATTTATACAGGGTCATCTACTCGACGAATCCCTATAATATTTCACGGGCGAGCATGGCTGCCGGAATAGGCGCCATCGAGGACGAGGAGTACACTCAAAAGAACTGCGAGGCCATAAAAGCAGTGCGGGAGAAAACTTATGAAAAGCTTGTAAACCTCGGATTTAAGGCGCTTAAGAGCTCCGCAAACTTCATTTTTGCTAAGCCTCCCAAAATGGGCGGCAGGGAGTTTTACGAGGCTCTGAGGGAAAGAGACATCCTCATCCGGCACTTTGATTCACCGAGAATTTCCGACTATGTGAGGATAACCATAGGGCGCGAGGATGAGATGGATGAATTGATAAATACTACTGAGAAAATTTTATCTGAAAGACGGTGAAAATATGAGAGAAGCAGTCGTGAAAAGAAAAACCGCCGAGACAGATATCTCATTATATATCAATCTTGACGGAAACGGCGACAGCGAGACAGACACCGGCGTGGGGTTTCTGAACCACATGCTCACGCTTTTAGCGAGGCACTCGGGCTTCGACCTTAAGGTCAGCTGCCACGGCGACACCGACGTCGACGACCACCACTCCGTCGAGGACATCGGAATCGCCCTTGGCAAGGCGTTTTGCGAGGCTTTGGGCGAAAAAAAGGGCGTCAGGCGCTACGGCAGTGCGCTCATCCCGATGGACGAGGCGCTCATCGAGACGGCGGTCGACCTCTCAGGGCGCTCGCACTTAAACCTCGCCCTCGACATCCCGAGCCAAAAAATCGGGAATTTTGACGCCGAGCTTGTGAAAGAATTTTTCTTAGCGTTTGTTAAAAACGCAGAAATTTCTCTGCATATTATTCAAAGATTTGGTGAAAATTCACATCATATCGTCGAGGGAGCATTTAAATCCGTCGCAAGGGCGCTTCGCGTGGCCGTCGAAACCGACCCGCGATTCGCCGACAAAATTCCGTCCACAAAGGGGATGCTCTGATGATCGCAATCGTCGACTACGGGGTCGGGAACCTTTTTTCTCTGCACAGCTCGCTGCGGGCGCTCGGCTTTGATGCAGAAAATGTCACCTCTGCCCAAAAATTGAGGGACGCTTCGCACATAATTCTGCCCGGTGTAGGAGCATTCGGCGACGCCGCCAAAAAGCTTTGTGAAGCGGGTTTGCGGGATCCGCTTATCGAAGAAGCAAAGCGCGGCAAGCCGATTTTGGGCATCTGCCTCGGCATGCAGCTTTTGCTATCTAAGAGTTTTGAATTCGGGGAGCATGACGGCCTCGGGCTCATCCCGGGGAGCGTTCGCTCCATCGCCGAGACGATACCCGCCGGGCTGAAAATTCCGCACATAGGCTGGAACGAGCTCAGGTTTACCGAGCACCCCATATTTAGTGATATTCGACAGGGCGATAGCGTATATTTTGTGCATAGTTACCATGCCACCGACTGCCCGAACGTCATCGCGACGACCGACTACGGCGCAACTCTGACCGCTGCGGTCGGGAAAGACAACGTGGTCGGCTGCCAGTTCCATCCCGAAAAATCCGGCCCTGTCGGGCTTAAAATCCTGAAATCGTTTTGCAATATGAGGTAATTTATGAATATTTTTCCTGCAATTGACATAGTTGGCGGCCGGGCTGTGAGGCTTCGGCAGGGCGACTACTCGAAAGTTACAGTTTATGGAAATGAGCCCGAAAAAATCGCCGAGGATTTCATCGCAAAGGGCGCCAAGTGCATCCACATCGTCGACCTTGAGGGCGCGAAAACCGGCGAGATGACGAACTTTGCGGCCATTTCGCGGGTACTCTCCAAGGGCCTTTTTTCCGAGGTCGGCGGCGGGATTCGCAGCCCGGAGGCTGTCGAGCGCTACCTTGATGCGGGAGCATCGAGGGTGATTCTCGGGACTGCCGCTATACAAAATCAACAATTTTTAAAGGACTGCATTGGTAAATATGGCAAAAAAATTGCCGTCGGTGCCGACGTTAAGGACGGCAAAATCGCCGTCAACGGGTGGCTCGAAAGCACCGATATCGGGCTTATGGAATTTGGGAAAAATATGCAGGATATCGGCGTGCGCACGCTCATCTGCACCGACATTTCGCGCGACGGCGAGATGAGGGGCTCGAATATCGAGCTTTATCGTCGCTTGACGGCCGAGCTGAGGCTCGAAATAGTCGCCTCGGGAGGCGTGTCGAGCCTCGATGAAATTCGTGAGCTTAAGGCCTGCGGATGCTCGGGAGCGATTTTGGGCAAGGCTTATTACGAGGGCCTTGTGTCGCTCGAAAGCGCTATACAGGCCGCTTTGTGAGGTGTAACCGTTAATATGCTTAAAAAAAGGATCATCCCCTGTCTCGACGTTCGGGACGGCAAAGTCACTAAGGGCGTTAAGTTTTTGGGCAACCGCGACATCGCCGACCCGGTCGAGCTCGCCAAGTTTTACAGCGACAGCGGGGCCGACGAGCTGGTGTTTTATGACATCACGGCGAGCGCCGAGGGCAGGGGTATTTTTACAGATATTCTAAAAAAAGCCGCTTCGACGGTCTTTATTCCGCTGACAGTCGGGGGCGGAATCCGCACCCTCGACGACTTCGACAGGGTCCTGAAATGCGGGGCCGACAAGGTCTCGGTCAACTCGGGAGCGGTGGCCGATAAAACGCTTATTTCTCGGGCAGCAAAGCGCTACGGCAGCCAGTGCGTGGTCATCTCTGCCGATGTAAAGCGTGATAACGGGCGCTTCGTCGTGACCGCAAGGGGCGGCAGGGACAACACCGGCCTCGAAGCGAGGGATTGGATCCGATACTGCGTTTCGGAGGGCGCCGGCGAGGTCGTGCTTAATTCGATGGACGCGGACGGCGTAAAAGGCGGGTTTGACATTGAAATGTTAAAATATGTATGCGAGGGCCTGCCCGTTCCGGTCATCGCTTCCGGCGGCGCCGGCAAGCCCGAGGATTTCGTGCGGCTTTTCAAGGAACTGCCATGGGTCGACGCGGGTCTTGCGGCATCTGTTTTCCATTATAAGGAAATTGAGATAAGCTCGCTCAAGGAAATGCTGAATAAAAATGACATAGCTGTCAGATTATAACTTTTTGGAGGATATTTATGGACATATCTGAGCTAAAATTTGACGAAAACGGGCTGATTCCTGCGATAGTGACCGACGATTCGACGGGGGATGTGCTCACGCTTGCCTACATGAACCGCGAGAGCCTTAAAATTTCGCTTGAAAAGAAGCTGACATGCTTCTGGAGCCGCTCGCGCAAGGAGCTTTGGCTCAAGGGGGAGACCAGCGGCAACTATCAGCACATCGTTTCCATCGAGGCCGACTGCGACGGCGACGCGCTTTTGGTGAGAGTGAAAAAGGACGGGCCGGCATGCCACACGGGCGCAGAGAGCTGCTTCTTCAACGAAATTCTGCCCAAAAACGGCGAAAAATTCAGCGTCGACGGGCTCTATCGGCTCCTTTTGGACCGCAAGGCGACCCTCCCGGAGGGCTCATACACGAGCTACCTCTTTGAAAAGGGGCTGGATAAGATACTCAAAAAAGTCGGCGAGGAGTGCACCGAGGTCATCATCGCCGGAAAGGCCGAGGACAAGCGCGAGACCGTCTACGAGATTGCGGACCTGATGTACCACGTCATGGTGCTGATGGTCGAGGCCGGGATAACCCCCGAGGAAATCAGGAGCGAGCTCGCCTCCCGCCACGTCATCGACCACAAGGTCAAGCAGGAGAAGATGGTATGACGCCGCTCTGCGACTTTCACGTCCACACAAGTTTCTGCGACGGCCGCGACGAGCCCGAAAAAATGGTGCTTGCCGCCGTCGAAAAGGGCGTTGAAAGGCTCGGGCTGGTGGTCCATTCCTATGTTGAATTTGACCCGCTGAGCTGCGTTAAGCCCGAGCGGGTCGGGGATTTTATCGGCGAGGTCGCAAGGCTTAAGAAAAAATACGCCGGGAAAATTGATATTTTCTGCGGTATAGAAAAGGACCTTTTTTCCGAGCAGGACGTATCGGGTTTTGATTATGTCATCGGCTCGGCTCACTACCTTAAGTTCGGCGACAGGTTTAAGTCGGTCGACGAGACCCCCGAGATTTTAAGGACGATGATTGATGTAAACTACGGCGGGGATTTTTATGCATGCGCTGAAGATTACTTTGAGAATCTGAAGCGGCTTATAGGCATGAAGCCCGATATCATAGGGCATTTCGATCTTATAAAAAAGTTTTCGTCTTACGTTCCCTTTGATAAAAATAACGGTCGCTATGTCGGGGCTTGGCAATCCGCAGCCGACGCTTTGATGGGACTTGACGTGCCGTTTGAGATAAATTTCGGAGGGATGCTCAGGGGCCGGACCGACGAGCCATACCCGTCGCCGGAGATAATCAAGTATCTTAAAGACCGCGGAGCACGGCTTATTAAATCAAGCGACGCGCACAGGTGCGAGGATATTGCCGGGATGTTTGACAAAATTGACATATAATGCGCTGCCCTCTCCGGATTTTCGGGGAGGGCTTTTTTATTCATGCTCAAAAAACAGGCGGGAGGATTTCACCTCTCGCCCGCTTGATTTAGAGTTCTGCGGTCTCCCCAGCTCGGAGAGTGAGTTTAACGTTTTCTCTCCCCGGCACCGACACCGTGAAGTCCCCTGCCCGGTCGGCCTTGAGGCATGCCCGGGTGATTTTTCCGTCTTCCCACTTCATGTCCACGCTCAGGCCCCCTCGTGCCTTGGCTCCCCTCAGCTCGCCGTTCTTCCATGACTCAGGGAGCGCCGGCAGAAGCGTTATCACGCCGTCGTGGGATTGCAGAAGCGCCTCCGCAATTCCTGCCGTGCCGCCGAAGTTTCCGTCGATTTGGAACGGCGGATGCATGTCCAAAAAGTTTGGATAGGTCGAGCGCGACAGCAGCGCCGCGACGTTCTCGCCGACCTTTTCACCGTCGCGGATCCTCGCCCACATGTTGATTATCCACGCCCGCGACCAGCCCGTATGGCCGCCGCCGTTTGATAGCCTGCGCTCGAGCGTGACTCTGGCGGCGCTCATCAGTTCGGGGGTCTTTGAATAGGTCAGCTGGCTGCCCGGGTGGAGTCCCCAGAGGTGGGAGATGTGGCGGTGCCCCGGTTCGACCTCGTCGTAGTCCTCGGCCCACTCCATTATCTGCCCGTATTTTCCGACGGACGGCTGCGGCAGCTTCGGCAGCATCTCCGAAATTTTGTCGCAGAGCCCGTCCCAGACGTTTAACTGCCTTGAATATTCGAGGCAGCTTTCAAAGATGTCCCGAATTATCATCGAATCCATCGTCGGGCCTACGCAAAGGCTTCCCGACTCGCCCGACGGGTGCAGATAGGTGTTTTCGGGAGATGTCGACGGCCCGGTGATGAGCTTGCCGTCATGCTCGAAAAGATACTCCGTGAAAAAGCGGCAGCTTTCTTTCAGGATGTCGATGTACTCCGCCAAAAATCCGACGTCGCCGGTGTATTCGTAGTGGGTTCTTATGTGGGTGCAGAGCCACGCCGCCCCCATCGGCCAGACCGTCGCCGGCATCCACCTGTCCTGGGGCGCGCAGTCCCCGAAGAGGTCGGTGTTATGATGGGCGCAGAACCCGCCGAGACCGTACATGTCCTCCGCGACCTTTTTTCCGTATGGGAGCATGGTTTTAAGATGCTCAAAAAGCGGCATTTCAAGCTCGCTCAGCCCGCAGACCCCTGCCGGCCAGTAGTTCATCTCGGCGTTTATGTTTATCGTGTACTTCGAGCCCCACGGCGGGGTGTGGTCCTTGTTCCAGATACCCTGGAGATTGGCAGGCTTCGTCCCCGGCCTTGAGCATGAAATCAGCAGGTACCTGCCGTAGTCGAAGTAGAGCTTTGCAAGGCCCGGGTCGTTTTCGGCGTTTTTAAAGCGCTCGTTTGTGGGGATATTGCCAAGGTCCTCTCCCCCCAAATCAAGAAATACCCGATCGAACCAGCCCTTATAATCCTCGATGTGGCGGGCCTTTACGGCGTCATAACCGAGCTCCTGCGCAGAGGCGAGTTTTTCGGAGCACCATGCCAAAAAATCGTCGCCGTAAAAATCGCTTCTTATAGTTATCCATACGGTCAGCTCGGTGCAGTCGTACGCCTCCGCTCCCTTTTCGGACGAGATGACGCAGCCGTCGCCGTCGGCCGAGAGCATAAGCGCGTACTCGCAGCCGCCCTCGGGCTGTCTTACCGTGACATAGCTTCCGACCTCGTTGATGTCGAGATTATAGTCTTGGTTGTCGCGCTCGGAGATATCTATTGAGCAGTTAAATCTCTCGCCCGAAAGCGATTTTTCTTTCATGCATATGACCTGCTCGGGATAGCTGACGAAATATTCTCTGAGATATTCGCTGCCGCCGTCGCGGAAGCTGACCCGTAAAACGGCATTCTCGAGGTCAAGCTCGCGGCGGTAGTCGGCGTACTCACCGTGCGAAAATTTTAATCTGACATGCCCACAGGCGTCGTAGTAGCGCTGTTGGTCGGGGACGGCGTAGAGGTCCGATTCGCAAAGCGCCTCGGCTTCCTTTATCCTGCCCTCCAAAAGCAGCTCCCTGACCCGTTTCCAGCTTCCCTTGGCTTTCGGGTTGACGCGGTTCCTGCCTCCGTTTCCGACCCAGACCGTCTCCTCGTTGAGCTGTAAAATATCGTTTTTCGGGTCTCCGTAGACCATCGCCCCCAACGAGCCGTTGCCGATGGGCAGGGCTTCGTTCCATCCCTCCTTAAACGCTTCGGGGCCGGTGGGCGCGGGTGTTTTAAGCCAAATCGCCGATCTCATGCAAGATCCGCCTCACATTCCTTAAGAAGCTTCGGTATTTCGAGATGCTGAGGGCAGGCGTTCACGCACTGCTCGCAGCCGATACAGTCGGACGGCGTGCCGGAGGTTTTGATGATTTCTGCGTACTTTTCTCTTGCCTCCCACTTCTTGTGGATGTCCCGCTTCATGTGGTTATATGCGGCGAAGATCTCCGGAATGTCAATATTCATCGGGCATCCGTCGGTGCAGTAGCGGCAGGCCGTGCAGGGTATGGCAAACTTAAGTTCCTTTGCAGCCTCTGCCAAAATTGATTTTTCCTCATCCGTCATCGGCTTGAGATCGTCCATGAAGCTGACGTTGTCCTCGACCTGCCAAAGCTCGCTCATGCCGCTTAAAACGACCATGACGTTCGGAAGCGAAGCCGCAAATCTTAAAGCCCAGGACGAGCATGAAGCCGTTGGGTTATAGTCTTTGAGCAGCTTTTCGGCCTTTTTCGGCGGGTTTGCAAGACTTCCGCCCTTGATGGGCTCCATGACGATGACGGGCTTACCGTGCTTTTCGGCGACCTCGTAGCAGAGCCTCGACTGTACGCCCGGGTCCTCCCAATCGAGATAATTTATCTGGAGCTGCACAAATTCCATATCCGGCTGTTCGGTCAGGATTTTGTCGAGGGTCTCGGCGTTGTCATGGAACGAAAATCCCATATGGCGAATTTTTCCGGTCGCCTTGAGCTCTCTCAGATAGTCGAAAGCGCCCGACGTTTTGGCGAATTCGTAGCTGCCGCGGTTCAGGGCGTGGAGCCAGTAATAGTCGATGTACTCGACCCCGAGCCTTTGCATCGACTCCGCGAACATTTTCTCCATGCCGGCCCGGTCGGGGTTCGAGAAGAGCGGGAGCTTGGTCGTGACGGTGTAGGAGTCCCTCGGGTGGCGCTTTACGACGCATTCCCGGAAAGCCACCTCGCTGAAGCCGCCGTGGTAGACGTAGGCGGTGTCGAAGTAAGTGAAGCCCTTTGACAGGAACAGGTCGACCATTTCCTTGACCTTTTCGAGGTCGATGTTCTTGCCGTCGCCGCCTATGCAGGGCAGCCTCATCAGTCCGAATCCTAATTTTTTCATTTCGTTTCCTCCTTCAGATTTTTAATGTGTTTAAGTAGTTTTTATGCTCTAAAGGAACGCGAAAGCTCTCGCGGGCCTTTTGAATTGACTTATTGTGCACCCAGGGGTCGAGCTCCCGGGCCTTAAGTATCTTTAACGTTTCGTCATATTGCTTTGCCAGCGCCGTCGCCATGAACCATGCCTGCATCATCTTGACGTAATACTCGTCCGAGCGAATTTTGGCGACTTCGAGCAGATACTCGGGCGAAAAGCGCTCGTCCAAAAAATAGCGCATGAGCATGCCTATCCCAAAGCGCACGGTGTACGGCATACCCGACCCCATCCATTCTCTGATTTTCGGCAGCAGAGGTTCCGGGGATTTTTTGAATGCGGCCGGCGAAAGCGCGTCGCAGACCGCCCAGTTGTCGATATACGAAAGGAACCGCTCAGTCTCGCAAAGCGCCTTGTCAAAGGACTTTATGCGGCAGATCAGTGCGGCATGAAGAATGTTTTCGTCATAGTATCGGTGCGGCAGCCGGCTGAGAAATTCCGAGGCTTCGTGCTCCGAAAGTTCCTTGGCGAGCTGACGAATCGCGGGTATCCGCACGCCGATTATGCTGTCTTTTTCGATGTTGGGAACGATGGAGCGCTGCATTTCGGCATATGTTTCATCCCGCAAAGCAAAAAGTTTTTCTTGTATATTATTCATAATCGTCATAAATGAAATTTGTGAATTTTGCCGAACCTTTGGCGGCAATTTTGTTGTAGCTGAACAGCCCGAACCGACAGCCTGTGAAGTGTCGTAAATCAAAAGTCATGCGGTGCCTACCGCCCAGCTGTTTGAAATCGTCTCCGACTTTGACGAAAAATTCGGCGTAATCCTTGCCCGGACCGAACTCATATGAGACGCGCAAAATTAACTTATCCTCAGATTTGAATTCCTCGGCGACAAACTCGTCTCCGTCCTCTCTCAGGCGTAAAACTGCGTAATATCCGTCCTCACGTCGCTCAATGCCGAGCGCGCCGTAGCGGTATTGCAGGGCGCAGATGCCCGCGAACCCGCCGACTTCAAGGCATGAGCCGTCGACCGTGACCTCGGCCGCGCACCTCGGGAACAGGGCGCGTTGAGTGACGGTATTTTTGGCGTACTCCAAGTTGTCAGCCCTGCCTGAGAGGATGACGAGCCCATTATCAAAGCGGATTTTTGAGAGATCGGGGTTGTGGTTGAACTCCCATGCCCCGTCTAAACCTTGCGTAAAGTCATCGCTGTGTACTAACTTTTGGTATTGATAATTCCTGCGGTTAGTCTCGCATACAATTTCGACCGTCGGCTTATCAAAAACAGGAAATCCGTCCTCCCGAAAGTGCATCGGGACGAGATTCGGGATGCGGCCGACCGCTCCCCTGTCCGCAAAAATCACGCCGTAGTAATTTCCAATCGGAGTGTCGACGATTCCGCCCTGAGCGACCCCGTTCGTGCCGTCGAACTCGTCGACGATGACGTCGCCGCCTTTCCAGACGCCGTCGATCCTATCGGACATGAACGCCGCCTCGACGCGCACCCATTTTTCGGGGAGCGAGTGGATGAAAAAGGCGTAATATCGGCCTTTTATCTTATAGAGGTGGCAGCCCTCGAGGCCGAGACCGTTCCCCGGAGGGTCGATGAGCACGGTTTTGTCGACGCCTCCCGGCTTCGGGCCGGAGAGGTCGGGCTCGAGCTCGGTGACGCGGATCTCGCGGTTGCCGTACATTATATAGACCCGGCCGTCGTCGTCGAAAAGGACGGAGCAATCGTGGTAAAAGCCCCTGATATAGGACTTTTTCCAGGGTCCCTCGATTTTTTCGGAGGTGAAATGGTAGGTCTTTTTCGTGTCGTTGGCGATGAAAATGACGTGGAAAACCCCGTCGTGGTATCTTAAGCATGGCGCCCACATCCCGCAGGCGTAGGCGTGGCCTCCGTCGAGATTTTCTCTGTCTGTATTTTCCAAAGTATCATAAACATGGCAGCAAAATTCCCAGTTTATCAGGTCATACGAGCGCAGAATCACGCACCCCGGCATGAAGTACATCGTGGTCGAGCACATATAATATGTATCGCCGACTCGTATGACGTCAGGGTCGGGATAGTCAAGCCGTGTGAGAGGATTTTTACCTTTTATAATATCCATTTTATGCTCCGAAATAAATAAATTCTTAAAAATTTCTTGCGTTAAGGAAGTTTTTTATGGGCGGCAGCCCCATGCCCAAAAACACAAACTGCCGCCCCATTTTTAAACTACAGTTCGACCTTTACGCACTTTTTGCCGGTAAGCCTTTCGCTCAGCTCGTCCGGCTGGCTGGTGCCGAAGTAGAGCGTGGTCTTTGCATTTTCGTCAAAGTACCGCCTGCCCTCGGCATTCACGACCGTAAGCGCGCTCTTTTTTATCTCAATTGAGACGGTTTTCTCCTCGTTTTTGCCAAGTTTTACCTTTTTAAAGGAGCAAAGCGCGTGATTTCGGACCGCGTCGGGAGAAGTCGAACGGAAGTAGACCTCGAGCACGTCGGCGGTCTCGCGGCCGCTGTTTTTAAGCTTCACGTCGGCCTTTATCACCTCTTCGCAATCCTTGACGTCGGCGCTTTCCACGCTCACGTCGCCGTAGCTCAGGCCGAACCCGAACGGGAACAGCACGTTGTCGTCCTCGGCGCGCTCGTTGCGGTAGGTGCGGTATCTCATGGAATAATCAGTAAAATCAGGAAGCTTTTTCACGTCCTTGTAGAACGTCACCGGCAGCTTTCCGCAGGGGGACGTCTTGCCAAACAGAATTTCAGCGACGGCCTTGCCGCCCTCGGAGCCCGGGTAAAACGCCTGTAACAGGGCGTTCGGCTCTGTCTCAACGTTGAGCGAGGAGCCGCTGACCAAAATTATCACGGTCGGCTTGCCGATCTCCATGACCTTTTTGACCAAAAGCCTCTGCGAGTCGGGGAGATTCAGGGTCAGCTTGTCGCCCGAGGCGTCGGTGTTCGAGGCGTCGCCCTGCTCGCCCTCAAGAGTCTCGTCGAGGCCGAGGCACAAAACGACCACGTCGGAGTGCTCGGCGACGATTTGGGCCTCGGCTATTCTGTCGCCCGGAAGCGCGAGCCCCTCGATCCTGTCCCTGAAGAGGTCGCAGCCCTCGGAGAACAGCACCCTGCCCGGGAACGCGTCCTGAATGCCCTCTAAAATCGTTATGTAGCGGGATGCCGTGCCGTGGTAGTTGCCCATCAGCGCTTTGCGGCTCTGTGCATTCGGGCCGATAACGCCGATAGTGCCTATCTTTTCGGGGTCAAGCGGCAGGATACCGTCGTTTTTGAGGAGCACGCAGGCGTTGCGGCCTGCCTCTAAGCTTATGTCAAGGTGCTCTTTGGACTCGACGTCCATGTAGGAGAGGCTGTCAAATTCCGTCTCATCGAACATCCCGAGCCTCATTCTTGTGCGCATAAGGTGCTCGGCAGCCTCGGTTATCTCCTCCTCGGAAATCAGGCCGTCCTGGTAGGCCTTATAGACCATCAGGTATGTCGAGCCGCAGTTCACGTCGCAGCCGTTTTTCAGCGCGAGCGCCACCGATTCCTCGGGGGTCGCGGTGACATGGTGGTTCTCGTGGAAGTCCTTTATCGCCCAGCAGTCCGAAACGAAATAGCCGTCAAAGCCCCATTCTACGAGTTTTTTGTGCAGATATTCAGAGCCGCAGCAGGGCTCTCCGTTGGTGCGGTTGTACGCGCCCATCACGCCCTCGACCTTGGCCTCTTTGACGAGCGCCTCGAAAGCGGGGAGATATGTCTCCTCCATGTCCTTGGGGTCGGCCACGGCGTCAAACTCATGCCGAAGCGCCTCGGGACCGGAATGGACCGCAAAGTGCTTGGCGCAGGCTGCTGCCCTTAAATACTCGCCGTCGCCCTGGATTCCTTTAACAAACGCGCAGCCGAGGCGGGATGTGAGATATGGGTCCTCGCCGTATGTCTCGTGTCCCCTGCCCCAACGCGGGTCGCGGAAGATGTTTATGTTCGGGCTCCAGAGCGTGAGGCCCTTGTAGATGTCGCGGTCGCCCTTTTTCGAGTATTCGTTGTATTTGGCGCGGCACTCTATCGAGATGACCTCGGCGACGGTGCGCAGAAGCTCCTCGTCAAAGGAAGCCGCAAGCCCGATGGCCTGGGGGAACATGGTGCCGACTCCGGCCCTCGCAACGCCGTGCAAGCCCTCGTTCCACCAGTTATAGGCTTCGACAGAGAGCCGCTCGATGGCGGGAGCTCCGAATTTAAGCTGCTCGCAGCGCTCCAAAAGGGTCATCTTCGACACTAAATCGTGGGCGCGCTCTTCACAGGTTTTGGTTTTGTCTCTATAAATTTCCATATGTACCTCCCGAATATTTAGTCATCTCTATTGTACTAAAAATTGCAGAAAAAATCAATCGGTTTTTAAAAGTTTTTTTATTTTTTATTGAATTTTCGCGCTCCCTGTGGTATAATCGTAGAGGTTCGGAAATCGGTTTTCCGGCAATATGATAATTTGTTAATTTTTTGCGGAGCATTCCGCGATGACAGGGAGGTTAAATTATGAATTTTACCGTATTCGGATTCGGACACATGGGCTCGGCAATCGTGGCGGGAGGTCTTAGGTCGGGAGTCCTTAAGGCAGGCGACGTGACGGTCGTCGATAAAGACGAAAAGGGTCTCATTCGCGCAAATAAAATGGGTATCGACTGCACGACCCGCGACCCGGATATCATACTCGAAAAAAAGCCCGACGTAATCATGACAGCCGTGAGACCGGCAGACCTTGAGGGGCTTGCAGGCGAGCTGGACGGAAAAATCGGCAGAAATACGCTTATCCTCTCGATTTGCGCAGGCAAGCACCTTATAACGCTCGGCGACCTGTTCGGAATCGACAAAAAAATCATCCGCATAATGCCGAACACCCCGGCTCTTGTCGGCGAGGGGATGAGCGCGCTATGCGGAAACAGGAACGTGACCGGGGATGACTTTGACTGGGCGCTTGAGCTGTTCGGAAGCTTCGGCAAGGCCGAGGTCGTCGATGAGGACCTTTTCGACTGCGTGACCGCAGTTTCGGGCTCGGGGCCTGCGTATGCGTACGACTTTATAATCGCGCTCAAAATCTATGCGAAGAACCGCGGGATGTCCGAGGAAGTCGCCAAGGAATTCGCTGCGCAGACCGTTTTAGGCGCCGCTAAGATGGTTCTTGAGAGCGATGAGGAGCCCGAGACGCTTCTTGACAACATATGCGTACCCAGGGGCACGACCATCGAAGCGATGAAAGTCTTGAAAGACTCCGGCTTTGAAAAGATAATTTATAACGCCGCAGTCGCCTGCGAAAAGCGCTCAAGGGAGCTTGGGAGAAACTGAGCCCGGTTCGAGGACGGCTCCGCCGAAAAAACAAAACAAAAAACAGGCATGGGTTTAAGCCCACGCCTGCTTTTTTATTCGGAAATTAGTGCTTCTTGGAAACAGCGACAGCTGCAAGAGCCATGACAGCCGGAACAACAGCAAGAGCTAAGCCGGTAGCAGGAGCAGCGGGAGTCTCGGCGGGAGCTTCAGCAGGAGCTTCGGCCTCAGCCTCAGCGGGAGCCTCGGTCTCGGCGGGAGCCTCAGCCTCTGCCTCAGCAGGAGCCTCTGCCTCAGCCTCAGCCTCAGCCTCGGCCTCGGCGGGAGCCTCTTCCTCAGCGGCAGCGGCGTCGATGCCGGAAACTACTTCAAAGCCGTAAAGGGTGGTGTCGCCGGTGTAGGTGAGCATGAAGTTGAAGAAGCCGGTGTTAGAGTTAGCGATAGCGAAAGGAGCGTTGGCAACGATGGTGGCAACAGGAACTATTGCAACTTTCTTGCCGTCAGCTTCGGTGATATTCTCAGCCGGAATGTCGGTCATCTCAAGGCCGCCGTTCTCAGTCTGGAAGCCGATCTGAGTGATGTCGCCGGTGAAGGTGATGCGAACGGAAGCGTCGGTGTTAGCGAAAGCAGCGAGAACATCGTTGAGAACGGTGCCGCCGCCTACCCAGTTGGTGGCTAATCTGCCCCAGCCGCCTTCTCCGCCGTCGTCAAGCTTAGCGCCGGACGCAACGTCCAAGCTCTCCATATACTGGCCGCCGGTGGTGGTCATCGAATAGATAACATCCTCAGCGAAAACAGCAACGGTAAGAGAGAATACCATGACAAGCGCCATGGCGATTGCTAAAATTTTCTTCATAATATAATTCCTCCAAACTTTTTTGATTACACTTTTCGTATAATCTCATTTATATTTTTGCATAATCGGAGAAGAATGTCAAGCTTTTTTCTCATTTATAGCAATATACCCAAAATTTTATAGTTTTTCTGTACATTTTGCGGAATACCATCGGCATGGGCTTCTGCTCCTCCGCACGCGCCCCTCCCTCCGATACCGGGTGCGGGGGCGAAGCCCCCGTCGGCCGCAGGCCGACGGAAACGGCGCTTTGCGCCGTTTCCAGGGTCCGGCGAAGCCGGACCCTGGGCTTCGCCGTAGGAGCAGGAGGCTTCGGGAGGGAGGGGCGCTCTCCATGCAGAAGGCACGAAAAAAAGCAGGCCGTCTCCGACCTGCTTCTATGCTTTATTCAGCTATCAGTGCTTCTTGGAAACAGCGGCAGCTGCAAGAGCCATGACGGCCGGGATGACTGCGAGGGCGATACCGGTGGACGGAGCCTTGGCAGTCTCGGCGGGAGCCTCAGCAGCGGGAGCTTCGGCCTCAGCGGCAGGAGCTTCAGCAGGAGCCTCAGCCTCGGCAGCGGCTTCCTCAGCCTCAGCGGGAGCCTCTTCGGCCTCGGCGGGAGCCTCAGCGGCCTCGTCGGGAACGGAAACTCTCAGGACGATCTTGGAAGCAGTCTTTGCCCAAGAACCGCCGGCGTTGAGTATGATGGAAAGGTTGGCAGCGTCAACGCCGCTGTTTACGACCATCTCGTTGAAAGCTGCGGCGGGAACGGTGATGACATAGCCCTCGTCGGTGAAGCCGTAGGTCTCGCCGATACCTTCGGTCTTGAGACCGCCGGCCTCAGACCAGTTTACGGTGTCCTGAGTGCAGATTTGGAACCAAGCGTCCATGACTTCGGCCTGTCTGTCGCCGTCGACAAGGTCGGTGCCGATCATCTCGATAACAGCGCCCTCGGTGCCGATAGCGTTAAAGAAATCGGTGGCGTTGGCGTCGCCGTTCTGGATAAGGGTGGTCCAGCCGAAAGCTACCTTGACCGGGGAAGTGTACTCGTAAATAGTCTCTGCGGAAGCAGTGACTGCGAGCGCCATAACCATAACGACGGCCATGGCAATTGCAAGAATTTTCTTCATGGTATTTTCCTCCATATTTTCATCTTTTAGTGCGGCTGCCCGCATCTATGAATATATTATAATACATCCGTCCACGAAAGTCAATAGCTTTTTGAATTTTCGGTATCATGGTTTTGACCTATTATAATAAAAAAAGAAAGCCCCCGACCGAGGGCTTTCTCTTATTTTCGGTTCATCGACCTGCGGAGCCTATCCGCAAATCAGTGCTTCTTGGAAACAGCGGCAGCTGCAAGAGCCATGACGGCCGGAACAACTGCAAGAGCGATACCGGTAGACGGAGCCTTGGCTGTCTCGGTGGGAGCCTCAGTAGTCTCAGCCTCAGCAGGAGCCTCAGCGGGAGCTTCCTCAGCCTCAGCGGGAGCCTCAGCCTCAGCCTCGGCAGGGGCTTCCTCAGCCTCAGCCTCAGCAGGAGCAGCGCCCTCGGCAGTCTCGCCGTTGTAGCTGTTGTAGGTGATGGTCATGGTCGCCTCGGTGACGGCGGCGAGATAGGTCTGGATAGAAGCGGCGTCAGAGCCTGCGACAGCGGTGACGGCGGCAGTGACCTGATCGTTAAAGGTGAAGCAGTGGTTCTGGCTGTAGCCGGCAGAGGTGTCGAGAGGGCCGAGGTCGTAGTCGTAAGTACCGGCAACCGCAACGGTAACATCGTCGTAACCGTCAGCCTTGATAACGATGTCGGAAACGGTGACGTTGATCTTCGAGGTATCGCCGTCGGTGTCAAAGCTTCCGTCGTCGATCTGTACGCCGAACTGGATGTTGGCGGTGGTGGCGAGGGTGGAGACGTTCGAGAAGTCGGTCCACTTGAGCTCATAGGTTTCGCCAAGGTTTACCATGACGTCGCCGGGAGTGGCCTGGAGCCATGTCCAAGTGGCGGTGTCCTGATACCAGAAGTGGCAGGTCAGATACTTGTTGTCAAGGTTCACGGCAGAGGCGGGAACGCAAAGTACTGCGACGGTGAGAACCAAAGCAACGCAAATCGCAAAAATTCTTTTCATGATTCATTCCTCCAAACATTTTTTAGTTGTCAAACGACAGCTTACTTTATTATTTTCTCATATTATGGCAGGTTTGTCAATAATGCAAAGTGCATAATAATCAATGTTTAAAATTGTTCAAAAAAGAAAAGCCCGCCGTAAAAGGCAGGCTTGATTCTTTTAATTTTTATTCCAAAATCGCTAAATCAGTGCTTCTTGGAAACAGCGACAGCTGCAAGAGCCATGACGGCCGGGATAACAGCAAGAGCTAAGCCGGTAGCAGGAGCAGCGGCAGTCTCGGCGGGAGCCTCAGCGGCAGGAGCCTCAGCGGGAGCTTCCTCAGCCTCAGCCTCGGCAGGAGCTTCAGCTTCAGCCTCAGTCTCGGCAGGGGCTTCCTCAGCCTCAGTCTCAGCAGGAGCGGCTGCGCCGGCAGCGGTCATAGAAACGGACTTAAGAACGAGGGGCTGCGGGTCTCCGCCGATCTGAACATAGATCTGAGTGCAGGGGGCGTCGGCCTTGATAACGGCAGTTACGGAAGCGTCGCCGGCAGCGAAAGTAGTGGTGTCGGAATCAGCGCCGTCATATTCGCAGACTACCTGTCCGGCAGCGGCAGCACCGCCGTCGAACTCGATGGTGATGGCCTCATAGCCGGTCATAGGAGCGTCGGAGCCGATCCACCAGCCGCGGCCGGTCCATGCGCCGCTGAAGGTGATGGTCTTGGTGGCTGCGTCGTACTCGGAATCCCAACCGGAAGTACCGAAGTTGTCAAGGGTGAGCGGGTCGTCGGCGAAAACGCAGACGGACATTGCCATAACCATAACGAGGGCTACGGCGATAGCCAAAATTTTCTTCATGAAAAATTCCTCCATTTTCATTTGTTATGCAGTTTTGGGCGGAAGCTCCGCTGAAAAAATTCGGAAATTCCGCAGACTACGCAAATATTATATTACATCAAGGCCGAAAAGTCAATACTTTTTTTGAATTTTCGGCATAAAATTATTGAACAATAATTTAACGTTCGATTATATGATTTACACAATTTCCCGTTTTATTCATTATCATGAAGCCCGATTTTAAGCGCTTTGCGGGATGGTCGAAACAAAAGCCCGAAAAAAAGAACAAAAAACAGGTTCAAAATTTTAAGGAGGGAACGTAGCATATAAAAATGCCGTCACGAACGATACGAAGTCCGCGACCATAGGGGGTCCCCGCAAAGCGCAGCTTTGTGGGGAAAAGCCGGAATCAGAAGCGTTATTTCTTGCCGCTCGACCGCCCTCGGCGACAACGATTGCCTCGGTTGTCTCACGGAGAAATAATCGCGTCTGCGCGCGGCGTGAGCGGTGACGCCCGAAATCATATTAAAAAGGGCGTCACAAGCGATACAAAGCTTGCGACGCCGTGGCAGGGGCAGTAAGATTCGAAAACCCTGCAAGGCTTTTTCCAACTTCCTCCACCTTGCCCAAACCCGCTATATTACGGCGTTTTACAACAACCCACCCCTGCGCATTTCACCTGATTTCTCCCAACTTTTCGCGGGATTAAAGGACAAATAAAGGACAAAAACACGGCATACTCCTAAATTTTTTAGACATGATTCCTTTTAAATTACCGACTGTTCACTTTTAAGACAGCGGCATTTTCCTGCTAAAGAACATAGCGCGGCGTGCCTTTCAAATATTCAGCCCCGGCTTTGTATAATCATAATTGCAAACAAGACTATTGTATATCTCTATGCCGCTTTCGGATATATGGTCTTTCGTGTTTTCGCCTTTCTTGATGAGAAAAATTCGGAACTCCTTTTGATAACTGTAGTTTGTCGGCTTGGTGAAAACTATGGATTTATAGTTTCTTTCTTGCGCCATCTTTATTCTTTCAATCATAGTCACATCTTTATATTCAACGGCTCCCATTGTTATCTCATAGCCCCTGCTTTTCATTCCGGTGCAAAACAATTGACAAAACGTATATGCGTCATATATGCTTGCATAAAACATCTTAGTCGTTGAATCATTAAGATATTTCTCATGAAAAAGAGCCATATCTTCTCTTTCTGCTTTGCTCAATATAGATAGTGAAGTTTTTGTAAAGGAGACCTCGGATTTGGGCAATAAATAAAAACAGCATATATAACCGTCAAGCCTGAAATTCATTTCGGAAGTATCAAACAACTTCTTACCCGTTCCGCTGTCAGCGGATTTTTTTATAAGGTCATCAAGCGAGAGCGATTCTTTAATCAGCTGCTCAAATCCCGATTTGGCTGCAAAAACGCAGCCTTTCCCAGATTGCTTTAAAATCATGCCCTCAAAATCCTGCTGAAAAGCGTTTTCAAGTTTCCAGAAATGACCTGTACTATTTAAGTATATGTTGGTTCCGTCGTTGAAGCTTTCTCTATAATTTGCCGTTTCAAAGCACTTTACAAAGAAATAATCACTTAAATTCACGGGTTCTCCCCCGTCATTTCCTTATACATTTTCATCAGTTTCCCCACGCATTCGCTCTCGGTGATGTCCTTTCTGAAGCCGTAGGCAAGCATGACCGCATAGTCATTGGCGCGGTGGGCGGCGCGAAGCTCGGGAGGCATATACCGCTCATCGTAGAGGCTGGCAAGTGAACTGTTTGGGTATTTTGCGCGAGCATTGAGTATTTTTTGCGCGGTATGCTCAATAAGTGCCTTTTGCTCGGCAGTCGGGATCGGCCAAGGGAAGTTGTTGTAGATTGCAGGTGAATATCTATATCCGTTTCCTAACCTACCACAAACTACTTTTACCCATGCCATATGAACGTTTGACATCAAAACACCAAATAAATATAGCAACGAACTTGGAATTACATAGCACGCGTTGCCTACAATTACATCTTTGGATACAAAACCTATTGGAATATACTTTCTTTCACCAGATGAATGCTGCGGAAATATCATATAATCAGACAAAGGCTGACGAATTTGGCAAAATAGATATGGAAATTCTGCTCTTTTGCGAATTCTATCTGCCGAACTGTTTGCACGGGCATTTGAAACGTTAGTCAATCTTTGCCTAATTTCCCTGATATGTGAGTAATCATCGGGATTGCTGTCTACAAACCAAAAACAATATCTTGAATACTGTCCTTGCTTATTGCTTAAGTATTCGTCACCGCCCAAAAACGGTTTAATATATTTTTCAAGTAATGGGTATTTTGAAGTTAATCTTTTTCTTTCATCTTCAGTCAAAAAGAGATTTCCTTTTCCGTCAGATGGTTCGCTACCTTTAATCATCTTCGGAAAGCCATTGCGTGGAGTGTTTACTCTATTTGTTATCCACAAATCGGGCGCATTGAGCAGATAAGCGTTGATATGGTCAACTTTTATTTTATTCTTGTCACCTATAATCCACTTTTCACTCCAAATATCTCCAAGCGAAAAACCTATAATAACGCAAATGACAGCAGCAATGTCAGATGATTCGCTTGTCCATTTAAAAGGCTTATAGGCAAAACCCAAATCTATTCCCTTGTCAAACATTCCTTTCCAGAATGTTGGAACAGATTCTCCCTGACAGATAGAACTGGTGGAAACAAACGCGGCTTTTACTTTTGCATTATCAATAGTGTTTAACAAATCAATAGCTTTCTTGTACCAACATACAACATAATCAAGTTTTGTTTCCGAGGCGCCTTCTCCAAATACAATAGACATATCTTTTGACTGTTCTTTGGTACGTAGTTGTTGTCCAACAAACGGCGGGTTGCCCATTATATAATTCAATTCCTCTTTTGGAACAACACTTTCCCAATCAATTCTTAAAGCGTTGCCCTCAACTATGCTCGCGTTCGTCGTGAGCGGCAGGAAATCGAACTGCTGACCGACTATCTCCTCCGTCCGCGCCATCATCTGCGATTCCGCTATCCAGAGCGCGGTTTTCGCGACCGTCACCGCGAAGTCGTTTATCTCAATGCCGTAAAACTGACTGATTTTTACTTTTATGTGCATGTCCGCAAGGCCGTCCAACACCGTCTGACCCTCGCCGTAGAGCATGGCGAAAATCTCGTTTTCAAGCCTCCGAAGCGACAGATACGTCTCGGTCAGGAAGTTTCCCGACCCGCATGCGGGGTCCAAAAATTTTAGCGACGCCAATTTGTCCTGAAACGCCGTGAGCCGCTGATTCCGCAGTTTAAGCTGTTTTATCTCCGAAATTTCGGCAAATTCCTTTTTGAGCCCGTCCAAAAACAGCGGGTCGATGACCTTGTGAATGTTCTCGATTGACGTATAATGCATGCCGCCCGAACGCCTTGTTTCGGGGTTCAGGGTCGATTCAAACACCGCGCCGAAGATGGTGGGACTGATGGTTGACCAGTCGAAGCTGTCCGAAGCCTCTCTGAGCAGAAGCTCCACGATTTCCTCATCGAAGTTCGGAATCTCGATATTCTCCTCTTTAAATAACCCGCCGTTGACATACGGAAACTCCGAGAGCATTGTGGCGTCGTAGGGGTCGCGGTCCTGCTCCTTTGTGTCCAAAATTTTGAACAGTTCTATCAGCGCCTTGCGGACTGCCGAAATATCAAACTGCTTTAAATAATCGTGGAACATATTATGCCGCCCGAAAATCCCCGCGTCCTCGGCGTAAAGGCAGAACACAAGCCGCACGCAGAGCATGTTGAGGCTCCGCAGCGTTTCGGGCGATTCGGGGTCGCGGTACTGCTTTAAAATCGCGTTATAGAGCTTGCCGACGAGCTCGCCCGCCTTTAGGGAGACCTCCATCTCTTTTTGGATATGCTCGTCGCCCTCTTTGACCAAAAACCCGAGGCGATAGTATTCGGTCGGCAGGTCTTTTAAGAGGATTCGCTCGGGTTCGCCGTTCGGTTTCTCCATGTCATAGACCAAAAACTCGGCGAAATTGCAGGTCACGACCCACTTCGGGTGCTTCGACACTGGCAGCTCGACGATGTATTTTTTAGCCTGCTGGAATGGGGTCAGAAGCTCGCCGTTCGACTGCCGTATGCCGCTTCTGAGGTCTTTGCCGAGGCTCTTTTGCTCGATTAAAACGTGGGTCGCGGATATATAGCCGTCGATGAACGAGGTGTGGTCGATATGCACCTGATCCTCGAACGAGATGTATTCCTCGGGGTGCTCGACGCCGAAAACGTCGCGCAAAAGCGACAGCCAGAACGGCTGCGATTCGCCCTTTTCATAGCCTTTTCCCTGCCACCGCGCGGCAAATTCCTTTGAGGCTTTTTTCTGTTCCTTGTCGGTCATGAGAAAACTCCTTTCATTGGAAGTAATTATTATTATTATAACATATTTTTCGATACATTTCAACCGCTTTTGTGCTATCTCCGACACCTCTCTATTATCCCCTCGGCAATCCCCCTGATTTCCGCCTTAAACTTTTCCCCCATCTCGTAAAGCTCATCAGTAGGCAGTCCGTTGCGAATCAGCCGCTTTTTAAGGCTGTTCATCTCTGCCTTGCGCACCTCTTTCGCCTGGCAAAACTCGTCGTACTCCGCGGGGCAGCGCGTATTTATCCCCGCAGCTTTCAAGTAGCCGTCATACCTCCTGACAAACGCATCGAATGAAAGCTGGTTTTGTTCCTGCTCGCCTGCCCTCGGCGGCAACGATTGCCTCGGTTGCCTCGCAGACAAAACCCCGCGTTCATAGTGCGCTTTATCTGCGAATATTCCTCGGTATGTTCCTTGTAAATCGCTTCTTTTTGCTCCTTGTGGGCGGTTTGGCAGGTCGCTTGACGACAGCAGACCTCATCTTCCGTTCCGAGGAACATCTTCCCGCAAAAGCCGCATTTTCGGGGGCTGAGGGCGCTTCGACGCACAATCTGCCCAAACTCAAAAAGCAAAGTTTCAAGGCAGTTGCCGCACTTATGAAACGCGCCGAACGTGTAATCGTCGCAAAAAATAACCGTTTCGGAGGGCAGGACGGCAAAGGCGTTCAATTTCTGCCCGCAGTCAAAATACGCCGAGCCGCCGATAACCCCAAAATTACTGTCAAAAAAAGTGTTGATTTTCGCGGAAATCTCGGCTTGTATCCTGCTTTTGTTGAGCGTGGCGAGCAGGACATCGTTCGGCGCAGACAACGCCGTCCGCTCCTCGTCATAAAGCTCGTGAGCCGCAGTCATCATGCCGCGCAGAAAGATATTTTCGCCGTATGAACGCGGGGTTTTGTCTGCGAGGCAACCGAGGCAATCGTTAAACAATGCGATTAAAACTCTTTGAGCCGACCGAGGCGGTCGTTTTTGCCGAGGGAGAGCGAAAAGCAAGTTTTAACGCTTTGTAGGCCGAGGGCAGGCGAGCAGGAACAAAACCGGCTTTCATTGCCGATGTGCACCGCGCTCAAAAACCTGCTGCGGCAGTTTTCGACTTCCTATCCCCCTATTCCCCCCGTCATTCTGCACAAAAATCTCCCGAAAAATTTTACATCCGTTCCGCGGATAAGTCCGTATTTTTGGACTCCGCGGGCGGTTTTTTTATTTTTTTTCGTTTTGTTGCATTAAAACGTGCAACATTCCCCGCTTTTTCCGCTGTTTATGAAAGGCGTTGCAAAATGCGCAAAATGCGCAAAATTCACAAACTCTGCGTTTTGCCTTTCAAATCTACAGAAAGGATGTAATAATTTGGATAATTCATTCACTTGGCAATCCCCGACCCCGATTCGTGCGGGCAGCGCAAAGCTCTCGCCTTTTCCTGTTGCAGCCCTGCCGCCTGTTTTGCGGGATTTTGCCGAGGCGCTTTCGGTCAGCACTTCGACCGACCCGGCCATGGCGGCGACCGCGATTTTAAGCTCTTTGAGCTACTGTTTTTCGGGAGTTTATCGGGTACAAGGCAAGGCCGACCACACCGAGCCTTTGGTCTTGGATTCGCTGATTATCGCCGAGCCGAGCACCAAAAAATCCCCCGTTATTTCGGCAGTAAAAAAGCCCTACGCCGACTTCGCGCAGGACTGGAACGAGCGTCACAAGACGGAAATTTTTCATGCGCAGGCCGAGAAAAAACTCATGGAACAGCGGCTCGCGGAGCTCGAAAAATCGGACGAATCGAACGCCGACGAGATTGCGAAATTGAAAACTAAGTTAAGCGATTCCCAGACGGCGGATTTTCGCCGCATAATCGTCGACGACATCACGCCCGAATCTTTAGTTTACCAGCTTAAACAAAATGGAACATTATTGATGATTTCGGACGAGGCGGGAATGCTCGGGAACTTTTCGGGGAGGTACTCCAACAATGTCCCGAACCTTGACTTATTGTTAAAAAGTTGGAACGGCGAGAGCTACATTTCCGACCGCGCCACAAGGGAGAGCGTATCGCTCAAACGACCCTATATGTCGGTCTGCTTGGCGGCTCAGCCGTACGTCTGGGAGGGCATGATTTCAAACCCCGCTTTTCGCGGCAGCGGGCTTCTGGCGAGGTTCGTCTACTGTTTCCCGAAAGATTTAAGGGGCAGCCGCAACTATGACAGCGAACCTGTTCCGAGGGGCGTTTCGGACGGCTATAATCGGCTTGTTTCGAGGCTTTTGGAGAAAAAATTCGCTCTGCCGATTTCGGGCATGAGCGAGAAAATAATAACGCTTGACGGCGTTAGCTACGGGCTGTTTGTCAGTTTTTGCAACGACTATCTCGAAAAAGAATTGTTAGGCGATTTAACTTTCTGCGCCGACTGGGGCGGGAAAATGCATGGGCTACTGCTACGTATAATCGGGCTTTTGCATGGCGTAAAATGCGCCGTCGAAAACAAGAATCCCGAGGACGTGCGCGTATCGCAGGAAACATTCACCGACGCGGTTGCAATCGCGCTTTACTACCGCGACCAGACGGTGCATGCCTACGGGCTCGGCGATTTCGACGCGGGAACGATTCAGGCCGAGCGAATCATCGCGAAAATAAAGTCAAAGAGGATAACAAATATCCGTCAAAACGAATTGTATCGGCTTTGCCGCTGCAAGCTGTTCAAAAACTCCTCCGACTTCGACGAAGCAGTTAATATGCTTGAAGATTACGGCTATATCAGGCGCGAGGTCAGCAGCGGGGCAAACAATAAACCGATGGTTGACATCACGGTCAATCCGCGAATCTATGAAACGTGAACTTTGCACATTTTGCACACGCTGAGCGACAAAATGCGCAAAATGCGCAAAATCCAGAAATTTTGAAAGGAAGATTAAATGAACGATATTGAGAAAAAGGAAATTATTGGGAACATTGTGGAACTGCTTGAAAGGCTAATCGACGATAAGGAGAGCGGCGAACTGAAGCGTGAACCGGTCGAAATGCTGACGATTAAGGAGTGCGCGGGCGCGGTTTCGGGGCTGTCGGAGCATACCGTGCGCAAGCTCGTCGCGCAGGGCAAGGTGAAATCAATCCGCACTGGCGAGGGCAAACGCGGGAAAATTCTTGTCAATAAAGCCGACCTGCTTAACTATTTTCAGCGGTGATTTTTGAGGAGATTAAGGCGGCGGTGGACATGCCGACTGTCGCGCGGAGGTATGGGTTGAAAATTAACAGGGCGGGCATGGCGATCTGCCCCTTTCATGCCGAAAAAACGCCGTCCGCGAAGATTTACCGGGACGGGTTCCACTGCTTCGGCTGCGGGGTCCACGCCGACGTAATCGGCTTCACGCAGCGGCTTTTCGGGCTTGCCCGACCCCTCGACGCGGCGAAAAAGTTGAACGATGATTTTTTCCTGCACCTCGATGTCGGCGGGCATAAATCTGTTAATGAGGTTAGCGAGTATCGCAAACGGCAGAGGGAGTGGGAGGAGTATGAGCGGTGGGAGAATGAAGCGTGGCTGATGCTGAGTTCATACTACAAGCTGCTGCACGAGTGGCGGGAGATTGCGCCCCGAAGCCCCGATGATGAGCCTGACCCGAGGTTTGCGTATGCGCTCGGGCATGCGGGGTATGCGGAATATTTGTGCGAGGAGTTTATAGCTGCAGATGAGGACGGCAGGAAAAAGATGAGGGCGGAGGTCGAGCGGGTGGGGGGATTTCTCGGCGGCTTGACCGGCGATTGACCCCGTAGGGCGCAAGGGCGCTTTTGTTGGGAACTGACAAAAGTGCTTTTGAGTTACTCTTGACAAGAGTAACAGAACCGAAGTTACTGAAAGGAGGATTTTTATTAGGAGGACAATTAGTGCGATGGTGGGCAAAGGCTCGGTGAACCACAACAGCCGCAAATTCAAAGCTGCGAATGTTGACGGCGAGCGCACCTGTCAGAACATCGATTACTGCAACGAAAATATTAAGGACGTTTACCATGAGCTTTTTGATGACGCTTTGGAGCGGTACAATGCCAAGCAGACCCGAGAGGACAGGAAAATCTCCGACTACTATGAGAAAATCCGTTCGGGCAAACAGGAAAAGCCGTTTCATGAACTGATTTTGCAGATTGGCGACAAAGATAATATGAGCGCGACCACCGAGAACGGCGAGCTTGCCAAGCAGATTTTGGATGAGTATTATCAAGGCTTTCAAAAGCGCAACCCGAGCCTGCGGGTGTTCTCGGCTCACCTGCATATGGACGAGGCTACGCCGCATTTGCACATTGACTTCGTTCCGTTCACAACAGGGAGCAAGAGAGGTTTGGATACCCGCGTTTCGCTGAAACAGGCTCTCGCGGCTCTCGGTTTTAGGGGCGGCACAAGGGGAATGACGGAGTGGAATCAATGGGTACAGTCAGAAAAAAAGGCACTTGCCGAGGTAATGCTGAATCACGGCATTGAATGGGAGCAGAAAGGCACACATGAAAAGCATCTCTCGGTTTTGGACTTTGAAAAGAAGCAAAGAGCAGGGGAAATTGAGCAGCTTAATGCCGAGATTGAATCCGCAAAAGCAGATTTGAGAGCAGTTGAAAAGCAGTTGAATCAGACCGTGCCGAAGTTAAAGAGTGCGGAGAAATTGGCGGCAGATTTTCCTGATGATGTGGATAAACTGCTACCAGAGGCTGGAGCATTTGAATCTGCCAAAAATTATAGAGAAAAGAAAGCTGCTCCAGCGCTTGAAAAGGCGGTTAGGCTAATCAAGTCGCTGCATCACTCGCTGATGGATTTGCGGGGCGAGAACGCTCACCTCAAAAGCAAAACAAGCAGCTTAGAAAAAGAAAACTCCGCATTAAAAGCGGAGGTCGGCAAGTATAAGCTGAAAGACGAAAGCTCCATTGTAGCAACCTTGCGGAAGTCCCAAAAAGAGGTGGAGCAAGAGAGAATCAGGAGCGATCTGGCGGCTGCGGTGCAGGTGATTGACCGAAACGGCTTGCGGAGTGAATTTGAAACGGCAAAAAAGCAGAGGAAAAACGAGAAAAATATATGCGACGGGTTGACAAATATGTTTTACAGTGATAAAGTTAGGCATAGGAGTATGCCATAAAACTATGTTGAAAGAGAGGATTCAATTTATGGCAACAGTCAGAAAACGCGGGAAATCCTATCAGATTCGGGTTTCCTGCGGGTACGATTCACTTGGAAATCAAGTGGTGCAGGCAAAATCTTGGACGCCCGAAAAGGGCATGACGGCGAAGCAAATTGAAAAGGAACTCACTCGTCAGAGCGTTCTTTTCGAGGAGGAATGCACGAAGGGCTACCAAAGCACGGCTGTCAAATTTCAGGATTTCGCCGAGGAATGGTTTCGGCAATATGCGGAAGTAAAGCTCAAGGCTCAGACCATTCGCAGTTATCACAACTGCGAGAAAAAGGTTTACAAGGCGCTCGGCCATATGCGCATGGACAAAATCACACCGCGTACTATTCAAAAATTTATCGCAGAGCTTGCTGATGAAAAGCGTTACAACAGCAAAGGTGCGGAATTGCCCGCGTATTCACCCAAAACTATCCGAAATTACGTTTCTTTCATCTCGTCGATTTTTGATTACGCGGTGAAGATGCAGATGTTATCCGCAAATCCCTGCCGAAACGTGGTTTTGCCGTCGCGTCAGGCTGCGGAAAGGGACGTTTATTCGCTGGAAGAGGTTCAGAAAATGCTGAAACTGTTTGAAAGCGAGAGCGAGGCGAACTACAAATACACGGTATTTTTTACCTTGGCGGCATTCACGGGGCTTCGGCGCGGCGAGCTCTTGGGGCTCGAATGGAAGGACATTGACTTTGAAAACGATTTGCTGAGAGTGGTGAGGACTTCGGAGTACACGAAGGAAAAGGGGATATATACCGATACGCCAAAAACCGCAAGCAGCAGACGGATCATCAAACTGCCGCATGAGCTGACCGAGAAATTGAGAGATTTTCTAGCATGGCAAAACGGATATAAGGCCAAATTAGGCACAAAATGGGTGGAATGCGACAGGCTCTTTACCAAAACCGACGGCTCGCCGATGGGAATGCGCCAGCCGTACAGGTATTTTGAACGGTTCTGCGAGCGGACGGGAATGCGATTTGTAAATATACATAGCTTTCGCCATTTCAACGCGTCGATTCTGATTATGAACGGCGTTGACGTCAGGACGGTGCAGGGGTGTCTTGGGCATAGCAACGCGACAACGACGCTAAATATTTACGCACATTCGTTTCAGGAGGCGCAGGCAAGGGCGATGGACAGCGTTGCGGGATGTATTCTGAACCGAAGCGAAATGTAAAGGACAGACAAAGGACAAAAGCAGGTGAGGGAAAAAAGAAAAGCCTGCAAAACCTTTCATATCGCGGTTTTACTGACTTTCTAAGTGGCAGGGGCAGAAGGATTTGAACCCTCGGCACGCGGTTTTGGAGACCGCTGCTCTACCAACTGAGCTATACCCCTATATTTGCGGACTTTAGTCCGCTTGTGGTGGGCCAACAGGGACTCGAACCCCGGACCGACCGGTTATGAGCCGGTTGCTCTAACCAACTGAGCTATTGGCCCGAAAATGCCGATGCCTAAGATCCGGCATAGGCGGTTAAAAGTAATCACCCATGCCAGCCTGAGCGGCATGGGTGATGGTGACCCGTGCGAGAATCGAACTCGCGTTACCGGCGTGAGAGGCCGGTGTCTTAGCCGCTTGACCAACGGGCCAAAACTGGTGCACCATCGGGGACTCGAACCCAGGACCCACTGATTAAGAGTCAGTTGCTCTACCAACTGAGCTAATGGTGCAGATGTCAACCCGATTAAAGGTTGACGTGTGTCGGCAACACCAATTTTCCCGGCACGTCACCGTGCAAGTATCGTAGGCGCAAGTGAGCTTAACTTCTGTGTTCGGCATGGGAACAGGTGGGACCTCACTGCAATCGTCACCGACATGAGTTTCGTTGAGTTTCGTAAAAACTTGCTTTTCGCACTTCGCAATCGTAAACGATTGGTGAATATGCTGATTTTGTTACTGCTCATGCTTTCACAGAAAGCATTCTCAGACAAAATCCCGCATATTACGCTCGTGCTCAAAGAGTTTTTATCTCACTCAGGCAAACGAAGTTTGCCCTCTCTCGGTAAGACTGATTCATGTCTTACCGGGCTGTCCATGAAGCTCGGGACATGCTTTTCACACGCTTTCGCCTCATCGGTGGATTTTAATCCAACCAAGGACATCTTCATGATGTTCTTTGCAGCCTCAAAATTGAATAACAGAATATAGATGAACATAACTCTAAAAAGGTTAAGCCCTCGACCGATTAGTACTCGCTGGCTGAACGCGTCGCCGCGCTTACACCTT
>CANQNF010000010.1 GCA_947625125.1 uncultured Clostridia bacterium
CCTCGGCATGCCGAGGGTGATAATCCAAAAATTTTACTTCATTCTATGGGAATTTGCGAAAAATACTTGACATTACCAAAAAGTCACTTCACGATCCTTTGGATTTGAAGTGACTTTTTCTTTGACGTGCTCGGTTTTCCAAGCTCCCAAGAAAGAACCCAGTTTAGGCGACTTAAAATAGCATTCGCGTAGCAAATACCTTATCCACATTAGTCGTGTAAGCTCCTGCCCGCCCCCAAAAAATCGCTCCTCACCCGGCATGCAAAAGCCGCCGACTATGAAGCCGGCGGCTTTGAGTCAGATTATGCGGGCTTGTTTTCCCATTACAGAGAGGCTTACCGCAGCCCGCCCCACCTTATCCCTCTTTCTTCCCATCCATCGCCGCCGCAACGAAGCCCTTGAACAGCGGATGCGGGCGGTTCGGCCGGGATTTGAATTCGGGATGGAACTGCACCCCGATGAAAAAGTCCCTGTCGCTCAGCTCTACCGTCTCGATGAGCCTGCCGTCGGGCGATTCACCGCTGAGCGTAAGGCCCGCCGCGCTCATCCTCTCGCGGTAATCGTTGTTGAATTCGTACCTGTGGCGGTGGCGCTCGGAAATCTCGTTTTTGCCGTAAAATCTTTCCATCGCCGTGCCCGGTCTTATTTTGCAGGGATAGCTCCCGAGCCTTAGCGTGCCGCCTTTGTCTATCGAATCGGACTGCCCGGGCATAAAATCGATGACCTTATTTTTGCAGAGTTCGTCAAACTCACCCGAGTTTGCGTCGCGAATCCCGAGAACGTTTCTTGCATATTCTATGACCGCGATCTGCATGCCCAGGCATATCCCGAAATAGGGCTTTTTATTTTCTCTGGCATATTTTGCGGCGAGTATCATTCCCTCAATGCCCCGGTTTCCGAACCCTCCGGGCACGATTATCCCGTCAAGCGGTTTTAATATTTCGGCATATGATTCCTCGGTCAGCGTTTCCGAGTCTATCCATTCTATCTCGACCTCGGCGCCGACTGCGCAGCCCGCGTGCCGAAGCGCTTCAGCAACCGAAAGATAGGCGTCGTGCAGCTGTATGTACTTTCCGACGAGGCCGATTTTCACAGGCTTTTTGAGCTGCTTCACGCGCTCGACCATCTCGCACCATTCTTTTAAATCGGGCTCGGGAGCCTCTATGCCGAGCTCACGGCATACGACCGCCGAGAAATTCGATTTTTCGAGCATCAGCGGAGCCTCGTAAAGATGGGGCAGCGTTATATTTTCAATCACGCAGTCCGGCTTTACGTTGCAAAACATCGCGATTTTTCTGAATATAGACTCCTCCAACGGCTCGTCGCACCGAAGAACGATTATATTCGGGTTGACGCCAAGCCCCTGCAATTCCTTGACCGAGTGCTGCGTAGGCTTTGATTTATGCTCGTCAGAACCCCGCAAAAACGGCACCAGCGTGACATGTATAAACAGACTGTTCTCACGCCCGACCTCAAGGGAGATCTGCCTTACAGCTTCCAAGAACGGCTGCGATTCTATATCGCCTATAGTGCCGCCGATCTCGGTTATGACGACGTCCGCGCCGGTCTTTGAGCCGACCCGGTAGACGAATTCCTTTATCTCGTTTGTGATATGAGGGATGACCTGGACCGTCGAGCCGAGATATTCTCCCCGTCTTTCCTTGTTGAGGACGTTCCAGTATACCTTACCGGTCGTGAGGTTGGAGTATTTATTGAGGTCCTCGTCGATGAATCTCTCATAGTGTCCGAGGTCGAGGTCGGTCTCCGCGCCGTCCTCGGTGACATATACCTCTCCGTGCTGATAGGGGCTCATGGTTCCCGGGTCGACGTTGATATACGGGTCTAACTTCTGTGCTGCTACCTTTAAGCCTCTTGCCTTGAGCAGACGGCCGAGCGAGGCCGCGGTTATTCCTTTTCCGAGCCCGGAAACGACTCCGCCGGTAACGAAAATATACTTTGTCGGCATTTTTATCCCTCCTGTGAATCGTAATTATCTATAATTTCCCGCGCAATTATCCCGCGGGTAACGCACCTGTCCATGGCGGTCTTTTCGATGTATCTGTGGGCGTCCTGTTCGCTTAAGCCCTGCTTGTCTATAAGCGTCCACTTAGCCCTGTTCACGAGCCGTATCTCCTCCATCTTTTCTTCTAAAGACGCGGCCTTTTTCTCCATTTTTTTAAGTCTCTCTCTTGTGGCAAAAAGCAAAAGCAGCGATTGATTCAGAAGCTGTCCGCTTGCGGGCTTCTGAAGCGTTAAGACCCCGTAATCCGAGACCTGGTCGTACACCTCGCTGAAAAGCTCTGAGCGCACGAATATCACTACCCCTATGCCGATGTCGCTTGACAGATCGATAGCAAGCCTTGTGCCGTAGTCGTCCGGCAGGGGAGTGTTTATCATAACGATGTCGTAGCTTCTCTCCAAAAGCTCCTGCCTTGCGGCCGAAACGCCCATCACCACCCGCACGGGATAGCATATCCGTTCCGGCAGGGCCGAGAGCAGCGAACGGTTGAATTTATCGGAATTAGACACCAAAAGTACGCTGTAAACGCGCTCCCGAAGACTCATGCCCGCTCCTCCCATACATTAAGATTTTTTTCTTTTTCAGTCCTTGGGCACTCTTTTGCAGTAGCTTTCAAGAAGCTCCCCGGGGACGTATTCCGAAATGAATCCGGAATTTTTTGCAGCCCTTGCCGCTTCGTCGAGGTCTCTCGGCAGGGCTCTGTAATTCTTGAGAACGCTCTCGTCCGCGGAATAAAGATCTATATCCGCCGGCAGCGGAAGCTCCGCGCCCGTCTTCAGCCCCTCAAGTCCCGCGTATATCATCAGCCCGAAAACAAGATAGGGATTTGACAGCGAGTCGGGAGACCGAAGTTCTGCAAGGCTTTGGTCGGGGTCGTCGCTTATCGGCGCGGGTATTCTTATCAGCTGAGAGCGGTTTTCCGACGACCATGTTATATACTTCGGGGCCTTGTTCGCGCCGAGTCTTAAATAGCTCTCGGGCGAGCAGTTCGTGAAGAGGGTAATATCGCCGATTCGGTTTAAAATCCCTGCGATTATTTTCGGCAGAAGCTTGCCCATCTCGTTTTTCTCCACCGATACGCCGACGTGGAAGCCGTTTCCGGGGCAGGACTTGGTGGGCTTCGGGGAGAAATCCGCGACGAGACCGTTTCGCAGCGCTACCGTAGAAACGACCGAGCGGAAGGTCACCACGTCGTCGGCGGCTTTTAGGGGCGATGAGGATGTGAGGTCTATATCGTTCTGGCCGGGGCCCTCGGCATGGTATGAGCCTTTGGTGACGACCCCCATGTTCTCAAGATACAGGCATATTTCCCGCCTTACGTTCTCGCCCCTGTCAAGCGGCGAAATATCCATGTACCCGGCGTCGTCGTAGGGTATGCCGGTGCTCTTTGACTGCTCATCCATCCCGAAAAGATAGAATTCGCTCTCGGAGGACATCCGAAAACTGTAGCCCTCCTTTTCGGCGGCCTTGACGGCGTTTATGAGAAAGCTTCTCGTGTCGCCGTAAAAAGGCTTGCCGTCGGGATGAGTGACGGTGCAGAACATCCTAACGACTTTTCCGTGCTCCGGCCGCCATGGCAGTACGGCAAGGGTCGACGGGTCGGGATGTAAAAGCAGGTCGGAATGGACCACGCCGCCGAAGCCCTCTATCGCGGAGGCGTCGACCGCAATGCCGCGCTTAAAGGCATGCGGAAGCTCGTTAGGCATGATGGAGATATTTTTCTGTCTGCCGAATATATCGACAAAGGCGAGGCGTATAAACTTTACGTCCTCCTCCATCACATACTGCAAGGTTTCTTCTACCGTGTAACCCATATCATCCTCACCTCATAAAATATTCGCTTTAAGCCGAGTTTAAAACCCGGGTCGTCAGTTCTGAACGTACATCTGCTTATAAGGGTTTTTAGAGTCGGGCGTGACGACGGTGAAGCTTCCCGCCATCACCGACTTATAATCCGCCCGGAATATCTCGCAGTATTTTTTGACATACTGCTCTATTTCTTTCAGGTCGTCTTTATCGGTGGGCTTTATGTTCACCTGCTTCGGGAAGATGAGGTTTTTGCAGTCCGAGCGCAAAAACATCTTTCCGCCGTGCATGCCGGTGCAGGGGAAGTTGCCGACTATAGGTCTTTCCGATTCGGTCAGCCCGAGGACGACGATTATCCCGCCGGCCTGGTATTCCCCGAGGAAGCTGCCGGTCCTGCCGCCTATGACCATCACCGGGACCTTTTCCTTATAGGCTTTCATATGTATCCCGGCACGGTATCCCGCGTCGGTCTTGACGTATATCTCTCCGCCTCTCATGGCGTATCCGGCGGCGTCGCCTATCGAGCCGTGGATTATTATCGAGCCGTCGTTCATCGTGTCTCCGACGGCGTCCTGGGCGTTTCCGAACACCTCGATGGAGCCGCCGTTTAGGTATGCTCCGAGGGCGTTTCCGGGAGTGCCGTGGATCTTCAGATCCCTATAGCTCATTCCCGCCGCTATAAATCTCTGGCCGCATGCGTTTTCAATGACGCAGTCGCCCGACTCTCTTATTATAGCATTTAATTCCGAAAATTCCAAGCCCCCGGCGTCGATATTTTTAATTTTTTTCATGTTATACCGCCTCCCCTAACTTCTTAAGACGATAGCCTTTGCCGAAAGGCGCAAGAGCAGGGCTTATTTTCAATGCCTCGAAATCGACCTCGGAAAGGGGAGTCCTGTTTCTAATCAGGGATGTGTATATTCCCGCTCTGTCGCATTTTCCGATGAGTATGAAGCCCTTTAAAAGGCCGTCCTCGGTATAGAGCCGCTTTATGGAGCGCTCGCCCTTTTCCTCGTAGCACTCGCCCGTGTAGCTTCCCGCGCTCATGCAGTGCAGCCCGAAGAAGCCTATGGAGTTCATCGGCAGGCCGTTGTCGATTTTTTCATCGCCGCCCGCCATGTTCACGCCGGCGCAGTGCCCCTGCATATATGCAAGCGGCATTATCGCCATGACCTTTTTGGTGCCGGAAGTTATGTCGAAGCTCTCTGCGCAGTCGCCTGCGGCATAGATATCCTTAAGGCTCGTTTTCATCCTTTCGTCCACGATAATCCCGCGGTTTACCTCTCCGCCGGCGTTTTTGACTAAGGATGTGTTTGCCCTAACACCCACGGCCGTCACCAAAACGTCGAATTCTACAATGCTTCCGCTCTGCATAAAAGCTTTATTTCCCGAGAATTCCGAGACCGTGTCCCCGAGCAGGAATTTCACGCCATGCTCCTCAAGGCATGTCTGCATAAGCTTTGCGCAGTCGCCGTCAAGTATCGAGGACAGCACCCTCGGCGCCAAGTCGCATACCGTCACCGATTTGACCCTTTCAAGTATTCCCTCGGCGCATTTTAATCCTATAAGACCTGCGCCGACTATGAATACCCTCGTCTCGGGGCTTAAGTCCTTTTCGAGGTCCATAGCGTCCGCAAGGGTCATGAAGCTGTGCGCTTTCGGCACGCTCTTGTACCCTTTCATCGGCGGCAGGAACGGCGACGAACCCGACGCGTTCAGAAGCCTGCCGTAGGAAATCTCCTTTCCGGATTCAAGCTTTACCGTTTTGTTTTTTACGTCTATTTCCGCGGCGGATTCTCCGTAGAGTACCTTTACGCCGTTTTTCTCATAAAAGTCCTCGGGACGGTAAAGCATTCTCTTAAGGTCTGTTTTACCCTCCAAAAGATAGGATATAAGGGGTCTTGCGTAGACGTGGCAGGGTTCTTTTGATATGACCGTGATATCGCCCTTTTTATCGACGGAGCGTATGCCTTCTATCGCTCCGACGGCGGCTGCGCCGTTTCCTATAATAACATAGCTTTTCATACGCTCACCCCCTGTCCTCATAGATAATTGCGCGGTTGGGGCAGCCCTTTACGCAGGCAGGCTCGCCGCAGGAATTCTCTAAACACAGTTCGCACTTCGTCACGGCTCCGTGCTCGCCCTCGCGAATGCAGCCGTAGGGGCAGCTCAATACGCAGGTCAGACAGCCGACGCACTTTTCATGATTTATTTTTACCGCGCCGTCCTCAATCGAGAGCGCTCCCGAAATGCAGGATTTAACGCATATCGGGTCTTTGCAGTGCCGGCAGGAAACCGCATAGTTTATATCTCCGTCCTGCTCTACGATTATATTCGGGGTAATTTTTTTGCCGCGAAGAGCTTTCGCCATACCCTCGATGCCTGAGTTTGCGTACGCGCAGTTATATTCGCAGAGGTGACACCCGAGACACCATTTTTCATTGACATATACTCTTTTCATATCACTCACCCGCGTGGGAGATGCCTAAGATCTCCAGTTCCTTTCCCGTAAGATCTACGCCCCTGAGCATGAGCCTGTTGCCCCGAAGAGCCTCTATCGAGTTTATGCCCATGCCGCCCATAAGCTCCATTATCTCGTGCCGCCATGCGGTCATGAGATTTATAAGTCTTTCGGAGCCGATGTCGGGGTTTAAGCGCTTCACAAGCTCTGGCCGCTGAGTCGCAATTCCCCAGTTGCACTTGCCGGTCTGGCATGTGCGGCAAAGATGGCACCCGAGCGCCAAGAGCGCCGCAGTCGCTATATAGCAGGCGTCCGCGCCTAACGCGACCGCTTTTACAACGTCCGAAGCCGAGCGGATAGAACCGCCGACAACAAGGCTTACGTTTCCTCTTATGCCCTCGTCGCGTAGTCTCTTGTCTACGGAAGCTAAAGCAAGCTCGATGGGGATTCCGACGTTGTCCCTTATTCTTGTCGGAGCAGCTCCCGTGCCGCCCCTGAAGCCGTCTATCGCGATTATATCTGCGCCCGAGCGGGCAATGCCCGAGGCGATGGCCGCGATATTGTGAACGGCCGCGACCTTGACGATTATCGGCTTTTTGTATTCGGTAGCCTCTTTTAAGGAGTATACCAGCTGCCTTAAATCTTCAATCGAATAAATGTCATGGTGAGGAGCGGGGGAGATAGCGTCCGAGCCCTCGGGTATCATCCTCGTCCTTGAGACGTCGCCGACAATCTTAGCGCCCGGCAGGTGTCCGCCGATACCCGGCTTTGCGCCCTGACCCATCTTTATTTCAATTGCGGCTCCCGCGTTTAAGTAGCCCTCATGCACGCCGAAACGTCCCGAGGCGACCTGAACGACGGTGTTGGGACCGTATTTGTAAAAATCTTCATGCAGGCCGCCCTCGCCCGTGTTGTAATAAATACCTAATTCTGTGGCGGCACGCGCTAAGCTCTCGTGCGCGTTATAGCTTATCGAGCCGTAACTCATTGCCGAGAACATCACCGGCATAGACAGCTCAAGCTGTGGGGCAAGCTCTGTCACAAGCATGCCGTTTTCATCGCGCTTCATCTGCGACGGCTTTTTTCCAAGGAACACTTTAGTCTCCATCGGCTCTCTGAGAGGGTCGATAGAGGGGTTTGTGACCTGCGAAGCGTTTATTAAAATCTTGTCCCAGTATACCGGCAGGGGATTCGGGTTTCCCATCGATGACAGCAGAACGCCGCCCGATGAAGCCTGCTTATATACTTCTTTAATCGTATCCTGCGACCAGTTGGCGTTAGGCCGAAGCGTGCAGTCGCTCTTGACTATTTTTAACGCTCTTGTCGGACAGAGCGCCACGCACCTCTGGCAGTCCACGCATTTTGTCTCGTCGGATATCATGCAGTCGCCGTCGGCGTCGTATGTATGAACGAGGTTCGAGCACTGCCTTTCGCAGACCCGGCATCTTATGCATCTTGAATCGTTTCTCACGACCTCGAATTCGGGGTAGATATATTCAATTCCCATTAAAACGCGCCCTCCTTTACCTTAACTATGACAGGCTCGCCGCCTGCCGGAGCATAAAGCCTGTCGAGCGCCGGCTCCATGACCCTTATAGCGGCCTCCTCGGAGGCGACGTAGACCATGTCGTCCTTTTCGCCCACGACCATTGAGCGAAGCTTGAGCCGATCGTTTAAGGCCATCATCCCGCCCTCGAATCCTAAAACAATCGAGAACGGACCCGTCACCAAAAGGCTTGAATAGACGGTGCGGAGGAATTTAAGCTTCTTTTGTTCCTCGGGGGATTTTCTCTCTATCGTCGACCAGAACGGAGCCGCTATTACCGAGGCGGTCTCCTCGAGCGTGAGGCCCTGCTTTCTTAAAAGGTAGTCGGCGATGTAGGTGATGACTTCCGTGTCGGTCTGGAGCGTGCATTTGTAGCCGAACATCTCAATAAAACGGCGGTTTGCGTCGTAAGAGGAGATCTCGCCGTTATGCACTATGGAATAATTTAATAGCGCAAAGGGATGAGCGCCTCCCCACCAGCCCGGGGTATTTGTCGGGTATCTGCCGTGAGCGGTCCAAAGATATGCCTCATACTCGTCAAGCTTATAGAATTTCCCGACGTCCTCCGGGAATCCCACGGCCTTGAACGCGCCCATGTTCTTGCCGCTGGAAAAGACGTACGCGCCCTTTAGCTCGGCGTTTATTCTTGTCACGCACCTCGCCGTGAACTCGTCCGCCGTCAGCTGAGAGGCGACGAGGCGGTTGTGCTCGGGATAGACGAAGTAGCGCCAGATGAGCGGGCAGTCGGTTATCTCCGGCATTTTTCTCGTCGGGATGATTTCCGAGCGGACGATGTCGAAATGCCTCGAGAGAAATTTTTCGCACTCGAACCGGCAGTCGTTGTCGTCGTAAAACAGGTGGAACGCATAGTAGTCCTTATAGTCGGGGTAGATGCCGTATGCCGCAAAACCGCCTCCCAGGCCGTTCGAGCGGTCGTGCATCGGCGCCATCGAATTGATTATCCCCTCGCCGGTGAATTTTTTGCCGGTGCGGGAGATGGCCGCCGATATGGCGCATCCGGAGGGTATCCTCACTTCGCCCTCCAAAAGGTTGAAGCTTTCGTCGGGTCTAATCATAAGACCATTTCCTTTCACAAAAAAATGAGCGCGCATTACCTTTAAAAAGGACAGGTATCCCTTTTAAAGATGAAATGAACGCCTTTGCTCATCGTTATAAAGAGCGGCAGCATTTAAGCTGCAACATCTTGGATATTTTATCATATAATAAGACGGTTGTCAAGTTTTTTGCAGAAAAAATCTTAGTAAAAAATGAAAGAAAATTAAACCCGTCCTGCAAAATTATTTATGAAAAATGCAAAAATCGAAAAAAATCAGAATTTTTTGCAATTTTGGTATTGACAAATCATCAAAACTGTGATAGACTTTAACGCGTTGAAGGCAAAGGTGTCTTTATGGGTAAAAACCCGTAAAGGCGCTTTTTCTCTTTTTTAAATCACTTACAGGAGGAAAACATCATGTCAACAGTCACAGATATCTTCGGTTCAAACGTTTTTGACGACAGGGTGATGAAAGCCAACCTCTCGGCCTCGGTCTATAAGTCATTGAAAAAGACCATCGACGAGGGCGCAAGGCTGGATATTTCGGTGGCGAACGCCGTCGCCGAGGCAATGAAGGACTGGGCCGTGTCAAAGGGCGCAACCCACTATACCCACTGGTTCCAGCCGCTTACCGGCATAACCGCCGAGAAGCACGACAGCTTTATCTCTCCGGCTCCGGACGGCAGAGTTATAATGGAATTTTCCGGCAAGGAACTCATCAAGGGCGAGCCGGACGCTTCAAGTTTCCCCTCGGGCGGCTTAAGAGCCACTTTCGAGGCCAGAGGCTACACTGCATGGGACCCGACCTCTTATGCTTTTATAAAGGGTAAGACGCTTTGCATTCCCACGGCTTTCTGCTCCTACGGCGGCGAAGCGCTCGACAAAAAGACCCCGCTTCTTCGCTCGATGGAAGCCCTCAATAAGCAGGCCATGAGGATACTTAAGCTCTTCGGCAACACCGACGTAAAATGCGTAAAAACATCCGTCGGACCCGAGCAGGAATACTTCCTTGTAGACAAGACCCTTTACGACCAGCGCCCCGACCTTATCTATACCGGCAGGACCCTTTTCGGCTGCCTGCCTCCTAAAGGTCAGGAGCTTGACGACCACTACTTCGGCGTTATCAAGCCGAGAGTCGCGGCTTATATGTCCGATCTGAACGACGAGCTTTGGAAGTTAGGCATTTTAGCAAAGACCGAGCACAACGAAGTCGCTCCCGCACAGCACGAGCTCGCACCCATCTATTCCACCACCAACATTGCGACCGACCACAACCAGCTCACTATGGAAATCATGCAGAAAGTCGCCGCAAAACACGGTCTTGTATGCTTACTTCATGAAAAGCCCTTTGCGGGCGTGAACGGCTCCGGCAAGCACAACAACTGGTCCATCGCCACCGACACCGGCGTGAACCTGCTCTCCCCCGGCGACACCCCCTATGAGAACGCGCAGTTCCTGCTGTTCTTAGTCGCGGTCATCAAGGCCGTCGACGATTATCAGGATCTTCTGAGGCTCGCTGTCGCAACTGCCGGCAACGACCACAGATTAGGCGCTAACGAGGCTCCTCCGGCAGTCGTTTCTATGTTCTTGGGCGACGAATTGCAGGCCGTTCTGGACGCCATCGAGGAGGATAAACCCTACGGCGGTTCCGAAAAGACGACTATGAAACTCGGCGTGCATGTCCTGCCTCGTTTCCAGCGCGACAACACCGACCGTAACCGCACATCCCCGTTTGCATTCACCGGCAACAAGTTTGAATTCAGAATGCTCGGCTCCTCGAACTCCATCGCCTGCGCGAACATCATGCTCAACTCCGCCGTCGCAGAGTCCTTGAAGCAGTTTGCCGACGAGCTTGAGGGCGCTTCCGACTTCAACGCTGCGCTCCACGACCTCATCAAAAAGACCGTCAAGGAGCATAAGAGGATAATCTTCAACGGCAACGGCTACGACGACAGCTGGATAGCCGAGGCCGAAAAGAGAGGACTTCTGAATCTCAAGACCACTCCGGACGCAATGCCGAGGCTTTTGGATAAAAAGAACGTCGATATGCTGACCGCTCACAAGGTCTATTCTAAGGCAGAGATCGAGTCGCGTACCGAGATCATGCTTGAAAACTACGTCAAGACCGTCAACATCGAGGCTCTCACGATGTCCGATATGTCTAAAAAGATGATCATGCCCGCCGTCGAGGACTACATCGCTTCTCTGGCAAAGACCGCGAAGAACAAAAAGGAGATCGGCGTCGAGGCCAAGTACGAAAAGAAGCTCATCGAAAAGCTTTCCTCGCTTCTTGACGGCATAGAGACCGCCACCGATACTCTTGACGAAAAGATCGCCGAGTACAAGAAGATCTCCGACGTAACCGAGGCCTCTTACTTCATCCGCGACGAGATTATCCCGGCCATGGACGCTTTAAGAGCTCCCGCCGACGAGGCCGAAGCCATTACGGATGAGAAATTCTGGAGGTATCCCACCTACGGCAAGCTTCTTTTCGGCGTGAGATAATCAACAAACTAAACATTTAGTAGCTTAAAAAATAATATAACAACAAACTGCGGGTCCTTTGCGGGCAAGCGCTATCAGAAGACAGAAGACAGATGTCAGATCGTCAGAGGCAATATCTGATTTCTGACATCTGAAATCTCAATTCTGACGTGGGGTCAGGCTCTGGAGCGTAGTTATGAATATCATTAACATTTCTACTTAAAAGAAAGGTGAAATTTATGACTATTGAATTCTGGTACCTGATAGGCGCCGCGCTCGTATTCTGGATGCAGGCCGGCTTTGCGATGGTCGAAACGGGCTTCACAAGAGCTAAAAACGCCGGCAACATCATCATGAAAAACCTTATGGACTTCTGTATCGGCACGGTCGTATTCTCGCTTTTGGGCTACACCCTTATGATGGGCGAGGACGCGCTGTTCGGGCTTATCGGCCTGCCGAACATGGACCTGTTCACTAACTTCAAAAACTTCATCGCCTCCCCCGAGGACGGCTTCACCGGCGCTTCGACGTTCGTCTTTAACCTCGTGTTCTGCGCCACCACCGCCACCATCGTCTCGGGCGCTATGGCCGAGAGAACGAAGTTTTCGGCATACTGCATTTACTCCGCAGTCATCTCCCTTATAGTTTACCCCATCGAGGCTCACTGGATCTGGGGCGGCGGCTGGCTCTCCCAAATCGGATTCCACGACTATGCAGGCTCCTGCGCCATTCACATGGTCGGCGGCATTGCAGCCCTCGTAGGCGCCATCTTCCTTGGCCCTCGTATCGGCAAATATGTCAGGGACAAGAGCGGCAAGGTAGTTAAGGTAAACGCCATCCCCGGCCACTCCATCACCTTGGGGGCTTTGGGCGTATTCATCCTCTGGCTCGGCTGGTACGGCTTCAACGGCGCTGCCGCCACCACCGTATCCGAGCTCGCCTCCATCTTTCTGACCACCACCGTAGCGCCGTCCGTCGCCACCTGCGTGACCATGATATTCACATGGATAAAGAACGGCAAGCCCGATGTTTCGATGTGCCTTAACGCTTCGCTCGCGGGTCTTGTCGGCATCACCGCCGGCTGCGACGCCATGGACTGGATAGGCGCATGCGTCGTCGGTATCGTTTCCGGCATTTTGGTAGTAGTAGTCGTTGAGACCCTTGATATGAAGCTTCACATCGACGACCCCGTCGGCGCCGTCGGCGTTCACATGGCAAACGGTATCTGGGGCACCATCGCGGTCGGACTTCTGGCTAACCCCGACGCTCCCGCGGGTCTTTCGGGACTGTTCTACACCGGCAGCTTCAAGCAGCTCGGCATTCAGCTTTTGGGCTTTGCAACGGTCGCTCTCTATGCTGCGGTCATGATGTGCATATTCTTTGCGCTCATCAAGAAATTCCACGGCTTAAGAGTTACCGCCGAGGAAGAGATCATGGGTCTTGACATTCCCGAGCACGGTCTTCCGTCCGCATATCCCGACTTCATGCCCGCCGTCGACAAGTTCGTCACCTACGGCGACGTGGATGTTCCGGTCGTTTCGGGAGATATCCCCGAGGCCGAAGCGGTCGAGGTCAAGAAAATGCCCTCCTTTGTTCCCGAGGGTCAGCCTAAGTTCACCAAAATCGAGATCATCTGCAAGGAAGCAAGATTCGACGCCCTTAAGAACGCTATGTCCAAGCTCGGCATTACCGGCATGACGGTATCGCATGTCATGGGCTTCGGCGCTCAGAAAGGCAAGCCCGAGTATTACAGAGGCGTTCCCGTAGAGACGAACCTGCTGCCCAAGGTGCAGGTAGATATCGTGGTATCCAAGATACCCGTCAGAACGGTCATCGAGACCGCCAAAAAGGTGCTTTACACCGGTCATATCGGCGACGGCAAGATCTTTGTCTATGACGTTGAGAACGTCGTCAAGGTAAGGACCGGCGAGGAGGGCTACGACGCCCTGCAAGACGTGGAATAAATCCACGTCAGAAGACAGAGAACAGAAATCAGATATCAGATTTACAAGGCGTCGCCTGACGGCGAGATTAAAAAAACGCAGCCGACTTCCGAATTCTGAATTTCTACATCTGTCATCCAACCGGCTTACTAATGCTATGACGTGGAGTAAATCCACGCGTTACGACGGAGATCCCGCTTCTGAATTCCGAATTCTGATTTCTGTCGTCTGATCGGCCTTCTTCTCCTGTTATAAAGAGTGACGGAGCGTCCCGGGAGCTTAAAAACTCCCGGGGGAAAGCTCCGCTTTTAGAGGTTAGAAGATAGAAGATAGAGGATAGAGCCGGGCTCGTGCGGGTTCTGACTTTTGTGAATTATAAGCACAATAAGCACAATAAGGCTTATAGTGTCTAAAATGCTTATTGTCCATGGAAGTGAAAGCCCGAAAAAGTGATATTTGCTTTTATAATTTAAATTGCTAAAGTGCTTTTCGGCATTTATAGGGTCATGCATTTTCGGCACTATCCGCCCGAAAATGTCGAAAATGTCGATTATTCATGAAAGTGCAAGATAAAAATCTCAAGATTGCTTTTACACTGTAATATAATAAAGTGTTTTTTGGTATATATACTACCCCGCATAATCGACATAATCAGCATAATCGACCCGAAAATGTCGAAAATGTCGATTGTGCATGCAAACAGATAAAAAAATCAGAGCCGTCGGCGGGCATGCACGGGTCCTGACTTTTGTGAATTATAAGCACAATAAGCACAATAAGGCTTATAGTGTCTAAAATGCTTATTGTTCATGCAAACAGACTTTCTGAAAATCGGATTTTACTTTCATGAACTTTCAGCATTTTCAGCACAATAGAAAGACAATCGCCAAAAAATGTACGCGGCAGGAGGACATTTCCCGCAGCTCTATCTTCTACCCTCTATTCTCTAACAGCATGAACTTTCAGCATTTTCAGCACAATAGAAAGACAATCGCCAAAAATTGTGCGCGGCAGGAGGACATTTCCCGCAGCTCTATCTTCTACCCTCTAACCCTCTATTCTCTAACAGCATGAACTTTCAGCATTTTCAGCACAATAGAAAGACAATCGCCAAAAAATGTGCGTGGCAGGAGGACATTTCCCGCAGCTCTATCTTCTACCCTCTAACCCTCTATTCTCTAACAGCATGAACTTTCAGCATTTTCAGCACAATAGAAAGACAATTGCCAAAAAATGTGCGCGGCAGGAGGACATCTCCCGCAGCTCTATCTTCTACCATCTAACCCTCTATTCTCTAACAGCATGAACTTTCAGCATTTTCAGCACAATAGAAAGACAATCGCCAAAAAATGTACGCGGCAGGAGGACATTTCCCGCAGCTCTATCTTCTACCATCTAACCCTCTATTCTCTAACAGCATGAACTTTCATCATTTTCGGCACAATCGGAAACGCAGCAGGTAAAATCTGCCGACACTAACAACTAACAACTATTCTCTAACAACTATCAGCGGAGGTAATCTTATGTGTTCAATAATCGGAATAACCGGCGAGCTTGACGAGGCGAAATTCCGCGCAGGTTTTCAAAGGACAAAATCCCGCGGACCCGACGACACCAAGGTCGTAAACGTCGGAAAGGGAGTCCTCGGCTTTCACCGTCTCGCTATAATGGGACTCACGCCCGAGGGCATGCAGCCCTTTGACATGGGCGGGTCATATCTTGTCTGCAACGGCGAGATATACGGCTTCGAGCCCATCAAGGCCGAGCTGTCGAAAAAATATTCCTTTAAGTCCGGCTCCGACTGCGAGATACTTCTGCCGCTGTGGTTTGAGCACGGCGTAGATATGTTTAAAATGCTCGACGCGGAATATGCGCTCGTTCTATACGACGGCAAGTCGGGAGAGTTTGTCGCCGCACGCGACCCGATAGGCATACGCCCTCTCTACTACGGCTACAGCCCTGCCGGGGATATATGCTTCGCTTCCGAGCCGAAGAACCTCGTCGGCATTTGCGACAAAATAATGCCGTTCCCTCCGGGACATTACTACAAAGACGGAAAATTCGTGTGCTACCGCGACATAGCGGCTGTCGAAAAATATTCAAAGGACGGCATTGAAACGGTCTGCAAAAAAATCCACGATCTCTTGGTCCGGGGCATTGAAAAGAGACTTGTCGCCGACGCCAAGGTCGGGTATCTTCTCTCCGGCGGGCTTGATTCGTCGCTTGTCTGCGCGGTCGCTCAGAAATGCTCAAAAGAACCTATAAAGACCTTTTCCATCGGCATGAGCGGCGACGCCATCGATTTGAAATACGCCAAGCAGGTCGCCGACTACATAGGCTCCGACCACACCGAGGTCATCATCTCAAAAGAGGACGTCTTGAACGCCCTCGAGCCTGTAATAGCGCTTTTGGGCACATTTGACATAACCACCATCCGCGCCTCAATCGGCATGTATCTTGTCTGCAAGGCCATACACGAGACCACCGATATACGGGTGCTCCTGACCGGCGAAATATCCGACGAGCTGTTCGGCTACAAGTACACTGACTTCGCACCGTCCGCCGAGGAATTCCAGAAAGAGGCTCAGAAGCGCGTCCGCGAGCTTCATATGTACGACGTCTTAAGGGCGGACCGCTGCATTTCCGTCAACAGCCTCGAGGCGAGAGTCCCGTTCGGAGACCTCGATTTTGTCGAGTACGTCATGTCGATAGACCCCGAGATGAAGATGAACAAATACAACAAGGGCAAGTACCTTTTGAGAAAGGCGTTCGAGGAGGGCAATTATCTCCCGCATGATATTTTGTACCGTGAAAAGGCTGCGTTTTCCGACGCGGTCGGTCATTCGATGGTCGACTATCTCAAGGAGTATGCCGCGGAAAAATACACCGACGAGGAATTCGAGCTCTTGCGGAAAAAATACTCCCACGCGCAGCCGTTCACCAAGGAATCGCTTTTATACCGTGAGATATTCGAGAAATACTACCCCGGCCAGTCGCAGATGATAAAGGACTTCTGGATGCCCAACAAGGAATGGGAGGGCTGCAACGTCGACGACCCGTCGGCGAGAGTGCTCTCGAACTACGGCCAGTCCGGGGTGTGAAAAATACATACTTTATTAAGGCAGCTCGTTAAAATCGGGCTGCTTTTTATGTCACAATATGTCATTTTTTACAGCAAAAATCTATTTTCAAAATCCCTTTACATCCCCCGAAAAATGTTGTATAATATAAAAAAATCCCCGGAGGTCAGTATGAAATTTGACGTAAAAAGGCTCAGCTGGACAAGACAGCCCGCCGATTTTTCGATTTCTGAGCAAAAAATCGAGATCGTCACAAGCCCGCGCACCGACCTTTGGCAGCGCACCTACTACGGTTTTGTAAACGACAACGCGCCCGTTTTGCAGCTTGAAACCGATGAAAAATTCTTCTCGTTCACCGTAAAGACCGATTTTGAGAGCAAGGTCCGCTTCGACCAGTGCGGAGTCGTTATGTATCTTGACGGCGAAAACTGGCTCAAGGCGTCCATCGAGTACGAAAACGAGCGCTTCCAGCACCTCGGCAGCGTTGTCACAAACGACGGCTGGTCGGACTGGGCGACGACCGAAATAGACGCCTCTGTCAAATCGATGTGGTACCGTTTCAGCCGCAGAGAGGACGACTACTGCCTCGAATGTTCCGACGACGGAATTGTTTTTAAGCAGATGAGAATATGCCATATGCTCAAAGGCGGCGGCGTTATTAAATTCGGCGTATACGCGTGCAGCCCCGGCGATTCCTCGTTTAAGGCGACGTTTACGCAGATGGAGCTCACGCCCTGCAAATGGCTTGCCTACGGCGAAGAATGACCCCTGCCCCTCCCATGCGGAGGGGTTTTTAATATCTTTACCCTATCTTAACTTTTTGCTGCTGCAAATTTTATTTTAGGCATGATATAATAATCGTAGACGATTATTATATTTTTATTTTAATCGCCCTTTTGCTCCCCGACTTCGTCGGGAACCGCAAAAGATGGCTAATTATATCACAAAGCTTCGCTTTATGATATAATATGCACATGAAAAAATACTTCTCATTGGGGGCAGATTTATGGAATACGTTTTAAAGACAAATAATCTTTACAAGGACTACGGCCGTTTCAAGGCGCTCACCGGGCTGACGATGAACGTGCCCAAGGGTTCGATTTACGGCTTTATCGGCAAAAACGGCGCCGGCAAGACCACGCTCATACGCATTATCTGCGGCTTGCAGCCTCCCACGGCCGGGGACTATACCCTTTACGGCGAGCTGAGCAGGTCGGGCAGGATAGTAAAAATGCGCAAAAGAATGGGCGCGGTCGTCGAGACCCCGTCGGTGTATCTTGACATGTCCGCCGAGGAAAATCTTAAACAGCAGTATAAGATCCTCGGCATGCCCTCCTACGACGGAATAGCCGAGCTTTTGGACCTCGTCGGGCTGTCGGACGCCGGAAAAAAGAAAGCCAAGAGCTTTTCTCTGGGCATGAAGCAGCGCTTGGGCATCGCCATCGCCCTCTGTGGAGAGCCGGACTTTTTGGTGCTGGACGAGCCTGTGAACGGCCTCGACCCGCAGGGCATCGTCGAGATACGCGAGCTTATAATCAGACTGAACCGGGACAAGAACATCACTGTTTTGATTTCCAGCCATATTTTAGACGAACTCTCAAGGCTCGCCACCCACTACGGCTTCATCGACGGCGGCAGGATGGTAAAGGAGATGTCCGCCGAGGAATTGGAGGCCGCGTGCAGAAAATGCCAGAGGCTTGAGGTGAGCGACGTCAGGGCGCTGGCCCGCGTCCTTGACGGCATGGGGCTTGAGTACAAAATCCTCTCCGACAGCACGGCCGACGTCTACGGCAAACCCTCGGTGACGGCGCTGACCGAAGCGCTCTCGAAGCAGGGCTGCGAGCTTCTGAGCATAAAAGAGCACGACGAGACCTTGGAGAGCTACTTCATCAGTCTTGTGGGGGCGTGAGTATGGGAAATCTTATGCGCGCGAATCTTCAGCGCATCTTCAAAAACAAATTTTATCTCGCTTTTTTGGCATTCGTCCTTGTTTTCAGCCTCTGGTTTTTGTTATACAACTATGAGGAGCTCTCCTATTATGAAAACGCTGTTCCCGAAGGGCATTTCTTCGAGGCGCTTTCCTGCGCTCCGTTTGTCTTTGCAGCGTTCGTCCCGCTTTATGTTGGCAGAGAATTTTCCGACAACACTATCCGCAACAAAATTTTGGCGGGGCATACCCGTCTTGCGATATTTTCGGCAGCAGTGCTTTCCTCCGCCATCGGATGTATAACAATGCCTCTCGTCTATGCAGTCCCGCAGGTAACTCTCGGGTTCATGCTTTTAGGTCTGCCGACAATGCCGGAAAAGCTTGCGCTGTCCTTTTTGGGGCTTGTGATACTCTCCGTCTTTTGGGCGGTGCTTCTTACCGCCGCCGTGTATCTTGTGCAAAACAAGTCGGTGTGCGCGATAGCGTCCTTTATTCTGGTCACAATCATGATATTTGTCGGCGCGGGCATAAACGACGCGCTAAGTCAGCCGGAAACTTTCCGGACGCCTGCTATGGACGACGACTTTATAATGAATACCGAGCCGTCGGAGCTTGTCGAAACGGAAAATCCCTATTACGTCGGCGGATACGAGAGAAGAAAGCTTGAATTTCTCAGCCGTACAGACCCGGCGGGACAGTTTTTCCTGCTCGGAAGTCTTGAAAACGACAGGCCGGAGCTTACCTGCCTTGCGGGCTGTGCGGAGAGCATAATTGTATACGCCCTCGGAGCTCTGATGTTTAAAAAGCGAAATATATCCTGAAAGAGAGGTTGAAAAAATGAAAAGACTTATAGCGGCCGACCTTTCGAGAATGGCAAAATCGAAGCTCTTTATTTTCCTCTGCGCCCTGTTTTTCGCGTTCGGCGGAGCGGTATACGCCCTGAACGGATATAACCTGAGACAATTAGGCGAGGGATATTTTAACATGACGTATAATATGTACCTGTTCCTGCCGGTCATCTGTTCCGGCTTTGCAGGTTCGGTTTTCTGCGCATTTTTCATCGGCACCGATTTTTCCGACGGCACCGTGAGAAACAAAATCACCGTCGGTATGACAAAAAAGAAAATATACCTTGCTAATCTCGCCGTCTCGTTCACTGCTATGGCGCTCTTTGTGCTGTCCTATATTCTTGCGGCGGCGGTTATAGGCATACCCTGCTTCGGCCTGCGGACGTTTACAAAGGCCGTGCACCTGCCGATGTCCATAGTCGGAGCATTGCTCGTGACGCTGTCTTTTTCGGCGATATATACCTTTATTTCGATGGCAACGGCCGACAAGGCGAGGGCGTTGATAGTCGGAATCATCGCGTTTGCGGTCATCATGTTTGCCGGCATGTCGGTATTTTCAAGGCTTGAAGCAAGCGAGTACCGCACCTATAACGTCATCGGCGGCGACGGGCTTCGGCAGGAAATAACCGAGAAAAATCCCAAATATCTGCCCGAAAATAAGCGGGAGCCGTTTCTTTGGGCAGACGCGGTTATTCCGTCAGGGGTATGGCTTGAAATAAGCGACCCCGAGCCAAACGGTCTCGGTCTCAGGGCGGTTATAATGCAGCTGTCGCTTGCCGTCATTACAACGGCGGCCGGAGCGATGATATTCGAGAGAAAAAATGTAAGATAAAAAGGAGTGTTAATATATGTCAAATCTTTTGCGGGCGGGTCTTTGGCGCCTGAAAAAATCCGTCCCGTATAAATTAGCGCTGGTTCTTACCGCGCTGACGGCCCTCTATTCGGTGCACTACGGGAAATTAGTTTCGAGCTACTCCGGCACGGCCTATCCTTTGGAGCATTACGCCTATGACGCAGGGCCGTTTCTTGCGCTTATAATCCCGGTCTTTACCGGCCTGTTCATCGGCACGGAATATTCGGACGGCGCTATAAGAAACAAGCTTGTCGTGGGCTGTCCCCGCCGTTCGGTTTACCTGAGCACGTTTCTGACGGTGTGCATTGCCGATTTGGGGCTTGTGGCGGCGTGGTTTTTGTGCATACTGACCGGTATCCCGAAATTCGGAATGCCGAAACAGGGCATAGCGGGGTTGGCGCTCTCGCTTCTTTTGGCGGTTTTGTTCACGCTCTCGCTCTCGGCGATTTTTACGCTTTTGGGCATGCTTATAACCCAGAAAGCTGTCGGAGCGGTGGCGGGGATTATGCTGGGGCTTGTCATGATTTTTGCGGGCAGTTTTTTGTATAACAACCTTTGCGAGCCGGAAACGGTCTCGCAGGGGGTAATTATAAACGGCGAGTTTACGCTTACGGAGCCGACTCCGAACCCGCACTATGTGGGCGAGCCGAAGAGGTCGGCGTACAGGGCGATTTTAAATTCCCTGCCGACGGGCGAGGCGATACTCATGGCGAATTTCGACGATGACAACACCCCGGAGATCGCCGACCCTAAAATAATGCTCCTCGCCCCCTGCATAGAAACTCTCCTCCTCACCGCCGCAGGAATCGCTGTATTCGGAAAAAAGGATCTGAGGTAGGGGCATATTGAAATTCTGACTTCTGACATCTGACTTCTGTATTCTTGATGCGGTCGCTTCGGCCGCATCTTTTCTGCTTCAGCCACTTGCCATTTTCGGAAAACTGTGCTATACTGTATGTGAATAACTTTTTCGGAGGATGCAATGATACTGATAGACGAACTTAAACAGCGGCTTTCCGACGCGCTCCCTAAGCTTAAGGAGCTTCACTCCGTCCTGAATATAGAGGCTGCCAAGGAGGAGATAGAGCAGCTTCATCTTAAAGCTGCCGAGCCGGGCTTTTGGGACGACGCGGAAAAATCGCAGAAGATCCTGCAAAGAACAAAATCTCTCGAAACAAGGGTCGAGGACGACCGCAAGCTCGCTTCCTCTGCCGACGATATCGCCACGCTCATCGAAATGTATAACGAGGACCCCGACGACTCCATCATCGACGACATCAAGAGCGAACTCGACGCGCTCGAGAGCAAAATCGACAGCCTGACCCTGAAAACGCTTTTAAAGGGCGAATACGACAGCTCAAACGCCATTCTTAACTTCCATGCCGGAGCCGGCGGTACCGAGGCCCAGGACTGGACCGAGATGCTTTTGAGAATGTATATCCGTTGGGGAGAAGCCCACGGCTATAAGGTTTCGGTCCTCGACACGCTCGACGGCGGCGACGCGGGCATAAAATCCGCCTCAATGATAATCGAGGGCGAGAACGCCTACGGCTACTTAAAGAGCGAATCGGGCATCCACAGGCTCGTGAGGATATCCCCGTTCGACGCTTCAGGTTCGCGCCACACGTCTTTCTCGGCGGTCGAGGTCATGCCCGAAATAAACGAGGACATGAGCGTTGAAATTCGTCCCGAGGATATAAAAATGGACGTTTTCCGTTCGTCCGGAGCCGGCGGCCAGCATATCAACAAGACGTCGTCCGCCGTAAGACTTACCCACATCCCGACCGGCATCGTCACGTCCTGCCAGACCCAGCGCAGCCAGGTACAGAACCGCGACTATGCCATGAAAATGCTAATAGCAAAGCTTGTCGAGATAAAAGAGCGCGAGCACCTGTCGAAAATCGAGGACATAAAGGGCGTTCAGAAAGAGATAGCCTGGGGCTCGCAGATACGCTCATATGTTTTCATGCCCTACACGCTCGTCAAGGACCACCGCACCGGCTATGAAAACGGCAACGTCCACGCGGTCATGGACGGCGATTTGGACGGCTTCATCAACGCTTATCTCAAGGCGCTCTCGAACGGCGAGATCGAAAGATAAAGTTAAACTGCATAAAATATGCCGTTGAACTTAAGCATATATAACAAATTTACTAAATGCCCTTGACAAATATTTATCAATGTGGTATATTAACTTTAGTAAAGTTATGCTTTACAGCGCTAAAACTCGTCTCATATCCGGCTGATGTGGGCGAGTTTTTTCGTCGGCATTTTTTGCATGGCGCCCGAGGGAATGCTTGAAAAGGCCGTCCCGGCTATGCGATTTACTCCCACGCCTCTGAATCGGTATATTACGGAAACAGGGGAGATGTGCGGTTTTGGTTGGGCATGCCCTGTTTTTCAGGGCATGCAAAATTTAGTCCGGGATAGCCCGGAATCGGGGCAGTGTGTGCGGCGGTTGGTCATGCGGCAAGACCGGACAAGGCGTGCGCTTTTTGGGCGGGATAGTTTCCGACGGCCGGGGGGTGAGACCCCGGTATTTAAACGTGCGGGGTTAAAAATCGGCCGGTTTTATGCATAGGCTCGGCTGAGAATGTGCGGTTTTTGGGGGATGGTATCCGGTTGTGTGGCATGCCCCGTTTTCAGGGTTTAATCCGGGTAGTCAGAATTCTGGTCAGTGTGGGCGGCGGTTGGTCATGCGGATGTGCTTTTTGCTCGGGCATGCTCCCCCTTTTTTCATATTTCAAAAATTGCCCCCCGAAAAGGTCGGGGAGAGGAAATTTTCAGGGCAGCGCGGATGCCATAAATTAACAAATAATCATGTAAAATTTATCTATACTTTAGCAATTTACCACTTTTATGCTTTAAATTCCGTTATTATGAACAAGAAATCGGCTCCGGATTATAGAAAACGCTGAAAATGTCGAAAACGACTTGACAAACGGGAAATTTTGCGGTAAAATTTAAGAAACTAAAGTGCTAAACTGTTAGTTCTCCTTGACAAAGAGACCCCCCGAGCCCCAGGCCGGGAGGTCTTTTTTTGCGGGGGGGTTCGGCGGATTCAAATGCTCTCTCGCTTAGCTTCCTCATGCCGCTTAAATTTCACCCCGAGCCTCGGCCTAACGAATTTTTCCCCGAACATGGCCGTGCGCAGGACCCTTGCCGCCAAAAGCGCCGGGAACGACAGCGCCAGCCATATCGCCGAAAACGGCAGGCAGATCTGCCCCATGAAATTCAGCGGCAGCTCCGAATAATCCCACACCCCGAGCCCCATCGCACGGTTCACGACCTCCCCGAAAGCAAGCTCCACCGCCGTTATCACCATGGCGCAAAACGGGGCCTGCAACAGCATCGACCCGCCGAAAAGCCCGCTCTCGTCCGTCAGATATATTGCCAAAAAACAGAGCCCGCCCGCAAAGAACATCGAAATGTGAGTCTCGGATCTCCAAAGAATTTCCAGCGCGCCGTAGCATAGCCCGCCGAAACAAAATGCCGCCATCCATTTTAAAAATTTCATGTGAAATCTCCCAAAATTTTTCTTTTCAAGATATTATTGCCTGTTTATCAGGCAAAATACTGAAATTTTCAAAAAATTTTTGTTGACATTTCCGAAAAAGTGTGCTATAGTTTCTTAAAGGCGTTTTATGGGAAGTGTGCCGCGAGATGACGCTCGGAAAGAGAGGCGGGCAAGGTGAAAGCCGTCGGGCAGTCAGCGAGGTATCTGTCGTCCCAAAGCCGGGAGGAAGAACGGGAAGCCAAGTAGACCCTCCTCGTGCAAGCACGTTACAGCTTATGAAAGTGAGAGGCTGATTCTGATTTCTGACATCTCAATTCTGTCCTCTAATTTGAGTGGTACCGCGGGAAATTTCTCGTCTCAAAGCAATGTCTTTGGGGCGGTTTTTTATTATCGCCCCGAGGGAAAAATCTTTAAGAAAGAGGTACACAAATGAAAAAAGAACTTGAAAAGCTCTATGAGCCGAAAGCGGTGGAGGACCGTATCTACAAATACTGGGTCGACAACAACTGCTTTCACGCCGAGGTAAACCCCGACAAGAAGCCGTACTGCATCGTCATGCCGCCGCCGAACATCACGGGGCAGCTGCACATGGGCCATGCCCTTGACGAAACTCTTCAGGATATTCTTATCCGCTATAAGAGGATGTCCGGATTCGAGACGCTCTGGCTGCCGGGAACCGACCACGCTTCAATAGCTACCGAGGCGAAGATAGTCGCCGATATGCGCAAGGACGGCGTTACAAAGGACGATATCGGCCGTGACGGATTTCTCAAGAGAGCCTGGGCATGGAAAGAAAAATACGGTTCGACGATAATAAGTCAGCTAAAAAAGTTAGGCTCGTCCTGCGACTGGGAGCGCGAGCGCTTCACGATGGACGAGGGCTGCTCAAAGGCCGTAAAAGAGGTCTTTGTCAGGTATTATGAAAAGGGCCTCATCTATCGCGGCGAGCGCATCATAAACTGGTGCCCGCACTGCTTAACGTCGATATCCAACGCCGAGGTCAATTACGAGGAGCAGGCCGGTCATTTCTGGCATTTAAGATACCCCCTGACGGACGGTTCGGGCTGGCTTGAACTCGCCACCACAAGGCCCGAAACGCTCCTCGGAGATACCGCCGTCGCGGTCAATCCCAAGGATGAAAGATATAAGGAATACGTCGGCAAGACGGTCACGCTTCCCCTTGTCGGGCGCGAGATACCCGTCGTCGCGGACAGCTATGTCGATATGGAATTCGGCACCGGCGTTGTAAAAATCACACCTGCGCACGACCCGAACGACTTTGAAGTAGGGCTTCGGCACAGCCTCCCGGTCATCAACGTCATGACCGACGACGCAAAAATCACCGAGGATTATCCGAAGTATGCCGGAATGGACAGATTTGAGGCAAGAAAAGCCATCGTCAAGGACCTTGAAGAGGGCGGATTCTTGGTAAAGACGGAGGATCACGTCCACAACGTCGGCACCTGCTACCGCTGCGGGACCACTATCGAGCCGAGAGTTTCTTTACAGTGGTTCGTCAAGATGGCGGACCTTGCAAAGCCTGCAATCGAGGCCGTTCGCTCCGGCAGGACGAAATTCGTCCCCGAGAGATTTGAAAAAAATTACTTCAACTGGATGGAGGACATCCGCGACTGGTGCGTTTCACGTCAGCTTTGGTGGGGCCATAGGATACCGGCGTTTTACTGCGACGACTGCGGCGAAACGGTCGTGACCAAGGAAGACAGCGCGGTCTGCCCGAAGTGCGGTAAGCCGATGAGGCAGGACCCCGACACCCTCGACACATGGTTCTCATCCGCTCTCTGGCCGTTTTCGACCCTCGGCTGGCCCGACAAGACTCCCGAGCTTGAATATTTCTACCCGACGAACACCCTCGTCACCGGCTGGGACATCATCACGTTCTGGGTCTCGAGGATGATGGTCGCGGGCATGGAATTCATGAACGAGCAGCCGTTTGAAACCGTTCTTATCCATGGTCTTATGAGAGACCCGAACGGCTTGAAGATGTCGAAATCCCTCGGCAACGGCGTCGACCCGCTCGACGTCATCGACAAATACGGCGCTGACGCTTTAAGATTCATGGTCGCCTCCGGCACATCCCCCGGAAACGATATGAGATATTCCGAGGACAAGGTCAAGGCATGCCGAAACTTTGCAAATAAACTCTGGAACGCCACGAGATTTATCATGATGAATCTTCCCGAGGACTTCGCCGTACCCGAGAAGCTGCCCGAAAATTTGGCATTGGAGGACAAGTGGGTAGTCTCAAAGGTAAACGCCCTCGCGAAAGAGGTCTGCGACAATATCGACAGATATGAGCTCGGAGTCGCCGCACAAAAGGTCTACGACTTTATCTGGGACATCTACTGCGACTGGTATATAGAGCTGACGAAGCCGAGGATAAACGCCGGCGGAGAGACCGCCCTTACCGCTCAGACGGTGCTCGTCTGGGTCATGGTCAGGATATTGAAGCTTCTCCATCCGTTCATGCCGTTTATCACCGAGGAGATCTGGCAGGCTCTCGACGGAAGCGGCAAGCCCCTCATGCTCGAAGCTTTCCCGACGTATGACAAGGCGCTCGACTTCCCTGCCGAGGAAAACGACTTCGAGAAGATAATCGAGGCGATAAAGGCCATAAGAAACCGTCGTTCCGAGATGAACGTGCCGCCGTCCAAAAAGGCGGAGGTCTATATCGAAACCGCCTTTAAAGACGTGTTTGAAAAGGGCGCTATGTTCTTTGAAAGGCTCGCCTCGGCTTCAGCGGTCATCATCAGGGAAAAGGTCGAGCTTTCCGACGCGGTCAACGCCGTGACGGGTTCGGCAAGACTGTTCATACCCCTGGCGGAGCTTATCGACCGCGAAAAGGAGCTTGCAAGGCTCATCAAGGAGAAAACGTCCGCGGAAAAGGATATAACCGTCATAAGCTCAAAGCTTTCAAACGAGGGCTTTTTGGCAAAGGCTCCCGCCCAAGTCGTCGAGGCCGAAAGGGCGAAGCTCACCGCCGTCAAGGAAAAGCTTGAAAAAATAGAGAAGTCTCTCAAGGCTCTCGGATGATAAATAAGCCTGAAAACAATTTTCACGGGAGGTAGTTATATGCGAAAGGCTGCTGTAAGGCATCCGATATTCACATCTGTGATAGTCACTGTGATATTCTTCATTTTAATGCAGTTGGGCGGATTGCTGCTGTTCTTTTCACCGTCGTTCTTTAAGTCCAACGGACAGCTTTTGCAGCAGACCGTCGCCGACGCCGTAGCCGCTCTCGGCGGGATCTTACTGGCGCTGATTTTCGGGTATGCGAATAAATTTTACCGCACCGAAAAATTCTGGACCGGGGTATGCTGTTCGGGATTCTTCATCGTAATTTACACTATCTCGGGCGTGGCTTCGGTCATGGCGGAGATAGAGACCATGGGCGCGCAGGCGGCCGCTTCAAGGGTACTGCCCTTTTACAGGCTGCTCATCTGGCCGCTCTGCACCCTTATGATAGGAATTGCCGAGGAGACGTTCTTTCGGGGCATTGTCGCTAATCTGTTCTGGGACAAGCATGCCAAGGACCCGGCAGGCGTGTGGACCGCGACCATATATTCCGGCATGATATTCGGCTGCATGCACCTTATGAACCTTTTGGGCGCAGAACCGAGCGGAGTATTTTCACAGGTAGTCGCGGCCTGCGCTCTCGGCATAGCTATGACCGCCGTCTATTATCGCTGCCGGAATCTTTGGGTCATGATACTCCTGCACGCTTTCATGGACTTCTGCGGGCTTTCCTCCGTGGGGATTTTCGGCGGCTCCATCCAAAGCGAGATAAGCGGCTATAACATTTTCAGCACGATCGTCGGCGGCCTGCCCTATATCATAGTCGCGCTGGTGCTCCTAAGAAAGAAAAAGGTGATAGCGCTTCTATCCGGCGAAAACGCGGTGGGGTATATCCCTCAGCAGCCCGGACAGCTTATCCTGGGCGTGGATATGCCGTCGTCGGACAGCAGCAAGAGATCTTTGAGGCGTGCCATAGTGGTTTACATCGTCGCCACGGTCCTGCTTCTTACGGCAGGAATCGCCACCGACCCGGCTGTAAGGGAGATGGTAGACGACGCGACAGGCTCATATATCGTCGATTACGAGGATTCGGGGGAGTGGACGGCTGATTCGGACGTCACGTTTGCCCACGGCATAAAATTTGACGTAGACGAGGCCGGGACGTATGAAATAAACGTGATAACGAACCCGTCGAGCTCGCTCACGGACATGGTCGTGCAGATAGTCAAGGACGGCGAGACGGTCTATCAGTCGAGCTACGGCGGCAAAAACAACACGAATTTCGGCGTAAAGCTCGACGCGGGCGAGCACGAAATAAAGGTCGCGTACAGCTTTGCGAACGTCAAGGACGACACGGCGACCTACAGCACAAGGGTAAGGATAAAAAAGGATTAAGGCACCACCGCGCAATTAGCGGCTAACGCCTTTTTGGCGCATCTACTTGCATATTTTTCGTCATATTTCACAAAAATCCTCGCGAATACACAAAGTATTAGCTCCGGTTTTTGTTTCATCTGACAAAAAATCTGACTGCGTATCTGCACCAAAATAATTGTGCGGTGGCGCCTTAAAAAAGAGCAGGCTGAAAAAGCCTGCTTTTTGTATATTTAAGATTCATTCGGCAGATAAGCCGGGGCTTCCCGTATTACTCCTTGACCCACTTTATGATATACGCCAAGTCTGCAATCAACACCGCAGACCAGTGCACGGCTGCAAGAAACGTGAGGGCTTCAATTGCGTAGTTAGGGTCGCTCAAAACAAGAATCAGCACCGCAGGAAGCAAGCATACCATAACTATCCCGGAAACAATAAAGCCCTTTTCTAAAATGCCGATTTGATATTCGTCATAGTTTTGCTTTCTGAAGACGGACAGAATCACGATAGCGGCCGCCAACACAATATAAGCATAGCCGATGTACTTCAAATTGCCCTGTATCAAAAAAGCTGACCATCCGTTCCAAAAAGCACTGTTCAGCGTTTCGGCATGCCCTGACATACGTTCAAACTCAACATGCCCCGAGGTCAGAATAAAAATCGGCGAGTAAAACGCTGTAATGATTAAAATAATTGCGGCATTTGCCTTTGGATTTCGCATTATTTTCGTTTTCGTGCGCTCCCCTCAAAATTGAAAAGTTCTTCGATGCGCATATCGAAATAGTTGGCAAGGTCATACGCAAGCCAAATTGATGGGTCAAACTTACCCGTTTCGATTGCATTAACGGCTTGACGGGAAACGCCGACTTTTTCTCCCAGTTCTTTTTGGGTCAAGCCCGTCGCTTCCCTCAGCTCCCTTACCCTGTTTTTCACAACATCACTCCGCACCGTGTCAGGTTTACCTTACTCTGTTATTATATAAGATTCCGCGGAATATGTCAAGTAAACCTGACACAAAAATGTAAAATTTCTTTTAATAAAGTGTAAAATTTTTAAATGCCCGCGTTTTTGCGCTTTACCCTCCGTCCTGCTCCGGCCTCGGGCGCAGCCCCCGTCGGGCTTCGCCCGACTCGGCTCCGGCTTCCGCCGGAGCGCCCCAACGGAGTTGGGGCGGGGCTGCGCCCCCGCAGAAAGCCGGCTCTCAGCATACCCTCGGGCTTTTTTCGTATTCCGAGACGCCCTCGCCGGAGGCTGTCCCGAGGTCTCTTAAGCGTGACGCGGCCTCGATGAGCCGTGCCTGCCTTTTCGCCTCATCCGACCCCTCCGAGAGCTTTATAAGCGATCCGCCGACCGCAATGCCGGCGCGCTTTTTTATGACCCGTAAAATCTCCGCGCCCCTTTCGTTAAGCGCCAAAACCCGCGTAAATTCGGGGTATAAGCTGTCCTCGGCCCGAAGCCCTATCGCAGCCGATACCACCGTCCGCCGAAGCTTTGAGAGCGTGAAATTCCGGGATTTTGCCGCCGAAAAAACCTCCTCCAAGGATTCAGCCCGCCTTGAAGCCTTATACAGCCTCGGCGCCAGTTCATCGCAGTACGGCAGCGCCGAAAAGTCATCCTCATTCATCATCGAAAGCCGAAAAAGCAGCGCCCTTTCGCAGTTTTCCAAAAACGCCGCCTCGCTTTTTTTCGGCATGTTTTCTGCATAATCTTCTACGGACTTTCCCTCTTTTAAAAGCCTGCGGATATACCCTGCCGAGGCAAAACCACCGGTCGGTTCGCCGTCGTGGTCGGACGTCCTTTGAACGGCTTCCGGCTGCACCCTCGACCCCGCTTCCCGAAGCGCGCGGATATATTCAAGCGCCAGAGTGTTATTCTGACCTGTGAGAGCGGCTGCGGCAGATTCTCCGAGGACTTCGGAGGCCGCCTGCGGGTAGGTTTTTCCCCTTGAGACGGCGGCTTTTATTTTAAGCTCGTTTTCCTCTATCTGCCGGGAAAGTCCCGAAAGAACGCCTATATCCGGCGCCTCGGCGCCGAACGATAGCACGTCGACTGTCCCGAGGCGGTCGATTATATTGACTGCGCCCCTCGCAAAATCCCTCGCAGGCGACAGCGAGACCCTTGGCGGGAGTTCTAAAACAAGGTCCGCTCCGCCTTTTATAGCGGCCTCGGCACGCTCGTGCGCCGTAAAAACGGCGATATCCCCGCGCTGGACTACGCTCCCGCTCATAAGGCAGATTATATGCGTAGCTCCCTGCTCGCGGGTTTTTTCGAGGTGATAGCGGTGCCCCGAATGAAAGGGGTTATATTCCGAAATTACCACCGCCGTTTTCAAGCCTGTCCTCTCCTTTTTTAATTTTTTTCATCATTCCGTCCGGGCTTTTCTTATGTAGTTGAAAAGATACAGCTGCGCTATGCCCCGTGTTTCGTAAAGATTTTCCGGGAAGCCGTCGGGGTAGTATTCCTCGAGCACCCGCTTCATCCACACGTCCACCGGAAAAGCCTCGGTCTTTGCAAATCCGCTCAGCAAAACGCAGTCTGCGACCTTGGGACCCACTCCCTTTATTTTCATGAGCGTTTCCTTGGCCTCGCCGTACGGCAGCTTCTCGACCGCTTTAAGGTCTATCTCGCCGCCCGAGATTTTTTTGGCCGCGTCGAGGACGTACTTGGCCCTGAACCCCGAGCGCAGATACCCAAGGCTCTCCTCGGTTTCCACGGCCAGCTCATCCGGCGTGGGGAAATGCCCGTAATGCTCAAAAAGCCTCGCCACGATGCCCTTTATGCGGGTAATATTGTTGTTCGAGGAGAAGATAAAGCTGACGAGCGCTTCCCAGCCGTCCTGCCTAAGAAGCCGAACGCCGCTTGAAAATTCGCAGGCGCTTTTTAACGCGCTGTCCCCGGAATAAATCTTTCTCAGCGACGAGTAGTCCCTCTCAAGGTCGAAATATGGCGACCAGACCTTTAAAAACGTCTCCTCGTCGGTGTCCTTGAAGATAAATTCACCGTTTGATTCGGTGATGTCAAGGGGCGTGTCGAGGCAGTAGCCGAAGTATCGTCCCTCCCCGATCTTATTCCACCGAAACGCCTGACCGGTGTCCAAAACGTCGTCAAGCTTAAGGTCGGGCTGTCTAAGGATTATATCGCTCCCCGAGACCCTGTAATCTATGTTCATTCGCTCACGGCTTTCTTGAGGTCAGAAATTCTACGGCGCGCTCCACCGAGTCGCGTGAATTTCCCCAGTCAGCGTTCTCGCCGTTGTTACGGTAGTCAAACATCGAACAGAAGCGGCTCACGTCCTTATATAACGTCTCGATATACTTCCCGCTGAGCTCTAAAACGTCGTCCCTGAAATCCGGCGCAGTCCTCTTGTCAAGGGCGTCCGGCGCCATCGACAAAAGCATTTCGGCATGTGGCATGCAGATAAACGGCTGCTCCTTAATGAGCGCCTTGAATTCCTTGGAATTTTTATACATGTCAAAGACCGTCACCATCAGCCTCTCCATCGCCCAGTCCACCTTTGAGCAGACAAAGCAGGTCTCGTTTGTCTTGGCGAGATTTTTAGCGCGCTTTGTCTTGTTGTCGATAAGCCCCTGCTTGGTAAAGACCTCGCGCTTTACGGTCTCAAGCCGGGTCTGGAGCATGAGCGCGAGAGAAAGGCGGTTTTTCTGCTTGAGCATCTGGTCGAAATGGGTCTTGCAGAAGCCGAGGCGGTTGGTCTCTATCCTCACGTCCGGCTCCATCATCGCGGCGCCCATTATGTATTCGACGGTCCTCTTTTCGAGCATGTCGCGCATTCGGCATATCGGGCAGCCGTCCCTCGGTTCAAATATCTCGTTTACGGGAATTGTAAGTATAGATTCGCGCATAGCTATTCTCCTTTGCGTTGATAATTTCATTATAGCAAATCCCGATAAAAAATTCAAGACCGCCCGGCAAATTGATGTGTCCTAATCGGCCACATCAAGAAAACAGATGTCAGAAGTCGGATGTCAGAATTTCAAGGCGTCGCCTATGGCGATGATTTTAAAATTAGTGAATAGTGCGGACGATTTGGACACTACCCTGCAAATTAACGCGGCATTTTTGCTTTTGTGCATAAGCGTCCGAAAAATTGTACTCATATGAATTTTGCCCCCAAAAATGCGGGAAATGCCCGTGACGCTTAACCTCCTTAAATTTTCCTGAAACAGGTAAATCGGTCGGCAGGATTCCCTATTTTTCGACATTATTCGCACCCGCGTCTTGCAAATTTTTTACACTTCATGAATAGAAAAATTTCTACCCCAAGTATATGTAAAATTATGGATGTGTTAAAAGCCGACTCCCCAAAAAAGGGGACTTTTCCAACTTTTCAACCGAGTTTTCAACGTCCGGCCGGATGAAAAAGATGAGTTTTTAACAGTTTCAACGCAATATTCAACAATTGAGTTGAAAATCGGTTTTACAGAGCGTATATATTTTGCCGGACGGGGTTATAATTATCATAGTAAAATTTGGGATTTTCCCCGGAAAGAGGCAGGAAATGTTAAAGGGAGTAACAAGAAGGATAGTCGAGGTCAAAAGCCCGGGCAACCCGTCCGTCGAGAGGGCGGTGCTTTATCTTAGGCCGGAGGCGCCCGCACCGAAAAAGAGCGAGGTCTCGGCCATGGCTGAGGACTATTTGGACGGAATATATGTGCCGGACGGGCAGGGGACTGCCAAGGGCCTTAAACTCACCGTGGCGGTTTTGGCCTTAAGTCTTGGGGCCGCGCTGACCGCCCTCACGGTTTTATTGTTTCTTTATACAAAAATGTAGATAATTTTTTGGCGATGTTTCCCGAAAAAAAGTCTTTTCAAAACCGCAAAAGTGTGCTATAATATAAAATGAATAATAATATTTTACTTTACAGTTATTTTTACGGTAAGGAGAGACATGGACAACAAAGCTAAGCGCCAGGGCGGCGGCGGACTTATAGTCGGCAGGAACCCCGTTTTGGAGGCGTTAAAGTCCGGCAGACCCATCGACTGCGTGTATATCTGCGGCGAGGGCGGGTCTGTGGGCCTGATAAAAAAGCTCGCCAAGGAAAGCGGCGCCGTCATCAAGCAGGTCAGCCGCCAAAAGCTTGACGAGATGGCGGGGGGAGCATCCCACCAGGGGGTCGCCGCCTCGGGAGCGTGCGCCGAGTATTGCGGGATAAGCGATATTTTAAGGCATGCCGAGGAAAAGGGCGAGAAGCCGTTTGTCATCATCTGCGACGAGATAGAGGATCCCCACAATTTGGGAGCGATAATACGGACCGCCGAGTGTGCGGGCGCGCACGGGGTGATAATCCCGAAACGGCGTTCGGCGTCATTGAATGAGACCGTTTTTAAGACGTCGGCAGGGGCTGCCGCGTGGGTCCCGGTGGCAAGGGTATCGAATCTTGCGGCGGCCATAGACGAGCTTAAAAGCGCGGGACTTTGGATATACGGCACCGACGCGTCGGGGGAGGACTACTCAAAAACCGACCTGCGCGGGCCCATCGGGCTGGTCATCGGCTCCGAGGGCTTCGGCATAGGAAAACTCATCGCGGAAAAGTGCGATTTTATGCTTAAACTCCCGCTGAACGGAAAGATAACCTCGCTGAACGCCTCTGTGGCGGCGGGAATATTCATGTACGAGGCAGTCCGCCAGAGGTCTGCCGAGGAACAGATATAAGGCTGTCATCCAGCCCGGATTTTTGGAGGAAATTTTATGGACAAGAACTTCACCGTCGACGACATCATAAACGAATACTCCGGCAAGACCACCGGCAGAAAGGTGAGCGACGAATCGCTCGACCTTGACGGTATAATTTCGAGTCTCGGGCATTCCGACGAGACCCCCTCGGGCGGTCAGAAGCCGAGCCCTAAGACGGAGATAATAGAGGACGTCCTTGAGATAGGCAGCAACAAATACGCCGTGGACGATTTTTCCGAAACCGACGGTGAGCCGGCGCCCGAGCCTGTGCAGGAGTCTGCGCCTGCGCCCACCTATACCCACGTCGACGAGCCGGGCGTTTATCTTCCCAAGGAGGACAGCGGAGCGTCGGAGCTCACAAACACCCAGATAATCGCCGAGCTTTTGTCTGCGGCCGAGCTTAGGGAGAAGCCCGCCGAGAAGCCTGCCGAGCCGGTGATTGATGAAGATTTCGGCTTGAGGCATGCCAAGGACACCGAACAGGGCACCGACGTTATAGAGCGGGTCCTTGAGGAGCAGGAGATACATAATCCTCCCGAGCCCGAGCCGGTCCCCAAGGAGCAGGAGCATGTTCCCGAACCGGAACCCGTGCCCGAGCCCGTGCATGAGCCCGAGCCTGCTATTGATACCGACCCCGACAAGGTCGTACCGGTGGAGGAGACGGTCCACCGTTCCGAACCCGGAATAAGACCCCTTAAGGAGAACGGCTCCAACACGGCGATAATGGAGGGCCTATTAAAGCTCAAAAAAGAGCGCGGCACCGTCAAGCACCGCGACCCCAAGGTCGACCCGGTGAACAGGGCGACGATAGATAACGTTGATTTAAACATAGATTCAAAGATACTCCCGAACACCGAGATAGGTCTTGAAGAGAACGCGACCGAGGAGGAGCGCCTTGCCTACCTGAACGCAAAGAGGCGGGAGCGCGTAAAGCAGTTCGTCATCTCCGGCGAGGAGGAAGAGGAGGAGCCGAAAAAGGACGACGTGCCCGATTTTATGAGCTTTGAGCAGGCGAGGGACATGGCCTCGAACATCTCCTCCCTTAAGGCGAGCCTTGTGGTGAGACTCTGCGTGCTTCTTATAGCCTCCGTCGTCAGCGCTTACGTCGCCATAGCGAACGACCTCGGGCTTCCCCTTATCGGCATACTTTCAAAGGCCGAGAACCAGGGCATGCCGTATCTGTTTATAAATGTGGTCATCGGTCTTATGGCATGCTTTGTAAGCTATACCGTTCTGGCAGTAGGTCTGAAGAAGCTCTTCACGCTTAAGGCGGACAGCGATTCCTTGGCGGCTGTGGCGGCATTGCTGTCGATAGGCTCCGGCATTGCGCTTCTTACCGACACCGAGCTTGTGCAGCTTTCCGTCGCGAACGTCTACATCAGCGCCGCCGTCATAGGACTGCTGATAAACACTTTCGGAAAGCTTCTTATCGTGACAAGGACCGAGCGCAACTTCGAGTATGTTTCGGGCGGGTATTCAAAATACGCCGTCATGCACATCGACGACGAGGACCTTGCCTCAAAATTCACAAAGGGCGCGCTGACCGATTTCCCGTCGCTCACGACTTCAAGAAAGACCGAATTCGTCAGCGATTTCATTAAAAACAGCTATTCCGCCGACCTGACGGATTCGTTCTGCCGCTACTTCGTGCCGATAATAACCCTTATTTCCCTTGTTGTTGGCATAATCACGGCGTTTTTACACCCTGCCGAGATAAACACCGCTACGAGAATGCTTCTGTTCGGGCTTTCCTGCGCGGCCGGGACATACGCCATGTGCTCCTGCGCCGGCATGATGCTTGTCACTAACATTCCTCTTGCCAAGGGCTCAAGAAAATATATGCAGCAGTCGGCGGTCATGCTCGGATACTCCGCCGTTGAAAAATTCAACGACACGAACTCGATTCTGATAGACGCGGTAGATCTTTTCCCCGACGGAATGGTGGAGATAATAAACATCAAACCGACCAAAAAGACCCCCATCGAGGACGGCATAATCTATGCGGCGTCGCTCTGCTGTCAGACCGAATCGATTTTAAGACCGACGTTTTACAAGATGATAAAGGGCAAGACCGAGATGCTCTTCCCTGTCGAAAGCTATATTTATGAGGACGGCCTCGGGCTTTCGGGCTGGATACAGAACAAAAGAGTGCTCTTCGGCAACCGCGCGCTTATGGAGGCGCACTCCATCGACGGGCTGCCGACTCCCGAAAAAGAGGCGCAGTATCTCAAGGAGGACACCAGCCTGCAATATCTGTCGATAGGCGGCTCCTTGGCAATGATATTCGTCGTGAAGCTGAAAGCGTCGGTCACTGTCGCAAAGGCGCTCAGGGACTGCGAAAACCAGAATCTCACGATAATTCTTCGCTCCGTCGATTCGCTTCTGTCGATAACGAGGATAGCGGAGCTGTTTCGGGTAGCGCCGAACATGTTCAAACTCCTGCCGTTCAGGCTTCACAGCGAGTACGATTCCTGCACGTCGTATGTTGAAAAAATGTCCTCGCCGATGATATATTCCGGGCATTTTGCCTCGCTTGCGATGCTCCTGACGGGCGTCAAGAGGCTCCAGAAGTCGGCGATAGTGGGCGTGGCGCTGCAAACGCTGTCGGCCGTTTTGGGAGTAATTTTGGCGGTAGTTTTAGCGCTCGTCGGCATTTTCCCGCAGGTCTTGGGAGCAACGGCGGTAATATCCTACGTCGTCGCGTTCGCAATAATCACGGCGATAATCCAGGCAATTGCAAAGACTTAAATAATAATGTAACTCCCCCGGGACCCTCGGGGGAGTTTATATGCCTATTTGTGTGAGAGATATACATTATTATATATATGATCCGCGGCATATCAATAGAGGCGTCCACTCGGCAGGAAGGACTATCTTTTGCATTGCACATTTTGTCCGCCTGCACAATTTTATGATGGCAAATTTATTAAAATCGCTGAAAATATGAAACATTAAAAAATTCTGCAATATTTTGCCCTCCCGATTCGTTTTATTATTAAACGAAAAATTTTGGGAGGGCGATTTTATGATGTCAAAACAATTTAACGCCATGAAAAAAATATTTATTTTTATTTTCAGCGTTATTTTCGCATCAGTTTTTCTGACATCGCAGGCTGCTGCAAATGCTACCGGCGGTTCAATCGGCGAAACGATAGAATTTGAAAGCATCGGGAGCATGCTCGAATATGTAAAAAATGAGCAGTGGCAAGGCGAGCGCTGGTACGACCCCTCGCAGGATTATACAAAAATCGAATATTTGAAGCGAATGCCCGAGGAGTTGTTTCTCCCGACCGGGTACGCAGAGGATGACATCGAAAAAATAAAAATCGACGACGTGATGGTCTGGGTCTATCTTTCGGACGGAAAGCTGCTGAATTACTGGTTCACGGAGTATGTTCCGAATCAAAAGCCGACGAGCGTCTGCACGCCGACTGAATTCCGGCTTCTGCCCGGAACAAACGACGTGTGGGACATCCCGATGGTCTATAATTTTTTTGAGCAGGACAAAGCGCCGCCGACCGCGACCGTCCCCCAACCGGCCGAGATGGCGAGGAACAGGGCCGGGAACGAAGAAGTCAAAGAAGCGTAAAAATATCCCCCAAGGCAGATGGACTTGGGGGATTTAAAATATTTTTTTCCGGTTAAGATGGGAAATGTTTTTCTATTTATTACATCACGGATACTGCGCTTCGACTTCTCCGCCGGAGGCGATAAAGTCGTCTATCGTCTTATTCAGCTCGTCTATCGAATACTGCAAGGTATCTCCGTACGCCTCCTTGACCTGCGCCCAGGACTGAACGTCGGCCGAGTGGCTGAAGCCCTCGATGTTCGCGACTGCCGAATCAACGCTGTTGCCCATTCCGGCGTCGTAGCTCATTATCACGTTGTCGGAGTTATTTACAAGATCTATCAGATAGTCGTGCATCTCAAGCATCTCCTGAGTCCAGAGATACTTTTCCTCCAAAAGCCTGCGGTCGATATCGACGACCGTCGGGTCGAGGACCTTAAATCTCATGCAGGAAACCAAGAGCGCAACGCCGTCGGGGTTCTTGCAGCTCTTTATGATGCAGTAACCGTTCGGATATGATTCAAGATAATAATTTCCGTCGCCGCTCGGGTCTCTCGGCAGGGGAACATACATAAGCTCGCCCGCGGTCATATCTCCCCATACGGCGGATATCTCGTCGACGGTGCCGGTGAAGCCCCATTCGGCGACCGGCCAGAACAGGCAAAGTCCCTCTTTTACGCCCGCTCCGTTTGTGGAGGAGTTTCTCGTCGCCCAGCCGTTAGAGTACCAGGGGTACATGCAGGTGTTGGTGCCGAGGTCGTAAAGCAGAGTGGCGGCGCGGTCGAATCCCGGCTCGTCAAGGTTTGAAACGAAGTGTCTTGTTTCGGTGTCATAGCTTACGATGGTGTTGCCGGTGCCTCTGAGAAGCCCGCCGTAGAAGTACCATCCGTCAAGGGCGTAGCGGTCTGCGTCGGGGTCGGTGAAGTCCATGCACATCTCCTCGAACACATCCCACGTCCACTCGTCGTTTGCAAAGAGTTCGGCGGGGTCGTCGTAGCCGTATTCTTATATGACTCTCTTGTTATAGGGGCAGACGGTGCCGAAAGTGCGGTCTGTGACCATCATATAAACATTGTCGCCGAGGGAGAAGTATTTATATGCGTAATCTTTCATGCCCGCCCAAAGCGGATCGTCGTAATTTATGTACTTGTTTACGGCGTCATAGAGTCCCTTTATAGCAAAGTTCGGGAAAGTGTTGGCCTCGCCGGGGTACAGGTCCGGGGGAGTGCCGCCCATTATAAGGTTGGCGACGCCGTCGTATCTCTGGCCCCACTCGACCTCTACCCATTCTACCTTTCCGCCGTATTTTTCCTGGAACGTATAGTAGCCGGTGTTTATCATTTCGTCGTCGCTGTAGTTCTGGAACGGGTCGTACCAGGAGAACCACTGCACCGTCGAGTTGGCTCCGGGAGCGGTCGCCTCATCCGGCAGAGCTATGCCCGCGGCTCTTAAGATGGCTTCCGAGTCCTCAGTGGAGAGGGTCAGCTGCACTACCTGTCTCTTCTTATTTCCGCAGCCCACGAGGGCGACGATCATAAGAATGACGAGCGCGATGGCAAGCAGTCTTTTTAGCTTCATAGTTATTCCTCGCTTTCTTTGTGAACGGCAGCGCCGTCATAATAATATGATAACTTTTTTCCGACAAATAATCAATTGTATTTTTGCAACAAAAAATCCCGGCTTTTGTGTGCAAGATGACAAAACTGCGGAAAAATCATATCCTTAAATAATCGGGCCTACTTGTTTCCCACGCTGCTCCGGTACTCGGCAGGCGTCATGCCCTCGAGCTTTTTAAATACGGTGCTGAAATAGCCGGCGTTCGGAAATCCGCATTCCGAGGCGATCTCCGAGATCTGCTTCTCGGTCCTGAGCATCATCCTCTTTGCCTCTCTGACCCTCTTTTTCACAAGATATTCGTTCGGCCTCATGTTCATCGCAGCCTTGAATATCCGGCAGAGATGCTGAGGAGTGACCCCGGCTACATCTGCAAGGTCTGTCAGCGGGAAGTCCTTTTGATAGTTTTCGTCTATGTATTCAAGCACGTTCGTGATGACCCGGCTGCGCTCGTTTCTCGACTTGCTGCTCTTGTCGTCCATGCAGCGGTGAAACTCTATGAGATAGTCGTAAATAAGTCCAGAGCATGTGAAGTCGCAGTACAGCTTATCTTCCCTCTGGGATTTGAACATCCTGTCGAATATCCTTTCAAGCTCGAGCGGGCTCTCCGGCTTGACGACGACCGGCTTCGTCATCCCGAGCAGGCTTAAGATATGGTTTGCGGAATACCCGTCGAACGCCACCCATCTTACATCCCAGCGGTCGTCCTTGGGCAGATACTCGTGCGGATACTCCGCAGGCAGGAAGAAAAACGTGCCTTCTCCGACGGTCACGGCAGAGTTGTCGAATTTAAGGTACCCCGTTCCCGAGGCGCTGTAAAGAATTTGGTGCCACTTATAGCCCTGTGGGCGTGAAATGGGGTTCTGCCACTCGCTCCCGCCTATCCCGGTCAGGTGTATCGGCAGCTTCCTCGCCTCAATGTTATATGGGTACATATGGCAGTTAATGCTCAAAATATCACCCGCTTAATACTTTTTTGTTTCATATTTATAATACCACACCCTTTTTGATATGTCAACGGCATTTTTAAATTTAACATTTCACGATTTTCAGAACATGTTTATACAGCGAAATTTCTGTGTTTTAGTTTTTATTTTTGAATATATTATATTTTAAAATTTGAAAATCATGTTCACAATTTTAACCCGGCGGTTTTTTTAAATCGGTGTTAAAATTCCGAAACCGGGGACTGAAGTCCCGGGCTCGGCACTGTACATATAAAAAGGTAAAATTGCACAAAAATCAGCAAAATCCACACGCCCGCCGTTGTAAAGCACTATCGCTTTACCGTAATTTATAAAAATAATTTTGTCCCTTTAAAATCCCGAAAACAGGGGTTTGCAAATGCTCAAAAGAAATTGATGAATCATCATTTGAAAAATCATATTTTCATGGAAATTCGCAATTTGCACAAAACCTTAGAAAAAATGTGAATATTTTCATTTTGATATTGACAAAATGTTTTTGACATGGTACAATTTATGTTGTAAACGCCGCATTATGGCGGCAAAAATATATGTATGAACAGCCAGACAGGTGGCTTTTCAGAAATAAAAAAACGACAAGAAATTGGAGGTATGCTTTATGAAAAAGCTGATTGCGCTGCTTCTCGCGGTTGTGATGATGTTCAGCCTCGTCGCATGCGGCGACACACCCGCCGATGAGAACAGCGGTAACAATGACGGCAACGTCGTAGCGGATAACAACGACGCCAACACCGACGATAACGCCGGCGAAGTCGGCGACGGAACCGCCGATGACAACAACGAAGTTGCACCCGTCGGAAACGACGACGTTCTCCCGAGAGAAGAGACTCTCTACTTCGCGGGACAGCAGTGGGGCGCTGTCAACAGCTGGAACCCCATCGGAACCAACCAGAATAACGCCATGGCTATAGCTTCCGGTGTAGGCTGGAGAGAGACCATGTTCGAGACCCTTTACATGTGGAACGCTCTCGACGGCAAGCTCTACGGCCTTTTAGCCAACGACGACTATGCCTGGAACGACGACATGACCCAGCTCACCCTTACCATCAAGGACGCTGCCAAGTGGTCTGACGGCACCGCTGTCACCGCCGCCGACGTCAAGAGAACCTTTGACGTAGGTATCGAGATCGGCAACGGCGTTGCAGGCTCCTACGGCGCTTATATCGACAGCATGGAAGCCGACGGCAACAAGCTGACCATCAACGCCAAGCTCAACGACGCCGGTCAGCCCGTCAACCCGCTCAAGATCCTTGACTTCCTCGTACTTCAGGCCATCGCTCAGGAAAAGTGGATCGACACCTGCTATGAAAGAAACAACGGCGACGCCACCGCTATCCTCAACGACCCTGCCGACGATGTAGTATGGTCCGGCCCGTACACCAAGTACTTCTCCGACGACCAGAAAGTCGTTTTGGTACGCGACGACAACTACTGGGGCCAGGACGCTTCGATGTGGGGCTCTCTCCCTGTTCCGAAGTATCTTGCTCATAACATCTACGCCGATAACGCCGCGGGCGAAGTAGCCCTCAAGGCCGGCGAAGTCGACGTCTGCCAGCAGTTCATCGGCAACGTTCAGAACCTCTGGCTCGAGGACGGTCTCCCGATCTCGACCTACTATGATGAGGCTCCTTACGGCATCTGCCTGACCATGCCTACCGCTTGGTTCAACATGAACATCCCCGTCATTGCCGAGAACGCCGCTTTAAGAAGAGCTATCGCAATGGCCGTTGACTATGACTCCATCATCGCCAACGCGATGACCAATCAGTCTCCGTCATTCTCCGAGGTCCCGCGTTCTCTCATGAACCCGACCGCCGGTGAGCAGGCTCTTTACAACCAGTCCGAGGTTGCCGACCTCCAGTTTGCCGGCAACGACGTCGAGGGCGCCAAGGCTCTCCTTGACGAGGCCGGTATCGTTGATACCGACGGCGACGGCTGGCGTGAATACAACGGCGAGAAGATCTCCCTTAACGCCGTTTGCCCGAACGGCTGGTCCGACTGGCAGGCTTCTATGGAAATAGTCGCCGCTGCCGGCGAGAAGATCGGCGTTGAGATCACCACTCTCTACCCCGAGTACGATATCTACCAGACCGTTTTCGTAGATCCTAACCAGACCGAGTACGCCATCTTCATGTGGTCGCCCGACGCCTCCACTCCGTCCAATCCTTGGACTCGTGTAAACCAGTTCATGGGCATGGACTATGTAGGCATCCAGAACAACTGGTCCGGTAACTGGGGTCAGTACAAGAACGAAGAGGCTGACGCTCTTATCAAGCAGATCCCTCTGACCACCGACGAGACCGAGCTTAAGAGACTCTACACCGAGCTTACCAGGATCTACCTCACCGAGGTTCCGTCCTTCTCGCTCATGTATCGTCCCTCCATGTTCCACACCGTCAACGAATCCGTCTGGACTAACTATCCTGCGGACGACGGCAGAAACATTCCTCCGGCAGACTGCACAGACGGCTACGGAATCCGTGCCCTCTATGAGCTGCAACTGGTCGGCTAATTCCTGAATCAAAAGCGGCCATGCTCCTGTAAGCGTGGCCGCTTTTATTACTACACCGTTAAAAAGGAGGAAAATATGAAAGGTTACCGCAAATATTTCGGCAAAAAGATCCTGTGGTTCATAATCACGTTCATAGTCGCCGTGATCTTAAACTTCATTCTCCCGAGGCTGATGCCGGTTGACCCCGTCGCGGCAATCACCGGTAAGCTTGCGGGCCAGGGCGCGACCGACGCTTCCGCCGTTCAAAGGATTTATGAGCATTATACTCAGGAATTCGGCCTCGACAAGCCCACCTATGTGCAGTTCGGATTATTCGTCAAAAACGCTCTGCACGGCAATTTCGGCATTTCGTTCAGTCAGTACCCGAGACCCGTCAGCGAGATAATAAGCTCCGCTATCGTCTGGACCATAGCCTTGCAGCTCCCTGCGATTTTACTCGGCTGGCTCATAGGAAACCTCCTCGGAGCGCTTGCCGCCTACATAAAGAAAGGCTTCGACAAGGTGCTCCTCCCGATTTCCCTGTTCCTGTCTAACGTCCCCGCGTTCGGAATGGCGGTAATCATGCTCGTCGTCTTCGGCGTCACGCTGAAGATAGCGCCTATAGCCGGCGGATATGCCTACGACATGATCCCCCACCTCAGCTGGGACTTCATAAAATCCGTCATAAGCCACTATCAGCTGCCGTTCTGGTCGATAGTTTTGGTATCGATAGGCGGCCAGGCGGTCGGTATGCGCTCAATGTCGATATACGAGCTCAACGCCGACTATGTTAAATATGCAAGATTTCTCGGCATCAAGGACAGAAAGATCGTCGGCTACGTTTTCAGAAACGCCATGCTTCCCCAGGTCACCGGCCTCGCGCTCTCTATAGGCACGATGATAGGCGGAGCGTTAGTCGCTGAGATCGTATTCAGCTACCCCGGCCTCGGCAGCACCATGTACTCCGCGGTCACGGCGGCCGACTATCCTCTTATATCCGCCACGACTCTCATTATAACCGTGATGGTCCTTATCGTGACGTTCGTTCTCGACATCATCTACGGCCTCATCGACCCGAGAGTCAAGGCTGCCCAGTTTGAATAAGGAGGTATGACAGATGAAAAACACATTAAGGCAGGTCTTTCATTCCCCCAAATTTGTGGCAGGGTTCGTTATCTTCGCGCTGATCCTCCTCACGATGATAATTTACCCTCTGTTCAATCCCGGAAATCCCCTTGAGCAGATAGGCGTCGGCACGTTCGCCAAGCCCGGCACCTACGTCTCCTTATATGACGCGGCGAAATCCCCGACCGAGACCTTAAGGCTTGCGGACGCCAACGACAAGAGAATAGCCTCAAGGCTCTCCGATTCCGACAGAGTCGAGATGGTAGAGTGGTTCAAGATCATGAACGTGAGCGTCGAGGGTCTCGACATCTCCGACACCGACGCGCTTATCGACCTCTGGAGCGCAAACTACGACCCGTCGGTCCGTCCCCAGGGGATGACCAACGCCAAGGTCAACTACTACAAGAGGCTCAACAACCAGATAAACGAGCTCCGTTCCGGCGACAGCATACTCATCGCCGACTACGACGACGAGGGCAATCTCATAGAATCCAAGAAGATATCCTCCGAGGACTATGTGAATACCAAGTCGGTCGCCAACGTCAAATTCCTGCCACTCGGCACTGATAACTTCGGCCGCGACGTGCTCAAGGAGTTAGTCAGCGCCACCGGCACGTCCATCCGCATCGGCCTTATCGCCGGTATCGTCGCCACGCTAATCGGCCTTACGTTCGGCCTTTTGGCGGGATACGTCGGCGGAGTCCTGGACGACGTCATAATGTTTGTAACGAACATCTTCACCGTCATCCCGAGCTTCGTGCTCCTCATCCTTATTACATATTCTCTGGGTCAGGAGCAGCGCGGAGCTACGGTAGTCGCGACGGTCATAGGCTTCACGAGCTGGACATGGACGGCGCGTTCGGTGCGCTCTCAGGTCATATCCTTAAGAAACCGCGACCACGTCAACCTCTCCAAACTCTCCGGCCACAGCCTGTTGAGAATAGTTTTAATGGACATTCTCCCTTACATCGCTTCCTACGTCGTCATGGCGTTCATCCTCCAGGTCTCCTCGGGCATTTTGGCAGAGGCTCAGCTGTCGCTCTTAGGCCTCGGACCCAAGACGACCCAGGTCCCGACTCTGGGACTTATGATGAACTGGGCGATGCTCTACTCCGCTCACACCAACGGCTCATGGTGGGCATACTTCCCGGTCATCCTGGTCATCTCGCTGATTTCGTTCTCGCTGAACCTTATGAATACCGGCCTTGACCAGGTGTTCAACCCGACGCTGAGAGATTAAGGAGGTCGCTATGGGAAAAGCAATGCTTGAGGTCAGGAACCTCAAAACAAAATATGTCACCCGCTTCCACGAGGACGTTTACGCCGTCGACGGCGTGTCGTTCACCATCGAGGAAGGCAAGAGCCTCGGCATAGCGGGCGAATCCGGCTGCGGAAAATCAACTCTTGCGCTGTCCATGATGGGCTACTACTTCCCGCCTCTGCACTATATCAGCGGCGATATAATCATCGACGGCAAAAACATCTCCGGCATGAAGCCCGACGACGTCAGAAAGACGATCCTGGGCAGCGAGATAGCCTATATCCCGCAGGCCGCTATGAACGCCCTGAACCCGACTCAGAAGATAATCCGCTTTATCGAGGACGTCATCAGGGCGCACGACCCCAAAAAGGACAAAAAAGAGATACGCGAGATTGCGGCGGCAAGATTCAAGGAGCTGGGACTTCCTCCCGAGACCCTTGATAAGCACGCGGTCGAGCTTTCGGGAGGCATGAAGCAGAGAACGGTCATCGCCGTCTCTACGATCCTCAATCCGAAAGTCCTCATCGCCGACGAGCCATCGTCCGCCCTCGACGTCACGAGCCAGAAGATGGTCATAAAGATGATGAAAGAGCTTATGGAAAAGGGCTATATCAAGTCGATGCTCTTCATCACCCACGAGCTCCCGCTTCTTTACAACGTCACCGACGACATCATGGTCATGTACGCCGGGCAGATAGTTGAAAAGGGCACCGCACAGGAAATGGTATTCGACCCCGTTCACCCCTACGCCCACGGTCTTATGGACTCCATCCTCGTCCCCGAGGAGGGCACAAGGGGCCAGAAGCTCGGTGCGATACCCGGAGCTCCCCCGAACCTTAAAAAGCCCCCGGACGGCTGCCGGTTTGCCGAGCGCTGCAAATACGCCTGCGCAGACTGCCGCTATACCGCCATCCCCGAAAAGCCTTTCGGCGACGGAAGAATGTACCGCTGCCTGAAAGACGTCGACGAACTCAAGGAGGTGTACGCAAATGAGTGAGGAAGTCCGCAATAATACCGACTTTGAAAATAAGCCTCTTTGCCTTTCGGGCAGGGGAGTGACCAAGATCTTCGGCTTCGGCGACAAGAAGACCGTGGCGGTCGATCACGTCGACTTTGACTTCCATGAGGGCGAATTCGTCTCGATAGTCGGCGAATCCGGCTCGGGAAAGACCACGCTCTCAAAGATGCTCCTCGGATTATCCAATCAGACCGAGGGCCAGATCCTCTTCCAGGGCAAGCCCCGCGACATCTCCTCCGGAAGAAAGAAAAAGGAGTACTGGAAAGGCATCCAGGCCATCTTCCAGGACCCGTTCTCGTCGTTCAACACGTTCCAAAAAGTCGACAACGTTCTTTTGGACTGCATTAACATGAGAGGCGGCAAGAGCCTGTCCAAAAAGGAAAAATTCGACATGATGACCGAGGCATGCAACTTCGTCAACTTAAAGTTTGCCGAGCTTACGAACAAGTACCCGTTTGAGCTTTCCGGCGGACAGATGCAGAGGCTGATGATAGCGAGGATATTCCTCCTAAAGCCGAAGATACTTTTGGCGGATGAGCCCACCTCGATGGTCGACGCCTGCTCAAGGGCGACCATACTTGACATGCTCTTAAACTTAAGAGACGAGACCGGCATGACGGTTATCTTCATCACCCACGACATAGGCCTTGCGTACTACATCTCCGACACGGTCTATATCATGGAGCACGGCAAATTCGTCGAATACGGCAAGGCCGACGAGGTCATTTTACAGCCCAAGGCCGCCTATACCAAGAGGCTGATAAGCGACGTTCCGAAGATCCACGAGGAATGGGATCTCTCTACCGTCGACCAGCTCAGCGAAAACTGACACAGGAGAAGATTATGGATATAAAGGCGTTAGTGAAAAGAATGACGCTGGAGGAAAAGGCCGGACTCTGTTCCGGCTTTGACTTCTGGCATACCAAGGGCGTTGAACGCCTCGGGATACCGTCGGTGATGGTATCCGACGGCCCTCACGGCTTAAGAAAGCAGGATCAGGAGGGCGACCACCTCGGCATAAACGACAGCATCAAGGCGGTATGCATGCCGGCGGCGTGCGCGACCGCAGCCTCTTTTGACAGAGACCTTATAAGGACCATGGGCGAGGCCATCGGCAGGTCCTGCCAACACGAGGAAGTCAGCGTGGTCTTAGGCCCCGCGGTCAATATAAAGAGGTCTCCTCTTTGCGGCAGGAATTTCGAGTATCTCTCCGAGGACCCCTATCTTGCAGGAGAGATGGCCGCGGCCTATATTAACGGCGTGCAGTCAAATAACGTAGGCACATCGATAAAGCACTTTGCCGCCAACAACCAGGAGCACCGCAGAATGAGCTCATCCTCAAATATCGATGAAAGAACGCTTCGGGAGATCTATCTTCCGGCCTTTGAGACTGCCGTAAAGAAGTCTCAGCCCTGGACGGTGATGTGCTCATACAACCGCATCAACGGGGTATTTGCCTCGGAAAACAAGTGGCTCCTGACGGACGTTTTAAGAGGGGAGTGGGGCTTTAAAGGCTTTGTAGTCAGCGACTGGGGAGCCGCCGCCGACCGCGTTAAGGGCGTAGAAGCGGGACTTGACCTTGAGATGCCGTCATCCGGCGGAGAAAACGACAAAAGAATAGTCGAAGCCGTGAAGTCCGGCAGTCTCGACGAAGCCTGCGTAGACCTTGCCTGCGAAAGAATTCTTGAAATTGTTTTTAAGTATACCGAAAACGCCAAGCCCGAGACCCCATGGGACAAGGAAGCCGACCACGAGCTCTCCGCAAAAATCGCCTCCGAGTGCATGGTGCTCCTTAAAAACAACGGCGTGCTTCCTCTTTCAAAGACCGATAAAACGGCGTTCATCGGGGAATTCGCCGAAAAACCGAGATTCCAGGGCGGCGGTTCGTCCCACATAAACAGCTTCAAGACAACCTCTGCTCTTGAGGCGGCCGACGGACTTGACGTCATATATGCAAAGGGCTACGACGTGGCGTCAGATCAGGCCACCGACGAGATGATAGCTAAGGCGTGCAACGCCGCCAAAGAAGCAAAAACCGCCGTTATCTTTGCGGGACTTCCCGACGCATACGAGTCCGAGGGCTACGACCGCACGCATATGAGGCTTCCCGACTGCCAGAACAGGCTCATCGAAGCCGTCGCAGCCGCCAACCCGAACACCGTTGTAGTTTTGCATAACGGCTCACCGGTCGAGATGCCTTGGGTAGATAAAGTCGGTGCGGTCGTAGAGGCGTACCTCGGCGGTCAGGCCGTAGGAAACGCCGTCGTAAAGGTGCTTTACGGCGATGTAAACCCCTCGGGACATCTCGCCGAGAGCTTCCCGAAAAAGCTTTCCGACAACCCGTCATACCTCTTCTACGGGGGCGAGGGCAACGAAGCCGACTACCGCGAGGGAGTGTTCGTCGGCTACCGTTACTACGACAAAAAGGAAGCCGAGGTCCTGTTCCCGTTCGGCCACGGCCTCAGCTACACCGATTTCGAGTTCAGCGGCTTAAAGCTTTCAGCCGGTGAAATATCCGACAATGACGAGCTTACCGTCACGGTCACCGCCAAAAACGTCGGCAGCCGTCCCGGAAAGACGGTCGTGCAGCTCTACATCGGCGAGAAGAACCCCGTCGTGATGAGACCCGTCCGCGAGCTGAGGGGTTTTGAAAAGGTTTATCTTGAGCCGGGCGAGTCTAAAGAGGTCACGTTTAAGCTTTCCAAGCGCGACTTCGCCTACTGGAACGTCGACATCCACGACTGGCACGTCCACACCGGCGACTTCACAGTCGAAATAGGTAAGTCCTCCCGCGACATATGCTGCCGTGAGACTGTAAAGGTAAATTCCACGGTCAAAATTAAGCGCCGCTATACCGAGAACACGATAATGATGGACATTATGGATGATCCCGAGGCGATGGCGAAACTCCGCCCCATCATGGGTGATTTCATGAGCGATTTTGCGGCCACCGGGGACAACAACTCCGAGCAGGCCAACGAAGCCATGAACGAGGACATGGGAAAAGCCATGCTCAACTATATGCCCCTGCGAGGCGGGCTTATGTTCTCGGGCGGAAAGATAACCCGCGAAATGATAGACAAAATAGTCGCGCTCTTAAATTCATAAGCTTAAAGCTCTCCCGAAAAGGAGAGCTTTTTTATGAGCGCTGTTTTCCGATTGCGTCTTGCTTTTTTTCATCCCGTATGCTATAATACAAATATCTATCCGAAAAGGGGGCCGAGGCTTGGTCAAAAAAATATTTTCCCTGATTTGGCAGTATTTCCGTCGCCTTGACAAGCTGCTCCTTTTGCTGACAGTCCTCATTTGCTCGTTCAGCGTCATCCTCCTCTACTCCCTCGTTCAGAACAACATGACCCAGTCGATAACCTCTGTCGACGTGACCTTAGACTACACCGACTACCGCAACCAGGCCATCGCGGCTCTGATGGGATTGGCTTTTTCTATCGTCGTCGCGGTATGGGATTACCGAAAATTTTCTAAGCTTTGGTTCATCTATCTCCCCCTGACCGTGGGGCTCACCTGCCTGACGTTCACATCCTTGGGCGAGACCGGACTTGAGGGCGCCGACGACCGCGCGTGGATAATGCTCGGGGGCTTTTCATTGCAGCCGGCGGAATTTTTAAAGCTCGGATTCATTCTGAGCTTTGCATACCACTGCCACAAGACCCGTGAAATTTTCAATAACCCCCTTAACATTTTAGGGCTCTGCGTACACGCGGCAATCCCCGTCGGCCTTGTAATGCTCCAGGGCGACGACGGGACTGCGATAGTTTTTCTCGCCATTTTTATAGCGGTAATCTTCGCGGCGGGGATCTCCTGGAAATACATACTCGGCGCGGGAATTTTATCCCCGATAGCTATTTTTATAATGTGGAACTATTATTTGCAGCCCGTCCACAAAAACCGTATCCTTGCCATTCTTGACCCCGAAAAATACGCTACCAAGGACATTTTATACCAGACAAATCTTGCCAAAATTGCCCTCGGCTCGGGACAGCTTCGGGGAAAGGGCCTGTTCGGGGGAGACTACTCCTACGTCCCGGTCTGCCACAACGACTTTATCTTCAGCTACGTCGGCCAGACCCTCGGCTTTATAGGCTGCCTCGGGCTGGTCATCCTGATAGCGCTCATCTGCCTAAGGACCTTGGGCAACAGCCTGCGCTCGTCCGACCCGCTCGGCCGCTATATCTGCGTGGGAGTTTTCGCATACATCTTCTCCCAGTCGGTCCTCAATATCGGCATGGTCATGGGCGTCACCCCGGTAATCGGCATAACCCTGCCGTTTGTGTCCGCAGGCGGCAGCTCGATGCTCTCGGCGACGGCGTCGATGGGGCTCGTCATGTCGGTCTACTACCACTCCTCAAAATTCGACACGTTATTTGCAAAGAAAAAATAATAATGGAGGATAAATTATGAAAAAAGTGACAGTTAAACAGCTCGGCGGCTCCATTGAGCGCTTTGACGGCCTTGTGAATATGTTTAAGGAGCATTTCGGCGCAGCCCCAGTCCGCTTCTTCTCAGCCCCCGGCAGGACCGAGGTCTGCGGCAACCACACCGACCACAACTGCGGCAAGGTAGTCGCGGCGGCGGTCGACCTCGACGTCATTGCGGCAGTCCTCCCGACCGACGACGGGCAAGTGACCGTAAAATCCGAGGGCTATCCCGAGGACAGCATAAGCCTTTCCGACCTTAATGTTCACGATGACGAAAAAAACAGCTCGGCCGCCCTCATCAGAGGCGTTCTGGCAGGTCTTAAAAATCGCGGATACAACGTCTGCGGCTTTAAGGCATACACCCGCTCCAACGTCTTAAAGGGCTCGGGTCTTTCGAGTTCCGCGGCGTTCGAGGTGCTCATCGGAACGGTTTTAAACGGCCTTTGCAACGGCGGGGAGATCTCCGACGTCGAAATTGCCCAAATCGCTCAGTACGCCGAAAACGTCTACTTCGGCAAGCCCTCCGGACTCATGGACCAGATGGCGAGTTCTGTCGGCGGCTTCACCGGCATCGATTTCAAGGACCCCGAAAACCCGGTCATCGAGCCGATGGAGTTCGACCCGAAAAAATACGGCTATCGGCTCTGCATCGTCGACACCAAGGGCAGCCATGCCGACCTCACGCCCGATTATGCGGCTATACCCGACGAGATGAAAGCGGTCGCAAAACTCTTGGGCAAAAGCTGTCTTCGCGAGACTTCCCGCGATGAGATACTTAAAAATCTCCCAGAAATAAGGTCTGCTTTAGGGGACAGGGCCGTGCTTCGGGCGCTTCACTTCTTTGACGAAAACGACCGCGTCGACGAGCTAAAAAGCGCCATTAAATTCGGCAGCATTGACGGCTTCCTCTCGGTCATAGACCGCTCCGGCGACAGCTCTTATAAATATTTGCAGAACGTCTACTCAAATGCCCACCCCGAAAATCAGGGCGTGTCGCTTGCCCTATACTGCGCTTCGAGAATTTTAGGCCGCATGGGAGCATGCCGTGTTCACGGCGGAGGCTTTGCCGGAACTATTCAGGCGTTCGTCCCCGAAGATCTGCTTGACGGCTTCGTCGAGGGCATGGAGTCGGTATTCGGCCGCGGCAGCTGCTATGTATTGAACATCCGTCCCTACGGAGGGGCCGAGGTGAGCCTATGAGGATGAGACGAAAGGCCAACCTCGACGGCAGGATAGCCGACGCCGAAAAGACCGGCAGACTGCTCATTTTAAACGTCGAGGACAGGCATTTTGAGCGCGCCGTCCTTGAAAAAGAGTACATTGACTTTGAAAAGATTTTCGGAAATAAAAACCCCGTTGTCCTTGAGATAGGCTGCGGAAAGGGCCAATTTTGCACTGAGCTTGCAAAGCGCGAGCCGGGGCTTAACATCATAGCGGTCGAAAAATCCTCAAACGTGATAATCGACGCCGCAGAAAAGGCGATTGCCATGGGCCTTAAGAACCTGATAACGATCCGGTGCGACGCCGAATATCTCGCAAGATACATCCCCGAGGGCTCGGTTTCAAGGATATATCTCAATTTCAGCTGCCCGTTCCCGAAAAAATCCTACGAGGAGCACCGCCTTACCCACCGCAGATTTCTGGAGACCTATAAAAAGCTCCTCGCCCCCGGCGCTGACATCTGCCAAAAAACCGACAACCGAAAGTTCTTTGAATTCTCGGTTCAGGAGTTCACGCAGTCGGGGTTTGCGCTTAAAAACGTGAGCCTCGATCTTCACGCCGACGACTGCAAGGACAATATCGAGACCGAGTACGAGCGGAAATTCGTCGCCGAGGGTCTCAGGATATACAGGTTAGAGGCCTATTTATTGTAGAAATTCACAAAAATTTGCAAAACTATTGAAAATTTTACGGTATCATGCTATAATATTCCTATATTATTTCAAGAGGTGTTATACATGAAATCGATGATAACCATTTTGTGGGAGCGCTCCATGCGTAAAAAGCAGGTAGAGCAGCGCTTGAGGGAGTCCTCCCGCGAAGAGCATAAGCCCGACGGCAGCTGCCGTTTCGGGATAGAAAAAGACGGAGCATGCGTAAAAGGCAGCTTTGTGCTCGGCGACGACACGTCTTTGGCTTTTGAGAGCGCGCACGTCTCCGATTACGGAGTCTATATCGCCGGCAACTGGCGGTTTGAACTCGGGGTCGACGCTTCTTCCGGCCGCTGCATATGCCTCACGGCTTTCATGTCCCAGCTGACCGCAAAAAAGCGGGCTTTGGAGCTCCCCGACGCCTCCGACGGCAGTCTCATCTTCGGCTCGGATTCGATGGGCTCGGGTCTCTGCGACTATGCGGGCTCTCCCGACAATTCGGTGTATTTTGACCCTGCGGAAAAGATTTTGTGCGTGGGCGACCCGGACGCTTTGGGCGAATCGGTCAGGTTCTGCGAGAATATTTTTGCGACGGTCTCGGACGAAAGGCTGATAGCGCTTTATCTCGATCTGAGCGGCTTAAGGTCGGCTCCCGATTCGGGGATAACCCTCAGCGACTGCATAAATCTGGTATAAAAACCTCCCCCGAGAGGACGTCTCCTTTTGGGGGCATATTTTTATCCGGCATGATTTCTGCATGGGAATTACTTTACAAATTCCTCAAAATATGCTATACTATAATCATCCGCAAAATTCGATCGGAGGTGTTTTTATGACGGCAGCGCTGTCGGCGTTTTGGTTCGTCATCCTTATCTTTGCGATAATCATTGAGCTGAGCACGACCCAGTTCGTCTCTATCTGGTTCGGGGCGGCGGCCCTCATCACCCTGATTATCTCATTTTTCGGCACGCCGTTCTGGCTTCAGATAATCGTCTTTGTCATCATGACTGCCCTGCTTCTTATCTTCACCCGGCCAATCGTGCGAAAGCTCGGAGGTACGGCCGAACGCACGAATGCAGATATGAACATCGGCATGAACGCCGTTATAACCGAAAGCGTCGACAACACGCGCTCACTCGGCAGAGCTACCCTCGGGGGAGTGTCCTGGAAAGCCGTGAGTGAGGACGGAAGCAAAATCGAGGCGGGCGAGACGGTCGTCGTCAAGGACGTCCAAGGGGCAAAGCTTATAGTTTCAAAATGCGGGCCAGAAAACCGATGACCCGTGTAAAAATATTTTTTCAGGAGGCATAAAAAATGATATCAATGGTCCCGGTAATTATTTTCGCAGTTATTCTTGTGATCTTCTTCTTGATAATCTCAAACTTCAAGATCGTCCCGCAGGCTCAGGTCTATGTTGTCGAAAGACTCGGAGCATTCAGCCGCGAACTCCACACCGGCCCGCATCTCCTTGTTCCGTTTATCGACAGGATAGCCAAAAAGGTCTCGATAAAGGAGCAGGTCGCGGACTTCCAGCCGCAGCCTGTTATCACTAAGGATAACGTCACCATGCAGATAGACACCGTCGTGTTCTTCCAGATAACGAACGCGAAACTCTATACCTACGGAGTCGAGCGCCCTATTGCCGCTATTGAAAATCTCACCGCCACGACTTTAAGAAACATAATCGGCGAGATGGAACTCGACGCGACTCTGACTTCACGCGACACCATCAACACCAAAATAACCGTCATCTTAGATGAGGCGACGGACCGCTGGGGAATAAAGGTCAACAGAGTCGAGCTTAAGAACATTCTTCCTCCCCGTGAGATTCAGGACGCGATGGAGAAGCAGATGAAGGCCGAGCGCGAGCGCCGTGAAAAGATCTTACAGGCCGAGGGCGATAAGAAGTCCCAGATTTTAGTGGCAGAGGGCGAAAAGGAATCCAAGATCCTTAAGGCAGAGGCTGATAAGCAGGCCGAGATACTGCATGCCGAGGCCGAGAAAGAGGCGATGGTCCTTAGAGCGAACGCCGTCAGGGAGCAGAAGATTTTAGAGGCACAGGGCGAAGCAGAGGCTATAGCTCAGGTCCAGGAAGCGGTCGCCGAGAGTATCAAGAAATTGAACGCCGCCAATCCGAACGAGCAGGTCATCGCGCTCAAATCGCTTGAAGCGTTCGGCAAGGCTGCCGACGGCAAAGCCACGAAGATAATCATTCCGAGCGAGATACAGGGCCTTGCAGGCCTCGCCTCAAGCATAAAGGGAATCGTCTCGGATAAGGAATAAGGCAAAACTCAGGCGAGAAAAAACTGAAAAGTTCGCCAGCCTTTCAAGGCTGCGGGGGTCTCGGGGGCGGAGCCACCGAGTCGCAGCCCGCAGGCTGCGAAATCCCCCGAGAGAACGCCGACAGGCGTTCTCGAGGGATAAGCGTAAGCGAGCGCAGGAAAGGGAGCAAAAACAGTCCAGTGGACGGGTTATTATATCATTACTCTGGCGAAGACGAAGTCTTCGCAAAGCGACACTAACTAAGGGAAAAGTTCTGCAGAAAGTAAAGAGTGTCGCTTGAAACCACTCTCCGGGGGTTTCCCCGACCCGACGGCATTTCATGCCGTCGGGCTTCGCAAAAGGGGTTCGGGGAAAACCCGTAGGGTTGTCCCCGAAAGGTAGCGGTCATCGCACAAGCCCCGAGCGAGCGAACGCGGCAGCGTTCGCGAGCGAGGGGGCGGCAGGGGCGCAAAGGCAAAAGCCAGCACCAACGCCCCCTCCCAAAAATATTTTCAGAAACACTTGATTTTTTCTGAAAATATGTTATAATCATGTTGGAGAATACCAAGCTCTAAAATCTCTTAAGGAGGATACATACTATGGCTTTTAAGATTTCCGACGAGTGCATCAAGTGCGGCGCCTGCGCTGCCGAGTGCCCTGTAAGCGCTATCACCGAGGGCGACGACAAGTACGTCATCGATCCCGACACCTGCATCTCCTGCGGCAACTGCAACGCTGTCTGCCCTGTAGGAGCTCCTAACGAGGAGTAATTTTCGATTTTAAAGAGGGTCCCCGCCGTATAAGCGGGGATTTTTCTTTTTTCACATTGTTTTTTCAAATGTTAATAATTTTTTCATAACTTTTTCAGAATTTTATATTGCCTTTTTGCATTTTTTTTGGTAAAATAGAGTGAGTTCGATATTTACTTGGAAGGATCATTAAAGTGCCGATCTATACTTTTGAAAGGTATGAGAAGAAATTTCTCGTCTCTGCCGAGCAGGAAAAGCGCCTGACCGCCTTTTTGACGGAAAATATGGACATGGAATTCGACGCCTACTGCCGGGACGGCAAGGTCTACGCCATCCATAACGTCTACTTCGACGATGAAAACAACTCGGTCATCAACGCCTCGCTCGCAAGGCCGAAGTTCAAGGAAAAGCTTCGGCTTCGCAGCTATGAATGCCCCAAAACAGGCGAAGAACAGGTCTTTTTGGAGCTTAAACGAAAGGTCAAGGGCATAGTTACCAAGCGCCGTGCTACTTTAAGCTACAACGCCGCCATGGACTTCGTCGTCAGGGGCATAAGACCCAAGACCGATTCATACTCCAAAAACAGGATGTATGACGAGATAGCCTATTTTTTGGAGCGCAAAAAGGTCGCCCCAAAGGTCGTTATTTCATATGAGCGCGAGGCCCTGTTCTCAAAGACCGACCCGTCTTTGAGAGTGACGTTCGACAGAAATATCATCACCCGCCGGGAACAGGTCGACCTTATGGCGGGGGCGTGGGGAGAGCCTCTTCTGCACGACGGCGAGAGGCTGATGGAGGTAAAATTCCTGCACGCGCCGCCGAAAGTTCTCTGCGATTTTCTGACGGATGAAAAAATTTTCATGCAGAGCTTTTCAAAATACGGAAACGAATATTCGCGCTATCGCGGCAGAGAATTTCTGCATCTTAGCGACCGCCGGGCTTTGGAAGCCAAGTGTAAAACCGCATGTCAACAAGCAAGGAATACATAAGCTTTATTTTGGAGCAGCCGGGGAGTGTCCATTCCGCCCGCATTATTCACTATTTTTAAAATCGTCGCCGCAGGCGACCCCCTTGAAATTCTGACATCTGATTTCTGACCCCTGTCTTTTTGATGTGGTCGTTTCGGCCACATCAAGCAGCTGTCTTCTCTTGACGGGATATCCTGCCGCAGGATGATGGGGGAATACTTGATATATTACCGCGGCAAGGTCGCCGCATATCTGTGCGACGGGCGATTTTTGATAAAGCCCGTCCCGTCGGCATTAAAAATGCCGCCGGATGCCGAATATGATTCAATAAGCGAGGGCGGCCGAAAGAAGCTGCTTCGGGTCGACGGCGTCGACGATAAAGAGCTTCTGACAGATTTATTTACGGCAATGTATGACGAACTGCCGTAGGAAAAGCAGAAAAAGAGTTTCATCTGAATCGCAAAGAGCGGAGATATATTTTTCGGAGGTGAAATCATTGAATATTGCGAACAACATTCTTAAGCACTATCTGAAAAATGTATATTTCATCACGGGCACGGCCTATGCCGGGAAGTCGACGACGGTAAAAATGCTTGCGGATAGATTTGACATGATTTTTTGCGGCGAAAACTATCACAGCGCAGTCTCCGACATTGTGGCGTCTCCGGAACTACAGCCAGATATTTGTTATCTCAATGGCCTTACCGACTTCAGGGATTTTGTGACCCGTTCTCCCGAGGAATATGAGAGATGGGTCTTCAGCGTAGGCAGAGAAGCCGCAGAATTTGAAGTGGCCGAGCTGATCTCAATATCAAAAGATAAGAAAGTTATCGTGGACACGAACATCCCAATAGATTTACTGAAAGAAATATCCGATTACGACCACGTCGCAGTTATGGTCTGTCCGCAGTCGATGAGCGTCGAGCGTTTCTTTGACCGTGACGACCCCGAGAAGCGGTTTATTTTGGACGTCATAAAAAGCTGCGACGACCCCGAAGCCGTCATGGAAAACTATCGGCGCGGACTTGCCCTTATAAACAGTCAGAAGAACTATGACGAATTAGTCGGCAGCGGCTTCTTCACGGTAGTCAGAGAGGATGACGGTACAGATACCAGAGAAGAAGTCTGCGATTTAATTGCAAAGCATTTCGGATTATGCAAATAATCGCTGTTCAGCGGGAAAAGAAAGGGAAAACGTAAGATTTATATTTCGGCAGGCATTTATGCACAAAAACGGAAAATGGGCAAATCCGTCAACGACAAGCTGTATTTTCCGCTTTCCGACGATTGAAAAAAGGTCTCGGAGAAAATGACTGCACGGAGCGAATCGAAAAGATCCTGCACAGTATTTCTTAATCATGCTGATAAAGCGTTGAATTTTTACCCGCACCACCCCCGCAAAGAACCAAGAAAGGAAGTTTCATATGTCTGAATTTTTATTTCCATCAATAGGCGGAGTGCCGCTTAACGCTCAGGGCGTGCTCACATCCGTGGGCATCGCTTTCCTGCTCGGTCTTTGTCTGAGCGCCGTCTATCTCTTTACCAACCGCCGCCGCGGCTACACCTCCGATTTTCCGGCGGCAGTGGTCCTGCTTGCGCCTTTGATGGCCGCGGTCATTTTCCTTGTCAATTCCTCCGTGGCGGTCGCGGTTTCATTGGGCGGCGCGCTTGCCCTCCTGAGAATAAGAAGCAACCCCCGCGACACGATGGAGATAACGACTCTTCTCTTCGCCATCGTCATCGGCATCGGCTGCGGCACCGGCTATTACGGCATTACCATAGTCATCACCGCCATTTTGTGCGCAGTCACGGCTATACTCTCCGTCGTAAAATTCGGCGTTCCCAAAAATAACCGTGTCACGATAAAGATCTCCGTCCCCGAGGATCTTAATTTCGAGGGGACGTTCGACGAGACCCTCGACAAGTACACCTTGGGATTCGATCTTCAGCAGATCCGCACCGCCGACTTCGGCTCGGTCTATGAACTGAAATACATAGCTACTATAGCCGAGAACGCCGACCGCAGGGCGCTTCTTGACGAGATAAGGACGAAAAACGGCAATCTCGACGTCTCGATAACCATGCGGGACTACGACTCTATTCCTCAGAAATAATTTGAGGGCGGTATTTTGCCGCCCTTTTTTCATGAAAGGAGACATAAAAAAATGATAAAGCTGTTTAACGACGGCTGGAAATTTGCCGAAATGAAATTGGGAGAGCTTCCCAAGGAGGAGGATTTCCGACCCGTCGACATCCCCCACGACTGGCAGATATGGCATGTCAAGGACCTCTACAGGACCTCCGACGGCTGGTACAAGAAAAAATTCACCGTCTCGGAAACTTCGGGCAGGGTCTTTTCGCTTCGCTTCGAGGGAGTGTACATGGATTCCGAAATATACTTAAACGGCGAGAAGATATTTGAGTGGAAGTACGGCTACACGACCTTCGACGTTCCGCTGAATCCTGTTCAGGGCGAGAATGAAATATCCGTTCGTGTAAGATACCAAAACCCCAACACGAGATGGTACTCGGGAGCAGGCATTTACCGAAACGTCTGGCTCAGAGAGACGGGCCAAAGCCGCATAAAGGACGACGGGACATATGTTGTCAGCTATCCCGAGGGGGACAGCTGGCGCCTTGAGATAGATACCGAGATTACAGCCGAGACCGACTGCCTTATAAAGCATACCATTATAAACGCCGACGGCGACGAGACCGCGTCCGTGAAGATACCCGTCCCGGCCGGAAACGACAAAATTTCCAAGAGCATTGAAATTTACAAGCCCGAGCTTTGGAGCGTCGACAGGCCCTATCTCTATTCCCTTCTGACCGAAATGTATATAGGGGATGAGCGCGTCGACGAGCGCTATGAGCGCATAGGCTTCAAATACGTCCGCTTCGACAAGGACAAGGGATTTTTCTTAAACGGCGAGAATATAAAGCTCAACGGCGTATGCATGCACCACGACCTCGGCGCCCTCGGTTCGGCCTTTAACAAGGCTGCCGCAAGACGTCAGCTCGAAAAGCTCAAGGAGATGGGGGTCAACGCCATCCGCACATCCCACAACCCGCCCGCGCCCGAATTCATGGACCTCTGCGACGAGATGGGATTTTTGGTCGACAGCGAAATTCTGGATATGTGGCAGGACAGAAAGACCGACTACGACTATGCGAGATTTTTCGACGGTTGGCATGAAAGAGACGTCCGCAGCTGGATAAGGCGCGACCGCAACCGGGTCAGCGTGATAATGTGGAGCCTCGGAAACGAGATAGGCGACACAAACGCCATCCCGAGGGGAGCAGAGCTTACAAGAGAGCTTCGCAGATGCGTGAGAATAGACGACTACAAGAGCTCCAAGCCCGTGACTATAGGTTCTAACCACATGCGTTGGCAGGGCGCTCAGGACTGTGCCGAGGAGCTCGGGGCGGTGGGCTATAACTACCTCGAATCCATCTACGACGACCACCACAAAAAGCACCCGAACTGGGTCATCTACGGCTCCGAGACCGCCTCCACGATACAGTCAAGGGGAGTCTATCACTTCCCGGCTTCGGTTCAGACCACCACCCACGACGACCTGCAATGCTCGTCGCTTCTCAACTGCGCAACGGGTTGGGGCGCTCCGAGCGCCGAATATAACATCACCGCCGACCGCAACAGAAAATACTCCCTCGGGCAGTTTATCTGGACGGGCTGGGACTACATCGGCGAGCCCACCCCCTACAGGACCAAAAATTCCTATTTTGGGCACATCGACACGGCGGGCTTCCCGAAAGATTCGTTCTATGCCTATAAGGCGGAGTGGAACAGGACTGCGGCGCCGTTTGTCCACCTGTTCCCGCACTGGGACTGGAACCCCGGCCAGATCATCGATATATTTGCATTTTCAAACTGCGACGAGGTAGAGGTATTCGTAAACGGCAGGTCTCTCGGCCGTGAAAAATACAACCACACCGACGGCGATAGGCTTACCGGACGCTGGCAGGCCGAGTATGAGAGGGGAGAGGTCACGGCGGTCGGCTACGACTCTATGGGCAGGGAGGTCTGCCGTGAAACCAAAAAGAGTTTCTCCGACCCCGAAAAAATAGTTTTGGAATCTTCCCGCAGGACTATCTCCGCAAACGGCGCAGACATGGCGTTTATAGAGGTCTCTGCAGTTGACAAGGACGGCAATACCGTTGAAAACGCACGCTCGAGGATAAACGTCGAGGTGAGCGGTCCTGCAAGGCTCATGGGCCTTGACAACGGCGACAGCACCGATTATGAGGAGTACAAGACGAATTCCCGCAGACTTTTCGGCGGCAGGCTCGTCATCATGCTCGCTTCTACATTCGAGCCGGGAGACGTAAAAGTAAGGGTAACGTCTCCGGGACTTGAGGACAGCGAAATATCCCTCAAATCGACGGCCGCAAGACCCGTCGAGGGCGTGTCCTGCATACAAAAAGTGACGGCGGACGAGCATAAAACCGACGTCTCGGTGAGAAAAATCGAGCTTTCTGTCCGGGATAGGGTCATCACCCCCGAGATAGGCGAGATAAAGGCCGCGGTCAGAGTCTACCCCGAAAACAGCGGAGTAAAGCCCGAGGATATCATGCTCAAGGCGGTCACGTCGGCGGGCGTCGAGACAAATCTTTTGGAGCTTTCGGGCGGCAGGCTCATCCCTAGGGGCGACGGCAGCTACCGCTTAAGGGCATACTTCCGCAACGGCTCCTATTGCGACGAGGTCATCTCCGAAATCGAGATGGAAAACCGCGGATTCGGGGCGGCGAGCTTTGAACCATACGGCGAGATCGTCCTCGGCTCCCTGGCTTCAAATTCATCCGAACTTCAGAGCGATATGGGCGGCGGAGTCCTTTTGAGAGGCTGCCGCAGGGCCGTCTTTAAAAAGACCGACTTCGGCAGTATCGGCTCTGATGAGGTCACCATAGGAATCTACACCTACAACGAAAACGTCATCCCGGTCGTCCTCAGGGTCGACGGCGAAGACTTCGCAACGCTTAATTATCAGGCCAAAAATGAGTGGAACACCTATAAATTCAATACGATAACGCTTCCCGAAAAGCTTACGGGGGAGCATGAGCTTTGCTTTGAATTCCCGGAGGAACTGAGATTTTTAGGCTTTAAATTCTCATATCCGAGACGTCTCGGCAGCGAGATAACGGCGGTCAAGAGCGACGCCGTCTATGGCGACAGCTTCACCCTCGGCAGCGAGATGATAGAAAAAATCGGAAACAACGTAAGCGTTGTATTTAAGGACGTCGATTTTGGGGACGGCGCCACGGTCATGGAAATAACCGGCAGGACCCGCAACCAAAAGGACCGCATTCGCCTCTCTATAAGCGGCATGGACGATCTGAACGTTGAATTCGACGGCACCGATGAAATCGTCACAAACAGGTATGACATCCCCGAAATAAAGGGGGTACATGAGCTTACGGCGGTATTTCTGCCGGGAACCGACTTCGACTTTAAGTCGATAAAATTTACGAAAGGATGATACCGTGAAAGTAAAAGAGCTCGGGCATCTTGCGTTTAGGTGCCGCGATATTAAAAAAACCGAGGAGTTCTACACCGAGGTCTTGGGCTTTAAGAGGGCGTTTTCGCTGACATACGGCGAGCGCGCAGACAAGACGGCGTTTCCTCCCGAACGCGAGTGGATAGTTTATCTCAAGGTCTCAGACAGGCTTTATCTGGAGCTTTTCGACCGTGAGAACGCCGCCGATTCTCCCGACCCGGGCTGGGACAGCTTAAACTACCAGCACCTCGCCCTCATAGTCGACGACATCCACGCGGCAAGGGACGAGCTTTCAAAACTTGGCGCGCCCATCGACGTCGAGCCATCTCTCGGAATAGACAACACCTGGCAGATGTGGTCCCACGACCCCGACGGCAACAAGATAGAATTCATGCAGTACACCGAAAAATCCTACCAGATAGCCGGAAAATAAAAAATCTCCCGCACGGTCTTACGATCATGCGGGATTTTTATTTTTTTACATATCTTCGCCTGTAAGCCCCGTCCTTTTTATCCGCCGTTCGATTCGTTTTAATTCGGAAATGATCAGCCTCTTTATATATTCCGGCGGTTCGGTGGCGCCCGACTCCCAGTTTTTAAGGGTTCTTAGGGGTATGCCCAGCATTTTTGAAAGCTCGGTCTGCGACAGCCCGCACCGCTCGCGCCAGTACACAAAATCGTTCCCGATGGGCTCGGCGGTCATCATAGGCTGCTCGCCGCTCAGCATAACGTCGGCAATTTTTTCGGCGGCAGATTTTCTCTCGGGCAGCCTTTCCCTCATCCTCTCAAGCATTTCCTTATTTTTGAGCAGTTCCACGCACATGGCCGCTATGTCATCCTCGCCCTCGGCAGTGACGGCGGCGCCTATGCTGCAAAAATATTCAAGATTATACTGTTCGCAGCCGGAAACTGCGTTGTCAAGCAGCATGGGCAGGCGTTTGACGGCGGCCTCGGCAGTCGACAGCCCTCCCGGCTTGGTCAAAAACAGGTCCGCGGAGTCCATGAGCGTGGAAACGTCCTTGACAAACCCCTCGACGCGGACGTTTTCCCGGCCGGAAAACTGCTTTTCAAGCTTTTTCCTGATGACCTCGTTTGTGCCGCAGACGACCGTTAAAAAGCCGTTTTTCGGCATGTTTTCCGAAATCAGAGCCGTAAGCTTCGGCATATTCCCGCACCCCATCGAGCCGAACATCATAAGCGCGTGCATGCAGTCCTCGCCGAGCCCGAGCATTCTTTTGGCCTCCCTTTTATCAAGGCGGGAATAGAAATCCGGCCTCACGGGTATGCCGTCCGTCGGAATGATTTTTTCGGCGGCAATGCCGATGTTCTCAAAATCGGGTATCAGCGACGGCGTGGGCAGGAAGTAGTAGTCGAGGTCCGATTCTTCGGCCATCGGCGAGCATGTGTAATCGGTGGCGATAAAGGCGGTTTTCGGGATTGCCTCGGGGTATTGCCTCGTCATTTCCGTGACCATGAGCGCCGAGATAACATGAGGGCAGATTATTATGTCATATTTTTCCTTTGCAACCAATTCAAAGAGCTTGTCGACGCCGAGATTCAAAAGCCTGTGGATAGGGGAGCGGCTGTCGAAAAGCTCGGGGTGCTGTTCAATAAAACTGTAGCTTGCGCCCGAGACTTTCGGAAAGTAGCGGTAGAGCCTGACGTGCCACTCGCATATAGTCTTAGAGGCCCATTCGGATAAAAAAGCGAGAGCGTCGGCGGTATCGGTCTTAACGCCTCTTTTTTTAAATGCCGAGGCCACGGACGCGGATACGGAGTTATGGCCCTGGCCGGTGTTGCAGCTGAGTATCAAAGCTTTCAAAACGATCTCTCCTTTGTTCGTCGAAACGACTAAATTTAACCGTTTCAAGTATACAACATTTTGCGCTAAAGTGCAATAGGGGAGTATGAAATAAAAAAATTAAATTTTTTTGCAAAAAAGGCTTGCATTTTTCTTTAAGATGTGATACAATAATCTGCGGCACAAAAAGCAAAGCCGGCGCCCGAGACCCCGCGGGCGAAAAAACTAAAATATCTGGGTGTAGCTCAGCTTGGTAGAGCGCTACCTTGGGGTGGTAGAGGCCGTGGGTTCAAGTCCCGTCACTCAGACCAAGGCGTCGCAAGCTTCATATCGCTTGCGGCGCTTTCTGCATGCTACGCATTTGAAATCGCCGCTGCACTCATTCCGCTGCTCCGCCTTTGCCCCACAAACGCAGGCGTTTGCGGGGACCCCAATAATCGCGGACTTCGTATCGTTCGCGGCGGCATATTTATAACAGGAGGCAAACATATGAAAAAATGGTACAATGAGGAATATGAGTTCAGCATTGAAGTCATAGGGTTTTCGCAAGGGGAGCGCACCGAGAATTATTGCCGCAACGGCGAGGAAATAGGCGATATTTATCGCTGCACTTACGGATGCCCTGTAAACAGCGATGGATACGGCATTTGCAGCAAAACGATGATGATGCTCTTCCCCATTATGGAGGCAGTGCGAAGCGGCGGCAGCTTAGAAAATCTCGGCGGGGACGGCAAATATAGCAAGACCGTTATCTGCCCCGACGGGTGCGTGAAGTTCCGCCTAAGCGCAAAGCCTCTCGGAAATTTGAATTTCCATAAAGGGGGATTTTGGAAAGAGCCGTTAGATGAGCGAGAGGCTAAAAAGCAACGCTTCTGATTCCGGCTTCTTCCCAAAAATATAGGCATTTTCGGGGAGAATCCGATAGCCGCAAGCTTCATATCGCTTGCGGCGCTTTCTTCATGCTACGCATTTGAAATCGCCGCTGCACTCATTCCGCTGCTCCGCCTTTGCCCCGCAAACGACGTGTTTACGGGTTTTTACTTGTCCGATTTTAGCGTAACAAAATTAAAAAATCCTCCGACAAAGCCGAAAGATTTTTGTTTGTTCAAATTCCAAGTATGTCCTTATGATGTCCGACATCCAAAAGCAAAATGATTACGCCGTTTTCATATTTCCAAAGTATCCGTATATCCATATTTACGCTCATTTCAAAAACATTATCCAAACCTTGCACCTTTTTAGTGCGCAACGACGGGTAAAACGGATTTTCAGCTAATATTTTCAATTTTTGTGCTATAGCTTTCTGCTCTTTGGAAGAAAGCGATTTTAAGTCCTTTTCAAAGACTTTCGTATATTTTAGCTTATACATCTATTCCCATATCCGCAAACAAATCCTCTACGCTGTCAAATACTTTTTGCGCTTTGGTATCGGTTTCGGACTCCTTAATTATTTTTGCAATTTTCAAAATTTTGTCTTTTGGGTATACGACCACGGGACACAGGAATATACCGCCGTCCTTTTCGATGACTTCAAACTTGTCGCCCTCCGAAATGCCGAGGCTTTTTATTATTTCGGCAGGTATTGTAATTTGTGAGCGCCCTCTGATTTCTGCCAACAAGATAATCACTCCTTTATTATAATGCGGTTTCGGATTTTCTGAATTTCTTACAATATTATTATATGCTATAATAATAAAAAAGTCAAGGGTTTTCCGAATTCTTTATAGCGCTTCATCAGAACAGACGCGCAATTATTTTAGAAACGCAGACCTGTAACACAAATGCGATAGGATTTTATCTTCATGAAGGCTTTGAACTTATCGGCTTTGACACATGCTGTTATACAAACAATGATATTGGCAGACGGGAAGTAAGACTTAACCTTGGGTATTTCTTTCATCGGGATGCGCGGAGATTATGATTTCGTTTCTTTTATTTGCGGGCAGATTGAAAAGAATTTGTGCAAATCATTTATTTGGTTAAAAATATATAAGCGCAATCCTCGCCAACACCGCTTTGCAATAGTTGACGTCTCGTTTGTAAAGGCATTTTTATAACAGGAGGTAAACATATGAAAAAATGGTACGATGAGGAATATGAATTCAGCATTGAAGTCATAGGGTTTTCGCAAGGGGAACGCACCGAGAATTATTGCCGCAACGGCGAGGAAATAGGCGATATTTATCGATGCACTTACGGATGCCCTGTAAACAGCGATGGATACGGCATTTGCAGCAAAACGATGATGACGCTCTTCCCCATTATGGAGGCAGTGCGAAGCGGCGGCGACTTAGAAAATCTCGGCGGGGACGGCAAATATAGCAAGACCGTTATCTGCCCCGACGGATGCGTGAAATTCCGCCTATCGGCAAAGCCTCTCGGAAATTTGAATTTCCATAAAGGGGAATTCTGGAAAGAGCCGTAAGATGAGCGAGAGGCTAAAAAGCAATGTTTCTGATTCCGGCTTCTTCCCAAAAATACAGGCATTTTCGGGGAGAATCCGGTAGCCGCAAGCTTCATATCGCTTGCGGCGCTTTTTTATGCCATGCTTTCCGCGCATAAAAGCTCGTCGACGGTAATGCCGAAATAGCGCGATATCGGCGCTAAAAGCCCGTCGTCCGGCCTTGCCTCGGCCCTCTCCCATTTTGAGACTGCCCGGAACGACACGCCGAGAAAATCCGCCGGTTTTTCCTGAGAAACGCCCTTTGAGCGCCTCAATGACTTTAATTTTTCGTTGAAATCCATAAAAATTCTCCTTAATTTTTTTGCGGCCGCAATCCGATTTTACCATCCTCCCTAACTGTTTTCAATAACTTATTTTTTAAACTGCACGGTGAAATACTAAACCGGCGGTTGAATTTTTGCGCATTACCATGCTGAAATCACATGCCGAAAAAATTATCTAAAAAAATTTCCCGTAAAAATAAAAAATGTCTTGAATTTTGATTCAAGGCGGAGTATAATAGGCATGATTGCAGAGAAGAGCCGTTCTATTCATAAAACTCAAACAGCTCTTCGACGGTCGTATTAAATACTGCGGCAATGTCCATAGCGAGCTTCAACGACGGGTTATACTGTCCTTTTTCGAGACGGATGATAGTCTCACGGCGGACGCCCACAAGCTCTGCAAGCTCATCCTGCTTCATGTTCAGACGTGCCCGATGCTCTTTTATCTTCGTTTTCAGCTCAGCCATTATTCATCCTTCTCCTCGATTTCCGGTGTTCTGTCAAAAATAAGAAACAGCACGCTTCGCAAAAAAAGAGCAGCGCAGATGATGATAAGATACCGAGTAGCGGGTATGGGGTGAAAGCGTCCGCGCATATACAACATGACGAGCGCGGCTATGAGAGCCCACATGACGGCGGTATTCGCTTTGGCGAGATGTTGTTTGGCAAGTTCATCATTTTTCTCAAATTTGCCGCCAAAGCATAACACCACAAATACCGGCAAAAAGTGGAACCAGTCGACCCAATTGTCCATAAATATGATTATCAGCATGGTGAACAGCGACAATGCTGCAAAAAATGCGTGATATAATCTGAGTGACTTTATTTTGGTTTCCTTTTTCATGACAATCGCTCCTTAAAGTGATTTATTTATCTCTTTCTGTTACAAATATATCACTTTTAAGACTTGTTGTCAAGAGGAAAGTGATAAATTTATCACTTTTGTAGAATCTCACAAATTTAATCATATTTTTATGGGCAGAGAATGCCAAAATGCAGAATCGTTTCTATGATGAATGGTAAGCGCAGACTAAACTATCGGTTTTACAACGTCTCCTTGAAAATGCTACCGTCCCGATATTTTTGCTTTGAAATCCGCCGCATTGCGGCATGAAAAGAGAGATAAAAATGTTACTTTTAACGCAGCTTTCGGTCTGCATTATAGCGGGCCTTATGATGTCGAGGATCGCCAAGATACTTAATCTTCCGGCGGTCACGTCTTATCTTGTGGCAGGACTGCTTCTCGGTCCGTTCTGCATAGGCGCGCTCGGGCTTTCCCGCTTCGGGATAGGCTTCGGGTCGCTCGAGGACGTCGAGGCTTTGGATCTTCTGTCAAACGTGGCGTTAGGCTTTATAGCATTCACCATCGGCAATGAATTTCGCGTGGTACAGCTTAAGCAGATGGGCGCAAAGGCCATTATTATCGGCATTTTGCAGGCCGTGATAACCACCGCCGCCGTCGACGCGGCCCTGCTCGTTTTGCACTGCTTCAAGCCGGAGATTATGTCGGTCTCATCGGCACTGACCCTCGGAGCAATCGCCGCCGCCACAGCTCCCGCCGCAACTCTCATGGTCGTAAGACAGTACAAGGCCGACGGACCGATGACAAAGCTTCTTTTGCTCGTCGTCGCGATAGACGACGCGGTCGGGCTTGTTCTGTTTTCGGCGTCGTTCGGCGTCGCCAAGGTCCTTGAGAGCGGAGAGGTGAGCATTTCCGCCATCATCTGGGAGCCCATCATCGAAATATTCATGTCTATAGTTTTGGGAGCAGTGGTCGGGTTCGCGCTCTTCCTGCTCGAAAAATTCTTCCATTCGCGCTCAAAGAGGCTCTCACTTTCTATAGCGTTCGTATTTCTCACCATTGCCCTTTCGATGATAGAATTCGAGGCCGGGGGCGTGAGATTCGGTTCAAGCCTTTTGCTTCTCTGCATGGTCTGCGGAACGGTCTTTTGCAACATCTGCGACTTTTCCGAGGAGCTCATGGGCAGGGTAGACGGCTGGACTGCGCCGCTGTTCGTTTTGTTCTTTGTTCTTTCGGGAGCGGAGCTCGACCTGAAGATTTTGTCTAACCCGCTGGTGCTTCTTGTCGGAGCCGTCTATATAGTCTTTCGCTCTCTCGGAAAATATGTCGGAGCATTCGCCAGCTGCGCCATGACAAAATGCAACAAAACGATTCGTAAAAACCTCGGCATAACTCTTCTTCCCCAGGCGGGCGTTGCGCTCGGAATGACTCTCACTGCCCAGACCTTAGAGGGCGGGAGCATGATAAGAAACGTGGTTTTGTTCTCGGTGCTCGTCTACGAGCTCGTGGGCCCGGCCCTCACAAAGAGAGCGCTCATCTCGGCCGGCGAGATCGTCCCCGAAAACCGCAAGAGCTCTCGCACGAAAAACTCCAAGGAGCACAAGGAACTCCACCTTGGCGAAAAAAACGGGTAAAAAACCTGCTGCAGACCTAATACCTCGGCGAAGCCCCCCGCCGGCCCCTTTGGGGCCGGCGGCCTCTGCCCCCCTTGGGTGGCAGAGGCGTGCGCGAAAGCGCACGGGGGCTTCGCCTTTTGCTTTGTTATCCCACTCTGAAATGCCCTGAAATATCGTTTCGCAGGTCCAGCACGTCCTCCTCGTAGTCGGGTCTTGACCTGCTGCCCTCGCCGTTGGAGCCTCCGTGATGGATAAGAAGCGGGACGCCGTGCCTGTTTCTTTTGTCGCTGACAATGCCGATGTGCCCTTTAAACACTACGATATCCCCGCCCTGCCACTCGGCTATTTCGGAAAAGTCGGTCGTCAGGGACAGCGCATGCCTCTTAAAATATGTAAGCAGATTCCTGACCCGACGAAAATCGATGTTGTCGTCTCCGCAGTCGTCGTCATATTCCCCGGGCGCAGCCGCTATATCCTCGCTCACAAGCTCTTTGAGGTCGTAACCTGCGGCTCTCAGGGCGTTTGCGACGACGTCGGTGCAAACCCCGCAGTTGTCGTCCGGCCAACCTCCGCTGTAGTATTTGCTCTCATATACCGGCCTTTTTGAGACGTACTCCCTTGCGCCCGCAAGAATATCGCTCTGATCGTCTATGCCGTCGCCGTCGGTATCGCGTGAGCTGATATAGTCGGGAATGTCAAAGTCGGCGTTTGTGTATGTTTTTCCGCCGAATAAAAGCCTCCCGAGGCCGGTTATCTCACGGTGAAAAATGAGATAAATTATTAAAACTATCGCCCCGGCAACGATTATTTTTCCCGGCGTTTTCAGATAATACCGCTTTCGGACATGCGACATAAAACCACCTCTTGAGATAATTTTATCCCGGCGTGAGGGCCGTGTCAACAATTATTAAGAGATTGTAACCAAAGTTTAAGACTTTGTTAAGAATTTTGCAGACTCGAAAAAATTTCCCTTGATTATTTCTTGCTGATATGTTATAATCAAAAAAACGAAAGGAGTTTTTAAAATGTTAGATTGGTTAATTGATTTTGTGAACACCTACCTCGTCAGTTTCGGCGTCAAGCTCATCATGGCCGCGCTCGTTCTGCTCATAGGTCTCAAGGTGGCAAAATTCGTTGTCAACAAGATCGGCAAGGGAAAGGCTTTTGCAAAGCTTGACTCCAACGTCGGCGCGCTCATTCTTTCCGCCTTAAAACTTGTTTTCAACACTCTCATCATCATCATCGCCGTGCAGATTCTCGGCGTGCCGTCCGCGACCATCATCGCCGCCATCGGCTCCTGCGGACTCGCTATCGGCCTTGCCTTACAGGGAGGTCTCTCGAACATTGCCGGCGGCGTGATGATACTTGTTTTCAAGCCGTTCCATATCGGAGATTTTATCTCGACCCCCTCGGGCGACGGGACCGTTGAGGACATCGGCCTCTTCTACACCAAGCTCGTCACCATCGACAACCGCCTTATCAACATCCCGAACTCGGTCCTTTCCTCCTCCACCGTCACCAACCTGTCCGCTAAGCCCACCCGCGGCATCGACATCGACGTGACTGTTGCATTCGGCAGCGACACCGACCTCGTCAGAAAGACCCTGTTAAAGGTCGCCGACGACTGCCCGATGGTACTTAAGGACCCCGCGCCGATGGTGTTCTTATCAAACAACAAGGACTCCGCCATCACCGCCACGTTAAGGGTCGTCGTAAACGGCTCGGACTACTGGCCCGCGAAATTCGCACTCACCGAATCCGCCGTCAACAAGGTCCCCGAGGCCGGTATCTCGGTACCGTTCCCGCAGCTGGACGTTCACATGAAAAACTGATTTTGGTTTTTGTTTCATGTTCATGCGCCCCGCAAAAAAGCCGCCTGCTCCTCTGAGCGACGGCTTTTTAAAATGTTGACTTTTTCGGCAGGAGCTGTATAATATCATTGAGAAAACCACAGATTTCGGGCATGACGAGGAGGATAATAACATGTACGAATTAAATGACCTGCTTAAAAGATTTGTCACGGCATGCCGGGAAATTTTAGGGGATGATCTTGTCGGCGTCTATCTTCACGGCTCGGCCGCGATGGGCTGCTATAACGAAAAAAAGAGCGATATAGACCTTATAGTCGTGGTAAATAAGGCCGTTTCGGACGATGTGAAGCGCCGATTCATGGATATGGTCGTGGAGCTAAACGGGCATGCCCCAAAAAAGGGAATCGAAATGAGCATAGTGAAAAAAGAGGCATGCGACCCGTTTATTTACCCCACGCCGTATGAGCTGCACTTTTCCAATGCGCATTTGGAGCGCTATAAATCCGACCCTTGGGACTATGTCAAAAAAATGCAGGGGACCGATAAGGACCTCGCCGCCCACTTCACGATAATCCTTAACAGGGGAAAATGCCTTTTCGGAAAAGCCGTTAAGGACGTTTTCGGGGCTGTCAGAAAAGAATACTATTTTGACAGCATTTTTGCCGATATTGAGAATGCCGAGGCCGGGATAAAAGACGATCCTGTTTACTTTATTTTGAATTTATGCCGTGTTTTGGCATACAAAAAAGAAGAACTTGTCCTCTCAAAAGCCGAGGGCGGCAAATGGGGAATGCAAAATCTCCCGGAAAAATTCCGTCCCCTAATTTCGCAGGCGCTGAACGAATACTCATCGGACACAACGGCGAATTATGACGAAAATATTTCCCGGGAATTTGCGGCATACATGATAAACATGATTAAAAATTAAGCGCCCGATTACTCTCTCACAGCGAATAAATTCACGTCGACCCCGCCGTCCTTGGGGACGACTATAGCGCGCAGGCTTTCCTCCTGCCAGCCGCTGAGGGCCTCGCTGTCGGTGACTAAAACCGGCGTGCACATGTCGAGCGACGGCCCGTTATTTTCAATGAAAATCGAGCAGCTTTTCCCGTCGCAGTCCCTGCCCTTTAAGAGATACCTCGCCGACAGAGACGTTTTCCCGTCCGGGTAGTATCTCTGAGTGTCACAGCCGACCCCGGCAGTCTCGCCCGAGAACCAGCGGCTCTCGACGGACCCGGTAAAGGAGATCATGTTGACCCCGCAAACGTCGGAGTTTACGCCGTTTGAGCCGGTTATTTTTACGTCGACAGTCATGAGATATTCCAAAATCACGGCCTCCTCGTTATCTGAAAGAGGCGTGTTTTCCGCGATCTCACGCGCTTTTTCTATGCTCATGACAGGGAAGCCTATCTCGAGTCCCGAGTTGTCGTCCGAGCCGGTATAAGGTGAAAAATAGATGTTTTTCGGCATTTTTTCCGTCATTTCCAAAGCCTCCGAATCGATCTGAATTTGCGTTGAGATTTCTTTGTTTTCGCATGAGCAGAGCGCCAAGGCCACGCATGCCGCAAGCGCCGCCGCTCCGATTTTAAGTATTTTTTTCATAGTTCTTCCTCTCCCCTCACGCCCCCGCCGTGAGGTGTTTTTGAAATGAATTTTACCGACCCTCCCACACCATCACTACCGGCGGGCAGCAGTAATTTACGTCTTTTAAATGCAGACCCTTTTCGTAGGCTTCTCTGACAATTGCCATCGTGAAATAAACCGTCGCGTCGCAATAGCGATACAGCTCGGGGACGGATTTGAGATGCTTCGGTATCGGCGTTTTCTGGGAAGATATAAATTCCTCAAGCTTTTCGCCGAGGGCGGCTTTCAGCTCATCTGTCGCACATCTTATAACGTCGCACAGGCGATTGTATTCATCGATTTTTAAGACCGGTATCGTTACGCTGAGATTGCCGTTTTCCCGCCCGATAAGTCCGATTCGCCCAATATCGGGGATGTGGGAGATAAGTTCGCTCGGGATGTCGTACCCCACCCGCTCCTCAAGCGGGATATCGGCGTAAATGCACCACAAAAACGGGATAATGTGCTTAAAATACAGCTCATACGAAAACGCATACCTCGTGGGATCGTCCAAAAGCATTGTGTCAAATTCGCAGAGCCGGACTCGCCTTGTGCCGCCCGCCGCATATGCTTCTGTCGTGCGATGTCCGCCGTGGATCATGTACTGTGCGGATTTGTTGTATTCGGTCATGTCATAGCCCGCCTCGAACGCAACCGCCTGGGCATACCACTGCCCGCCGTCCTTGCGCTTTGGGAAATTCGGAGGAGCGATCTTTCCCGTACCGTAATGCTGAAAATCCTGCAAAGCCTTTAAGACCGCGTATCGGTCCAGCTTTATTTTTTGTTTGTCGCTCATTTCCTGCACAAACGGCATCTCCGAAATTCTCTCCGACATCTTTTGTATTATTTTCCAGATCACGTCAAAGTGCCTGTGCGCAAAGTCGAGTTGGGGCTTAAAGCCCATGAGTTTTTCCTCGGGCCTTGTGATGATGAAATCGGTATAGACCCTTTGATTTTCGGTCATTTGCATGAGCTCGCCGTCGACAAGCTTTTTGACGATAGGCTCGATATACGCCGCGGGAATCCCAATCGCCTTTGAAAGATCTGGCAGGGATATCGGCCTTTCATATGCCAAAATAAGTAAATTTTGTGCGACCAGATCGTTTTCAACCAGCGACATCGGTTCATTCCGGAGCCCCTCGGAGCCACCGAATGACAGATATAAATAACCCGGCAAATTATTTTCGGCTATGTTCATGGTTTCAAGTCCTTTCTTCATCTGATCGCGGCCGGCAGAAAGCCTGCTTTTTACGGTGCCCTCCGGGATCCCGAGAGCCTTTGAGATGTCGGAAACGCTCTGACTCCGAAAATAATACCGTATCAGCACCTCGCGCGTTCGGTATCCAAGAAAATTCAACTCGCGGCGGACCTCGGCAGCCTCCTCCGACCTAAGAAAACCGTCGTCAAAGTCCTCAGAAAGGTCGTTTATGTCATCGAGGCAGACGGTGACCGGACGGCGGTATTTTTTGCGCAGGCCGTCGTTGAATTTGTGGCAGAGCGTGTTTGTGAGCCAGGTTTTCGGGTATTCGATGACCCCGCCGCCATGCAAAAACGCGAGAGCCGCGAGGACGGCCTCGCCGACGAGGTCTTCGGCGTCGGTCTGAGAGCCGCACTTTGCTGCCGCAAGCCGCATCAGATAATCATAATACTTAATAATTTCGTCTTTTGACATATTTTGCCTCCGGAAGTCTTGAACGTTCATAGGTATAGTCGCGTAAATCCCGACTCGGTTCGGGAATGAAAAAATTTGCACGAATATTATAAAGCGTTATCCACTATTTTAATCGTAGCCAAGGCGGCCATTTGGAAATCCTGATATCCGATTTCTGACTTCTGTATAATTGATGTGCAGTGTCGGTCACATCCTTGCGCCTTGCACCATTGAATTCTCCCGAAAAATGTGCTACAATTATTTTGAGGAGGCGGTGAAATAATCAATCGAATTGAACTTATTGAAATACTTGCACGACATGTTGAAAAATATCCGCGGATGACGCCATGCGACGTGGTGAAGCTAATTTATCAAAGCGAATTTTTGGGCGGGCACATGATAAAAAGCCCGGAACAAAGCCTTTTGCGGCTTACCGATGAGTATGAACATGTCGAAAAAACGCCCGGTTCTGAGCTTTTTGAGTACATCGGAAACGGCGCGTTTCGTGTCAATTTAGCGGCGCTCGATGTCGAAAAATATTCACTTTATGATTTAAACCGCGACTTTTGCGAGTCGGCGAATCTGCGGCGGGGAAGCATGGAGGATTTTTTGGCAAAACTGGATATTCTTGTATCGGAATTTTCACGCTTCGGGTTCGGATTTTCGGCGGACGAGCTTGACGATTACTTGAAAAAATACCGCGAGGCGGGGTGCCCGGCGGTATCTCACAGCGAGGAATACCGGCTTGCGTACAGGCCGGCGTATAGGGTGGTGCTCAAAATGGATGGGAGAAATTGGGGGGATGTGTAGTTTTTCGCATCACTTCAAGTTTTTATATTGCCCCTCATCTACCGCTTCCAGCCATTCGTTAGAGCCGTTTTCGCCGGGGACTTCAATCGCCAAATGGCTGAACCAGCTGTCGGGAGCCGCACCGTGCCAGTGTTTCACGCCCTCTGGAATATTTATGCAGTCGCCCGGCTTCATCTCGACCGCCGGCTTGCCCCACTCCTGATAATACCCGCGCCCGCCGACGCAAATCAGAATCTGCCCGCCGCCTTTTGTGGCGTGATGAATGTGCCAGTTGTTGCGGCAGCCGGGCTCAAATGTGACGTTGAAAATCCCGACCTGCTCTTTAGAAATCGGCGCTAAGTAGCTCTGCCCGATGAAATACTGCTTAAATCCGTCGTTCGGCGCGCCAATCGGGAAAAGAATTGTGTTCTGATATTTTTCTTTTTCGGTCAGCTCATCGTCTTTCCAAACGTCCTTTGCCATTCTGAACACCGCCCAAGCTTTCGGCCAGCCGACGTAAAAGCCGACGTGTGTGACGATCGCCGCGATTTCGGCACGAGTAACGCCGTGCGCTTTCGCGTTCTCAAGATGATAAACAAGCGAGTTGTCGGTAATGCCCGATGACATCAGCGCAACGACAGTGATGATACAGCGAGTTTTTAAATCAATATCCTGATTGTTCCAGTTCTCGCCGAAAAGCACGTCGTCGTTAAAGTGCGCGAAATCGGGCGCGAAGTCGCCTAACTGATTGCGTCCTGCGGTTTGTGTGATTTTTTCCATTTGATAATCCTCCTTGAATATTATAAGTCAATTATTGATTTAACAAAAAGTTGATCTGTGGCGTTATATATCGTCTTGTAATCGCCCGGCTTAACAAAGCCGTATTTCTCATACAGCCCGACTTCGCCGCTCATGACATATATTTTCCGATACCCGAGGCCGTGCGCGTACTCGGCCGCATGATTTATCAATAATTGAGATAATCTTTTGCCGCGATATTGCTCATCAATAAAAACAAAACCTATAAACGGCGTGAAGTCGTATTTTTCCGGCAGCTCGTCTTTTTCCGTCAAAGTGCAGAAGCCGACGACCTCGCCGTTTTCGACGGCGCAAAAAACTCTTTCCCATTCTTTAAAGTCATTTTCTGCCATCTTTTGCGCCAAATAAGGTCCGGCACGCCATGAGCATTTTTCGACCGCCGACACGGTTTTTTGCCAAAATTCATGCCCTTGGGACATAACGTAAATTTCGGTCATTATTTTCTCTCCGTATGGCCAATATCCAGCCACTTTAAAACGTGCTGAATATAGGTGTCCCAAAAATACCAGTCGTGGATTCCCGGGCCCTCCTCGTAGGTCACTTCTGCCCCGGCTTCTTTCAGGGCTTTGGCTATCGAACGGTTTGCGCCGATTAAATGGTCCTCGGTTCCGCATGCCACATAAAACGCCGGGAAACGGTTCTTGCCGTCCGACAGATTCTTTTCTTTGATCTGCTCCATGAGATAACGGGGATTTCGGTCGGTATGCTCCGCCTCGTCCAAATCGCCGAAACAACGAAGTTCCCCTAAAATGTTCCCCTCGGACATGACCCATTCCCTCGGTTCTTCAAAGAAATGCACGGCTGCCGAGAGCATCGCCACTTTCCCGAACGTGCCGAAATATTTCAGACCGTTTCGGCATGCCCCGTAACCGCCCATCGAAAGACCGCCGATAAAGGTGTCCTCACGTTTATGCGAAAGCGGAAAGAGCCTGCGGGTAAAATCGACCAGCTCCCGGCCGACATATTCGCCGAAATCGCCGTAGCAACCGTCTTTGACGGGGGCGTCGAGATAAAAGGAGTTCTCGCCTGACGGCATAATCACGGCAAGCCCCATCTCCTCCGCCCAAATGCGGATCCGCGTGTTATAGAGCCACGCGCCGCTGTTGTCGGTCAGCCCGTGGAGCAGGTAAAGCGTCGGATAGGGCGGCTCGAATCGTTCAGCCGGGATTATCGCCTTGAACGCGACCTCTCTTTTTAATGTTTCGGATCGAAATTCGATTTGCATAACTGCCATTTTTTGTCACTCCTTATTCAGGGCTTATGGTTTGGATCTTTAGTTAAATTTATCTGAGGGAGACGGTAACGCAGAGATGGATATATCATAAGCTGGTAAAAAACATGGTTCACGCACGCTTTTGCAGTCTCCATGCGCTGCTTCTCGGCGACGAATGTGTAGGAGTTAGAGGCTGAAAATGAACGGGAAAATATGTTTATATATATTATATATCATCATAAAAGTAATGTCAATATGATAAATTTAAGAGATGTGGCCGAAGCGGCCACATCAAGAATACAGAAGTCAGAAGTCAGATGTCAGAATTTCAAGGCGTCGCCTATGGCGACGGTTTTATAATAGTGAATAATGCGGGCGATTTAGACACTCCCTTATCGAAGATAGTCGCCGGCCTCTAACCCCGTCCCCCGGCTTTGTCGGCGCGGCTTTTGCCCTTAAATTCTTTCTCGATGTGCCCGAGCTCCGCCATCGAAACGAGTCGGCGGCCGTCGAAATCCATTTCCAGAATATAGGGCATCCAGTCGATGATCCTCAGAAAATCATCGCAGCCAAATTCCGGAATATGGTAATTTATTATGCTCGAAAGGGCGGTGCCGTGGGTCCCGACGACGATATTTTTACCTGAGTTTTTATCAATTATTTCATGCAGCGATTCTATATTTCTCTTTTGCACCATGGCTATCGACTCGCCGCCGTCCTCGTGGTATTCATGGTCTGCCCAGCGCTTCTGAAACATGCCTAAATTATTTCCGTTCGGGCCTTTTTCACGTTCCCTGAGTCGTTCGTCAAGGTGAATTTCCATGCTGAAAAGATCGGCAGTTTTTTGTATGGTATCAATACTGCGCCGATAAGGGCTTGAGTAGAATATATCAATCTTCTTGTCGCGCAGGACCTCTGTCACAAAATCAGAATCCGAAATTCCCTCGGCAGTCAGGGGCCGCGTCCTGTCGTCATCCCAGGCATGCTCCGGCTGCGCATGTCTGACAAAAAATATCTTTGTAAGCATAATTTTCCTCCAAACTTTGTTCAAATTCAGCATACCATTTTTCGGATTCGATGTCAAGCATACCTTCGGCAGGCGGCGTGCCGAACCGGCCGCATAAATCAAAAAACGAGAAGCGGAAAGTAGTCATCAATGGCAGGCCATCAGTAAAAATTTTACAATATGTGCGAAATGCGCATGCTCATGACCGTGCATTTAAAAAAATGGCACCCTGACGGATGCCAAATTTTTCATTTTATGCCGGAAAGCTCCTTGTATTTTTGCTTCGTCGCCTCGCCGCCGCGGATGTGGCGCTCCTGCTTGTTGATGTCGAGGACCACCCGCACCTCGCGGTAAAGCGACGGTTTGACTTTCCTCAAGCGCTCGCTGACGTCTTTATGCACCGTACTCTTAGAAATCCCAAACTCGCTCGCCGTCTGCCTGACGGTGGCCTTGTGCTCGATTATGTATTCCCCCAAAATTACCGGGCGTTCGCTGTCCTTTGGTATTGTCATACGCTCACTCCCAAATGCTTTTTTAAAAGTATATGGGTCGCGGCGGGCTTTTATGACATGAAAAACGCCAAGCCTTTCGCAAAGTTAGTACATTTGCGAATGAAAATTGAAAATGCCTGAAAAATGCGCAAAAAAACCGCCTTTTTGATGATTTCTCATCTCAAAGACGGCTGTTGACACATTTTTTTGACGGCGGAGCGTAGGGTCGAATTTTGTAGAAATGCCCAAAAACATGCATAAAAATTCATTAAAAATGACTGCGATTTGACTGCGGAAAGATATGATTATAGGTCAATTAGGGATAAATTTTGCCTTATTCTTCGTGTATTTTTGCTGAAATTTTAGAAATTTCACTAAAACTATTGCAATTTATTTGTGGATGTGGTATAATGCAAGCGTGATTTAAGCCTTTCGCAAATGTACTAACTTTGCGAAAGTGTAAAAATCGGTGGAATGAGAGTATTAAAACAAACGGAAAAGGCCTTAA
>CANQNF010000011.1 GCA_947625125.1 uncultured Clostridia bacterium
CCTGCCGTGCTGTGTTCCCGTGTCAGCTTTCGCCTTTCGGTTAGGCAGGTTGTTTCCCGCGTTATCTTACGGGGTAGGGCCTTACGCTACTTTGCTCAAAGCCCTATCTGGGCGCACGGTATCTATCGTTTCCTTTCCCAAAACCTCGGAAATTTCCTTGAGCGTGGATTTCTCCTTGCCGCCCAAGAAAAGCGTAACATCGCAGTTGCCGACTATCGTGTCTGCCGCGTCCTTGTAGATAGTCTTAAGCTGCGACTGAGACTGTAATATAATTGAAGCCGAGATTTCACGGCTTCGTATTGTTGCGATGAGCTTGTCAAACTTCGGTATCTGACCGATGTTAGCAAACTCGTCCAGCAGGCAGCGCACATGGACGGGCAGCCGCCCGCCGTGTTCGTCGTCAGCTTTGTCGCACAAGAGATTGAAAAGCTGAGAGTACATAATCGCCACGACAAAGTTGAAAGTGTCGTCGGTGTCGCTGATGATGACGAACAATGCAGTTTTCCTCTCACCGAGGGTATCGAGTTCCATTTCGTCGTAGCTCATCAGTTCCCGCAGCTCGGCGATGTCAAAGGGAGCAAGCCGCGCACCGCAGCTTATGAGGATAGAGCTTCGGGTCTTGCCTGCGGACAGCAGGAATTTCTTGTACTGCCGCACCGCAAAATGGTCTGGGTCTTTTTCTTCCAGCCGTTCAAACATGAGGTCAACCGGGCTTTGAAATTCCGGGTCGTCCTCGCGGGCTTCCGACGCATTTATCATTTCAAGCAGCGTCGTAAAGTTCTTCTCGTCCTCCGGGGCTTCGTAGTGGATATAGCCGATCAGTGCGCTGTAAAAGAGCCGTTCCGACTTCACCCAGAAATCCTCGCCGGACTTCTCGCCGTCGCCCTTGGTGTTGGCGATTATGGTATTGACTAACTTCAAGATGTCCTTTTCGCTGCGGATATACGCAAAGGGGTTGTACCGCATGGACTTCTTGAAATTGATCGTGTTCAGCACCTTGATACGGTACCCGCCGCGCTGCAAGAGCTTCCCGACTTCGATCAAAACCGTGCCCTTGGGGTCTGTGACAACATAGGAGCTGTGCATTTGCATTAAATTCGGCTTTACAAAAAACCGGGTCTTGCCGCTGCCGGAGCCGCCGATCACAAGGATATTTTTGTTCCTCGCGTATTTCGGCTGCTTCGGGCGGCTTGACATGGTAAGCCGTTCCGTCTGCGTCAGAAGCACGTTGTTTTCAAAGGCGGGGTCGATATACGGCTTGATGTCCTCCGGCGTCCCCCAGCGGGCGGAGCCGTATTCTACATTCTTGCGGTATTTCTTCGCGTTCTTGCCTTTCATGTAGACGATCAGCCGGATAACCACCGCCCCGGCAATGCCGATCAGTAAATCGGCGGGGTGGAAGCTGGGCGCATAGGAAGCAAGGGCGGCGGTGAAGCCCTCGGAGAGCCGCAGCAGCTTTTCGCTGGCGTCCACGCCCGGCGTCAGCCGTAACGCCTGCCCCGCCTTGTCAAAGAGGTAGACAAAGAGCAGGTAAGGCAGGTTTGGGATAATCCATTTTTTCAAGTTGATGTTCTTCACCGTTCAAGCCCCCTGTCCTTGTTCTTTTCCTTGACGCGCTGGGCGTCCCTCTGTTTTGCCTTGTCCCGGAACGCCGACAGCAGCTTTCGGATTGACGGCCTTTTCTCCTGCGTCAGCTTCTTTGCGGAAAACTCCTTAAAGGCGGCGGTCAGCACGTCCGCGTCCCGCCCCTTGAAAAACACAAGGTAGCGGGGCGGGCTTTCCGTGGCGTCCTTTTTCAGCGCAAAGTCAATCCCGTACTTTTTCGCCGTGCTTTCAAACGCCTTGATGTTCTCCCCGGTGATCTCAATGTTGGAAACGCCCGTGTTCTGCTTCATAAGCTGCCGTAGGGTCTGTTTCCCGTGGGGCGGCTTTTCGATCTGCTTCTTTCCCTGCGACAGCAGGGCTTTCATTGCCTTTTGCAGCGTTTCGGCGGTCAGCCGCCCGGTCTTGATGTATAGGGCTATGGTCTTTTCGTTGATCTCGTCCTGCATTTCGCGTCCTCCTTTCCCTGCGGATTTTTATGCGGCGGTCAGATACGCACCCGCAGCCCGTTCAAGTCCTTTGCACGGACGCCCACAAGGTACCATTCCTGCGCCGCGTTCATCTCCATGCGGGTAGGCTTCCATTTGCCGCCAACGAATACGTCAAAGCAGTCACCGCAATGCACCCCGCCGTAGTAGTCGGCAAGGTCAAAGCGAATGTCGTAACGGTCTGTGCGCTCGTCAAAAATCAAGGCTCCCTGTTTCTGTGTCATGGTCTGTATTCTCCTTTCAGATTTTCCCGCTCGCCATATCGTGGGCGACAAGGGAAGTGTAGTAGTTGCCGATTGTGGACGGGGCATTGAAAAGCACCGCCCGAAGATACTGTTTGATGTTGCGGATTTTGGTCGTGTTCTCGCTCATGCAGTCCAGCACAAAGCGGATATGCTCACTGTCCAGCTTCATAAACTTTGACTTCACAAGCTCGGCGGGGTAGTCGTCCCCGGCAATGCGGATAGTCTTTCTCGCCGTGCAGACGGTTTCCAGCATGAGGTCAACGATTTCGTCCAGCCTGTCCCGGTCAAGGCTCCTGTCCTGTATGAGGACGTCATAGCTGATGTTGTCCATGATGATCTCCCGGTACACGTCAACCGCGCTCTGTGATTTCGCTTCCGTTCTTTTCCGTTCCTGCGGCTCTGCCGCGTCCCCGAAAGGTGAGGGGTAAGGGGAAAGGATAGGAATGGAATGGGTACTTGGTAAATCCGTATTTGATTTTTCTGTTTTTGGTAAGTCAGTTCTTTGTATATCTTTATTTAATTGCGTTGGATTTTCCAACGTAGGTTTTTCCAACGTAGGATTTTCCTGCGTTGGATTATCCAATGTTGGATTTTCCAATGTAGGTAAATCCAATGTAGGTGTCTGGGGCTGCTCATAGATTACATACTCTGCGCCGCGCAAGCGTCCTTTTTCGTCGCGCTCCCGTGAGCGGACGATATACCCGGCGCGTTCCAGCTCCCGCACCGCTTCCCGGATAGCGTCGATCTTCTCCCGGTTGATAAGGGACAGCCCCGCAAGGGTGTAGTCCCAATCTTCCGGCAGGGAAAGCATTTGCGACAGAAGCCCCTTTGCCTTTAGGGACAGCTCCTTGTTGCGCAGGTGGTGGTTGCTCATTACGGTATAGCCTTTGTTTCGCTCCACCCGGAAAACTGCCATTGTTTCATCACTCCTTTGCCGTGGATTTGTTACGCAGTAGAAACGCGGTTTTGGGGGGATAAGGTATAAATCCCTTGCCCCTCGGTTTTTGCGCCCGCAAAGCCGCATAAATCAATGCTTTTTTCGCCCCTATTGCGTAACAGAGGGCATAAAAAAAGCGGCGTTCCTGTTCTCCCGGTTAGGGATTGAGAAACGCCGCCTTTGCGGTCAATATTCAGTTGTCTTGTATTTGGTCTATGCTGATGTGCCGTGTCTTTGGGCTTTTATCTCGCGGGAAGTGGGGCGCATATCAAGGCTCTTTCCTCAAACGTAGTAAATGAGTAGTAAATCCGGCTTGTCACCCTGCGAAACTGCCCGTAAAATCAAGGCTTTTTGAGATAATCAATATTTTTATTTAAAAAGTTAGGAAATGCGCCAAAGCCGACGGTCGAGCAGAAGAAAGCCTCCGAGATTTCAAAGGAAGAATGGAATCAGTATTTTTCCTCGCATTGGAATTTCAACGGCGTAAAGCAGATGGGGCATATAGCTATGTTTCCCGAAGAGCTGCCTAAGCGGCTTATAAAGATGTTTTCATTTGTCGGGGAAACTGTTCTTGATCCTTTTTTGGGCAGCGGAACTACTTCGCTTGCCGCAAAGAATTTAGGCAGAAACTCTGTCGGATATGAAATCAACAGCGAGTTTAAGCCTGTCATTCAAGAAAAATTATGGGGAAATCAGCTTGATATTTTCAGCATGGACAGCGAAGTGACTTTTGAGGAAGGTTCACCTGCGGACATTTCTTTTGACAGGCTGCCGTATATCTTTCACGATCCGCATAAAATGGATAAGCAGGTTGATGTTAAGAAAATGCAGTTTGGGTCAAAAATTGATAAGACCGAAGTGAAAAGAAACGACTTGTTCAGCGTTAAAAAGGTTATTTCTCCCGATAAAATAGAGTTAAACGACGGCAGGACGGTGCGCCTTTTAGGAATTAAGCCGAATTTGCAGTATCAAAGTCAGGCGATAGGTTTTTTGAAAGACAAATTTACAAAGCGAAAAGTGTTTCTGAAATATGATACGGTAAGATATGATAAAGAAGATAACCTTTTATGCTATGTATATCTTGACAACAAGACGTTTATAAACAATCACTTGGTCAGAACGGGCTTTGTTGATGTGGATACATCGTTTGATTATTCCTGTCAAAAGAAATTTTTGAATTCCGTTCCGAATTAAAAACAGGCGAGGGCTGATGTCCTCGCCTTAATTTTATTCTTCAACTTCAAAGGTCAAGCCTGTCTTGGTCTTGGTATAATAAATCATCTTTACGGAAATTGTTTCGGACAGCCGTCCCATTGTTTTGTATGTATCGGGCTTGATTGAATAGGAAACATCTCCTACATATCCGTCAATTCCCACCGATTCTTCGGACGGTTCAGCCAACCTGAACGGTTTATGCTGAAATTCCGCAAGATAAGCTAAAATCGTCTTTTGAACATATAAGCCATTGAAGGTTTTATTTATCACAAGATCTTCTACCCGATTTTCTACCATCTCTCTGTCTATTTGCTGTATCGTAACGGTGAGATTCTCTACTTGATTGAATATTTTATCTGTTGCTTTTTCAAAAGCGTCGGGGGTATTTTTTCGTATACCATTTTTTCCAATTTTCAATGGTGATCTCTTCTCCCGATGCAATAAACTCCGGGAACAGTTCCGACAGTTGACCTACGACCACGGGTCTTGTACCCTGAGCGTTTTGATTTGCCCAATTTATCAGCTGCGAGGTATACTTCGGAAAAGAAAACGAGTCTGCGTCGTTATAGCGTTCGATTTTTTCATTTTTAAGCGTGTATTTCATCGGCTTTCCTCCTCAATAAACAATTTATAAGTATCAATTCCGAGCGCGTCGGCAATTCTCTGTACGTTTTCGAGTGCGATGCTCCGGCGGTAACATTCGACGGCGCTGATATAAGTTCGGTGCAGCCCGCATTTTTCGGCGAACGCCTCCTGCGACAGCCCTATAGCCGTCCGGTATTTTCTCAAATTATTTCCGAAAACTTTTATTATGTCCATAGTGCAAACCTCCAATTTAATATTATAGCATTGGTGAATACTATTAGTCTACACACTATGAGTAACAATATATGCTTTTACATAGAAACATTTTGAAAAAGATTTTTCATCTACGCTCTTTATGCGTATTTTCAATGGGAGTGGCTAAAGCGGCCACATTTAAATTAAAAGGGAAAAGTGAAAAGCGTTTAGTAACGGCAAGTCATCCTGCAAATAATTTTTATAATGTGGCCGCTTCGGCCACTCCCTTTTCAATAAATATGTTGACAAATGTCAAAAAATGAAGTATAATGGCTAATAACTTAAAAAATTAGAAGGAGTTTCTCAGCATGAAAGTGTTTGTCAGTTGATCCGGAGACTTAAGCAAAAATGTTGCAAACGAATTAAAAAAATGGTTACCATGTATTATTCAGTCTTTGGAAGTATTCTTTTCTCCTGAATATATTGAAAAAGGTGATAACTGGGATAGTAAGATATCAAATGAGCTGTCAAAATGTAATTACGGCATAGTTTGTTTAACATCCGAAAATACATCTGCACCTTGGATAAATTTTGAAGCCGGGGCAATTGCAAAAGCATTAGAATCCAAAGTTGCTACTCTTATGGTAGATATAAAAACATCTGATATTCAAGGACCGTTAAAGAGATATCAAGCAACAAATCTTGAAAAAAATGACATGTGGCAACTTATTTCTGATATCAATAAAGTAACAGAAAATCCTTTGAGTACCGAGGTTTTAGAGTCAACATTTAGTGCTATTTGGGACAAGATGTATGATGCTATCAAGCAACATATAGAGAACAATAAACCTAAAAAGAATCTACTGAAAAGACTAATAATGATAAAACTATTAATACAGAAGCGATAGAAGAGATTTTACAGCTTTTAAGAAAACAAAATGTATTGCTTAGTTCACCGGAACAAATATTGCCTCCTGAGTATCTTGCGATGATACAAAGAAAATTCGGAGCTGGAAGAGGAGAGAGGGCTCTTGATGAAATATTAATATGTACTAATAGAATGTTGTCAGATTTATATGAATTTTCTGAAATCAACAATAATGATGAGTACTGTCAGATATTGCTACAGAAGATTCATGTTTTTGAGTTTATAAATGACATAATTAATATTATAATTGAAAGAGAAAAATATGTAAATGTTCGAATATTTAGACGAGCGAAGATGATTCAAGAAAAATATATGTTAGATAGGAATAATCCGTCAATCGATTTACGACAAAAAATTGAGCAGGACGTTGAATGACGAAATATTTTATTGTATATTTTTAAAAGTTACGTTGAATTAAACAGTTCGGTTGCAGCTTTCATTATATTTTGGCAATAGCACCACCCGATTAAAAATCAGGCGGTGCTTTCGTTAATAATGACTTTTCAATTCGTCTACCAATCGGTTTCTGTAAATCTGTTCCAATTCGAGTATTGCGAGCAGGATCATCTGGTAAAGTTCATCATACCATTTTTCAAGCTCCTCATCATTCATATGAGCGGTGTACGCCTTGTATTTTTTATCTTTTTCGTTTACGTTATTATGTCGTACGTTTAAATTGTTTAGCATGAAAAATATATTATAAAGCTGCATGTGTAAAGGCGGAAGAAACTGAATTTTATAATAAGTTTAGCAAGCCGCTTGCGGCTGTTATGTCTGATTTAACAATAATGTGTTGGCAAAATAAATACATATCAGCATTTTTTGGTTTGTCTATGAATGAAGTTCAGACCTTGAGGGCGTATGTTTATGACGAAATTCACGCCCGAGAATCGCATTAAGTGAAAATTGTAGTATTTAATTATGCAAAATAATTATTTTGTTTTCCCGCTGAAGTTGGATTATCAGCGGGATTTTTTATAAGTCGAGCGCGTAAGCGCAAACATATCAGTGAAAAATCATTCATGTGGTTGAGGAGGCCGCGCAGGAACTGAGCGTTTCAAAGTCATTCGCCGTCAATCGAATAAACGACGGGCAGTTCGCCGTCGGCGAGAAATCTTGAAATCAGAGGAAACTCAGGAGAATTTTTCCGGAGCCACTGCACTTTAGCACGTTTTCAATTAACAAAATTAAAGTCTGAAATTCGTGAAGTTGCACAAAAATGCGGGGGGGGGGGTAGATTTATTGTGTAATTTTACTTGAAAAATTGAAATACTGTTGCTATAATATATTATGTATAAAAATACTTACTTGAATACACTTTTTTCCAGGGAGGAACTTTTGCATGAGCGCTAAAACAGGTTTCAAACGTTTCTTTGCCGCGATTCTCAGTCTCGCGATGATTTTTTCCACTTTTGCGGGAATGCTGCCGGGCACTTTGGTGTTTGCAGCTGTCGAAGATCCGGAAATGCACATCATAATTAAGCACTGGCACGCAGATGGAGTTACATCTAATTATAAGGTAATTGACGTTACTGTTAACTCTAATGAGATTGTTTCCACTAAATCCGATAATGGCACCAAGCCCGATAGTGAATATAAAAATAATAAATTGATTTTCAATGCGCACCCTGATGACTCATCTGAAACTTTCTCGGGCTTTGCTGTGTCTGCGGGCAACGATTGCGTTACGCTTGATACCACCGCAGAAACGCCCCAAATTACTGTACAGTATAATCCTAACGTTCATCTTGTAAAGGTGCATGTTTTCTACAGCGCTAAGCCGAAACTCGTCCCCGGTACGGAAATGCAGGTGGGAACGGGAACGGGAACGGGATCGGGATTAGAAATAAAAGAATACGAAGATACCTCAACACAGAAGTGGGGCGATCTTGACAAAAGCCTTCAAGAAGACATAAAAGCCGCTCTCGGCGACGACGGCGTTATAGACCCCACAAAATTGAAAGACGCGGATCTTATCAAGCTCTACAACACCTCCGAGGGTCTGCACACCGATAAGACGGCCACGCCCGTTTATTATGATTCGGCAGCTAAAGAACCGGAAGCGGGCACTACCGAAGAGGACGTTGAGGACAACGGCACCCGTGTATTCGATATAAATCTTGAGGCGTGGTATAACGACCAGGCTACCGCGAAGGTAGGACTTATCCTTGACGCTTCGGGAAGTATGGCGTTTATTTCCGACGGGCTGGAGCCTATGCATTTTGATGCTTCAGCAGAAGGTGGGTATACACTTCCCGACGGTATAACGAATGTACAGCCGAACGTATACCTCACGCTCGAGCAGGTCGGTAAGATACTTGATAAGAAACTGACGGACAACTCGAAGCTGAGCTACAGCGACTATTCGTATTACATATTCGACACCCGCGACTTCACGCAGGAGTTTGTCCCGCTGGCGTATTGGGGAGGGGAAAACGGCGAAGAAGAACTTGGCGAAATTACGCTGGAGAGCATTGATGGAAGTTATTTGTCATATTGGAATATTGAAAATGATAATCGGAACAAAGAGTATTATGTTGTAAAAAAAGATAGTAGTGGACAGTATCAAGTAGATGAGACTTATGAACCGAACAGGAAAACAACAACCAGAGATAGTGCAGGAACCAATAAAGCGATACAGTTGATTAGTTATTTTAATGATAGTAAAGGAAGTGGTAACGCTGGCTATTATATGGCGCTTAAAGACTCGTGTTTGCCTAAAAATGAAGGTTTTACTGTAACTTTTGCTGTACAGTGCAAGGATACGGGTTATGGTCCTTTGTTAAGCATAGGTCCTAAAACCGCAACATCCTCAAAAGAAGGCTACTTATTTACAGTTAATGATAAAAAGCAACTTATAGTACAAAATAAAAACAACGCAACTATAGCCCAAATATGTAATGCATTTGATAGTAAAATCAATACAAGCGGTGAAGGCGGTGAAGGTTACAATTATTTTACCTTTGTATTTAGTAATGACAATAAGCTGTATTCATACTTAAATGGTGAACTTATTGCTGACAGGAAAACTAACAATTACTCAAGTATGGTATATAACAACAATAGCCAAGGAAAGGAATATACATCACTTGGGGTATATGGCAGCGACTTGCAAGCCTTGATTGGTGGTTTCTGGAGCGATGAAAGCCATTATTTCAAAGACACAAAACGAACATTAAATATAGACGATATTGTTATATATGATGCAGGATTAGATGCAACCCAAGTAAAACAAATGTATAATGTTTTGGCAGGAGAAAGTTCAACCGTTGTGTCTGCTAATACTAACGCTTACGACGACAGCGGTGACAACGTAATCGCCACCTATGACGCCAAGCTTAACGCAGGAACCAAAGCCGACCGCGCCGGCTGGTACTTCGTCAATTCCGGCAGCGATCTCACAAAGTTTTATGAAACAGTCGGCACTGCAAAAGAGTTTAAAGGCTTGCCCGCAGACGAGGTTATAGAAAATGAAATAGTCCTCGAAAAACTTCCTCAAAGTGTTAAGGATTACTTTGAGGGGCACGAGGATGATGTAACTAATGGCAATGGCGGCTACATCGCCACTTCGGGACCAGATTTTACAGGCGAAGGCTACTTGTGGACTGGCGCAAATACTGGCGAAACAGTAGTGGTAAAAGCCGAAACAGGCTATAAACCTGCTATAACCTTGCCCAATGGAGTAAATAGACAAGTTACCGGATATTCTCCCTGCGTTTTCTTCATAGACGATTGTGGCTTCTTGCGTTGCTTCTATAACAACGGTGCGCCTTCTTATGACGGTAAAAAATACTCCAAAGAGCTTCGCTCCGGCGTTTCCTATGTTTTTAAGAAAGAAGACAACCAAAACATAAAGTCCGAGGACCTGCAGTATGCTTTGGGCGAGTTTGTCGCACAGCTCCACAACGCGACCCCGAACAGCATGCTCTCCGCGGTAAGATTCAGCAACCAGAGTGTTAAATTAAACGGTAAAGAATACGAAACAGGCAAGCCCACCGATAGCGACTACACTGAAGATGTGCTGAAAAAGCTCGTTATGCTTGACTGGACCTCCGACACAAAGGAAATATCCCAGATACTTAGCCTTGAGCGCGGTAATGGCGGAATGGCCGACGATGACTGTGTTGAATCCGACCCGACGGGTAAAGACGGTCTTAAAACTGACGCTCAAAAGCTCAAGCAGTATAACTACGGCATGACGGGCGGTACATACACCTGGACGGGTTTCCAAGCATATACGGACTTTTTGGACAAACGAATCGTCGAGGGCGACCCGGCGAAGAAGTATATTATCCTCTTTACCGACGGTATGGATAATATGTTGGATAAAGGCGAAGATGAACAGAATTATGCCATTAATTTGGCAAAGGCTTTGAAAGATAAGGGCTATACCATTTTCTGCGTTGTATTGAAGAACGATTCATTTAACACCGGTGCTGCCGAAGGCGAGAAGACCAGAGGTGAAAGAGTACGGGAATATATGGCTGAAATTGCCGGAAATACAAGTACAAAAGACAAAACATATGATGATTTGTCGAAAGAAAATTCGTCAACAAGATATATCTTTGAGGCAAATGACGTTAACCAGCTGACCGAAGCGTTTACCGGTGAGATTTTGCGCCAGATCTCCTCCAGCCTGCTTGATTACTCCGTTCAGGACTATATCGACCCTCGCTTCGACATTGTTGACGGCATGGGAAACACTATCGTTCTCGGCAAGGGCGGTCAAGCGACGGGCGGCACACTGGGCACAGACTACCCCGAAGATTATAAAAACGATGAAAAGATAGGCACTATCCACATAAACGATGGTGAAACTGCAATACTGTGCTATAATGCTGCCAAGGACAGATACTATCTTGAATGGTTGAAACAGGATATTCCCGGCACAACTCCGGGACAGAACAGCCTTACCGTATGGTCAAGGACTTTCCGCGTAAAAGCTAAGGAGGACTTTATCGGCGGAAACGCAGTCCTTTCCAACGGTAACGGAGCAAATGAAAACTGGGTATTCAACGAGAAAGATATTGATGAGGATAATGTTAATGCTGATGCTTCTTCGGGCGTAGATGACGCAATATTGAATAAAAAAGAAACAGACGGCAGCGATAATCTGTTAGACCCATATGTTTCCAAGGGCTTCCCGCGCACTGCGGTGAATGTGCGCCTGCTTAAGCCTACGATTGCTGAAGACAGCGACAAGATATATATGGGCGAAACCATAGATCCTAAGACAGTCGCGAAAGATATTATTCAAATTGTAAAAGACGATTACTATTGGGAATATCTGAAAAGATATTATTCAAGGGATCCTTTGGGAGAATTAGCCGCAGCAGGTAAAACGGTAGCTTCAGATTCATATGATACTGCATTTGAAAATGCAATAGGTGAGCTGTTGGATAGCACTCATAATGTTGAAGCTTTTAATGTCGAAGATTATGCAGGACTTGAAGATTATCTGAGTAAAAATCACATTGAAGCTGCAAAAATAAACACCGTCCATAAGCTGACGGTTCCCTATACGTATCTTCCAAACCAAGCAGGCAATACCTATACCAACACCGTAGGTAATGCAGATTATCAAAAAGACCAAACCGGCTCGATCACCTATATGATAATCCAGAACACGCCTAACGACGAACTTGGCGGCAAGGTTACGACCGAAGATACAAACGAGCGCTCCTACATTATCTGGGTGCAGTTTAATGCTGACCAAATTGAGGCCACATCAAATGGCAGAAAAGATGCTATTACAACCCTTCTCAGCGGTAAAGATACCGATTATCCTTGGAATTCTGGCTACAAGCCCGCCGCCGGAAAAGAGCAAACAGAACAGCATATTGAGGGCCCGTATAATGTAGACATCGTCAAGGGCGAAATATGGCTTGATTGGGATATTGATCAGACAGACATTGACTATCTTAAAAATCATTTCCCCAATCTCAAGATTACATATTCTGTTCCTCTTATACGCAATTATACTGATACCGAAAATAATGTTAGTGTTAATAACGAAACCGTAGGTACGTTTAAATTTACTATGCCTGTTTCTGGGCTGCCCACGTCGGCGGGCAAAGTCAAGGCAGAGTTTGAATGTGACCCGAAGTATGAATACATGCTTAAGACCTACGGTCTGCCGATAGGTCAGTATTCGCTCGGCACGCCTCAATCCACATTCTCAGAAACAGACTTTAAAGGCTTTGAATTTAATGACCCTGTTATTCAAGATGCAACCGAGATCGCAAGCATTTTAGACAGCACAGACAACAACTATTATGTAGGCTACGGCACAGAGCCTAACGAAACAAAAGATACAAGCGATAATGCAGCTAAATATTCCGTTGGCACCATATACTTGGGCAACGGCAGCTCAGATTATGACGAAAACGGCGAGATCAAAGATGGCAGCGGAGCAGTAACCCGCCGTTATACCGATGACCGCTTGGGACTTATTCGCATATCCGGTGATCCTAACACAGGTACGCTCGCCATAACCAAAAACGTTGATTATAATACGGTTTCATATGGCAATACTTATGACGAAAACACGGAATTTACATTTGAAGTAACGCTTGACGCTGTCGGAACGTTTGATTATACCATCACAGGAGGACAAAATGGCACACTCGGCGTTAATGGTGAGGATTTTGGAACAAGAACGATCACCCTGAAAAAAGACCAAAAAGCCACTATAGAGGGTATCCCCGTAGGAACAACGTATACTGTCAAGGAAGTATCTTTACCGGCGGGATATAAAGCTAATCCTGATACGGCGACCACCGGTACGATCATAGAAGCTGATAAAAATAAGTCAGTCACCGTCGAAAACAAATACACCGCCTACGGCGAGCTTACTCTTGATATTGCAAAGGTAATTGCGGGCAGAGATTGGATTAACAGCGATAAATTTACTTTTGAGATAAAGCGTACCGATACAGGTGCTCCCGACGCTGTAACTATGCCCGAAAATACTACCATCACCATTAACAAGGACACGGCGGAACACAAAACTTCATTTGACAAGATAACCTTTAACAAAGTAGGAACTTATGAGTTTAAAGTTACAGAGACAAGCGGAAACATAAACAGCCTGACTTGTGACCCGAAAGAATATACAGTTAAAGTTATCGTTACCAATGATTCTTCTAATGCTAAGCTAAATGTAGCTGCTACATATGTTACTGAACCGGACGGTACGCCGGAAGATTATAATTCTCCGTTATCTTTCACCAACACGGTTGAGCCTATCAAATGGTCTTTCGATGTAACAAAGAATCTGACGGGCAGGGATTGGCTTAACGGCGAGACATTTACGTTTGACGTCACATCATCGGATGGTGTCAACGCAGTTGTCGACTCATCGCCCGTTACTGTCAGCGAAGCAACAAATTCTGCCAAGGTAAATGTAACATTCTCCGAAACAGGAGAGTACACCTTTACCGTTAAGGAAAACGGCACAGACGGCAACGGTTTGGATTATGATACAGATGAACACAAGATTGTTGTCACCGTAGGTGCAGACGCAACGACGGGAGCTCTTGAAGTTACGAAAGTCACTGTAGACGGAACAGAACAGAACGATCCTAAAGCGGCCACAAAACTCCCAATAACCAACACCTACAAAGCAAGCGGCGAGGCATCCGTCAAGCTGAATAAGGAAATACTCGGCAGAGACTTCAAAACCGGCGAAACATTCAAGTTTGATGTCACCGCCAATAGCGTAGTTAAGGACGGAGCCACCGTAGAAAAAGGGCTGAAACAGGCCGATTTTGCAGGGGAATTACAGGACGTTCCTAAGGATACGGTTATATCAACCGACGACAAGTTCACTGCTGTAGTAGGCAAGGACGCTCATGATCTAAACTTCGCATTTAGTAAGGCAGGAACATATACCTTTACTATTAAAGAGCAGCCGGTTGAGAATAATTTCCTTACTGAGGACTCCAACGAAGTGACGGTTACATTTAAAGTTACAGATAATGATCACAACGGAAAGCTGGCGGTCGAAACATCCTATAAATCAACTGTAACCGCAGGTAGTGATGATGGCATTGACGAGAGCAGTAATACCATAACGTTCATCAACAAATCAGAGCCTATCACATGGTCTTTCGATGTAACGAAGAATCTGACGGGCAGAGATTGGAAAGACGGAGAAAGCTTTACATTCGGTATCTCACTGGATGAAAAACGTGATTATACAACTGCTCAGCTTACTGAGTATACTGACAGCATAACTGTAAGTAACGCCACAGCAGATCATAAGGGGACGGCAAGTGTCAAATTCTACTCCACAGGCACTTACACCTTTACCATTCAGGAACAAGGTGGAAACAGCAGCGGTTTGACTTATGACACAGATGAACATAAAATTGTTGTCACTGTAGGTGCAGACGCAACGACGGGAGCTCTTGAAGTTACGAAAGTCACTGTAGACGGAACAGAACAGAACGATCCTAAAGCGGCCACAAAACTCCCAATAACCAACACCTACAAAGCAAGCGGCGAGGCAACATTTACCATTCAGAAAACGCTTGAAAACATTGGCTGGGATGGCAAAACATTCACATTCACACTTGAACCTGTTGATGGCAATCCCGACGGAGCCGCAATTCCCGCTAACATTGAGTTGAGCAGCGAAACTGAGCAGACATTTGTGATCACATTCAGCGACCTCACCTTTGATGGCGAAGACTCTAAGGTCTACAACTTCACTTTGACAGAAAACGGCAGTAGTCCCTATCCCGGAATAGATTATGATGACACTGCGTACACGATTGAGGTGAATGTTACCGATAACGGCGATGGTACAATTAACCCGACTGTCAAGGTAAACGGAACTGAAAACGGGACAGCAACATTCACCAACACCTACAGCGCCGCTTCTGCAAGTTGGACCCCGCAGGTGAAGAAAACGCTGACGGGAAGAGATTGGGCAGAGGGCGACAGCTTCACATTCACCCTTGCTCCCGGCATCAGTAATCCCGCAGATGGTTTTACAATGCCCGTTAATACCACGGCAATGGTTTCAGGGACATCCGTCATAAATGATTCTGCTTACGCCTCTTTCGACGCAATCACCTTTACCAAGGCGGGAACATATTCCTTTACTATAAGTGAGAATGACATGGGCGTCAGCGGCTTGACATATGACAAGCACGTTTATCGCGTTACGGTCATAGTCGAAGACAATACGATGGGCGGCTTAAAGATAAGCCAAATCGCCTATAATGACAAGAAGAATCCAAACAAAACGGTTTCGGGCAATTTCGATGACATATCCTTTGGCTTCGAGAACGTTTATAACCCCATTCCCGTTGATTGGACTCCTCAAGTCACCAAAGTGATAGCAAACAAAGCGGTGTGGAACCCAGATTATGTGTTCAACTTCACAATTACTCCTCCCAAGGGAATTAACAGCATACTTGCAAAAGAAACAGGGGGAATATACACTGAAAATACGATTGCAATCACAGATATCGACTTTGACGGATTCAGCCATGTCAAAGCGTTCCCGACTGTTACATTCAAGGCTCCGGGAGTGTATGAGTTCACCATACAGGAGGAAGAGGGCGGCATAAGCGCCGTAACATATGACGCTGTTCCCCACACGGTAATTGTAACGGTCACAGATGTAAACGGCATGCTGATGATTACAAATGTCAGCGGAACCGACATGGGAAGCGACAGCAATTTGACGGTAGTGAACACCTATTCCACAAGCGTCCCGTGGCCTCCCATCGTGGAAAAGACCATCAACGGCAGAGAATGGCTGCCGAGCGATGCGTTTACATTTGAGCTTTCGCTTGATCCCGGCTTCCCGCAAGACGCAGCATCTGTCATTATGCCTGCAGACTCCACTATCACTTTGACTCAGGCTGATTATGATTATGCGTCTAAGAAAGCGACGGGAATGTTCGCCACCGGCGTTGAGTTCACAAACGAGGGCACATACAGGTTTATCCTGAGAGAAAAAATGCCGGAACCCATTTACGGCAGCGTGATCGGCAATATGATTTATGACGCGTCAAGGTATATCATAACCGTAGAGGTCATTCGTGATTATAGCAGCGGTGAGCTTTCCGTAACATCTTCAGCTGTAAAGGAGGACGCATACGGAAACATTCAGGAGGCAGGAGGAAACTACAGATTTACAAACATCTACAATAAGGCAGAAGCGGAGATTTACATTCGTAAGGAGTTGGAAGACTGGAAGAACGAGGACATCTTCACGTTTGACATTGCGTTGACAAGCGGAGACCCGGGTAATGTTACACTGCCTTTCCCTGCTGAAGTAATTGTTACAAAGGATAATCCTACAGTTTCCTTTGGAGACATAACATTCACGGAATCAGGAGAGTACACATTTACCGTCACCGAAATGGTCGACCCTGCAAATGTTGGCGATATTGTTTATGCACAGCCTCAGACAGTAACGGTCAACGTCAGCCAAGACCCGTTTACCGGACAGCTAACCGCAATCGTTATTGGCGGCTATGACAATATCAATACTCCTTTGATATTTACCAACTACTATATCGAAGAGGCAACGCTTCCTATAAGCGTCACCAAGGAGATAGAGGGCTGGAAAGATGGGGACAGCTTCACATTTGACATCGCTTTGACAAGCGGCAACTCAGACGAAGTTATAATGCCGAATCCTGCATATGTAACCGTTACAAAGGATAATCCTACAGCTGCTTTCGGAGACATTACTTTCACGGAAGCCGGGGTTTACACCTTTGACATCGCCGAGCAAATTGATACTGCAAAAGCCGATGAAATTGTTTATGCACAGCCTCAGACAGTAACGGTCAACGTAAGTCCGGATATGTTCAGCAACAAGCTTATCGCAACTGTTGACGGAGGGTATGGCAACGTTAATACTCCCTTGATATTCACCAACTACTACATCGAAGAGGCAACGCTTCCTATAAGCGTCACCAAGGAGATAGAGGGCTGGAAAGACGGGGACAGCTTCACATTTGACATCGCTTTGACAAGCGGCAACTCAGACGAAGTTATATTGCCGAATCCTGCATATGTAACCGTTACAAAGGATAATCCTACAGCTGTTTTCGGAGATATAACTTTCACGGAAGCCGGGGTTTACACCTTTGACATTGTCGAGCAGATTGACCCTGCAAAGGCCGGTGAAATTGTTTATGCCGCTCCTCAGACCGTAACGGTCACCGTAAGTCCGGATATGCTCAGCAACAAACTTATCGCAACCGTTGACGGAGGATATGGCAGCGTCAGCAGTCCTATGACATTTATCAATTCTTACAAAACGCCCGACAATCCTCCCGAAGAGCCCACGCCTCCCGAACCGACCGCAAGCCTTACGCTGAGCAAGGTTCTCTTAATCAACAACAACATTACCAATGGCGTCGGACAATTCAAATTCAGGATTGAGCTCATCGGCTCTGATTTTACCGACGGAATATTTAATAACGGAGTTGCCGATGTTACGCTTGCCTCCGGCGAGAGCATTACCTTTGAGGGACTTCCCGTCGGTACAAGTTATACGGTCAGCGAGTACGACTCCTACGGTTATACGCTTGTAAGGAGTCGGAGCAGCGGTCTTTCCGGGACGCTTTCCGAGAACGTTGAAGCGATGGCGGTTGCCGTCAACGTCTATGTTGATAAATGGCGTCCTCAGACTCCTCCGCCTGTCGAGACTCCGGACAATCCGCCTGCCGAGACAGTGGTCGAACTTCCGACTGAAGCGAAGCGGTATGATGAGGACAGCGTTGAAATTCCCGGCACAGCCTTGGACGTCTGCTTGGGAATTGCCGCAATAATGCTCCTCACTACTGCCTTTGTGATAGAGTTGAAGAGGAGATTACAGTTCCGGCACAGAGGAAACTACAGATTATTCAAATGACGTAGCCGGCGATATTTCAAAAATCCGCCGTAGATACCGGCGATTGTCGTGTTGTTCCTCAGACAAGAAAACATAATTAAAGAGCGCTGCCGAGTTACGGCGGCGCGCTTTATTATGAACCAAGAGGTAAATAACGACATACACAATTTATCACACACAAAGTGGAATTGCAAGTATCACAGCCGTAAAGATTCTCAGAAAATGGGGAATATGAAAATGAAGTACCGAAACCGAGAATTCTGGTGCAGAGGGTACTATGCAGATACGGCAAATGAATGCAAAAAATATTGAGGCATACATCAGAAACCAGCTTGAAGAATACAGACTGAGCGGCCAGATGAGTTTCAGTGATTATGACCCGTTAACGGGTAGCAGGTAACATAAGAAACGCAAGGGCCGGACCGAACCTACGCCTTTAGGCGTGGCCGGTAGAACAGGGCCTTGCCCGTAAGAGAAAAAGTTTTGGCGGAGAAGGGAGGTATTTATGCATTTAAAATCCCCGAATAAAAATCTTCCTCGGCCTCCTGCTGCGAATCCGCGCTAAAGAATACTTTTTCATCATTTCCGTAATAGTTTACCCCCTTAATCGTCCTGACCGACCAAGGGGGGGTAATGTAATTCTCCTTTAATTTGACGAAAATCTATCCTCCCATCCCGCCGAGCATGCAGAAAAGTCCTATCAAAAAGATAATAGCCATTGCCGGGAGCGATGACAAAACATACGCTTTTTCTGCGGCCGCGTCGCCTTTTTTGCCTTGAATTCGCGCCGCAAGCAAAAACAGCGTCCCGATAACCGTCACGGCGGCGGGAAATATAAGACATTCAAATTTGCTCCCGAACCTGTCGACCCCGCCGGCGGCATTCGGATTTAAATGCAGGGGAATTTCCGCCGGGAGAATGAAAAGTAACGCAAGCGTGCCGACCCACGAAACCGCCATCACCGAAAACGCACAGATATAAAGCTTTTTCATCTGCATGCCTCCCGAAAATATTTTTCCGAAAAATCGCTGTTTATATTATGCGGCATTTTTCGGGGAATGTCAAGCGGTATTCCGCCGTCTACCCTATCGAAAACCTGCCCTTATGCTTATCGGCTTCGATTTTGACTTTGACCTTTTCTGGCGCGCTTACGCTGTAGGACCCGGTTTGCATGTCCGATTCATCAAAAATCACATCGCCGTCGGCGTCGCAGATCTCGATAGAAATTTCCCCCGACTCCGTTTCCACGTCTATTCTGAGCTCGTCGGTTTTTGGGCGAATAGTTTTTTTCATCGTTCCGTCGAGCATGGCGTATTTCCCCGACCAGCTGCTAAGGCCTTTATTTCCGACGTAGCCGATAGTCGTATAGCTTCCCAAATCGTCCGCAAAAATCGCGCTCGCCGTCACCAAAACCGCCATAACGACCGCGGCCGCGATTGCAAATATCCACAGCTTGCGGACTTTCTTTTTGTATTCTTTTATGTCGGTTTCATCGGTGTGCAGTTCAAAATCTTTTCCGTCGTTTTCCTTTTCAACAATGAGAAGCTCTTTGTTATATGCGCCGGCTGTAGTGGCGATTCTGCCGCCCTTGTCGGCCCACGGACGAACGACGACCTTTGCGACCGAATAATCAAGATTTAAATTTTTGAACATTACACGGTAGCCGCAGTCCTCCAAAAAATCGGCATATTCCCTGGCGTTCCGCTTGGATTTTTCCCCGACAAATTCGACGGCGTAGCGATATTTCCCCGGCTCGCACTCCTCAAATTCATACCATGCTCTGCCGGTATTCACAAGGCGAAGCCCCTTGTCGGCCATCTTGTTCAGCCAATTTTTCTGTTTATCCAAAAATCCCCAAAAGAAGCGGTAATATTTTTTGCGCATGATCATTCTTCCATAATTTTTTCCGCAACGTTGACAAGCTCTTTTAATCTTAAAATCTCCCTGCCGCAGACGTCTTTTCCGGCGCTTGTGATGACGTATTCTTTTTTTCGTCCGTCGGTATCGCCGTACGGCTTTATCCACCCTTTTTCTTCAAGAGAAGTAAGAGCGCCGTACAAAGTCCCCGCGCCAAGCGCCAGCCGACCGTTCGTTTTTTCTTCGATAAACTGCATTATGGCATACCCGTGCTTCGGCTGATACAGCGACAGCAAAACGAAAAACGTCACCTCGGTCAGCGCTCCGCCCTTAATGTTGTCCCGCAATTTTTCATCCCCTTATTACGTTTACTGTAATAATTATATCACTAACCGTAATAGTTGTCAAGAGGAAATGCGAAAAAATTTAAAATATTATTGAAAATGCATAAAACCGCCGCGCCCAAAACAAGCGCAGCGGCTTTTAAAAATTTCCGAAATCACATGCCCTTTCTTTTGAATTCTTTCCATCCCGTCAACATGGCGCACGCCGAAATAACCGCCCAAACCGCCGCCGTCGCCGCCTCGAACCACGGCCCTCTTGCCGGGTCGAATTCTATGAACCACATCCCCGTGCTGTCAAAAAGTATCGCCGGGGTCATCAGCGAAACGGTGTGCCATACCCCTGCGGGAACGGCGTACGGCAAAAGCATGGCCCCCAAAAACGCAACGCCCAAGCCGAGCATTGCAAAATAGCTGTTTCGCAGGAAAAAATACGTTCCTGCGCATACCGCGGCGGTTATAAGTATCAGCATTTCGCAAAGTCCGAGCGAGAGTAAAAGCTGTCCCAAAACGCTTAATTTAAACCATGTTACAAACGGATACGTGAAAAACGAGGTCGGCTCGGTAAGCGTGAACGCGCTCACGGACGTATGCCACAGCCCTTTCATCGGCACCGTGCAGGCAAATGCCGCAAGCGGGATGACGAACAATACCGCCGACGATAAGACGCTGAAAACCGCGCCTGCAAGTATTTTTTTCAGCTGCACGCCCCGCCCGCACTTCGTCGCGTAAATCAGCCCCTCTGCGGCGTTCACGCGCTCATAGTCCATCAGATACAAAACCCCGAGCGCCGCCACGAGCATGCTCTCCAAAAGCGAGCGGGACAAAAGCCCGCCGAGCTTTCGGTGGATTTTATACGCGGGTCCGGGGTAGAAATCTCCGCCGGCTTCGTCCGAATTCCGGATATTTTCAACGCGCGTTTGAAGCTTCGCATAATTATTTTCCGCCCGTCTGAAATAGTCCGAATCCTCCGGCACAGTCGGAAAATACAGCGCCATTTTCTGCTTAAAAATTTCGTTCATGTCAAGCCCGTCATAGAGTGCCGACAATTCATCATAAAAGCCCTTGTAGTATTCCTTTGCGCCGTCTTCGGCGGATTCCTCCCCGACTATCGCCGCATAAATTTCACGGTAGCCGCTGTATTTCGGCGACAGGTCGTCAAGGAGCATGAAAATATCAAACGCCGCGAACACCAAAAGAAGCCCTAAAAGAAACGGACAGAGCAGGAGTTTTTTCAGTTCATGCCGAAAAATTTTCACAGAATATCCCTCCTGCCGTCCCGCTTAAGTATCAGGCAGACCGCGGCCGTGACGGCGATACATATGGGCAGGATTATCAAAAACGGCAGGGCGACGGAGCTCCAAAAGCGGGAGAGCGTCCATGTTCGCTGAGCGCTGAAAAGACCGGCCGTTGAGAAAAATTTTGCCGCGCATAGGGCCACGAGAGTCGGTATCGAGACCGCAAGACCCGAGATGTAATTCGTAGCAAATCTGCCGATAATATAGCTTAAAAGCCCCGCAACGCCGGAGAAAATTATCACCGCCGCGGCCATGATGATAAGATACTGCCGGTAGCTTATCTTCACCCACATATCGTGATAGAAGTTGTCCATCGGGCAGTTTAAAAACACCCCTGCGCCCTTATTCAAAAGCGCCGCGCCGTATATGAGGCATGCCAGAGCGCCGGCCAAAAGCCCGAAAATCCCACAGACCGCCGTCTGGATTTTAAATATTTTCCTGCCGATTTTTGATGACAGCGCGATGGGGTAAATTCCTCTCAGACGGTCGGTTATGAGCATTAAAATCACCGCCGAAAAAACTGTGATACAGCTTATTATCGTAAGATACAGCGAGTCGTTTTCGACGACATTCGACGGGGTCGCGGGCAGGAGAGATATTTCGTCCGAAAAGCATTTTTCCCTTATCATCTCAGCCATTTCGGGGTTCAGCTCGCTCAAATAACCGTCAAGTATCTTAATTGTTTCATCGGTTGCAAACGCCTTTCCTATATCGATCTGTTGGGTTATTTTGTTTAAATCCTGGAGCTTGAAAAGAAGCTCGGAAGCAGGCTCTTCGCGAAACATGTACCTGTCCGCTTCGGCCAAAACTTCTTCATCGTTTCCCGAAAATGCCTCGCCGGAAGCGTCCTTTGTTTGCAGGCCGTTTTTCACTTCAATATACTGCTCATAGGTTTCTATTCCGTTTTCTTTAAATATCTCGCTCTTTTGGAGCTCCGCGTTTACCTGCGAAACTATCTCGTTTCTGAACTCATAAAACTGCGGCATCTCGTCGCGTGACAGCGTGGGGCCGACCCTCTCCGCCAATTCCGAATAAACTTCGGTGTTCCAGGGGCTTTCGACCTGAAACTGCGGCCAGTACCCGAGCGCGAAGAATCCCTTGTAAAAAATAAATGTAAAGATTATCAGCATTACAAGTAAAATCGGGTTGAAAAGTTTTTTAGCTTCGTTAAATATTATCTTCATATCGTCACCTGTATGTCACGAGGAAAAAGTCCTCTAAATCAGGCTCGGCGATCTGATATGGGGCAGGGGAGGGGCTGTAAAACCTCACCGCCATCGAGCCTTGCTCCTGCCTCGCCGACAGAACGAAATACTCCCGCTCAAAGGCCTCATATTCTCCGTCCGGCACCGATGTTTCGTACACCTGCCCCTCAAGCTCCTTTGAGACCTCCGGCACAGTGCTGTCCCGAAAAATTTTTCTGTCCTTTATCATTACGACCCGGTTTGCTATGCTCTCTATATCGCTCACGATGTGGGTCGAGAGGATGACGGTGCGGTCCTTTGACATGGCGGAGATGATATTGCGAAATCTCACCCGCTCCTTGGGGTCGAGTCCCGCCGTCGGCTCGTCCAAAATAAGTATCTTCGGGTCGGACATGACGGCCTGGGCTATGCCCACGCGCTGGAGCATCCCGCCGGAGAATTTTTTCATTTTAATATTTTTCGATTCCGTAAGCCCGACCTCGTCGATGACCTTGTCTATTTTTTCGCGAAGCCCTTTTTCGGGCATGCCCTTGAGCGCGGCCAGATATTCAAGATACCTAACCGGCGTGCTGCCGCGATAATAGCCGAACTGCTGGGGCAGATAGCCGATAAGCCCGCGGTACTCTGCGCCCAATTTTTCTATCGGCGTGCCGCAGTATAAGATCTCCCCCGAAGTAGGCGTCAAAAGCGTCGTGAGCATTTTTATCAGCGTGGTCTTGCCCGCTCCGTTTGGCGCCAAAAGCCCGTAGAGCCCGTTTCCGAGGCTCAGCGATATATTTTCCACGGCCGGCTTTTTGCCGTAGCATTTTGTGACGTTGTCAACAGTCAGCATACCTTGTTTCCACCTTTCCGACGTATAAAATTATTCCCGCAATGCTCGCGGCCGCGACCAGAATATGAACGGCAAGCGGGACTATATTGATAAAGCGGTTAAATATCATCGCGCCTTTTTCGGAACCTGCTGAGAGCGCGCACACCGCCGCCCACAATGCCGGGAGAGCGCATATAGCCGTGGAGCTTCCGAATTTTTGATATATTTTCATGCTTAAAAGCGCCAAAATCACTGTGAACGCAGTGCCGGCCGCGCAAAGGCTCCACACGCCGTTTAAATGCCGAAAAACGGCCGCCATCAGCGCAAGGTTCATGAACACTGCCGCGACCGAGGCATAGAGCGTTCTCAATGCTACAATATAAAAATACGGAAACCTGAGAGCCGATTTAAGCTCGACGGTCTCGCTCTGCTCCTCCGAAAAAATTGAGAGAAAGCTGAACGAAAAGTAGCTTAGCGGGTATATTCCGAGAATCGCAAGCCCGGAGCTGAGCGGGTCGGCGTTTTTAAGACCCATGCAGAGCCACCAGAGCAGCGCGTATATGAGAATGCTTATAAACCCGGCCGAACCGCAGCCGTGAAAGACGGTTTTAAGTCCCGGACGGCGTATTTTTTTTCGCATGACCGCCGCTTCGACGACTGTTTTTTTGCATTTTTCGATTTCATCCCTCGGCGGGTATTTAATTTCTATCATGCTCCCGCTCCTTTCTTATTTTTCGCAAAACCGCGTAGTAGCGCGTTTTGACGGTGTTTTCGGAGATGTTTAAGCGCTCGGCGATTTCCGCAAAGGTCATCTCCCCGAAAATTTTCATCTGAAAAACGATTGCAAAGGACGGCTCAAGCTCCGATACGGTTTTCATGACCGACTGAATATCCTCGCGGTTTTCAAGCAGCCTTTCGACGTCAAAGCCGTCGGCGGTTTCCGGCAGATCCTCCAAAGCGGCCGAAAGCGAGGTTTCGCGATGGGCCCGGCTTCGGTAGTAGTCGGTTATCTTGTTCGCGGCGATTTTATAGAGCCATGTGCGAAAAGACGCGCGCCCGTCGAACGCTGCGAGCGATGTAAAAACGGTCAGAAAGATGTCCTGAGTAAGGTCTTTTGCCAAATCTACCGCCCCGGTCTGGCGGTAGACGTAGGCGTAGATTTTTTCGTAGTACCGCGTAAAAAGCTCCTCGGCGGCCGCTCTCTGGCGCCGCAGGATACGCCGAATAAGTTTTTCATCCGAAGCCACATTCTCACCGCCTTGCATAAGTATATACGAAATTTTAGTGGGGATAGTTTTATTATAGCAGAAAGTTGGGGGAATTTTGCTATAGTCAGCCGTCTTTTGCGGTCCGGCGAAATCGGGGAGCAAATGGCGGCCTAAATTAATTATAATAATCGCTTGAGATTATTATAGCAGATTTTTTGCCGTGTGACCAGAAAGCGGAACAGAAAATCAGGAGGGGGAGGGATTCAGAACCGGGTGGTAAAAGATAGGGGGAGTGGAATGAGAGTGGCCGAAACGGCCGCATTTAAATGAAAAGGGAGAAGCGAAAAGCGTTTAGTAACGGCAAGTCATCCTGCAAATAATTTTTATAATGTGGGCGGAATGGACACTCCCGCAGTGCCTGCCTCGGCCGTGAATTATAATCTTATCCAAACAGATTTTGTATAATTCTTCCTTTCAGCTATCTCCCGCACTTCTCCATTATCCCCTCTGCAATTTCCCTGATTTCCGCTTTAAACTTCTCTCCAATGAACGCAGGGTTTTGTCCAAGAGTACGAGGCGAGACACGCGGGATTTTGCCCAAGAGAGCGTCCTGTGGAACGGTCGATTGGCTGCAAAATCAGCTTGTCTTATGGTCGTTTATGACCGCGAAGTCCGATTGGGAACAAAACCGGCTTTCATTGCCGATATGCAGCGCGCTCAAAAACCTGTTACGGCAGTTTTCGACCAGCGTTCCGCTGTCGCAAAATGCAAGGTGCTGCTTTAAAATCTCATCAAATGTAAAGGATTTTATGTTCAGAACCGCCGTCCAACTGCTTTCGCCTATTCGTCATTCTGCACAAAAATGCCCCGAAAAATTCTACATCCATTCCGCGGACAAGTCCGTATTTTTGGACTCCACGGGCGGTTTTTTTATTTTTTTTCGTTTTGTTGCATTGAAACGTGCAACATTCCCCGCTTTTTCCGCTGTTTATGAAAGGCGTTGCAAAATGCGCAAAATGCGGATAGTTATTAGTTGTTTAGTTATTAGTAGTTAGTCCACGCACTTTTCAAAATCGCCGCAAGGCGACGCCTCGCAACTAACTACTAACTACTATAAAGTAATAACGTCAGATTTTACGATTTAAATTGATAAAGTGATTTTTTGTATTTATACTCTTATGAATTTTGCACATTTTGCACACGCTGAGCGACAAAATGCGCAAAATGCGAAAATGTTTCAGAAAGGAGAATTTTACGCTTTTTGACGATATAAAATCCGCGCTCGACATGCCCGCCGTCGTCCGCGGTTACGGCCTTAAAATCAACCGCTCGGGCTTGGCGATTTGTCCGTTTCATGCCGAAAAAACGCCGTCCGCGAAGATTTACCCCGACGCTTTTCACTGCTTCGGCTGCGGGGTTCATGCGGACGTCATCGGGTTTACGCAGAGGCTTTTCGGGCTTGCGAGGCCGATTGATGCGGCGAAAAAATTGAATGATGATTTTTATCTGCACCTTGATGTCGGCGGTAAGGCGCAGTCCGCGCAGGTGAGCGAGTACCGCAGGAGGCAGCAGGAGCGCGAGGAGTATGAGCGGTGGGAAAGGGAGGCGTGGAATACCCTCCGGGGGTATCTGAGGACGATGTATGACTGGCGGGAGATGGTGCCCAAAAGCCCTGATGAGGAGCCTGACCCGAGGTTTGCGTATGCGCTGGGTCAGGCGGGGTATGCGGAATATTTGTGCGAGGAGTTCATAGCCGCCGACGAAAATGGGAGAAAGGCTATGAGGGCAGAGGTGGAGAGGGCGGAAGGGTTTTTAGGCGGGGTGAGCGATGGGCTTAAAACAGGGGTCCCCGCAAAGCGCAGCTTTGTGGGGAAAAGCCGGAGCAGCGGAATGAGTGAAGCGGCGATTTCAAATGCGTAGCATGCAGAAAGCGCCGCAAGCGATATGAAGCTTGCGACGCCGTGGTGGAGCATACGGGATTCGAAAATCCAAAATGCTTTTCTCTGATTTTGCAGAACTTGCGTAAAGCGGCTAAAATAGGGCATTTAAGAGCAAGATACAAAAACCCGATTGCTCTATTTTACACCGACTTTTCGCAGTAATAAAGAACAAATAAAGAACAATCAATGAACAAACCGCGCGGCGGACCTTTCATTCCGAAATTTAATCATTTCATCCGTTCTTGATCGGTATCATATTCTTGCATTTAATCTTGTCATTGCTGTAATTGGTGCAGCCGTAAAAAACATCGCCGTTTTTGGGATTGAATTTCACTATCATATATCCGTCGGAGCACTTCGGGCATTTGAAAATATCGTGCTTATGGACCTTGTCGTTGGTCATAAAATCGCAGATCTCCGGCTCGTTTGTACATATCCAGAGATTCAATCCGTAATTCTTGTTGAATTCATATTTCAGCGGGAAGCCGCATATCGGGCATCTCAGAGAAAACAGGTCTACTGTCTGCATATTGATTTCTTCATCATGCGGCAGCTTATAGTCTTTGATAAGCTCTACCAAGAACCGCGACGGCTTGTTTTTTGGCGTAACGATATATACCCTGTTCTTTGTCCTTGTCATGGCGACATAGAACAACCTGCGCTCTTCCGCATAAGGCATACTTGTATCCTCATATGTAACGAGCTTCATAATCGGGTCGTCCTCGATTTGGCACGGAAAACCGAACTTGCCCTCAAACATATTTACGAGGATCACATTGTCATACCCCAAGCCCTTAGAACTGTGCGCGGTCATAAAGGTGATATCGGCATTAGGGTATTTCACGCTGCGGATTTTGTTGTTGTATCCCTCTTTGAAACGACCCGTATTGCAGAGCTTGTACATATCGTAATTGTAACGCCCGATGATCAGGATCGTCTTCTTGTCTCCGAATTCGTCTATGATTTTTCCTATGATCTCTTCGGTCTTTTCGGCGAGGTTTTTCATTATTTTTGCGGTATCGTCGAAAGATTCTATTACTATCGGGTTTTCAAGATGTTTCGGGGAAACAAGCTGTTTCTTTATCTGCGCAGAGTTTTTCTGCACAAATCCGCCCGCTATATCTATAAGCTCCTGCGAATTGCGGTAGGTGTGAGTGATTTTAAGCTCAATACCGTTCCCCATAAGCTCAAGAAAGCGCGTGAACAGCGTAATATCCGAGCCGGAAAAGGCATAGATAGACTGCCAGTCGTCCCCGACGGCGACAACCTTGGCGTTAGTTATCTCCGACAGCCTTTTTGTCAGATTGAATCTCTGACGGGCGATGTCCTGAAATTCGTCTATTATTATGTAGCGGTAGGGCAGTTTGATATTCTGCCGCTCGATCTCCCCGAGATAAAAATGCGCGTCGTTTATCATATCGGCGAAGTCGATCTGATTATGCTGCTTCAAAACAGACTGGTAGTGACGGTATACCTGCTCGGCAATATCCAGAAACAGCAGCGTTCTCGGGTTGTCGGTTTTACCACGGAGTATCGCAAATCCGCCGTCGTCGTATCCCGAGGTCTTATACTGCTCTATAAAGTTCATCACAAAATATATGAGCTTATAGATATATTTATCCTTGCCGGTCTCAACGATCTTTTTGTATACCTCGTCGAAATCGCGCGGTTTTAGCACAAATCCCTCTTTTTGAAGAGTTTCTTTCAGATGCTCAAGTAACGGTCGTCTGTCGTTATATACCGACCACGTTTCGATAAGCGCGGTCCTGTGCGCCGAATGTAAAGCCCTTTTGTCCCTTATCTGCCTTTTATAGCGGGCAATCTGCTCCGGCGCGAAAACAGCGCTGTATCCGCTCTCGGTCAGCGCGTAATGTTCAAGCCAGACCGAATGTTCACCCTGAGTTATATAAAAATCCGGAGTGTATTTTTTTCTGTTTGAAGGAGAACCGAAAGGATATACCCGCTCATATTCATAATCGAGACCGTTGAGATATAAAAAGTTGGCGATCTGCACTTCCTGAACCGAACGAAGATATTCTCCGGTGATGGTTTTTACCTGCTTTGAGCGCTGGTTCTCGACCTTTTTCACATATTCCCCGAGACTGCTCTTTAAGGTCTCATAATCCTGCGAAGCCTTATAGAGATGATACTGATTCAGATTTTCAAATCTGAATACGTCTTCCGAAAGGTCGAAGTAATATCCGAGAAACAAAACAAGGTTCCTCATTAAAGCCTTATTGTTAAATATGCTTTTTTCGAGCATATCAAAAACTATCCGATATGCGGAAAAGTTGATTTCGGGAGGCTCTGCAGAAAACTTTTTTACAATATCATAGGCAAAAGCGTGGAAAGTGCTGATTTTTGCAGGAATTTTCAAGCCCTTGTTTATGCGCTCCCTGAGTTCTCCGATCGCCTTGTTGGTATAAGAAATCACAATGATCTCCTCGGGATTGATCTGCTTCTTATCCACAAGATATTTTACCTTTGCCGCCATGGTGGTGGTCTTTCCGGCGCCCGCTCCCGCCACAAGAAGGCAGTAGTCGTCATCGGTAATAACGGCTCGGCGCTGCTCTTCGTCGAGCATTATGTTAGGGTCGATTTCGCGAAGAATACCGTCGAAATAGTCCTTTTCTTTTTCGAGAACCGAGTCGACATAGTTTGTGTTGTGAGCCTTGACGTCGTTTTCAAGCGAGCGCATTTTCAGAATAAAGCTCTTAAGCCTGCCCGCGTCTACCCGAAGCTTTGCCGCGTTATTGCATACATATTGATATATCAGCCTGTTTTCAAGCGACAAGTAATAACTGCCGTATGTTTTTTTAAAACTCTGATTTTCTCGATTGGTAATATAGTGGCTCGGCGAAAAAGCGGTGCAGTAATCGCGGTCAAAAGAAATCAGAACATTGCCCAGATTTGCATAGTCAAGCGCTCCGGCGGGACTTTCGGACTGAGTTTGAAAATATGATGAAGGCAGACCGCAATACGGACAGAAATCGGCTTTGTCGGATATCTGCTTTTTGCATTCCGGACAGGAAATCAGGCTCATATTATCACCTCGCGATTCTTCGGAGAATACTGTATAATAAATTATACCTCGTTTATTGTTAAAAGTCAATACAAAGGCAGTGCCGGGGAGTGTCCAAACCGCCCGCATTATAAAAATTATTTGCAGGATGACTTGCCGTAACTAAACGCTTTTCACTTCTCCCTTTTCATTTAAATGTGGCCGCTTTAGCCACTCCACGGCACTGCGGGAGTGTCCATTCCGCCCACATTATAAAAATTATTTGCAGGATGACTTGTCGTTACTAAACGCTTTTCGCATTTCCTTTTCATTTAAATGTGGCCGGTTTGGCCGCTCCCGGTTGTAAGACCCCCCTTGACATCCTCCGGAAAATGTATTACAATATTAACGAAAACTTTTCGCATCGGAGGATAAATATGAAAAAAATCACAAACAAAATTCTCTGGATATTCGCCGTCGGGCAGTTCGGCTGGAGCCTTCTTTCCGGCGTCGTCACCAACTGGCTCGTCTACTACTACACCGACGAGACCGCCGGGATTTTCGGCAAAAACATCACCACCGGCACGCTGTTTTTGAGTATCACTCTGTTCGGCCTCATAACGATGGTCGGCAGGATTTTCGACGCCGTCACCGACCCGCTCATCGCCAGCTGGTCCGACCGCTCAAGCTACAAGGGCGGCCGCCGCATTCCGTTCATGAAAGCCATCGCGGTGCCCTTTGCAATAGTCACGGCATGCGTATTTATCCTGCCGCAGACCGGAAGCAAAATCGTCAATGACATTATAGTTTTCGTGACTTTAATGCTGTTTTATCTGTTCATGACGATTTACTGCACGCCCTATAACGCGCTTATTTCCGAGCTTGGCAATGACCAGAAAAACCGCATAAACGTCTCGACTTACATATCTTTTACATATATTGCCGGCCTTTCCGTCTCATATTTGATTCCGAACATTGCCGGCGTTTTCGAGCCGTCTCTCGGCAAGGACAACTCGGTTCGGGCCGCGATTTCGATAATGTGCATTATTGCAGCGGCCGCCATGCTCATACCCTCGCTTCTGATAAAAGAACGTGAATATATTGAGTCGAAGCCTGTGGAGACCCCGGCGTTCAGCTCGCTGTTCAAAAGCTTTAAAAACGCCCAGTTTGCGCGGTTTGTCGTGTCCGACGTGATATATTTCTTTGCAGTCACTCTTTTCCAGACCGGCCTGCCGTTCTATGAAACAAAGCTGATGAACGTTCCCGACACGATGACCTTTACGCTTACGGTCATCATGACGGTGTGCAGTTTAGCGCTTTACCCCGTGATAAACAAGCTTGCCCCGAAACTCGGCAAGAAAAAGATAATCATAACCGGATTCTTTGCGTACGCGTTCGTGTTCCTGCTTGCTTCGATATGCGGCGAGGGCGTAATTTGGGGCATAGTTATTGCGGTCTGCGCAGGCGTTCCGATGGCGATTTTGGGCATTTTGCCCCAGGCAGTCGTCGCAGATATCGCCGAAGCCGACGCGTTTGATTCGGGCGAGGAGAGAAGCGGAATGTTCTTTGCCGCGAGGACTTTTGCGATGAAAATGGGCCAGGCAATCTCGATGCTGATATTCACGTCGGTCGTCTCGGCTTTTACTGTGGAGGCCGAATCCGGCAGCACAACGAACCCGTTCGGCTACCGTCTCACGGCTATCATCGCGACAGTCTGCTGCCTCATCGGCGCTGTGCTGTTCTTCTTCTATAACGAGAAGATGATAATGGGCAAGCTCAAAAAGAAGAACGCAGCCGCGGGGGAATGACGCACGCAAAAGCTGATTGAGCATAAGTAAATACCCGGCGCCTGCTTTCCAAAAAGTGTGCGCCGGGGTTGATTATATTTTCTATGAACGCTGCTTTAAGCCGTTGCTACAGTTCCCACATCGACCTTTTGGCACCACTCGAACAGCAGCGAGAACGCCTTGTCAAAATCAAAATCGCCGCTCTGTACCGCTATGCTCATTTCCAAAACTTCCCTATCCTTGCCCTGCAAGCGCTCTGCCAGCTCCCGCTTTGTCTGCACAAAATCGCCGGTTTTGAGATAATGTAAATGCTGCAAAATATAAAAAACCTGCTTAACGGTCGTCGGCAGTCTTTCGGCATTATGCCCCCCGGCTCGCGTGAATATAGCGGTGGCAGAACTCATGATATAAATTATTTAGGCATAATTTAACATAATTTCTTTTGTTTTCCATTGAATATTCCGGGACAAACTCTTTCAGCTCCCCAAAATAGTCCTTGGCAGCATGCAGCAAATGACAAATTTCAAGAGGATTCCAATTCTCCAAATCTGATTTTCCGCAGATGAAGCCGCAGGATTTGTCATAATCTCCCACTTTGATAAGAGCCTCACGATATGCACCCAAATCATCGGCCGAAAGCCCGTCGATTACCGCCATAATGTCGATGTCGCTATGTTCCGTCGTTAGGTTTGATGGCAAGCAATTTCCCGTTTTGAATGATCACGGCTTTCGCCGAGGTGCGTATTTGTCTTGACATGGCAGACTCCTTTCAACGATGAGTAAAAATAATGGAGATTGATTATAGCAGATGCGGGGATGGTTGTCAAGGAATATGCGCGAAAATTCAAAAAACATAGTGACAACCCCGAAAATCCGTGCTATAATATACCCAAACCCTTAAGGAGGCCTCGCCATGACAGAAAATCAAAAACAGGAATATCTTCAAAAAATAGACAATGTTATCGCCGCAGGAAAGTACAAAGACACCTGGGAATCCCTCTCCCACCACCCCGCGCCCAAGTGGTTTTTAGACGGCAAATTCGGCATTTTTATCCACTGGGGCGTCTACAGCGTGCCCGCGTTCGGCTCCGAATGGTACTCGCGGAACATGTACATTCAGGGTTCCGACGAATTCAGGCACCACGTCGAGACCTATGGCGACCATGAAAATTTCGGGTATAAAGATTTTATCCCGATGTTCAAAGGCGAAAATTTCAATGCCGAGGAGTGGCTCTCGCTTTTCGAGCAGGCGGGCGCGAAGTACGTCGTGCCCGTCGCCGAGCACCATGACGGGTTTCAGATGTATAAATCGGAGCTTTCGCACTGGAACGCCGCCGAAATGGGGCCTTGCCGCGATGTTCTGGGCGAGCTATCTTTGGCAGCAAAGCGGCACGGCGTAGTCAACTGCGCGTCGACGCACCGCATCGAGCACTGGTTCTTCATGGGGCATGGGCGGGAGTTCGAGAGCGACATATCCCCCGAAAAAGAGGCATGGGATTTCTACGCCCCAGCTATGCCCGAGCCCGACACATTCGCGCTCGACAGTCAGCCCGCGCCGACCAAGGATTTTTTGGACGACTGGCTGATCCGCACATGCGAAATCATCGACAAATACAAAATCCACCAGCTTTACTTCGACTGGTGGATTCTCAGACCCGAAGCGAAGCCGTATCTTAGGAAGATTGCGGCCTACTACTACAACCGTGCCGAGGAGTGGGGCGAGGAGGTAATGATCGCCTACAAGCACGACGCGTTCGCGTTCGGGACGGCGGTCGTCGACATGGAGCGGGGCAAATTCGCCGAAATAAAGCCGTTTCCGTGGCAGACCGACACCGCCATCGGCAAGTGGTCGTGGGGATACACAACGACTAATCAATTTAAAGATTCGCGTGATATTATCCGCGATTTGGTAGATATTGTCTCGAAGAATGGTTGCATGCTTTTAAACATCGGTCCGAAGCCCGACGGCACCATTACCGACGAGGAAAAGAGCGTACTTCTTGACATCGGCAGATGGCTCAAAACCAACGGCGAGGCGATTTACGGCACGCACGTCTGGCGCATTGCCGCCGAGGGTCCGACCAAGATGCGTGAGGGCATGTTCACCGATAATGACGGCTATGACTACACGCCCGAGGATTTCAGGTTTACCGCGAAAGGCGGCAATATCTACGCCACCTGCCTCAGCTATCCGAGCGACGGCAAAGTTACGGTAAAATCCCTGCGCAACGGCTCGCCCCACGCGCAAATCAAAGCTGTCGAGCAGCTCGGGAGCAACAATCCGGTGAAGTGGACAAGAGACGACGAGGGACTGCATATTGACGGCGAACCGATGGAGACGAGAAATCCGGTCGTGTTTAAAGTGGTGACTGATTAACAAACGCCCCGCCCTGTGAAAACAGGGCGGGGTTACAAATTTATGATAACAAAAGGGGAGCGGCCAAAATTCAACGGCGCGTTTTTTGAGAAGATTATTTATAAGACGGTTTTCCCCTGCGTTTATTCCTCCCTGCTCCTTTTCCACAGTTCGGCGGTTGCGAGAGCGCCTACCGAATTCCCGAACACGACCGCGACGATAAAGCCGACGTACGCAAGATTCATCATCCCCGCCACGGCAAAATAAAACATATCCGCGATAGAGTGCTCAAAGCCGCTGAGGATGAACACCGGGATGCAGAAAATGATCCCGAGCGGGCTGCCGAGCTTGTAGATCTTCACCGCGACGTACATCAGCACTCCGCAGAAGCACCCGAGCACAAACCCCCTTAAAACCCCGTTTTCAAGCCTTATATTGCATGCCGTGACGGCTTTTTCTATGATCATCGGGCGCGCAAATCTCATGATAAGTCCGGTCAGGGTAGCTCCCGTAAAATTGCCGAAAAGCCCGACGGCGAGGTCTCTTGCGGTCTTGGCGTCGAATTTTTCCGCGGCAAAACCTATCCTGCCGGTGTAAAGATACAGCCCGAGGCAGCATATCGCCAGAAGCGCCACCGTGAACATGACCGCGCCCACGACCTTGCTCTCACACGATAAAAGCACCGTGCCGCCTATGCCGACCAAAAGTCCCGAGGCGACGCCGCCGAAAAATGCCGGGAACAGCTTTTTCATTTTTTCCATTTTTATCCTCCGAATTCACAGCCCGGAGGACAGTACCGCCGGGCCGATACATGGCGCTTTTTACGGCGCATGTTTTTATCCTAACATTTTGCGGATCCTCGCTGTCGCTTCCTCGGTGTTCTCGTGGGTCGAGAACGACGTGAGGCGGAAATATCCCGCGCCGTTTCTGCCGAAGCCCTCGCCGGGCGTGCCGACGACGTTCGCCTCGGAAAGAAGCCTGTCAAAGAACTCCCATGAGCCCATCCCGTCGGGGCATTTGAGCCAGATATAGGGCGAGTTTTTGCCGCCGAAATATTTTATGCCGCAGCTGTCGAGCCCTTTCATCAGAATTCTCGCGTTCTCCTGATAATAGGCGATATTTTCGCGTATCTGCTTCTGACCCTCGGGGGTGAAAACGGCTTCGGCGGCGCGCTGTACGATATATGCCACGCCGTTGAATTTGGTGGTCTGACGGCGCATCCACATCGCGTTTAAGTCCCCGTCTGCCTTTAATGCTTTCGGGACAATAGTGTAGCCGCACCTCGTTCCGGTAAAGCCTGCGGTTTTCGAGAGCGAGCAGAACTCTATCACGCACTCCTTTGCGCCCTCGACCTCATAAGCCGAGTGGGGCACGTCGGGGTCGGTTATAAACGCCTCGTAGGCCGAGTCCATGAGGATGACGGCGTTGTTTTTCTTGGCATATTCTACCCATTTCGCAAGCTGAGCTCTCGTATATGCGGCGCCGGTCGGGTTATTAGGCGAGCAGAGATAGATTATATCCGCACTGACGTTCGGGTCGGGCATGGGCAGGAACCTGTTCTCCTCGGTCGCGTCGGCGTAGATGACCTTTCTTCCCGACATGACGTTGGTGTCGACATAGACGGGGTAGACGGGGTCGGTCACAAGGACGGTGTTGTCGGAATCGAACAGGTCGAGGATGTTGCCGAGGTCGGATTTCGCTCCGTCCGAAATGAATATTTCATAGTAGTCGAGGCCGACCCCGAAATTCTTATAATAATCCTTAACTGCGTTAATTAAAAACGCATAGCCGTTGTCGTCGACGTATCCCCTGAAAGTCTCCTTTTTGCCCATCTCGTCGGCGGCCCTGTGCATGGCTTCAACGACCTTTGGGGCAAGCGGGAGCGTCACGTCCCCTATGCCCATCTTGATGATTTTTGCCTCGGGATGGGCTTTGGTATAGTCGGCGACGCGGTGGGCTATCTCGGTAAAGAGATAGCTTTTTTTGACGTTTTCATAATTTTTGTTTATTTTCATGACAGTCCTCCTCGGTCATATTTCAACTGTTCCCTCAAAAGCGGTCTCGGCGGGACCCGTCATCATGACGTTGTAATCGTCCGAAATGACAATTTTCAGATCCCCGCCCAGAAGCTTCACGGTTATCTCTTCGCCTGCTTTGGCAAGTCCTTTTTTAACGGCCGCAGCCGCAACGGCGCACGCCCCCGTTCCGCATGCCATGGTCTCGCCGCTTCCGCGTTCCCAAACCCGCATGGAAAAAGTATGCCCGTCGATTATGTTTACAAATTCGGTGTTCACGCGTTCCGGGAAAACCGGGTCGTTTTCAAAGTCCGGCCCGATCTTTTCAAGCTCAAGGGCCTTTATATCCTCGTCGGTGAAGATAACGCAGTGAGGATTCCCCATCGATACTGCGGTCTCATGCCATACTATGCCGAATTTTTCGGCCGGACGGTCTATCATCTGCGGCTCATCATATATCGCGGGGATATTTTTGCAGATAAACTCGGCCTTTCCCATATCTACGGTGACGGTTTCGACCTGCCCGTTTTTTACATGCAGATCGAGAGTTTTAATGCCCGAAAGCGTTTCGAGCGTGACAGTGGTCTTTTTCGTAAGGCCCTTGTCGTAGACGTATTTTCCGATGCAGCGCGTGCCGTTGCCGCACATCTTTCCCTCGCTGCCGTCGGCATTGAACATCCTCATCCGAAAATCCGCGACCTCTGACGGGCAAATAAGAATAAGCCCGTCGCCGCCTATTGAGCGCCGCCTGTCGGAAAGCCTGACAGAAAGCTCCTCGGGATTCGGAACGTTTTCTTCAAAGCAGTTTACGTATATGTAGTCGTTTGCTATGCCGTGCATTTTTGTGAATTTCATATTCTCTCCTATCTGTCAAGGCGAATGAGGTCGTCGAGGCTCTCTCGCTCTACCGCAATATATTCCGAGCCGTCCTCTTTGATGACGACCACCGCCGGGCGGCCTATCCGGTTGTAATTTGAAGCCATCGAGTAGTTATACGCCCCCGTCGTCAGAACGGCCACGGTATCGCCCCTGCCTATGTCGTCGGGGAAAAGGCAGCCGGGCTGGACGATGTCTCCCGATTCGCAGCAACGGCCCACAAGGTCTGCCGGGAAGTCCGCTTTTTTGTCGGCCTTGTTCGCGGTGAGGACGGTGTATTTTGATTCGTAAAGGGCGTATCTCGGGTTATCGGTCATGCCCCCGTCTATCGATACATAATTTTTGTAGCCGGTGATTTTTTTGACCGAGCCGACGGTGTAAAGCGTGACCCCCGAGTCGGCGACTATGCTCCTGCCGGGTTCTAACCGCAACGACGGAACGCTTATCCCGAGCCTTTGGCAGATATTTTCTATCTCCCGGGAAAGCTCCCTTATATTCGACGGGATGTCGAGCTCGCCCTGGCCCTCGTAATATTTTACGCCGTAACCTCCGCCGAGGTCTAAAATTTCCGCCTCGCAGCCGGTATGCTCCTTAACGTCCTTAATAAACCCGAGCATTACCGCCGCAGCCCTTTTGAACACGTCCGAGTCAAAGACCATCGACCCGACGTGACAGTGAAAGCCCTTTAAATCGAGGTTTTTCTTTGAAAGAGCAAGCTTTGCGGCCTCAAGAGCCTGACCGGTCTCGACGGCTACGCCGAACTTGGAATCGACCTTGCCGGTCGCGACCTCGTCGTATGTATGGGGGTCTATTCCGGGCGTGACCCGCAAAAGAATTTTTTGCTTCACGTTCATCTTTGCGGCGATTTCGTCGAGCGCGTCTATTTCCTCAAAATTGTCGCAGACAAAATATCCCACTCCGCACTTTATCGCAAACTCTATATCGCCGTCGGTCTTGTTGTTGCCCTGAAAATAGGCTTTTTCCATCGGAAAGCCCGCCTTGTACGCGGTGTATATCTCTCCGGGCGATACGACGTCGGCTCCGAGGCCCTCCTCGTTTATGATTTTGTAGACAGCTTTGAACGAGCATGCCTTTGAAGCGTATACCGCCGACGAATCGGGGCAGGCAATGCCGTCGAGGGCGGTCTTGTAAGCCCGGCATTTTTTTCGGATGGTGCGCTCGCTCATCACATAAAGAGGCGTGCCGTATTTTTCGGCAAGCTCTGTTAAATCCCTGCCGTCAAGCGTAAGACGGCCGTTTTTTATATCTAAGCTCTCGTATAACATAGCTGTCTCCCTTAAATAAGATTTTGTTCTTTCATCAGCTCAAGGAGCGTTTTTTCATGCTCGGCTTCCATTTTCGTAAGAGGCAGCCTCAGCTCGTTGTCGCCGTACCCCATCGCCGCCATCGCAGCCTTTACGGGTATCGGGTTCACCTCGCAAAACAGCGCGTTTATAAGCGGAAGATACTTAAGCTGCGCTTCCCTTGCGGATTTTATATCGCCGCCAAGCATATCCTTGCATATCCTGTCCGTTTCTTTCGGCATGAGATTTGAAAGGACCGAGATGACTCCCTTGCCGCCTAAACTCATAACGGGAACGATCTGGTCGTCGTTGCCGCTGTAAATCGCGAGGTCGTCGCCGCAAAGCTCGGCAATCTTCGCCACCTGCGAAATATCTCCGCTTGCTTCTTTTATGCCGGCGATCTTTTCATGGGATGAAAGAATTTTAGCCGTTGCGGGAGCGATGTTGCAGCCCGTGCGGGACGGAACGTTATATAAAATTACCGGCTTCGAGCTTATATCGGCGACCGCCGTGAAGCTCTCTATAAGGCCCTTTTGGGTCGCCTTGTTGTAATAGGGCGTGACCAAAAGCATGCCGTCGGCGCCGACTTCGCAGGCAAATTTTGTGAGGTCTTTGGCGTACGCCGTGTCGTTAGAGCCGGTCCCGGCGATGATGGGTACCCTGCCGGAGGCCCTTTTAACGGAAAATTCGATGACGTCGCGGTGCTCTTTATCGGTCAGGGTAGAGCCCTCGCCGGTGGTGCCCGCGATTACAAGGGCGCTTATGCCCTCGGATATCTGCCAATCAATGAGCCTGCCGAAAGACTCGTAGTCGACAGCGCCGTTTTTGAACGGAGTGATAAGAGCGGTGGCGGCTCCCTCAAATAAAACCTTTTTCATGATAACCTCCCAAGAGTTGCGGCAAGTTTTGCCATGTAAAAACGCGGCGGCTTGATATGGAGGCCTCCGCGTAAAGCTGCTCATATGAGTTTTCCGCGATAGCTCTCCGCAAAAGCGACAGCGAAACGCCTGTTATTTCGTTCCGCCGGATCGCTTCCCGCCACGGAAACGTCCTCGGCAGCCGTCCCTTTCGGCGGCGCGGTCTTTGGCAGACCGTTGCGCACCGCGTACTCTTGACAAGCTGCGCCTCTATCTAAGATATTTATAGCACATCCCGCCGCGATTGTCAAGGGGCAAAGGGCAAAAAGAATGAATAAATCGGAATTTGCGAAAATAAAAAAAGCGGGCTTTTACCTGCTGCCGGCGCAGCCCCGCTCCCACTGCCGTGGGAGCAAGCTCCGGCTTCGCCGGAGCTTCGTCGGCCTGCGGCCGACGGGGGCTGCGCCCCCGGCAACGCGCAAGGGTCCGGAACCCCGAGCGCGCCACGCCCGTTTACCCGCGCACGTCTTGATTTTCCCCGCAAAAAGATGTATAATACCGAAAAAGGCAAAGGAGCAGAATATGAAAGCTGTTATACAACGCATGCTGAGGGCGGCGGTCTCGGTGGACGGCGAGGTCGTCGGGAAGATTTCGAGGGGGTATATGATACTTTTGGGAGTAGAGGCCGGGGACAGCGTCTCCAAGGGTTCGGCGCTCGCCGCAAAAATTTCAAAGCTAAGGATCTTTGCAGATGAAAACGGCAAGACAAACCTGTCGATAACCGACGTCGGAGGAGAAATTCTGGCGATCTCGCAGTTTACGTTATGCGCAGACTGCTCGCACGGAAACAGGCCGAGCTTTATAGGCGCAGCCCCGCCGGACGAGGCGAACATGCTCTACGAGAGCTTTTGCGGGAGCCTTGAGGGCCTCGGGCTTCCGGTTCAAAAGGGGATTTTCGGGGCGGATATGAAGATAGATATGCTCTGCGACGGGCCTTTTACCGTCACACTGAGCATATAGGAGGTATTTTATGAACATTCAGATCTACTCGCGGTCGAAGTGCTTCGACTCGAAAAAGGCGGAGCGCTGGTTCAAGGAACGCCGAATTAAGGTGCAGATAATCGACATAGATTCAAAGGGCCTCAGCCCCCGGGAACTCGACAGCGTCATCTCGGCGGTAGGGCTGGAGAATCTTATCGACCCGAAGTCGAAGTCGAAAGACGCTATGCTCATGCAGTATCTCGGCAGCAGCGAGCAAAAGCGTGAGAAGCTGCTTGAGGACCCGAAGCTGCTGAGATCGCCCATTGTTAGAAACGGCCGCCAAGCAACGGTGGGCTACTGCCCGGAAATATGGGAGGGGTGGGGGTGAGGGGGTACTATTGCCTGACCATCTCCCTCACCGTATATAAAGTTTATATTCCGCAAAAAAGCCGTCAGCTCACGCCGACGGCTTCTATATATTCAACCTGCTTGATCAGTAAGCGATGCCCTGCCACTTCATCGCGTCGGCGACCTTGAGGAAGCCTGCGATATTCGCGCCGACAACGAGGTTGCCCTCGGCGCCGTACTCCTTGGAAGCGTTGTAGGCGTTGTGGAAGATATTTTTCATAATGCCGTGGAGCTTCTGGTCGACCTCGTCAAAGGTCCAGCTGAGTCTCTCGGAGTTCTGGGACATCTCAAGACCGGAAGTCGCTACGCCGCCGGCGTTGGCAGCCTTTGCCGGGCCGAAGAATACGCCCGCCTTGAGGAATTTCTCAACAGCCTCGGGAGTGGACGGCATGTTCGCGCCCTCGGCGACAGCCTTGACGCCATTCTTGATAAGAATATCGGCAGACTCGCCGTCGAGCTCGTTCTGGGTGGCGCAGGGGAGTGCAATATCGCACTTGACTGTCCAGATGCCCTTGCAGCCCTCGTGATACTCTGCGCCCGAAACGCGGTTGACATACTCTTTGATTCTGCCTCTTTCGACCTCTTTGATCTGCTTTACAACGTCAAGATTTATGCCGTTCATATCTACGACATATCCGTTGGAATCGGAAAGCGCGACGACCTTAGCGCCAAGCTGAGTGGCTTTCTGGGTGGCATAAATTGCAACGTTGCCGGAACCCGAGATGACGACGGTCTTGCCCTTGAAGCTGTCGTTTGCCATGCAGTTAAGCATTTCTTCGGTGAAGTAGCAGAGCCCGTAGCCGGTGGCCTCGGTCCTTGCCAAAGAGCCGCCGTAGGACAGTCCCTTGCCGGTGAGAACGCCGGTGAACTCGTTTTTGAGTCTCTTATACTGGCCGAACATGAAGCCGATCTCGCGTGCGCCTACGCCTATATCGCCGGCGGGAACGTCGGTGTCGGCGCCGATATGCTTGGAAAGTTCTGTCATGAAGCTCTGGCAGAATCTCATGACCTCAGCGTCGGACTTGCCCTTGGGGTCGAAGTCGGAGCCGCCCTTGCCGCCGCCCATGGGCAGGCCGGTAAGGCTGTTCTTGAAGATCTGCTCAAAACCTAAGAATTTGATAACGGAAGCGTTTACGGACGGGTGAAGTCTGAGGCCGCCCTTGTAGGGACCGATGGCGGAATTGAACTGGATTCTGAAGCCGCGGTTGACCTGTACCTTGCCGTTGTCGTCGACCCACGGAACGCGGAAGATGATCTGGCGCTCGGGCTCGACGATTCTGTCGATGATGCCGGCCTCGACGAGGTCGGGTCTGCGCTCAACGACGGGTTCCAAGCTCTCAAGGACTTCGCCTACGGCCTGTAAGAACTCTTTTTCACCGGGGTTTCTTTTCTCGACGTCGGCATATACCTTGGCGAGATATTCGTTTTTGAATGTCATGGTGCTTTCCTCCTGTAAAGTGATAAAACTAATGTAGACATTATACCATAACCGAGGGCAAAATGCAATAGGAAATTTGCAGGATTAAGGAAAAAATCTTGCAGTTTAAGGGCAAAAACTTGGTAAAAATGCAATAAGCAGCCCGAAATTGCACAAATGCAGGATTTTAAGGCGTATTTTTGCAGGAATTCCCTCCAAAATATGCAGGGGGGATAATTCGCCGCATACATAAAAAACGGCACAGCCGCAGTACGCAGCCATGCCGAAATTTCATAATTTCATGAATACTTCTTTTTCTCAATCATTTACCCAGCTGTCGCCGCCGCAGTTCGGGCAATCCACCTTGCCTCGGCCGTGGCATTTTGTGCATGTGACCCATCTTTTATGCTGAGTCTTCTGGTTGCCGGTGTAATTCGGCGTGGAGGTGTACTCATAGTGTCCGCCGTCGCCGTCGCAGCGCGAACATTCGATCTCACCGGCAAAACACTTCGGGCATTTGTACCTGCCCGTGCCGGAACTGCCCGAGCTCGATGAGCTTGACGATGACGAGGACGACGAGGATGACGAAGAGGAGTGCTCGCTGTCCTGATACCCGGGCTCGTAGTAGCTGTTGTAGCTGCTTTGAGTGCTTACGTCGCCGTTGTCGACAAATTCAATATCGTCGGAGTAGAGTATAGTCAGGCTTATGATATGGTCCTTCGGCCAGTAATGAACATAAAGAATAATGTCGAGATCGTCATATTTGACGTCGTCTATCTTTCCCGTTACATGGGTTATGCTGCCGCCCATGTATTTAAGGCCGTAGGTTTCGGAATATTCGGGGGAAAGATACGGGTGATAATCATAGACCTCCTGGCTGTAGGGGTAGCTGTCGAGAACAAGCTTAACGTATTCGTTGACGCCGTCGATATCATCGTCGTCTCTGAATGAGAAGTGTGTTCCGCCATTGTCGGCAATCGTGTATCCCGCCTGATCATGGAAGAAAGCAACGGGGTCGGGAAGCGTGGCCTTTGAGGATTTTGAGGAGGCTGCGGACGAAGTGCCCGAACTCTTTTCGGGTATGTCAAGGCGCTCGGAATCGGAGGTTATGCTTCCCGCCTTGACCCTGAAATAATATGTGCCGGGATTGAGGCCGGTCAGCTTGTCGGAGGTTTTGGCGGTAGTGATGAGGTCTATCCATGACCCGCCGGTGAGCTTGAACTGGACGGTATAAGACGTGACCCCGCTGATTTTGTTCCAGCTCAGTGTGACGGTGCCGTCGCTGCCGGTTTCAATGTCGAGATCCAATTCCTCGTCGTTATCCTCGGGAACGTCGACGCTGACGGTGTTTGAGACGCTTCCCTTGTCGGGGACTATCTTAAACGAGTATTTTTTGCCCGCTTTGAGGCCGGACACCGTGACGGCTGTGGACTTGGTCGTTTTCAGGGTTTTGAACGACGATAAGCCGGTGTACTTGTACTGAATGGTGTATTCGGCCGCGTTTTTGACCTTTGTCCAGCTGAGCTTTATCTTGCCGTCGGTGAGCTTGCCGGTGAGAGTGGGCGCCGTCGAATTCGTGCCGGTCTTGACGGTTATCTTGTACTCGTCGGGGTCGTCGATATTTGAGTTTGAGATTTTAAAATCATAGCTCATATTCTCGACAAGTCCCGAAATGTTCACGGCCCTCTTTTGCGTGGTGCCCGCGGATTTATATGTCGAATTCGAGGACCTCTTATAACTGATTTTGTATGTCGCGTCGGAGACCCCGGGCACCGCGTCCCATTTCAGGCTCACGACCGTTCCGTTGACTTCGGCGGAAATATGCTTAGTGCCCGAAGCCGAGACCGGCGCCGCAAGCGATGTCAGAACAATCGAAATAACTGTGACGGCTAAAAGAAAACGTTTTAATGCTGCTTTTTTCATAATATCTTCCTTTCCGAGAAATTCTGCCGCCTAAAACCCGCGACGGCCTTGCGCTCCAAGATAATGGTAGTAATACTATTATAGCATAAAAGGGGGAAATGTCAATATGGAGGGGGATATTGCCGAAACTGCCACATAAAGAAAACAGAAGTCGGACGTCAGAACTTTAAGGCGTCACCTATGTCGACGGTTTTGAATTCTAAAAAACGAGTGAGGGATGAACGCTCCTGAAATTATTATGATGGATTCAGAGGCTTGGATGCCATCCCCTCCCACCCCATTTGTGCACTATTCACAAAATTCGTGTTAAAACTTCTCACAATTTCCTGTGCTCCGATTTTGGAAAAGGCCTTGAAATTTTTCCCGTCAGGTGTTATAATTGCGGTATCAAGTGGACAAAAGTGCAATTTTGTGGGAAGATTACCCTGAAAAGTAACCTGCCCACACTAAAACCGTCTCTGAAAGGAGGGATCTGCCGTGGCCGGAAACGTTGAAATGATGAGCGGCGAGCTGCCGTATACCATCGACCAAAAGGGGAGAATGAGCTTTCCTCAGCGCTTCCGCGATATTTTAGGCGACAGATTCATGCTCACAAGAGGCGCCGACCGCCGACTCGTGGCCTATTCCGAGAGCGACTGGCAGGAGCTGATGTTGAAAATATCGGCCATGCACGAGGGCAGACAAAAGGAAATTTTAAAGCAGATATACATCAAGGGCGCCATCGCCGTCGAATGCGACAAAACGGGGAGGATACTCGTTCCCCAGGCGCTGAGGGAATACGCCGGGCTTTTAAAGGACGTCTACGTCGTCGGCGCGATGGATACCGCCGAGATTTGGGACAAGGCATGCTATGAGGCGTTCACTCAGTCTATTGCCCCCGAGGAGCTTTACAGCGCTCTCGGAGCGTTGGGAGTGTAAATAAGTGGAATTTGTGCATCTTCCCGTGATGCTCGACGAATGCATCGCGGGGCTGAATATAGACCCTGCCGGAATCTATGTCGACGGGACAGCCGGCGGCGGGGGTCATTCTCTCGCCATAGCGGGCAGGCTCACCACCGGGCTTTTGGTGTCCGTCGACCGCGACCCCGACGCCATAAAGGCGGCAGGCGAGAGGCTTTACGGCCTTAACGTAAAGCTCGTAAAATCGGACTACAGAGACGTCGACCGTGTATTAAAGGACCTCGGCATTGACGGCATAAACGGCATGCTTTTAGACCTCGGGGTATCGAGCTACCAGCTCGACAACCGTGAGAGGGGATTTTCCTATCACGACGACGCGCCCCTCGATATGAGGATGTCAAAAGAGGGGATGTCCGCCAAAGACGTCGTGAACGGTTATTCCTACGAGGAACTCAGCCGTATCATCTTCGAGTACGGCGAAGAAAAATTTGCAAGATCAATAGCCTCCAATATAGTAAAGAAGCGTGAATCAAAGCCCATCGAATCGACTGCGGAGCTGGCCGAGATAATCAAAGAGTCGGTTCCGCAAAAGGTTCGGCGGGAGCACAACCCCTGCCGAAAGACTTTCCAGGCGATAAGAATTGAGGTCAACAGCGAGCTCGACGCGCTTTCGGAAGCCCTGGACAAGGGCTTTGAGGCATTAAAGCCGGGCGGGAGATTTGCCGTGATAACGTTTCATTCCCTTGAGGACAGGCTCGTGAAGCAGCGTTTTGCGGGATTCTGTCAGGGCTGCACCTGCCCTCCCGAGTTTCCGGTGTGCGTGTGCGGCAAAAAGCCGAGAGGGAAGCTCATAACGAAAAAGCCGATAGAGCCGAGCGACGAGGAAACGCGCATTAACCCGCGTTCGCGCTCAGCAAAACTGCGAATAATAGAAAAGCTGTAAATATATTTCATCCGAGAGAAAGGAGTGACCCTGTTGGCACAGCGCGGAAATTTGGCATACGACCTGTCGGTCTACGAGCCTAAAAAGAAGCAGCAGCCCGAGGCCCAGGAAGCAAGGATAAGCCATAAGAAAAACCCGACCCCGGTCCGCCGGCAGAGTCCCCTGAAGCTTTTCACAAAGGCGGCGTTCATCTTCGGGGTCATGTGCGCGGTCCTCTACGGAAAGGTCGAGTCCAACTCTCTCTTTAACGAAATTCACAGCTTGGAGCAGGAACTTAAGGACCTTCAGGGCGAGAATATAACGCTTGCGGCGGAGTATGAGTCGAGGACGTCCTTAAAGAACGTCGAGGACTATGCCGAAAACGTCCTGGGGCTCAAAAAGCTGGACAAGTCTCAGATAGAGTATGTAGAGCTTCCGGGCGAGAGGGTCATCGAGATCGTCGAGACCGAGCAGAAGAACATCTTCATCATCATAAGGAACAAGATAAACGAGCTCCGGGAATATTTGGGAGCTTAGTCAAATACAATATAGCATATGAAAAAGTTGGGCTCTAAGGTTCACGAGGCGGTCCAATTTTTTCCGTATGTGGGTGCTGAAAAATTCGGGAGGCGTGAGTTTTGGAAAAATCTACGCAGAAAATGCGGTTCCGGCTTTTATGTGCGGTATTTCTTGTCATGATACTCGTCGCGGGGTATGTTTCTTTCGTCATGTACCGCGTCGCCGTGACCGAGAGCGACAAGTACCAGGCTCTTGCCAACTCTCAGCAGTTCAAGACGATGACGATAGCCGCGAACCGCGGTTCAATATATGATTCAACGGGCCAGGTCCTCGCCCAGAGCGTCACGGTATACACCGTCTTTGTCGACCCTAAGACATTTCGGGAGAGAGACAAAGCGCGTGAAAACGATATAGTGACCGTACTCACCAATCTTTTGGACGTGGACGGCGACGAGATACGCGAGAAGTTATATAAGGACAACAGCTACCAGGTCATCAAAAAGGACGTGGATAAGGTCACGGTCGAGACGATGATGGAGCAGCTAAACCCAACCTATCCCGACGACTACGAGGGCGAGGAGAAAAAGGCGATAACCTCGGTGGGAGCGGCTCCGACGGCTAAAAGATACTATCCCCACAACGACCTCGCGGCCTCAGTCATCGGGCATCTTCACTACGACGGCTACGGGATTTTGGGGCTTGAAAGCTACTACGACGACTATCTCACCGGCGTGGACGGAAAAATAATCACCGCCGTCGACGCGCACAACCGTGAGATACAGTATAAATATAAGCAGTCCTACGACGCACAGGACGGCGACTCTATCTATACAAATCTCGACTCTACGATACAGTATTACACCGAAAAGGCGCTGAAGCAGGCCGTCGACGACAACAATGCAAAGAACAGAGGCTGCGCCATAGTCATGGAGTGCAAGACGGGAAAGATTTTAGCCATGGCGACCGAAAACGGCTATGACTTAAACGACCCCGCCGCGATATTCGATGAAAAAACAGAGAAGAATTTAGAGCAAATTTTACAGGAGCAGGGCGAAGAAGCTTACGAGGCCGCCCGTTCGGACGCATGGAACAAGCAGTGGCGAAATAAGGCCATAAGCGAGCTATATTATCCCGGCTCGGTCTTTAAGGTCGTGACGGGTTCTGCGGCGCTTGAGGAGCAGGCTATATCTTTAGAGGATAAATACTACTGCTCGGGCTCGGTCGTAGTCGCCAAGGGCGTGGCCCCGATACACTGCTGGACCACCCACGGCGGACACGGAGAACAGAACTTTGTCCAGGCCATGACCAACTCCTGCAACCCGGCATTCATAGCCATCGGTCAGGCCCTCGGCGCCAAAGCTTTTACAGACTACTTCAAGGCGTTCGGTCTCACCGAAAAGACCGGCATAGACCTGCCCGCCGAGAGCGACTCGATTTATGTTCCCTATTCGAGGATGAGCCTTGTCGACCTTTCGGTTTCGGCATTCGGCCAGGCGAACAAGATAACCCCGCTTCAGATGATAACCGCATATGCCGCGGTCGTCAACGGCGGATATCTCGTGACCCCGTACATCGTGAACAAGATAGTCGATTCCGACGGTAACATCGTCAAGGAATTCGAGCCGACCATCAAGCGCCAGGTCATCTCGGAGGAGACCTCCGCCACGATGAGAGACGTATTATATAAGGTCGTCACCGAAAATTCCGGCTCCAACGTCTACATAGAGGGCTACAATATCGGCGGAAAGTCGGGCACGTCCCAGAAGCTCGACGAACCGGGAGGCGCCGAAAAGTACGTTTCATCCTACTGCGCGTTCTACCCCGCCGACGACCCCGAGATAATAATGCTCGCGATGGTCGACGAACCTACCAACGGCAAATACTACGGCTCTGCGGTCGCGGCCCCGGTCGTCGCCCAGACCCTCACCGAGGTCCTGCCGTATCTGGGATATTATGCGGAGTATTCCGAAGAGGATATTTCAAATCTTGACGTCACCGTTCCCGGCGTTTCGGGGGCAAATATAGACTCGGCAAAGGCGACCCTTGAGGAGCTCGGACTTGAGACCGATGTCATAGGCTCGGGCGAGACGGTCATAAGACAGGTCCCCGCCGAATCGAGCGCAATGCCCAAGGGATGCAGCGTGATACTCTACACCGAGGAAAACACCGAGCCTGAATATGTCACGGTGCCGGATATCTCGGGCATGAGCCTTGAGAGCGCCGAAAAAGCTCTCTCGCGAAAGGGCCTGAATCTTAAGCCCTTGGGAGGAGCCGCAAAGAAGTCGGGAGCGAGATGCTCGGGGGCTTCTATTTCGGGCCAGCAGGTCGAAGTCGGGACGATAGTCGAGGCATACTTCCTCGTGAACGACGAGACGGGATAAAACCGACAGGAGAACTTTGATATACTTAACGGCGAAGCTGCGGTCGGGCCGACAGGTTCGGCCGCCGCATTGCCGACCAAGGGGGAAGCCATGAAGCTTAAAGAACTTTTCCTCGGGGTATCGGACGAGGTAAGCGAAAATCTGAAAGACAAGGAAATAACGGGACTTTTCTCCGATTCCAGAAAGGAAATGGGGGAGGGAAGTCTTTTCGTATGCTTAAGCGGAAAACGCTTTGACGCGCACTCCGCCATCCCTGAGCTTTCAAAAAAAGGCGTTTCGGCGTTTGTGACGGAGCGCGACTGCGGGATCAGGAATCAGATAATCGTTAAGGATACAAGAGAGGCCCTTTCAAAACTCTGGGCCAATTTTACGGGCAATCCGCAGAGGAGAATGAAGATGGTTGCCGTCACCGGCACCAACGGCAAGACCACCGTGACGACGGTCATAAAGCGGCTGCTGACCGGGCTCGGCGAAAAGGTGGGTCTTATAGGCACCGCAGGCGACGAAATAGGCGATACGGTTTTACATTCCGACCGCTTGGCGCCGTCGTCGCCCGAGCAGGAGGACTTCTATACCCTGCTGAAAAAAATGGCGGACGAGGGCTGCACCTACTGCATAATGGAGGCCACGTCCCAGGGTCTTGAACAGCGCAGGCTTGCCGGGGTCCGGTTTGAGGCGGCTGCGTTCACGAATTTAACGCAGGACCACCTCGACGTCCACGGGACGATGGAAAACTATTATCAGGCCAAAAAGCTCCTCTTTTCACAGTGCAAAAGGGCGCTCGTCAATTTGGACGACCCGTACGGCAGGAGGCTGTATGATGAAATAAACTGCGAAAAATACGGCTTCTCGCTGTCCGAAAAAACCGACTTTTACGCCGAGGATATACTTTTAAAGCCCCACGGCTCCGACTATCGCTTTGTTTTCGGGGGCGTGCCCCATGCCGTGAGCATAGCTCTCCCCGGAAGATACAACGTCTCTAACACCCTCTGCGCGCTCTCGGTTTTGAAGCTTTTGGGGTATGACGAAAACGACTTCATCCCGCTTATAGGTCGGGTCGAGGGCGTTAGGGGCAGATGCGAGGTCGTTCCCACGGGCAGGGATTTCACCGTGATAATCGACTATGCCCACAGCCCCGACGCGCTTGAAAATATTCTCTCGAGCGTTAAAGAATGCGCAAACGGCCGGGTAGTATGCCTGTTCGGCTGCGGAGGGGACCGCGACCCGATAAAGCGGCCGCTGATGGCGAGAGCCGCCGCAAAGTACGCGGACTTTTTAATAGTCACATCCGACAACCCCCGAACCGAGGACCCGCATGCCATAATAACCGAAATATTAGCAGGGCTTACGGATACGGATACTGAATACATCGAAATAGACAACCGCCGGGAGGCCATCTTCTGGGCGATAGAAAACGCAAGACCGAAAGATACGATAGTGCTCGCCGGAAAGGGCCACGAGGACTATCAGATCTTGGGGACAAAAAAGGTACACTTTGACGAGCGCGAACAGGTGAAAGAGGCGCTTGAAAAAATAAAGGCTTCGGAAGGATAAAAGCATATGCCGTTCTGGATAAATCTCATCACAGCAGTTCTCTCGGCCGCAGTAGCAGCCGGGGTCGGGGTGATCCTGATACCGTTTTTAAAAAAGCTCAAGGCGGGCGCTCATATTTTGGAGATAGGCCCCCGCTGGCAGAAAGACAAGGAGGGCACGCCTCTGATGGGCGGGTTCATGTTCATACTCTCCACCGTTTTCTGCACGCTTTTGGGGTATCTGATGATTTCCCGCTACAGGAGCGCAAACTTTATTGAAAAGCCGGAAAACGGACTTTGGAAGCTTCTTTTGGGGCTTGGGGCGGCTTTGGGGTTCATGCTCGTGGGATTTGTCGACGACTATATTAAGGTCGTGAAAAAGCGCAACCAAGGCTTTAACGCAAAGGCCAAGAGCGTCTGCCAGGCGGTAATCGTGGTGCTCTATCTTGTCGGTCTGAGGCTTTTGGGCAACGACACCGCCGTGACATTCCCGCTTATAGGGGAATTGGAGCTCGGTTGGTTTTACTACATAATAATGGCGGTCGCTATCTACGGCTTTGTAAACGCCGTTAATCTCACCGACGGCGTTGACGGCCTCTGCGGAGCTGTGACCCTTATATATTCGGGGGCGTTCGCGCTTATATTCGTTCTCATTTCGGATTGGGAATATGCGGCCTTTGCGTTTGCTCTCTGCGGAGGGTGCTTAGGTTTTTTGGTATGGAATCTCCATCCCGCCAAAGTCTTTATGGGCGACACCGGCTCGATGTTTTTGGGGGGATGCGTAGTAGCGTTCGGCTTTGCCTCGGGCCTCGAGATAATGATACCGATAATCGGAATTATTTATTTAATTGAAGCGATGAGCGACGTCATACAGATAGGAAGCTATAAAATCCGGCACAAGAGAGTTTTCAAGATGGCGCCTATACACCATCATTTCGAGCTTTCGGGCTGGAGCGAGTATAAGATCATGTTCGTGTTTTCCGCCGTTACGTTTGTAGCGGGGGTCGTCGGCGTGGCCATAACCGCCGCGTACAGTCTCAAGTGACAAGGGAGGGGAGCTTTATGACCGAAAATTCAAGAGCTGTCAGGGCTGCGGCTCCCCGGCAGGTCATGAAAAAGGGAACGGGACGGCCGCCGGCAAGGGAGAACGTATCCCGGGAGGAGTCGGCAGGCTCCGAAAAAACTGCCCGAAAGAGGGTAAAATACGGGCTCAGGATCTACGACGGGCCAATCGATATGGTATTTTTCGCCATCGTCATAGTCCTTTTGGCATACGGCGTCATCATGATGTTCTCCGCAAGCTACGTCGCGGGACTGAACCTCGACCCGCCCGACGGCTACCGCTACGTCAAGACCCAGGGGTTTGCGGCGGTCATCGGGGTAGTGCTGATGATATTTATTTCATTCTGGGACTACCATGTTCTGATGAATTCAAAAATAGTCATATTCGGCTTTGTCGTCACGATGGGGCTGATGCTGATGTGCTTTGCGCCCGAACCTTTGGGGCATGCCGAGGCGGGCGCTCACCGCTGGATTAACATAGGCGGGCAGTCTTTCCAGCCGTCGGAGCTTATGAAAGCGGTGCTGATAGTATTCGTGGCGCTTTTGATATGCAATAATTCCGACCGCTTGAGCGACAAGAGATTTTACGTACCCCTGACATTTCTTATAGGCATTGTCTGCGCGCTGATGGTCGTACAGCGCCACCTTTCGGGAACGCTTATAATGGGCGTTATAGCGATGGTGGTGGTCTTTGTCGGCGGCATGGACATAAAAACGATAATCAAGATGGGCGCGATACTTGCAATCTGCGGTTCGGTGGTTCTGGTGGTCTACGCCTCTACCCGTGAGGACGGACTTTCCTATATTTTCGACCGCTTTTCCGGCATGGGTCAGGCGAGCGAGGGCGAGATAACGACCGAGTCCTGGCAGACCTCGCAGTCGCTTATCGCCATAGGTTCGGGGGGATGGTTCGGCCTCGGGTTCGGCGAATCGAGACAGAAGTACGCATGGCTCCCCGAATCCCACAACGACTTTGTTCTTCCCATCATCGTCGAGGAACTCGGCTATCTCGGCGGGCTGGTAGTGGTCATACTCTTTGCGCTCTTTATCTACCGCGGATTCTACATCGCCAAAAAGGCCCGCGACAAGTTCGGCATGCTCATAGTCTCGGGAATAACGTTCCAGATAGGCTTCCAGGCGCTTTTGAACATCGGCGTCGCCTGCAACGCGTTCCCGAACACCGGTATATCGCTGCCGTTTTTCTCCTACGGAGGCACGGCCCTGCTTTTGCAGCTTGCCGAAATGGGGATAGTACTCGCCGTCTCACGGCAGTGCGAGATCTGAGCTTGCGAGCTTCCGTTCTCGGCGCCCGCACCCCGGCTGAGGCGAAGCCCCGTCAGCTTCGCTGACTCGCTCCGTCCCTCCGGGACGGAGCCGCCGCCATACGGCGGCGGGGGGCTTCGCCCCGCAGGAGGCCGCGGGGCGCCGAGAATATACATAAAAACCTGCCGGTTAAGGCGGAACGGGGGACAACTATGCCAAGAATCATACTATCCGGCGGGGGGTCGGCGGGTCACGTCAACCCGGCCCTCGCCATCTCCGAAATTATAAGGGAGCACTGCCCGGACGCCGAGTTTCTATACGTCGGCACCCCCGGCGGCATGGAGCACCGGCTCGCCGAGAACGCGGGGTTTAATTTCGCGTCGGTAAAGGTCGCCGGCTTCCAGCGCCATCTGTCCTTAAAAAATATCGGCAGAAATATTAAGGCCGCGGCATATCTTACGACCGCGGGCAGAAGATCCAAAAAAATTCTCAAGGACTTTAAACCCGACCTCGTCATCGGCACCGGCGGCTACGTCTGCGGCCCGATAGTTCGTGAGGCCGCAAAAATGAATATTAAGACTCTTATTCATGAGCAGAACGCTTTCCCGGGGCTTACCACAAAGCTTTTGGCCCCCGACGTCGACAGGATAATGCTCACCGTCGGAAAGGCCGCCGACAGACTCGAGGAGCAGCACCGTTCAAAGTGCGTGGTGACGGGTCTGCCGGTCCGTTCGGGATTTTTGGAGCATAAAATTTCCAAGGAGGACGCCAAGAAAAAGCTCGGGCTCGACGATTCGGTATGCATACTCTCGACAGGCGGCAGTCTCGGAGCAAGGGCGATAAATAACGCCGCCTTGGAGCTTATGGAATGGTACATCCGGGACGGCATAAAGGTCAATCACATCCACTCCTACGGAAAAAACAACCGCGAGGAATTCACCGTGGGACTCAAGTCAAGGGGCATCGACCTCTCGGAGCATCCGAATTTCATAGTCAAAGAGTACATCGACGATATGCCGACCTGCATGGCCGCCGCAGACCTTATCATAAGCCGCTGCGGGATGGGCGCTCTCACCGAGATAGAAGCCGAGGGCAGGGCGTCGATACTTATCCCGTCGCCGTATCTTGCCGAAAATCACCAGTATTACAACGGTCTTGTCCTGCAAAGCGCGGGGGCGGCAGTGCTTTATGAGCAAAAGGATATAACCGACGGGCTTATCGCGAAGACGGTGTCCGACCTCATGAAAGACCCGCACGCTTTAAACGAAATGTCGGAGCATGCCGCCGAGCAGTTTATCCCCGACACCCCTGACAGAATTTGGCGGGAAGTCGAAGCACTGCTTAAAAAATGACACCTTAAAATTCCGACATCTGTTTTCTGACTTCCGATTTCTGCCGCAGGCGGCACCCCGTTTCCCTCTTTTGCATATTATGCAGAGTACAGACTCAAAAAGAGGGGAACTAAGGTGACAGACACAAGGTTATACATAGAGGGCGGAAGAAAAATTTCCGGCTCGCTTTCGGTCCACGGTGCAAAGAACAGCGTTCTGCCGGTTTTGGCGGCCACGCTTTTATCCCCGTCGGTATCAAGGATAAAAAACTGTCCGGCTCTTTCGGACGTATATTCATCAACAAGAATCCTCGGCTCATTAGGCTGCAAATGCCGTTCCGACAAAAGCGCGATAGAAGTCGACGCGACCGCTTTGAGCGACTGCGAGATAAGCGAGAGCTTAATGCGTGAAATGCGCTCCTCGATCGTTTTTTTGGGAGCCATTCTCGGCAGACTTCGGCGGTGCAGGCTTTCTTTCCCGGGAGGCTGCGAGCTCGGTCCGAGGCCGATAGACATACATATCTCGGGCTTACGGAGCCTTGGCGCCAAAATCATCGAGGACCACGGAGTCCTTGACTGCACTCTGCCCGGAACGGTCACTGGAGCGGTCATAAATCTGCCCCTGCCGTCTGTCGGAGCGACGGAGAATATCATGCTCGCCGCCACGATAGGCTCGGGAGTCACGCTCATCCACAATGCCGCAAGAGAGCCGGAAATAAAGGACTTGGCGGGATTTATAAACGCCATGGGCGGAAAAATTTCGGGGGCGGGCTCGTCCACAGTGACCGTCGAGGGAGTGGAGAAACTTCACGGCGCCGAATTTTCGGTCATGCCCGACAGAATAGTCGCCGCGACATATATGGGCGCGGCCGCCATTACCGGCGGAGAGCTCATGCTTACCGGCGTAAGACCGTCGGATATGATCTCGACTATTTCACAGTTTGAGCAGATGGGCTGCGGGGTCTACCCCTATTCCGACAGAATATTCATCAGCGCGAAAAAGCCGCTGAATCCTATAAAAACGGTAAGAACGGCGCCCTATCCCGGGTTTCCGACCGACTGCCAGCCGATACTCATGGCAGTGCTGACAAGGGCGAGAGGCACGTCCGTCATCGTTGAAAATATCTTTGAAAACCGTTTTAGGGCGGCGCCCGAGCTTAGGCGTCTCGGCGCTGACATAAAAGCCGAGGGCAGAGTGGCGGTCGTCGAGGGAGTCCCGAGGCTTTCCGGCTCTCCGGTCGTTGCCACCGATTTAAGGGCAGGAGCGGCGCTCGTTCTGGCGGGGCTTGCGGCCGAGGGCACGACGACGGTGTCCAATATCAATTATATCGACAGGGGCTATGAACAGTTAGAGGCGGCGCTTAAATCCGTCGGAGCAAGGATAAAACGAGTGTGAGCCGCGCACGCAATTTCCCGAAGGGAGCAGAAAATGAAGGACGTAGTAAAAACACCCAACCCGGGCGGGAACCCTACCCGCCCGAGAGCCCGCAGACGGCGCAATCTCTCGCTTTACTATTTAATGATATTCGCCGTATGCGTGATAATATTCTTGATTTTGGCAAGAACCGTGCTCTTTAACATCAGCGAGTACGTCGTCGAGGGAAATTCAATCTATACCGCCGACGCGATACTTGCCGCAGGCGGTCTCCACGAGGGCAGGAACATGTACGGCATAAACCTCGAAAAGACCGAAAAGAAAATCAAAGATAAGCTTGTTTATATCGAGGATATAAAGCTTCGCAGAAAGCTCCCCGACAAGTTTTTGGTGACAGTCACCGAAGCGAGGGCGTTTGCGTGCTGCGAATATGAGGGGAACAGGTATGCTGTTATAACCAAGTCGGGACGGTATCTTGAGACCGAGCAGTTAGGCCCGAGGGCGGGACTTATTCAGATAAAGGGCATGGAGCTCACGGGCGTGGCGCTTGCGGCGGATTTTGTATCGCAGGACGAGACGAAGCGGGATATAATTCTCGATTTGATGGAAGCCATCTCGGAGATATGCGACGGAAAGATAACCGAAATAGACATCACCGACCGAACGAACATCACGATGAAATATGAGGACAGAATAGATATCGACTTCGGGTCGTCTTTGGATTATGAATATAAGCTTCGCTACATCTCGACCATCATAGAGGACAGCCTCGAGCCCGACGAGGAGGGGACTATAGTCTATCACAGCTCGGCTGCCGGCGCTTCGTTCATCAAAAAAGAGGACATGGAGCTTGACGAGGCCGAAAGAGAGGCCCGGAAGAATGCGGAGGCCGAGGACGGGAATGCCGAAAACGAAACCGACGGCGGGGACTCCGAGGGAGAGAATGAGGAATGAGATAACTTTCCTGAAAAATTATCTCAAAAAACTATTGCCAAACGCGAAGTTTTGTGGTATGATAATATCATGAATACAAAATAGGGACAATAAAATCACATTTTTGCATAAATTTTTACATAAATTTAATAAATAAACAGTGCTGCGGCATGATATATAAGATATTGGAGGATGTTGAACATGGGATTCATTATGGAAAACGAAGGCATTGACTTAGCGAAGATCAAAGTTGTCGGAGTCGGCGGCGGCGGCGGAAACGCCCTCAACTGCATAGTCTCGACCGGCATCCAGAATGTCGAATATATCTCGGTCAATACCGACGCTCAGGCTCTCAAAAATTCCAAGGCCACCGTCAAGATCCAGATCGGCCAGAAGCTGACCCACGGCCTCGGCGCAGGCGGAAGACCCGAGGTGGGCGAGGGAGCCGCTCAGGAGTCTAAGGACGAAATAGCCGACGCTCTTAAAGGCGCCGATATGATCTTCATCACCGCCGGCATGGGCGGAGGCACCGGAACAGGCGCCGCTCCCGTCGTTGCGGAAATTGCCCGCGATATGGGCATTCTGACCGTTGCGGTCGTCACCAAGCCTTTTATGTTCGAGGGCGCGAAGAAGCTTGCCCAGGCCGAAAGAGGTATAGACGCGCTTCTTAAAAACGTCGACTCCTTGGTAGTCATCCCGAACCAGAAGCTTCTTACAGGAAAAGAAAATCTCACGATGCGCCAGTCGTTCGCGCTCGCCGACGATATACTCAAGACCGCCGTATTATCGGTAACTCAGCTTATCCTCTGCCACGGCTGGATCAACGTCGACTTTGCGGACGTTCAGTCCATCATGAAAGACTCGGGCTATGCGCACATGGCCATCGGCCACGGCGAGGGCAAGGACAAAGTCACCGACGCCGTACAGCAGGTCATCTCCAGCCCGCTGCTTGAGACCTCCATCAAGGGCGCTAAGAGGCTCTTGCTCAACATCACGATGTCCGAGGATATCGGCACCGGCGACGTGACCGAGCTCACCGACGCCATCACCAAGGCTGCCGCGCCCGACGTCAACCTCATCTTCGGCGCAGACTTCAACCCCGACCTCAGCGATTCCATCGATATCATCGTCATCGCGGCCGATTTCGACGCGTATCAGAGCGAGCCCGAGGAGGCCGAGGAGGAGACCCCCGAGGACAGCGAGAGCACCGACGAGAACGCACAGCGTCCGTCCGGCGACCCGTTCTACGACGGGCTGTGGAGCTTCTTGAACAAATAATTTGAAACACTGCCAAAGGCGGCGGCTGAGCATATCGGCTGCCGCTTTTTTTGATCGATGCAAAGCGGCCGGAAACCGGGGGAGTGCGTGGGCGGAGCCCCGGCTCGCGTACGCGAGCCCGACGGCGAAGCCGTCGGGGCCCGGCCTGCGGCCGGGCGGGGCTCCGCCGGAGCAGAAGGAGCGGTCCGGCCGCGAGGGGGCGGAGCAGGGGGCATATCCTACATCCGTCCGGTTGTTTTCCACCCTCTGTTTGGCACTTTTTTACATTGACTTTTTACCGAATATATAATATAATATCTTTGTATACCGTCGCTTCGGCGGTGAAAAAATATTGCAAAGGAAATGAGATTTTATGGGCAAATACTTCGGCACCGACGGGTTCAGGGGCGAGGCCAACAAGGGCCTTACCGCCGAGCACGCTTTCAAGGTCGGCAGGTTCTTGGGCTGGTATTTCGGCGAGAAAAAGAGAGCGTCCGGCTCCGACGAACCCGCAAGGATAGTCATAGGAAAAGACACCCGCCGTTCAAGCTATATGTTCGAGTATGCTTTGGTCGGAGGTCTGACGGCCTCCGGGGCCGACGCGTATCTTCTGCACGTCACCACCACCCCATCCGTCGCCTACATAACCAAGGTCGACGACTTCGACTGCGGAATAATGATCTCGGCGAGCCATAACCCCTACTACGACAACGGAATCAAACTCATAAACTGCTGCGGCGAAAAGATGGACGAGGACACCATCTCCCTTATTGAGGACTATCTTGACGGCAGCGTCACCGTTTTCGGCAGGACATTCTCCGAGGCTCCCTATGCTCAGAGAGACAAAATCGGCCGCACAGTCGACTACGTCGCCGGAAGAAACCGCTATATAGGCTATCTTATCAGCCTCGGCATTTATTCATTCAGGGGCATTAAAGTCGGCCTCGACTGCGCAAACGGTTCGAGTTGGAACATTGCCAAGGCCGTTTTTGACGCATTGGGCGCCAAGACCTACGTCATCGGCGCCGAACCCGACGGCACGAATATCAACAGCGGCGTCGGCTCTACCCATATCGAAAATTTACAGAAATTTGTAGTTGAAAAGGGCCTCGACGTCGGTTTTGCATATGACGGAGACGCGGACAGGTGCCTCTGCGTGGACGAAAACGGCAACGTCGTCACCGGCGACCACATCCTTTACATCTACGGAAAATACATGAAAGAGCGCGGAAAGCTCTTAACTAACACCGTCGTCACCACCGTTATGTCGAACTTCGGCCTCTATAAAGCGTTCGACGAGCTCGGCATCGGCTATGCCAAGACCGCCGTCGGCGACAAATATGTATATGAATATATGCAGAAAAACGGCTGCCGACTGGGAGGCGAGCAGTCGGGCCACATAATCTTCATGAAATACGCCTCCACCGGCGACGGAATTCTGACGAGCCTTAAGATGATGGAGGCGATGATATCCTCCAAAAAGAAGATGAGCGAGCTCTGCGAGGGCCTGAGGATTTATCCCCAACTGCTTGAAAACGTCCGGGTCAAGGACAAAGCGGCAGCCCAAAACGACCCCGACGTCAAGGCGGCAGTCGAAAAGGCGGCGTTCGACCTCGGCTCATCCGGCAGAATTTTGGTCAGGGAGAGCGGCACCGAGCCCCTTATTCGGGTCATGGCCGAAGCCGAGACCGAGGAGCTCTGCCGAAAATATGTCGAAGATATTGTTAAAGTGATTAAAGAAAAAGGCCATGCGGTCTGATGAAATAACCGATAAAGGAGAGCGATACAAATGTGCGGAATTGTAGGATTCACCGGCAAAAGGCAGGCTGCCCCGGTCCTTCTGGACGGGCTTGCAAAGCTTGAATACCGAGGATACGACTCGGCGGGAATAGCCGTAAGAGACGGCGCGAGCGAGCCCGAGATCGTCAAAGCCAAGGGCAAGCTTAAAATTCTTCGCGAGATGACCAACGAGGGCGCAGCCGTAAAAGGCGACTGCGGGATAGGGCATACAAGATGGGCGACTCACGGCGAGCCGTCTGTGACTAACGCCCACCCCCTAAGCTCCGACGATGAAAACGTCGTCGGCGTTCACAACGGCATCATCGAAAACTACCAGGAGCTAAAGGAAAAGCTCATAAAAAACGGCTACAGCTTCAAGTCCCAGACCGACACCGAGGTCGCGGTAAAGCTTGTCGACTACTACTACAAAAAGTACAACGGCGGCCCGCAGGACGCTCTTGCAAGGGCTATGACGAGAATTCGCGGCTCCTATGCTTTGGTCCTCATGTTCAAGGACTGCCCAGGTGAAATCTATGCCATAAGAAAAGACAGCCCTATGATTATAGGCGTTTCCGACGGCGAGACTTTCTTGGCGTCCGACGTTCCCGCGATACTTAAGTACACAAGAAACGTCTACTATGTCGGCGACCTCGAAATCGCAAAGCTGACAAAGGGCGAGGTAAAGTTTTATAACATCGACCGCGAGGAAATAGAAAAAGAGCTGACCGAAATAAAGTGGAACGCCGAGGCTGCCGAAAAAGCGGGCTATGAGCATTTCATGCTGAAAGAAATACACGAGCAGCCCAAAGCCGTCAAGGATACGCTTTCCTCCGTCGTCAAGGACGGCAGGATAGACCTTTCCGACGTCGGCCTCAGCGACGATGATATAAAAGATATTGAGCAGATTTATATAGTCGCCTGCGGTTCGGCGTATCATGTCGGCATGGCGGTGCAGTATGTGATAGAGGAGCTTACATCGGTGCAGGTCCGGGTCGAGCTTGCCTCGGAATTCAGATACCGCGAATTAAAACTCAGAAAGAACAGCCTCGCCATTATAATCAGCCAGTCGGGAGAGACCGCCGACAGCTTGGCGGCGCTCAAATATGCCAAGAAAAACGGCGTAAAGACCCTGGGCATAGTCAACGTCGTGGGCTCGTCGATAGCCCGTGAGGCCGACAGCGTTTTCTATACCCTTGCAGGCCCCGAGATATCCGTCGCAACCACTAAAGCCTATTCCGCACAGCTTATAGCGGGCTATCTTTTAGCGGTGCAGTTCGCCAAAGTCAGGGGCGAGATCGATGAAAAAGAATATTCAAGACTTATAGAGGAGCTCGAAACCATCCCCCATAAAATCGAAAAGATTTTGGAGGACAAGGAGAGGATACAGTGGTTCGCGGCGAAATTTGCCTCGGTAAAGGACGCTTTCTTTATCGGCAGGGGCATAGACTATGCGGTCGGGCTCGAGGGGTCTTTGAAGATGAAAGAGATAAGCTACATCCACTCGGAAGCCTATGCGGCGGGCGAGTTGAAGCACGGTCCGATAAGCCTTATCGAGAACGGAACGCTCGTCATCGGCGTCGTCACTCAGCAGAGGCTCTACGAGAAGATGGTCTCGAACATGGTCGAGGTCAAGAGCCGTGGAGCATACCTGATGGGGTTGACCTGCTACGGAAACTACGGCATGGAGGACCTTGCGGACTTCACGGTCTACATTCCCCAGACCGACCATCTGTTCCTTGCGAGCCTTGCTGTGATACCGCTTCAGCTCATGGGGTATTACGTCAGCTGCGCCAAGGGCCTCGACGTCGACAAGCCGAGAAACCTCGCCAAGAGCGTAACGGTGGAATAAAAAAGAAAGCCCCCGGGAGAACATCCCGGGGGTGGCTTTATTTGGGCGAGCGCAGACGACGTCCCCCCCTCGCGGCCGGACCGCGCCGTCTGCTCCGGCGGAGCCCCGCCCGGCCGCAGGCCGGGCCCCGACGGCGAAGCCGTCGGGCTCGCGTACGCGAGCCGGGGCTCCGCCCACGCACTCCCCCGGTTTCCGGCCGCTTCACGTCAGACGATATTGTCGCCCCTCGGCAAAGGAGGGGTATCCATAAAGAAGTTTTCAATTAAAAAATCAATTCACGGCACCTGTCGAACGGAATTTAGGGCGAAAATAGAGCAAGGATTATCCTTGCTCTATTTTTTATGTTTTCTTTTGCTCCTGCCGTGCTTTCCTATGCCGAATTAAAGGGCAATGTTCCAGCCGAACTCCTGTCAGAAATCCAAAAAGTCAGTGAACAAAAAGCTACCGAAAAAATCCGCTCTGCCTACCGCGACAGGGCGGATTATTCATTGATTGAAAGGTGCAGGAATGAGGTGGCCGACGCGCTCGGAGAAGTGCTCGAGAAAGAGCCCATTGCCGAGAAGCTCATAAGAAACAAGGAGGAACACAAGCGTGGAAATTACAGGAAGAAAGAAAAAGAAATATGATACGTTGAAACGGAAAAAACGCAATATAAAAACGTTCGCGCTTTATACAATATATGGAAATCTATTGCAATCAAGACTAATCAGGCACGACAGTCGCTTTAATTAAAATCCATATCCCTCCACTCAATCCTTTCTCGGCAGAATGATCTGCACGCCGAACATTCCGCCTTCCTCAAAACAGCTTATGATCCCGTCATAACTTTCGACCACGCTCGCTACGATTTTATGCCCGAGGCCGTGCTCTCTCGCGTTATTTTTGGTTGATGACAAAAACCTGTTCTTTTCGAGCACCGGTCCCGGTATCGAGTTGCGGCAGATGATAATTCTGTTCTCGCCCTGCGTCGCAAAGGTCAGCTCGATTCGCTTCTCTTTCAGCGGCTTGACTGCTTCGACGGCGTTGTCCAAAATATTCCCGATCATGCAGGACAGGTCTACGTCGCTGATGTCCGAGAGGCTGCCGATATTGCCCGAAACAATCACCTGCGTGTCTTCAAGTCTGCCGAGCTTTGCGTTGATAAGATAGTCAACGACCGTGTTGCCGGACTGAACAATGTTTCCGATCTTGTCCACCGAGGAATAAAGATTTTTAACATATTCTCTGCAATCGTCTGCCCTCCCGTCGTCGAGATATTCGCCTATTACGGTCAGGTGCTGCTTCATGTCATGCTTGATTTTTCGGCAGGTCTCGAGCATGGCGTTGGCGTCGTTTATGCGGTTCTGCTCAAAGCTGAGGCGCTCGTTGATCAACATAAGCTCAGATTTTTTCTGCTGGAGCCGCTGTATCTGCCCGACAAGCGCATAGAGTATCACGTTTATCGCGACAAAAATGACCGTAAGGGCGATGACGGGAGCTTTTATGTTTTCTTCAAGCTCTGCGATTTTCGTTGTCGCTCCCAAACCTATCAGCGTGAGGAAAGACGTTGCAAACATCACAATGCTCGTCTTAATATTCAAAGACCTGTCAACAGCAAACAGCCCGAGTATCAGCTTTGCAATTATAAAAACAAACAGGTTCACGACGACTACATACACATACCTTATCACCGAATCCGAGCCTTGGATCGCCGTGTCAAAGTCGTTTATGAAGTCGGCAGACATTATCGTTATATTCAATATTTAGATCATCATCAAGAGCCGCGCCCCCAAATTCTGACAATCTGACATCTGATCTCTGTTCTCTGACAACGTTTGTCCCAAAAATCAATCATTTATCCCAAGATTCGTTTTGAGACGGTTTATGCGGTATAATGTAAGCACATAAAAGCCTCAAATGCGAAAAGCTATCTTCTTGAGGAAGTATATTATGAATAAATCTTTTTTTAATTATGATTACTGCAATGCTTACTTGTACTTCTTGCGGCAATCCAAGTATTAAGGCTGAAGCCGAAAACGGAGACTCATCTGTGATTTCATACGATACTTCCTCCCTAAACTATGAGAACGAACCGGACGTCAAAGCTCTTGCAGATGAAATATTAAACGGATTGAGCGAAGATATTTCGGCGATAAATGATCTGATATTCTATGGGGAATCTGTAAATTATGACGGCGGCAGTGTTGAAGCAAATGGGGTAGCTTATTATCCTGTAACAGGCGAATCAAAAAGCATTTCCGACATAGCAGAATTGCTGAATCGGGTTTATTCATATGACAGAGCCAATGAGTTGCTTTCGATATATACGGAGGGAGAACAACCGATATTTATCGAGGTCGTAGACGCTTTATACAGACAAGACGCCTATTCTTCTGGCGAATATTTTTTACTTCCGATAAATCATGCCGAAAAGATAAGCGACGATCTGATTGAAGCGAGAGCCGAACGCGGTATTCAAGATGAATATTCCGCTGTCATATCTATTGTGAAAGAAAACGAAAAGTGGAAAATTAACAGTGTTGAATATAAACTTAAACCGTTGTTTGAAAATGCGTATAATATGGCGGTTCCGGATATACCGGCCGACGAAGCGTCGTCGATTACAGAGCTTAATCAAAAGGGCTTGCCGCAAAAAATATTTGAAGCAAAGTTCGTGGGAGATCGTACTGCTTGCTTAATTGGACGGCAGGTCAGGTCGGATAACAACGATGATATATATGCAAACCAATTATCTGTCGGGATAAGCTCAGACTGTGAGAATTTTTTCATTGAAAGATCTGTGGAAACAGTTTTCGACGACTTACAGGAAAGCGGATATTACAGAATCTTCAAAAACAGAATTAACGAGTATCTTCGCACGTTTGATTTGGATAAAGACGGAAAAACATATCAAATTATTGCGCTCAGGTATTATACCGATACCGAGGAAGAAACCGTATCTACAGTATTTTTTGCCTTGACCGACAACGATCTGATTGAGCTCGCGGGAGATTTTTCCGAAGCAGGGGGAAGTTCATATGAAATCCATGCGCAGACTTCGAGCAATTTGATACCGGACGGTAACACTATTTTAGATCTTTCGACCGGAACACTTTATACTTTTGACTTTGATGCGTCAATTTCTTCTGCTTCCGAGGACGTGCAATATACCGCCGCCATATCTACCGAATAAAAAGAGCGGGTATGGTATTATGAAATACAAAAATCGACTATTTTAAGCGAATGCCAGGCCGGAAGCCGATAGAGATACTCTCGCCGACCGAATTCAGGCTGCTGCCCGGAGCAAATGATGTGCGGGATATTCCCGAGGTTTATAATATTTTCCGGACATGGAGTAAAAGTAACTGTCGCGCAGCCGACCGAAGCCGGCAGAAATGATTTAACGACGAGATCGTATAGAGATAGACGTAAAGAGAAGTGTTTAAAAAAATCACTCAGGCGCAAAAGAATAGCGCTTGGGTGATTTTTATGTAACTTGTGGAGCTTTGAGTATGAGCAAATTATTTATATTGTATTTTTAGCAGAGTTGCTTATGCAAAATGCTCATTTTTTGCAGAAAATACCCTTGACAAATCACGTTCAAAGAATAGTTTTACACAAATTCGCGCAGGAAAACGGTCTGATTGTTTATGACGAGTACGTCGATGACGGTTGGAGCGGCACTAACTTTGAAAGACCTGCGTTTCAAAGAATGATGTCGGATATTGAAGCGGGCAAGGTAAACTGCGTCGTGACAAAAGATTTGTCAAGATTTAGCAGAGAACACGTCACGATGGATTACTATCTGGAGTTCGTCTTCCCTGAAAAGCAAATCCGTTACATAGCCGTTACCGAGGGCGAGGATACCGAAAAAGGACTTTCAGATTTCATTCCGTTTCGTAACTTGTTTAATGCCAACTCCCCATAAAGCATGACAACATTCAGCGCAATCAATCAGAAATCCGCCCCGCCTATTCCTTGCTTTGGAATAAGCGGGGGTTTTATCTCCAAACTCCCACAGCAGGCGTCTTTCGGCTCTCCCGCTGTCTCTCTATCTTCTATCCTCTAGCCCTCTATCCTCTGCATAGTACCCCGCCTGCGCGTCCCAGAGTTCTTTATACTTGCCGCACTGCTCAAGCAGCCCGTCATGCGTGCCGCGCTCGACAATTTTTCCCTCTTCAAACACCGCTATTTCGTCGCAGAAGCGGCAACTTGCAAGCCGGTGGGAGATATAAACCGCCGTTTTCTGACCGACTATTCCGTTAAACTGCTCATATATCGCCGCCTCGGATATCGGGTCTAACGCCGCCGTCGGCTCGTCAAGGATTATAAACGGCGCGTTTTTGTATAAAGCCCTCGCAAGCGCGATTTTCTGCGCTTCGCCGCCCGAAATCTCAATGCCGTTTTTGTCGAAATTTTTGTATAAATAGGTATTTATTCCCTCCGGCAGCTCGCTGAGCCTATCCCCGAAGCCGACTTCCTCAAGGCACTTAATGCAGAAATTTTCATCAATCTCCAACCCTGCCGCGACGTTCTCTGAAAGCTTGAACGAGAACAGCCGATAGTCCTGAAAAACGACCGTAAACACCCGCATATACTCGTCGTAGTCGTATTTTGAAATGTCAATTCCGTTAAGCAATATTCTTCCCTCGGTCGGGTCGTACAGCCGGCAGAGAAGCTTTATAAACGTCGTCTTTCCCGAGCCGTTTCGCCCGACGACCGCAAGCCTCTCGCCAACTTTGAACATAAGATTCAAATGCCTTAACGCGTACTCCTCGCAGCCGGGATACTTAAAACTCACGTCCCGAAACTCGATTTTATAGTCATAGTCCCCGCCGTCGCAGAATGCTCTTTTTTCGATGGGCAGGCTGCCCTGATACATCTTTCTCGGCAGGTCGAAATACCGCATATAATCCTCGACAAAAGGCGTGTTTGAGCGGATGTCGTTAAGATAATAGATTATCATTGTCACCGCGCCGGAGAGCCTTCTGACTGCCGATACGTATTTTATCACGCTTCCTGCGCCGAAAGCTCCCCCGAGAGCGCAGAGCGATACCAAAAGATAAAGAGAGCTGTTTTTTACAAGAGTAATCGCGTCGTTCGGGATATTTATCAAAAATCTTTTGCCGTTGAGCTTTTTAAAAAGCTCATGATGGTCCGTGATGAGCTTTTTATCGACCCTGTCATAAAAATCCGCCAAATTGTAAAGCCGTATATCTTTTCCTAAATTGTAGTCGTTCATCTCGCCAGAAATTCTGTTTTCCTCGAGCATAAGCCGGCTGCCTTGGTTCCAGAAGTCCGACATTTTATCCGTCGCTGTTTTTTGATACATAACGCCCGCTGCGGTCGCCGCGATGAACAAAACAAGAAAAAGGGCGGTTATCGGTTTAAAGCCGTTTATTATTACGCTTATGACCATTCCGAGGCAGAATATAAACGCCATTATTACGTCGGAAAAATATCCGACAAGCCTGAAGAAGTCGTTCATCAGAAGTCCCTTGCCGTGGTTGTTTATCCAGGCCGATTCCGTTATCTTCCGGCGAAGCTGCCGCACGCTCGGCTCCTCTAAATCGGAATAATCGAGCGACAGCGTTTTATCGTTAAACGCCGCGCTTTCGGCGTCGTCGAATTTTCGGCTGTAAATATTTGCAAGGCGGCTCGCCAACTCTCCGAAAACGCCTATCAGTAGGTTTCCCGCGAGGGTAATTATAATCAGAATCAGGGTTCTTTTCGGGTTGCGGTTTCCCGACAGCTCGGTTATTATCTCCGCAGACATGAATATGTCGAAATACGGCAGGAAAGTGCCGACAAGGGTGTTAAATACCGTCATTTTGAAATATCCCGGGCAAAGGCTGTAGAGAAATTCCAGCGCCCGACCGTTTATATTATCGCTCTTTTTCATTGTTTTCGCCCTCCCTGTAATATTTTGCCTGAAGCTCAAACATATAGGCATACTTCCCGCCCCTGCTCATAAGTTCGTCGTGACTGCCAATTTCCTTTATCTCGCCGTCCTCAAGGTATATTATCCTGTCGCAGAAGCGTGTCGAAGCAAGACGGTGGGAGATATAAAGCGAAGTCGCGCCCTCGGTCAGATCGCTGTATTTCCGATACACCTCATTCTCGGCTATGGGGTCAAGCGCGGCGGTAGGCTCGTCCAAAATCACTATCCCCGCGTCTTTATATATCGCCCGGGCAAGCATGAGCTTTTGCTTTTCACCGCCCGAAAGCTCGATTGAATCGTCATAGATCCCCTTCATCAGCCGAGAATCTATCCCCTTTGCGAGCGATTTTATTTTATCCCCGAGCCCCGCTTTTTCGAGGCACTGCATAACCCTCGGTCTGTTCACGTTCTCGTCCAGATCCGTTCCCGCGACAAACTGAGCGACAGTAAGCGGCAGGATATAGATGTCCTGAAAAACCGCCGAAATAAGACCGTAATATTCATCTATATTAAACTTCTTTATATTTATCCCGCCGAGCAGAATTTCCCCCTCGGATGGGTAATACAGCCCGCAGAGCAGCTTTACAAGCGTGGTCTTTCCCGCGCCGTTCCGCCCGACTATTGCAAGCCGTTCGCCCGCTTTTATCTTAAGATTTATATTTTTAAGGGCATAGTGTTCTCCGTCAGCGGCGGGGTATTTAAAGCTGACGTTTTTAAATTCTATATCGAGCGGCATTTGCGATTTTTCGGGCAAGGGCTGCCCCGCCGAATGGTTGAACCTGTCGGGAATGTCGAAATATTCTCTGTACCAGCCGATTTTCACCGTCTTGTCGTGCAGCGAGTTTATCTGCCCGAATATTTGGCTCAAAGCCGCCGCCAGCGCTCCCACCGCCGAGAACATAAATACAAAATCTCCCGCCGTTATCCCGCCGTCAAAGAGCGTCTTTACAAGGAAGAAATATGAAACTCCGTTTCTTGCCACACCCAAAAATACGTCGGTCAGCGACTGCGCGCACCACCGCTTCTGCTCACTCTTATAGAGAATCAGGCTGTCATGCTGATACTTTCTGAAAAGACTGTCTATCCACCTGCGCATTCCGTATACGCGTATGTCCTTTGCGTAGCCGAAGTCGGAAGAAAAGCCGGCGATATAGTTTTTTCTGCGGTTTATATCGGCGTTTTCGTCGGCAAGACTGCGGGAATATTTCAAGTTTGCGCGGCTTAAAATATAAGAGATAACAGCCTCGATCATCACGGTCAGGATTATCCACGGCGACGCTGTTGAAATTATTGCGGCGCAGGAAAACATCTCTAAAAACGCGCTCACGACGCGTCTTAAATCCGACTGCAGAAACTCCACCGCGCACTGTCCGCTCGACGCGTCGTTTATCGCCCTGTCGTATTTTAAATTCACATCGGGGTCGTCGGTCTTTTGGAAATCACCCCGCATTCTTTTCTGGGAAAGGCGGTTCTGTACGACGTTTGAGACGTGGTAGTGGCCGGCGCTTGTGCGCGAATTGAAAAAGCTTTGTAAAACGCCTATAAGTGCGGTTCCCGCGTGGAATACGACTACAGTCAGAACGATATACAAAACCGATCTGCGGGCGGTTATGCCGTCGATCAGAAGCTTCGGAAAATACATATCCGCAAGCTTTAAAACGAGCCCGACGGGATATAAAAGCAGGCTGCAAATCACAACCTCCCTCGCGTAACGCCAGTTGAACCGCAGAGCGTAGAGAATATTCGATATGCCCGAGTAGGTTGGTTTTTCTTTTTCTTTTTTTGACATTTTTAAACCCCTGATAGTTCATAGTTGTTAGTAGTTAGTTGTTAGTAATTTATTTTTGCACTATCGGAACCGTCGCCGCGAGGCGACGCCTTGAAGCTAACAACTAACCACTATTCTCTAACCGCTATTTGGAATGTGCGGAAAATGCGGAAAGTTCATGAATCTGTAATTCTGTTTTTCCTCGGTCTTAAGTATAGCATAATATTTTCAGAATGAATATTTTCTGCACGAAATGCAGAAATTTCGCACGAACGGTTCGCAAAGTGCGCAAAATGTGCAAAATCCATAAAAGTAGAGGATAGAATCTCTATCTTCTATCCTCTGATCATCTCATCTATCCTCTAAACCAGTATTTCAGTTGCAAATACTCCCTGCTCGGTCTTGCGGTTGACAGTTCCTCCGGCGTTTTTGACTATCCCGTCTATTCTGATAAGCCCGAGACCGCGTCCCTCGCCCTTTGTCGAGATATATTTTTCTCCCCGGCGCTTGGGGCTTCCCAAAGATGAATTTATCACCGAGATATAAAGCTGCGATTTGAGCATACCGATATATATCCTTATAAACTGTTCCTCCTTCGGGAGCGCCCCGACCGCTTCTATCGCGTTGTCCAAAAGATTCCCGATTATCGCGCACAGATCTACGTCGGAAATTTTCAGATTATCGGAAACGCTCGCCTTTGCTTCTACGGGAATATCCTTGGATTTTATAAGCGTTAATTTTGAATTTAAAATAGCGTCAAGGGCGATGTTCCCGGTCTTTAAAACAGCGTCGACTTCGGTCAGGTCTTTATTTAAGCTCCATAAATATTCGCGGGTCTTTTCATCGTCTCCGACAAGCGCCAAAAGGGTCTGAATGTGATTTTTATAGTCGTGCCGCCAGCCTCGCATTGTCGTATAAATGCTCCTGACCTCCTCGACGTGCCGCTTTATCATCTCCGACTGATACGCCGCCACCCGCTTTTCCAAAAGCCTGTCGGCGATCAAAGAAAAAAACATATTCATCATCTCCATGCGTTGTGGATTTTGCACATTTTGCGCACTTTGTATATCTGTATTCGGTCATACACAATCAGCATTTTCAGCACAATCAAAAGACAAAATTGGAAATTTGTGCGTCTACAAAAGACATATTGTCTATATTTATCAAATTTCTATCTTCTGTAATAATGTATGAATGCCTCAGTGACATTCTTTCTTGCCGCCCTTGCGACAGGTGTTTTTGCGCCGCTGTCCATGGTCAGACTGTCACCGGATACCGCGCTTACATACTTTAAATTTACGATATACGAGCGGTGGCAGCGGATAAAGCCCTCGCCCAGAGCTGCCTCCGCCTCCGAGATAGGAACGCTCAGGTCATACGTCCTGCCGCCTGACAATAAAACGGTCGAATGCCCCAAAGCCGCGATATATTCTATATCCGAAAGCTTAAAACGCAGCGTTTCCGTCCCTGCCCTAAAGACAACAGTTTCGGGCGGCATCCCCTCGCAAACGGCCTTATATGCCCTGTCAAGCACCTCAAAGAGCTTGTCCGAGGAGACGGGTTTTAAAAGATAGTGCAGCGCCGAAACATCGTACCCCTCGGAGATAAAATCGGGGTAGCCGGTGATGAAAACAATTTGAGCCGTTTCAGCCTGTGCACGGAGCTTTTTCGCAAGCTCGATCCCATTCATGCCCGGCATCTCTATATCCAAAAGCAGTATGTCGGGCGGGCTGTCGGGGTAGGAAAACAAAAGCGCCTCTGCCGATGGGTATTCGCGCACGGAAACCACAGCCCCCGACTGTGAAGCCCAGTCAAGGACGAGGGATTTTATGTATGCGCGCTCCTGCGCGTTGTCGTCGCAGAGGGAGATGGTCATGGTGTGAGCTCCTTTGGGGGGGATGAAATGATTATAGCATACATTTTAAGAGAAAGCAAGGGGAAGAGGGCGCGGGATTTTGGAGGGAAGTCCCCTTTGAAGCTTCGCGGATCAAATTAAATTTCCCAACCGTTTTTGCGGCTTGGGTACTCATTATTAAGGGAAGAATCCAAAGAAACCGTCGGTTTCGTGGCACACGACTTTCCGTGAAAGTCTAGTGTGTTATACCTTTTGCATTGACCTGCTCCAAGAAAAGGTTTTTGTGCATATGCACACCTCACTAAGCAGGAGGCAGGCAAAAAGCAAAAGGCATACCAACCGCCGCAGCTTTCACTCACCTATCAGGATTTTTTTGAACTGCAGCACAAGTAAAAAATTATGTCAGTGCCATCACATAAATCTGGCAAGGATTGCGCTCGTCCCATAAGGTCGGGAAGACCTCAAATTCCTTGAAACCCATGCTTAAGTAAAAGCGGTTTGTTCCGTCGTACTCCTCATATCTGCCCGTTTGTACGGTTTTAACCTGCATAAAAGAATACCCGCTTGCCGACGCGGCAGACCTTGCCGCTTCAAACAACCGCCGCCCGATGCCGCGGCGATGATACTCCTTCAATACGCCCATAACGTATAATTCTACCGTATCTTTGCCCGATTCTTTCAGGTAAAGAAAGCCTACGGGAGAGGAGCCATCTATAGCGGCAAAGAATAATTGACCCGCGCTTTTCTCAATATAGTCTTCCCTCACCTCGGGAATGCCGAACCATTCCGTAAGCGACTCAAGGACGAGCCTTGCAATCTGTCTTTTTTCACTGTCGTCAAATATTTGCTTAACTGTCATTACTATTTCCCTTTCGATACACGATTTTTAAAAATTATATCAGATTTATGGGAAATGTCAATAATATCAATTTTTTGTATTCGAAATCTGCTCTCGTCTTGCAAATCTGCAAGATTTGAGGGCAAATTTTTTCGTTTCCCTGCGAAAATGACGGTTTTGAAAGGCTATAGACAAATCTGTGCTATCATTGATTATGGAGGTGATGCCCCTGAGATTTACATAGCAAAAGTCGAGCATATTGAAAACCGCGAAGATTTTGACGACTAAGCAAACATATTTTGCTGTTTAGCGGCACGTTGAGGAGCGAAACCAATACGCTGCAAAACGCATGTTTACGCAGTTTGGTACAAAGTCACATTAGACTGTGAAAACGACTACCCCTGCCTATGGATAACTGTTCATACCGTCAAAATGGAACGGCTGAAAGGGAAAATAAAAATGCGTTATATAGCGTAAACAAATTGCTGTACGGCGAAAATAATTCATTAACAAGAAAAAATAATTTTTAGGAGGTTTTATGCAGAAAGCACAATACGGAATTTTGAGGTTTGCAAAGTACAAAGGTCCCGAGATTGGCAATATCGAGGCGCATAACGAGCGCACGAAAGAAAAGTACGCTAGCAATCCAAATGTGGACACTTCTCGCAGCAAGTACAACTTTCACTTGGTTGAGCCGCAGGGTAAGTACCGAGCAGCCGCCGAAAAGCAAATCGCCAAAGCGGGCTGCAAGACCCGAAAGGACAGTGTTCGTCTGGTAGAAGCACTGGTGACGGCAAGTCCCGAGTTTTTCAAAGGCAAAAAGCGAGCTGATGTCAAAGAGTATTTTGAATATGCGCTTGCTTTTATTGAGGAGCACCAATCACCCGAAACGATTGTATGAGGACTGGACATCTGGGTGTATTAGTGAGTACAACTTCAAGATGTTGTCACAGAAGTATCAGGCAGAGCAGCAAGAATTGGTTGAAAAGATTGACAGGCTTAAAGCAAGGCTTGCGACCGAAAAGCAGACCACTGCCGACGCTGAAAAGTGGATTGCTTTGATAAAGCTGTACTCCAAGCCGACCGAACTTACTGCTGAGATGCTTAACACGTTGATTGAAAAGATAGTCGTACACGAAGCTGTCAAAGATTCAGACGGCATCAGAACTCAAGAGATCGAGATATTTTACCGATTTGTAGGTAGAATGATTAAAACTCAGACGTGAGTTTTTAGGGCTGTTAAACGGTTCGTCACACTAAAATCCCCTCAAAAAATCCCCCACTGTAAGTTTGTCAATGATCTTGTACACCAAAAGAGAAGAATTCAGCCGGAGAGAGAAAATGCAGCGGACGCATAGGCCAATTATTGGATTTTCTTTGGTGCGCAGCGAGCTGCGCACCAAAATCGGCGAGAGAATAAAATCTGTGCGCGTCATAAAACCGCTTTTGATCCTCTCTGTGGCTCCTCTCAACCTTGCCGTTGTGCCTCGGAGTGTATGGACGGATAAGCTTATGCCAAATGTCGAGCTTTTTCGCTGTAAGTTCAAATCTTGTCTGTAAGTCTCGTTTGCTGTTTGAAAATTTGTTCGTAAACTCAAATCCGTTGTCGGTCTGAACGCATTCTATCGTCACTCCCTTTCTCTTGAACCACTTGTAGACCCTCTCTAAGAAATCCGCAGATGAATATGTACTTTGTTCCGCATATGCTCCTAAATATCTCAGCCTTATGTATTCATCAATCGCCGTGTACTGATACAGCCTTTCTTCCGGATTTGCAAGGCACTTCGCAGGAACCACCTTTACGTCTATCTGAACTCGTTCTCCGGGGTGCGTCATCTGCTCATAGGGCTTTGATTTTCGTTTTTGCTTAGGCTTTGGACCCTCTATCGTTCCATGCTTTCTCATGATTCTGTAAAGGCTCTCCGGACGGCGGGTATAGCCTTTCTTTTTGAGCCTGCACCAAAGCTCGGTAAGGCCTAAGTCGGGATTGCGCTTATGGTGGCGCTTAATTAAAGCTATCTCTTCGGGCGTATGCTCGTTTGGGTGATGATGAGGTCTTCGGGATTGATTGACCAAAGACGCTTCCGTTCCATCCCAGCGAGCTTTCCAAAAGTAGATATATGACCGTGACTTATTGTACTTTCTGCTTGCGCGGGACACTCCGTATTTCTCTGCATATTTCATCAGGGATTGACGATACCTTGCCTCTTGTGTTATAATGTTCATGAAGAATGTGCTTCCTTTCTAAGGTATGATTTGTTTGCAATCTTATCTTACCACACTTGGGCACATTCTTCTTCCTTTTTTATTTTCACTGTACAAGATGTATTGTAGTCTAACAACGAAATGGCCACATCCCCCTCCTGGATGTGGCCATTTCGGCCACATAATATAAAAGTTTAGGATCAAGCCCTTTTCAAAGGGCTTGCAGGGTCAAGGGC